>JBIIDV010000087.1:0-6276 GCA_044238185.1 Prochlorococcaceae cyanobacterium | reverse complement strand
AAGCGCCTGATGGCCGAGTTCGAGAAGGAACTCGCCGTGCTCAAGGGCCGCGTGGATGGTCTCGAATCCAAGGTGAAGACCCTGGAGGCCCAGCAGTTCTCCACCACCACCAAACTGCGCGGTGAGGCCACCATGGTGCTGGGCGGCGCTTCGAATACGGGGTACGGCGACAAGCTCAGCGCAAACTACAACGTGGAATTCAACGTCGACACCAGCTTCAGCAGCAAGGACCTGCTACGCACCACCCTGCGGGCTGGCAATTTTGAGAACGCCGTACTTGGCAACGGCAATACCGAATTAGAAACAGCCTTCCAGGAGGAAGATCGGCCTAACTCAGTGACCGTTGATCGGCTCTTTTATCAGTTCCCGATTAACACACACTGGACCGCCACAGCAGGTGCCAAGGTGGAACAGAGTGACATGTTGGCCATTGAGCCCAGAGCCTATTCGGCAGACATTCTCAACCTCTTCACCTTTGGCGGGGCCCCCGCTGCCTACAGCGACAACCTGGGGGCTGGGGTGGGCATCTGGTACGAGAAGGATGGCTTCAGCATCAGCGTGAATTACATTTCTGCTGAAGACAGGGCTGATCGCTCCAGTCGTGGCGTTTTCAAAGGCTTCACCACCACCGCCCAGTTGGGTTACGCCGCAAAAAACTGGGGCACTGCTCTTGTCTATACCTACAGCAGCGGTCTGATGCCGGACTCCTTTCTGGGCAGTGCGTCCAATAGCCTCGGCCTCAGTGGCTACTGGGAGCCCTCGGATGCAGGCTGGATCCCTGCCATCAGTACTGGCTTCGGTTACTCAACTCTGTCCAGCTCCAGCAACGACGCCTGGAGCTGGATGGTGGGCCTGCAATGGGCTGATGCCTTTAGGCAGGGCACGACTCTCGGCATGGCCATCGGCAGTGCAGGTGCCCAGGGTTCCGGCACCTGCAACAACGCCAACTGCAACGGCGGCATCTGGACTGATGGCGGCAAGGACACCCTGGCCTATGAACTCTGGTACAGGCTGGAGATGAGCGACCACATCAGCCTCACTCCCGCCTTCTTCTGGGTGCAGAACAGAGGGTTCAACGACACCTATGGCGGGGTTCTGAAAGCCACCATCAGCTTCTAAGCCGGAGGTCGGATCAGGGGGCAAGCCGCTCGATCAGCCAGGAGGCTTCAGTGGCGGCTGCGTCCCCCGCCGCGGGCGGCAGATGGCGATAGCGGAAGCGGTCGTGCAGACGGTTCTCGCCCCCCTGCCAGAACTCCACCTCCTGGGGCCGCACGCGGTAGCCGCCCCAACCGGAGGGCAGGGGCACCTGGCCATCGGCGAAGCGCTGCCTGAGGTGCTGCCACTGCATTTCCAGAATCGAGCGGGAGCTGATCACCGTGCTCTGCTGCGACACCCAAGCCCCCAGCCGACTGCCGAAGGGACGGGAGAGGAAATAGGCCAGCGATTCGGCGGTGGAGATCCGTGCGGCCGGCCCGAGGATGGCCACCTGCCGCTCCAGGCCATACCAGGGAAACAGCAGACTCACCTGTTCGGTGGCATCGATCTCGCGCGCCTTGCGACTGCCGTAGTTGGTGAAAAACACAAAGCCCCGCTGGTCGAAGGCCTTGAGCAACACGGTGCGGCTGGAAGGCCGCTGACCATCGCTGGTGGCGAGCACCATGGCGTTGGGCTCCAGCAGCTCAGCGCTACAGGCCTGCTCAAACCACAGCCGGAACTGCTCCACCGGATCGGCATGCAGATCGGCGCGCCGCAGCCCGCCGCGCCGGTAATCGCGCCGCAACTGGCCTAGGTCGTGAGCCATGGCAAGAGCACCAAACGAAGCCGCTCCCCCTCTAGCCCATCGGCCTGCGACCCAGCACGCGCACCACGGCACTCTCACCATGGTGGTAAGGCCCCTCCGTGATCATCCGGCGCGTTTCCTCCAGGATCAGGAGGTCCAACCCCTGAAGCTCCTGGCGCAGGTCTGCCGGCTCGATCAACAGCTCCAGCACAGGCGGGCCACCGGTACCAAGCGCCAGTTGGCGGGGTGTGTAGGCCTCCAGGATCAGGTGCCCACCGGGACGCAACGCCTGCACCGCCTTGTGGTGCACCTCGGCACGCAGGGTTGGGGGCAGGTGCATCCAGATCGCCACCACCAGATCCGCACTCTCGACAGCTGGAGTGTCGTGGTGCAGGTCACTGCAGCGGGTGGCAATGGACACCCCGCGCTGCCGGGCCAGGCGTTCCGCCTTCGCCAGCCCCACCGGGCTGATGTCCTGCACCGTCACCCTGTGACCGAGTTCCGCCAGAAACACGCCATTGCGACCCTCCCCTTCCGCCAGGCAGAGGACGTCGCCGGGCGGCAAACCCCGCGCCTGTTCCCGCAGAAAATCGTTCGGGGCGTCGCCATAGACGAAACCCTCCTCGGCAAAGCGCGCATCCCAGAAACGGCGAGCATCGTCGATGGGAATCGGAGGAAGCCTTTCCATACAACTCACTCAGGACAACTCACTCAGGGAAGGGGACATCCAGGGTTTGGCAAGCCAGACCCATCAAAGCAACTTAATCAATGAAACGGACTATAGCGATAAAACGCTGGCACCATAGTGATGAGACCCAGGGAGAGAGCGGCTCCGGCCTGGGCTCATCAGGCGCCGCTGGCCGCGCTGAGCCCCCCCTTCACGTGAGCCAGGGCCGTGCCCTCGAGGAACTGCTGGTCGAGCAGCAGCAGGGCCGCGCTGTTGTCACCCGCCAAGCGCAGCCGCTTGCACACGAAGCGGGCCTCGGCCTCCTCCTGAAGCTGTTCGGCCACGAACCAATCGAGCATGGCGGTGGCGCTGCGCTCCCCCGCGCTCTCAGCGATGGAGTACAGGCGATTGATCGAGGCCGTTACCCCCTTTTCCATGTCGTAGATCTGGTCGAACAACTTCTGCACCGAGGGCCAGCTGCGCTCGGGTGCCTCCACCGTGGGCAGTTCCACCTGCTCGTCGCTGTCCACCAGATAGGCGATCATCCGGGCCGCGTGGTCGCGTTCCTCATTGCTCTTGGCGAGCATGTAAGTGGAGAAGCCGGCCAGATCCTTCTCCCGCAGCCAGATCGACATCGCCAGATAGGTGTGACTGGCCTGGAACTCGGCGGCCAGGTGCCGGTTGATCGCACTGGTGAGCTCTTTCATCGCTTCCAGGAGAAACCGCAGGCCATTCCTGCTTAGCGCAGATGCCTCGATCCCGCCCACTCAACCCCTGACATGGATACCGCGCCAGGTGCGATTGGTTGCCTGCGGCGGTGCCCTGCAGCGCAGGCCAGACCCCATAGGGGGTTGAGCATGACCCTGGCCTTCGCCCAACTCTCCGATGATTCGCCTGCGTGGAGATCGCGCCAGCCTGCTGGCAGCCCTGCTGGCCCACTGGAGCGAGGAACAGCTCTCTCTGCCGCAAACACCCCAAGCCTGGTTGTTCCGACCAACCAATCGGAGTGCAACAGCACCGCCAGGCCGAGGGCCAGCATCACGACGCCGCTGAGCTCCTGGGGCGCCAACCGTTCCAAACCGGAGCCCAGAATGGCAGCAGTGACGTCCACGGGCCCCTGCTGCCATGAGCCATCTGCGCGAAATCATGCAGAGACTGGCTGCAGCCCAGCCGGCCAGCACAGGCAGCCCGACTCCCCAATCGCCGCTGCCCCAGCAGGAGGTCTACCGCCAACAGCTCCAGCAGTGCAGCGAGGCCATGCTCCACTACGAGTGGACCTGGCTGCACCAGCACCTGGAAGACCTGCAGCTCTGCAGCGCGAACGGCGCCATGGCCCAGGCCGCCGGCGGCAGCCAGCACGTTCGCCAGCTGATCCTGCAGGCCGAGACCTGCCTGGCGGCCCTGGCGGAGGAATGTGAACGGCGTGGTGTGCAACCGGAGCGGCAGGCCCACAGCGTGGCCAGCGGTGAACATGCCTGGGAGGTAAGCAACGGCACGATCCGCCGTGCCTGGGGCCTGGACGGCTGAGTCAGAAACCAGCAGGCAGCAGGGCACCCTCCAGACGGGCCTCCCGCAGGTCAGCGCCACTGAGCTGGGTGTCGCGCAGGTCGCAGCCGCGCAGGTCGGCCTGCTGGAGATCGGCTCCGCTGAGGTTGGCTCCGTAGAGGCAGGCCCCCCGCAGGTCAGCCCCGTGCAGCTGCACCTGTTGCATCAGGGCAAAGCTGAGGTCGGCCGCCTGAAAGTCGGCCTGGCCTAGATCGGTGAGCTGGTCGAGACCGGAGCGGAAATCAGCCTCCACCAAGCGGGCCTCCCGCCAGCGACTCGCTGCGGCCACCACCCCACGCAGGCAACAGCGATGGAGCAGGGCCCCACTGAAATCGGCCTGTTGCAGGCGAGAACCGGAGAGATCGGCCTCATGCCACTGGGAGGACTGGGCCCGCAGACCGGACAGATCAGCCCCCCACAGCAGCGCCTGCTGGAAACAGCAACGCTGCACCTGGGCTCCGCGCAGGCTGGCGCGGCCGAAGCGGGCCTCCTTGAAACAGCCCCCCTCCAGGCTGCAACCGGACAGGTCGAGATCGACGCCGTCCAGATCGGCCAACTTGAGGCCAGGGAACCGCCGTTCTCCCGCCGCCAGGGCGGCACGGAGACTCTCCAGGCTGGTGGGTTGGGACGCGGGTGTCACAGCGAAATCCCCCGCAACCGCCTGGGATCAGAGGATGGCGGCCAGGGCATCGAGCTGCTGGCGACGGGCGGCGAGCAGCTGCTTTTCAGCCTGGGCGAGCAGCTTGAACACACTGCGATCGATCACGTCGTAGAACACCAAGCTGCCCTCCGGACGGCGCTTCACCACACCGGCGATGGTGAGCAGCTTGAGGTGCTTGGACACCAGGGCCTGGCTCAGACCGGTGTGCTCCACCACCGCCGTGACATTGAGGGGCCCCTGGCGCAGGGCATCGAGCACCGCCAACCGGTTCGGCTCGGAAAACACCTTGAAGTAGTCGGCGAGAGCGTCCATGGCTGAGGGGGGAAAGCTGGTCGAAACGACGCTGGACAGGGCTGACGCGACTGCACCGGAGGACCCCCCGAGCAGAGCACAGCAAATACATCTGGAGCTTAACAGACAGTCAGAGTGTACGGATACCGCACCAGAACGAACGGCAGTCATCATGATCACGTAAGATCACGGTGTTGTTATGTCGTTGAGAGGCGGCATCCGATGGTCTTTGCCTGTGCAGCCCACGCGTCCAGCGCGGCTCCCGTCTCTCCCTCGGGCTGGCCGCGCCACTGGTCCCAGCAGGAACCCCTGCTGGAACGCCAGCACGATCGCCTGGAGGCCCTGCTGGACAGCCTGATCCAGCAGCACCGCCAGCCGCTGGCCTGTGAGCAACTGGCCGTAGCTGACCAGGCTGAGCAGTTGGCCTGCCGCCGACTGCTCTGGGATCTGCGCCTGCACCTGCGCCTGGAGGAACGCTGGCTGGAGGCCGCTGGCAAGCCTCTGCCCCGGTCACCGCGACGGGCACCAGGACGCCGCCAGAGCGACCCTGGCCCAGTTCTGCCGTGGCAGCGGCAGCCGCCGCGCGCGCCTGGCCTGGCTGCAGGAGCCGCAGGGCTGGTTCTCCGCCCACCGCCGCGGACCCGATGCCATGGCCTACGCCCTGGCCCGCCAGCGCAGCGGGGGCCAGGGCGCTGGTGGGCCCTGAATCCCCCTGGGCCTGCTGCCACCAAGGCCTCAGCACTCCCAATTCCCGCGCTCCTCACGACCGGGTCCTCTCCCCAATTCCATCCCCCGCTTTCCTGCCATGACCGCCACCCCCGCCGCCCCCCACCTGCGCGAGGACCTGCTCACACCCCGCTTCTACACCACCGAGATCGAGAAGGCAGCCCGCACCTCCCTGCACGACCAACGCCCAGCCTTCGAGGCGATGCTGGGCGAAATGCAGGCCGACTACAACCGCGATCACTTCGATCGCAAGGCCCCACTCAACCGCCTGCGCGACCTCAGCCCCGAGGAGAAGGAGGCCTACGAGAGCTACCTGGTGCGCTCCTGCGTGTCGGAGTTTTCCGGCTTTCTGCTGTTCAAGGAGCTGTCGCGCCGGCTCAAGCAGTCGGGGCGCCCGGAGCTGGGCGAGCTCTTCCAGTTGATGGCCCGCGATGAGGCCCGCCACGCCGGCTTCCTCAACCGCGCCCTGGTGGCCGAGGGCATCACGATCGACCTGCCCACCCTCAGCACCAAGCGGCCGATCACCTGGTTCCCCCTGAGCTGGGTGCTCTATTCGGTGTATCTCTCCGAGAAGATCGGCTACTGGCGCTACATCCTGATCGACCG
>JBIIDV010000006.1:0-62150 GCA_044238185.1 Prochlorococcaceae cyanobacterium | reverse complement strand
GCAAGGAATCATCAGCACACCGAACCAGCCCACGTAGAGGCGGTTGTTGGTGGAGGTGATCCACTCGCAGAACTGCTGCCAGCTGTTGGCGCCGGAGCGCTGCTGGAGAGTGGTGGTCATGAGAACGGTTGGGGAAGGCTTACCTGGCCTGAGCCCGGAGGCATCGGCTGGTAGGCGGGGTTAAGTAGGCGCTGCGGAAATCCGCTCGCTTTGGGCAACTTAACACCAGTTCACAGTGGAAGATCGCCCGAGGCTTGCCGTGAGTCAGCAGCAACGCTGATCGCCGAGATCAGCCCTGCTCATCTCCTCCAGCCGTGGTGACGCTGCTCCGGTGCAGCCCACTGCTAGCCAAGACTTGAACGTGGATTCCGTCCTGGAGTGCCCTTGGCGGACGGGCGCAGAGCATCCAGCGGGGCAGGCGTTGCCACCGTGCGCAATGCACCGTGATCGACATCACCGAGGATCTGCTGCTCATCTGGTGGCAGTGCAGCCGGTTCGTGAGTGCTCACGACGAACAGCTGTAGTGCGACACCCCCCCGGCGTTGAAGAACTCCCGGGGCTTCAGCCGGTCGTAGGTAGCCGCCAGCTCCGCTGGGGCTTCGTCGTAGGGATGGCTGAACACCGCCTGCAGCTCCTCGATCAGGCTGAAATCGCCCTGCGCCGCCTGTTCGTAGGCGGGCACCACCAGCCACTCGCGCCAGGTGATCGCCGGATTCAGTCGCTGCATGGCGGCGGCGGTGGCCGGCGCGTCGCCCTGGGCCGAGATCGCCGCGCCCCAGCGCTCCAGCCAGCGGCTCCATTGGCCATCGAGCTCCTTCGAACTGGGCAGGTAGAAGCTCTCCTTCAGGGCGGAAAGCTCCTCGCCAGTGCCGGCATCGCTGGCCGCCGGCAGCTGGGAGAGCCGGCGGAACAGGATCGTGTAGTCCACCTTGGAGCGCACCATCAGCTCCAGCAGCTCGTTCACCAGCGCGGCGTCGTAGGTCGCCAGGCCGAGCTTGCCGGCCCACATTGCCTCCACCGCCGCGGCCATCGCAGCGGCGAAGCCCTCGCGCAGCTCATCCAGCCGGGCCAGGGCGTCGGCATGATCCGCCAGCAGCACCCGCACGGCGCTCCAGAACATCTGGTAGTTGGCCTCCGCCGCCACCGGTTGGTTGAAGAAGCAGAAGTGTTCGCCGCCGCCGGTCCAGGGCTGGAAGCGGGGATCAAACAGCTCGCAGAAGCCGAAGGGGCCGTAGTCGAGGGTGTAGCCGCCGGCGGCGCAGTTGTCGCTATTGAAGTTGCCCTGGCAGTAGCCCACCCGCATCCAGTTCGCCACCAGGGCGGTGAGCCGCCCGCGGAACAACCGGGCCAGCTCCACCACCTGCTCGCTGAATGCCAGGCCCGGATCGATCTCCGCCCGGTAGTTGCGCTCGATCAGGTGGGCCACGATCATCCGCAGCTCCTCCATTGCCCCCGGATGGGCCTCGCTGCGCGCCCGCCGGGCAAACAGCTCCAGCTGGCCCACCCGCAGAAATGAGGGCGCCACCCGGGTGGTGATCGCCGCCGGGGTGTCCACCAGGATGTCGGGATCGAACGCCCTGGAGTTCGCTGAATACCAGGGCCGGCGCACCGTTTCGGCCCGCGACACATAGAGCGTGAGCGAGCGGGAGGTGGGCACCCCCAGGGCGTGCATCAACTCCTGGGCCAGAAATTCGCGCACGCTGGAGCGCAGCACCGCCCGGCCATCGGCTCCGCGGCAGTAGGGCGTCGGCCCACCCCCTTTCAGTTGCAGTTCCCAGCGCCTGCCGTTGAACACCCCTTCAAACACCGAGATGGCCCGGCCATCGCCGTAGCCATTGCCGGTGCCGAACGGGCACTGCTGGATGTATTCGCTGCCGTAGATCGAGAGGGCATAGCCGGTGGCCCAGCCATAGGGCCGCATCGGCTCTGGGGCCACGCTGATGTCGCCGGAAAACAGCCGCCGGAACCGGTCATCGTGGGCCAGGGCATCGCTCAGCCCCAGGTCAGCAAACAAGGCACGGCTGTGGGCCACATACTGCGGATCGGCCAGCGGCGTGGGCTTCACCGGCACGTAGTGACCGGAAAACACCTGCCGGGGCCGGTGATCGTGGCCATCGCCACTCGCCTGGGGATCCGGATGGAGTGAATCCATCAACGAATAGTCGGCCCGTTGGGCAAACGCAGCGAAGCTTGTCGTTGTGGACACGGGGCTCTCGGTTGCTGGCCTGCCAGGGCATGGCCCCGACGCTGTGGTCAACATCCTGGCGAACGTGTGGCCGCTTGCAGCCCTTCAACCGCTGGCTCGCCCCTGCTGCTTTCCTTCGGCATAGTGCTGCCCATCGCAGGATTTCCCCCCCGCCACCGTGAGCACCCCCGTGCCGGCCGCTGCCATCGGCCTGATCAAGGAGTTTGAGGGCTGCGCCCGTCTCGATCCCGCCACCGGCAGCCTGCATGCCTATCCCGATCCCCTCACCCAGGCGGCCCCCTGGACGATCGGCTGGGGCACCACGGTCTATGCCGATGGCCGGCCCGTTGGCTGCCACGACACCATCAGCCAGGCCGAGGCGGACAGCCTGCTCGCCACCACAGTGCAGCACAGCTACTGGGATCCGCTCAGCTGCTCGATTCCCCACTGGGAGGCGATGAATGAGCCGATGCGTTCGGCCCTGTGCAGCTTTGCCTACAACCTCGGCCCCGGCTTCTTCGGCTCATCCGGCTTCAACACGATCACGGCCTGCCTGCGCGACAAGCGTTGGGAGGATGTGCCCGCTGCCCTGCTGCTCTATGTGAACCCCGGCAGCCCCGTGGAAGCTGGGCTGCGCCGGCGCCGCCAGGCGGAAGGCCGGCTCTGGCAGGAGGGTCTGGCCCACCTCGGGAAGCAGGAGCAGCAGCCCGACACCCAGATTCTTGAAGCCATCCGGCCCACCGTTTTCAAAAAGGAAAACCGCGATTCCACTGCCCTGACCCCTCAGCAGCAAGTGGCGGTGGAGCAGGGGTGCCAGTGGACGATCGAGGCCCTGCTTCATCAAGAGGGTGACTCCCGCCAGGTGCGCCTGGCCTATGGCGCCGGCGACTGGTGGATCTACAGCCCCCACTGGCGCTCCGTCGCCAGCACGGAGGGCCCCACCGTCGCCGATTCCGAGGGGTGGGGCGAACACGACCTCCAGGTGCCTTACCGCTGTCAGCTCGACAACCACTGCAATCCCTACGGCAGCTGCAACGTCACCTGTGTGGCCATGTGCCTGCTCTATCTCGGCATGGCGCCCCAGCCAGGCTCCTGCCTCCAGGATCACCTCTATCAGGAGATGGAGAGCCTGGGTCGCAACCGCCACAATCCCTACGACATCAAATATCTGATCGACATCACTCCCGGCTTTCAGGACACCTTCCGCGAGAACGGCACTTTCGCTGACATCAAGGCAGCCATCGATGCTGGCCAACCTGTGATTCTGCACGGCTATTTCACACGGTCTGGCCACATCATTGTGGTGCGTGGTTACGACGAAACCGGTTTTCTTGTGAATGATCCCTATGGTGAGTGGTTTGCCAGTGGTTACGACAACAGGCGCAGCGGTGAGCGCCTCCACTACTCGTTCGGGCTGATCGGCCGCACCTGTTCGCCCGAGTCCCAGAGCGATCCCCACCATCTCTGGTTCCACACCGTTGCCCGAACCGCCGCCTGACGCCGCCGTCCAGCCCAGCAGCCCCCCTCCGCGAGAGCACTGAACGGTCAGCGCGCCCACAATGCCGGTAAGGCATCAGCTCACCCTTACCGAAGCTCGTGACCAAGCACACCCTGAGAACCCTCTTCGCCCACGCCCTGGCCGTTGCGGCGTTGTTCGGGGCCCAGGCTGCCGAGGCCTGCACCGGCATCCGCCTGATCGCCAGAAACGGCGATGTTGTGTTCGCCCGCACCCTGGAGTTCGCGATTGACATCAACTCCGAAGTGATCATGGTGCCCCGGGGCTTCGCGCGCACCGGTACCGCACCCGGCGGCAGGGCAGGCATGCGCTGGACCTCCCGCTACGCCACCCTCGGCGCCAACGGGGAAGGCCTGCCCTACATTTTTGATGGCCTCAATGAGAAGGGCCTGGCGGTGGGCACCTTCTATTTCCCCACCACCGCTGGCTACCAGGCGTTCAGCCCCGCCAATGCCCGCCGCACCCTGGCCCCCTGGGAAGTGGGCTCCTGGCTGCTGGAAAACTTCGCCACAGTGGAGGAGGTGCGGCGCAACATCGCCAACGTGCTGGTGGCGGATGTGATCTTCCCGGCCTGGGGCTTCACCCCACCCGTGCATTACATCGTCAATGACGCCAGCGGCAAGAGCATCGTGATCGAATACATCGCCGGCAAGCTGCACGTGCATGACAATCCGCTGGGAATCATGTCCAATTCGCCGTCGTTCGACTGGCACATGACCAACCTGCGCAACTACGTGAACTTCTCACTCACCAACCCCGATCCCGTCAAGATCGGCGGTGTCACGCTCAAGCCCCTGGGCATGGGGGCCGGGATGCTGGGCCTGCCCGGCGATTTCACGCCCCCCTCGCGCTTTGTGCGGGCAGCTGCCTTCGCCACCTCCGTCGATCCAGGCCGCACCGGCGACGCCGCCGTTCTCGAGGCCTTTCATGTGCTCAACAACTTCGACATCCCCAAGGGTGCAGCCCGTGAAGACCACAAGGATGAACACGGCAATGTGCTCGCCGATTACACCGTGTGGACCAGCGCCAACGACCTGGCCCGCAAGCGGTTTCTGTTCCGCACCTACGACAACAGCCAGATCCGCTCCGTTGAGTTGATGAAGCTGGATCTCAATGCCAAGAGCATCATTCGGTTCTCGATGAAGGGCAAGGAGCAGATCCAGACGTTGACTCCCTGATCCAGTGACGTCATTGCAGCACGCTGGTTGCACGTGAGTGCCGTGATGCCCCAGTCCACCCTTGAGCCCCCAGCCGGTTCGCTGGCCACCAGCCGCCCTGCGGCCCGCGCCCAATCCCAGAGCAATCCCGCTTTGGAGCAGATGGGTTTCGGTGGCGGCCGCCGGGTCAAGGGCGGCAAGCGCAAATCCAGTGGCAAGCGCAGCCCTTCGCTCAGCAAGGCCGATTGGGGCCCGTTGGGCAAGCACCCCGATCTTGATGCGATCCTCGCCCGCCAGCGCCTGCATCTCCCCCGCTCCGGCCGGCTCACTCCAGCCGCGGTGAACCAGGCCTGGAAGCGCTGCGCCGCTGAACACCATCCCGATCGTGGCGGATCCCACCACGGCATGCAGCTGGTGAACGGCGCGCGCGACCTGCTGCTTGGTCGCCACGAGGGCTGATCTGCGGCACGTTCGCTGCAGCCGGCCGGTTAGCGTCCCCGCACCTTGCCGGCCCGCCCTTGGGCCCGTGCGTCATGCGGCCGCTTCGTTGATCCTTCCCGTTTCCTTGCAGTCCCGCCCTCCGGCCTCCCGCTTCTCTCCGCCCGTCTCCCCTTCGCCGCTTCCGGCCAGCCCCTCCTATCCCAGCAAGACCGAGCTGCTGGCCTGCCTTCCCCCTGAACTGCTCAGGATCAATCCGGCCAAATCCTGGCGCAGCCTGGCCCTCTCCCTCGGCCTGTCAGCGGTCGCTTACGGCCTGGGCACCCTGATCCCTCTCACCGCCAGCGCCATTCCCCTCTGGTTGCTCTATGCCGTGGTCACTGGCACCGTGGCCGGTGGCTGCTGGGTGCTTGCCCACGAGTGCGGCCACAACGCCTTCCACCCCAACCGTCGCATCGAGGCAACCGTGGGCTTCGTGCTGCACAGCCTGCTGCTCGTGCCCTACTTCAGCTGGCAGCGCAGCCATGCCGTGCACCACGCCAACTGCAATCACCTTGAGGCCGGTGAAACCCACGTGCCGCCCCGGGCCGATTCCCCCGTCGGCCAACGGGTTGCAGCCCTCAGCCAGCGCCTTGGCCCCCAGCTCTACGGCCTCGTGTCGCTGTTCACCCACCTGGTGATCGGTTGGCCGCTGTACCTGCTGTTCGGCGTCGCCGGCGGCGAGGCCTACGGCTCCCCCACCTCCCATTTCTGGCACGGCGCGCCGTTCCAGAACGGCCGGCGGCAGCTCTTCCCCGCCAACTTCCGCCCGGCGATGCTGCGCTCCAACCTGGGTATCGTGGCCATGCTGCTGGTGCTGGCCCTGGCCTCCGTTCAGTTTTCCCCCCTGCGGGTGCTGGCGGTGTATGGCCTCCCCTATCTGGTGATCAACGCCTGGCTGGTGGCCTACACCTGGCTTCAGCACACCGACACCGACATTCCCCACTTCACAGCCAGTGAGTGGACCTGGGCCAAGGGCGCCCTTCAGACGGTGGACCGGCCCTACGGGCCTCTGCTCAACCTGCTCCACCACGGCATCGGCTCCACCCACGTGTGCCACCACGTGAATTCCCGCATTCCCCACTACAACGCCTGGCAGGCCACCACCTTTCTGAAGCAACGCTTTCCCGATCTCGTTCGCTACGACCCCACCCCCATTCATCTGGCCCTTTGGCGGGTGGCCAGCCGCTGCGCGGTGGTGTCGGAACGCACTGACCCCGGCAGTTTCTTCTACCAGTCAACCGTCCGCAGCTAACAGGAGAGCGCTGTTCGGTCTCCTGGTTAGGCCTGGTCGGGTTGCTGCCCTGAGCCCAGCTGCTGCTGAATCATCCAGTTGGTGGCAGCTTTCTGGGTATGCCAGGCATGCAGCAGCTGCTTGGCCAGGGCGCGCAGCTGTTCAGCGTCGGCACTGGCATCGATGGCGCGGTTGAAGCGCTCAATCTCGAACTGCTGACCAACGCTCAGTTCAATCTGGGACTGCATCGCCGTCTCCGGATGGATGAGCGCAAGGTATGGATCCTGGAATCGCCCAGAGGTAACAAAGGCCACTGGGATCAGCCTTTGTCATCGTTTGCTGTTAACCAGCACTGCCAGGGATCAGCCAGCCTCTTCCAGGTCCTGGATCAGCAACAGCAGGGCAACGCCCATCAACGCCAGGGCAGTGCCACTGTTCTCAATCTCAGCCTGGCCAATCGTGCGGGCGGCTGCTTGATGCTGGGCCCAGGTGAATCTCACGGAACGATCCCAAGAGGCTTGTTCTACACAACACCACCACGAAAACGCGGCGCAACTGTTGCCTGCAGCCAGGGTCCGTTACAAACGGTCACCGCTCTGGGCCGGTCGCCTTCTGCTGCCCTGGTTGACAACCCTCTACAGGTCAGTTAGTACAGGTGTACTTCCGGCCTTGGTCATGCCTGTTTCTTCCCCCTACGCCCTGTTTCGCGCCGCCGACCATGCCTGGCCGCCGCCGATGCGTCCGGCCTGTCCCGCTGCCGGCGGCCTGCAGGGTTCGGTTCCCCGCCCTGTCGACGGAGCTGTTACAGGTCGTTACAATGATCGAAACATCTCGCAATCTCCATGACCAGCTCCTCCTCCGCCGGTGCCGACAGCCGCTTCGGCTTTGTGGCTTTTGCCGAAACCTGGAACGGCCGCATGGCCATGCTCGGCTTTGTGATCGGCCTGGCCACCGAGCTGCTCACCGGCCAGGGCATCCTCTCCCAGCTGGGCCTGGGCTGATCGGCCTCTGCACCCTGGTCCTCCTCCCCATCTGCTTCTGATTCCCAATGCCAGTGCAGCCGCAGGGGCAGATCACAGCCCAATGGAATGGTGCTGTGATCGCCAGCAGCGATGACATCGTCACAGTTGAGGGCAACGCCTATTTTCCGGCGGCTGCCCTTCAAGCCGAGCTTCTGCGTCCCTCCAGTCATCGCAGCGTGTGCGGCTGGAAGGGAGAGGCCCACTACTACGACGTTGTGGTGGATGGCCAGGTGAATGCCAATGCCGCCTGGTTCTATCCCGATCCCAAGCCAGCCGCTGCCGAGATCAGGGGCCGGGTCGCCTTCTGGAAGGGCGTGAAGGTGTCAGCCGGCTGAGCTCAGAACTGCGACATCGCCGAGATCTTGGCCAGCTTCTCGGCATCCAGGCCCACCAACTCGTCCATCTGCAGCAGGCTGTCTTTCACCAGGCTGGCGAACACGAACAGGATCCCGTCGAGGCGGAAGTCGAACCGGCCTTCCATCGTGTGCCGCTGAATGCTCAGGTAGTCGTGCAGTTGCCACAGGCTGTCCGCCGAGGTGAGCTCGGTTGCCCGGCTCTGCACCTGCTGCAACAATTGCTCCACCGCTCGCTCGTAGGCGCGGCTGAAGGCGGATCGGGCCACGCCCTGCTCCGTTTCAGTCCAGCCTTCAAGCATGGTGTCAATCACTGCTGCAGTCCTCGCAAACCTGTGTTGAGACGCTACCCATCTCACCGGGGCAACGCGAGCATGTTGTTACGTCGATAGGCGGTCGGCAGCTCGAACCAGGCCAGCTGTGGCTGCTGGTGGTGCTCCCGGTGATAGCCGAAGTGGTAACAGGCCAGCAGGGAGAGCCAGGTCGGCCAGGCCAGGCTGATCGGTCCAACCGCTCCTGCAGGGGTCTGTCCCTGCCGCTCACTGCGGTGGGGGAGGTAGGTGCCCACCACGAACAGCTGCAGGGAGCTGAGCAGCAGGGGCAGGGTATAGCCCAGCAGCACCCGCAGCAGCGCCTGCTGCCACGGCAGCTGCATCAGCACGGCGCCACCAGTGGCCAGCGCCCCCCATCCCCCCAGCAACAGGCCCATCTGCAGCGGGTTCAGGTAGCCGCCCATGAAGTGCAGGTACCAACCCAGGGGCCCGGCCTCCGGATCCCCAAGAAAGTCGGGATCACTGGCCGTGGCCGTTTGCTGGTGGTGCAGGCCGTGATTGCGACGGCAGCGGTCGTAGGCCAGGGCGGCGTAGAGCGCCAGGGCGAACGCTCCCAGCCGATGGTTCCAGCGAGGCCGCTGGGGCACCAGCAGGCCATGCATGGCATCGTGGGCCACGATGAACAGGCCGGTGTGTAGCAGAGTGCGAACCAGCACTGTGGCCAGGGCCAGCGGCCAACCCAGCCGGGCTGGGCCCACCAGCAGCACAGCCGCCAACGAGAGCAGCCAGAGCAGCAGGATCAGGGCCGCCAGCCGCAGACCCTGCCAGTCTGGAGCTATCAACGCTGGAATTTGAGCAGTTCCGCCGGCGAGGCCAGCAGGTCGATGGCCACGAAGTAGATCTTGCCCTCAGGGTTGAGCAGGAAGCGCCAGGCCACGTTCATGCCGATCCCGGCCCCGAACCAGGGGGTTTGCACCTTGCCGGTGACCTTGATCTGGGTGAAGTCACCCTCGGTGGGTTCGGCGTAACCGCGCTCGGGCAGGAGCTTGAGGTTCTGGCAGTCCTCCTGGAAGAAGCGCAGGATCTTGTCGCTGCCCACGATCGGCTTCTGGAAGGGCGGTTGCAAAGCACCGTCCGGCAGGAACAACTGGATCAGATTGTCGAAGTCATTGGCGTTCAGCAGATCCATGTAGCTGTTCACCGTGGGATTGAGCACCCCCTCGATGAACACCTTTTTGCGCTGCTCCTCAGGCGTGGGGGCGGTGATCGGTTCGGCCACCCGCTGGCCTTCGCCTTTGGCCGGGTCGAAGCCCATGTCCACCACGAAGTTGCGCAGCAGAGTGATCTGCTGGCCCTGCTCCACCCCTTTCACCGAGCTCAGCACAGCCGAGGCATTGGGTGACAGCTGGTACCCCTCGGGAATCGGCGCCACCAGGCCAGCGGCCATCCATTCGCCGAGCTGATACCAAAAGCCCAGCTTGATGTTCACCGACCACACCGCGTAGGTGCGGCAGATCTCGGTGTCGCTGCGGTTGGCCAGGTCACACATCACCTGGCTCTGCTGGGCGAAGTCCATCGCCTTGATCTGGTTGAGCACCGGCTCGGCGAACTGCATCCGCGCGGCGCCGGGGGCGGCCACGGTGATCGTGTTACCCATCTCCAGGTAGGCATACCAGATCAGCGCCAGCTGGTCTTCGGCGCTGAGCAGGCGGAAGCGTGCGGTGATCGCGGGCACCACGTCCGCTGAGAGGGTGTCAGGAAAAATCTGGGCAGCCTTCTCGAGCGTGAACATCGGCAGACAGTTAAGGATCTTTACAGATTCTAGGGGTTGGCCGGCTTGCCCTGGTTGTGTGGTGTTTAAATCACCGCCCCATTTGCCGCAGATCGCTGCCGCTCACTCGTTTCTGCCGCGTAACCCATCAACCACTCAAGCCTTGGCCGATCAGCTTGTTTGCTGGCGTGCGCGTTTCACGGCCAGGCCCGCCTCGGCACCGGTCACGCCGGCCAGCAGCAGCAGGCCCACCAGCCCCACCAGCTGGTTCTGGGTCTGGCTGGCGGGATCGGCGTCCTGGCCCAGCACAGCCCCGGCCACGAACCAGGCCGTGGCCAGGGCGCTGGTGATCCAGTAGGCCTTCCAGCGCCGCTGGTAGAGGTAGCCGGCCCCAAGGCCTGGCAGCACATTCAGCACCACTGCCACCCAGCCGGCCGAGGCCCCCAGGATCTGCTCGCGGGTTGGCGTCATCGACGTGAACGCAACAAGTGCAGACACTGTGGCGCGTCCGCTGTTCAGCGGTTGAGGCGCTGCATCTGCCAGGTCACCAGCGTGCCCACGGGGCTCCAGAGCAGATAGGGCACCAGCAGCAACGCGGCCACCGGCATCTGGGGGGCCACCACCGCGGTGAGCGCCATCCCCCAGAGCCAGCCGCCGAAGCCGATCCAGGTGCCGGCCGCCAGCCGGCGGGTGCGGCAGATCACCAGCGTGTAGCTCTGCACCAGCAGCAGCAGGCCCAGATAGCCCAGCATCAGGCTCCAGCTGCCGCGGGCCCGCCAGCTGAGCAGCGCCGACCCCCAGAAGCAGGCGTAGATGCTGATCCAGATCAGCGGGATCAGCCGCTCAAAGGTGAGCCAGGCCGGGCGCCGCAGCCGCAGGAACCAGGCGAAGTCATCCCGGCTGGGGTTGAGCAGCAGCCCCACCGCCACCATCACCAGCAGGATCGTCAAAGCGGCGAACATCCGCATCTGGCTCAGGGCACCTTCAGCCTGGCCCATCCCTGCCGCGTCCGCCCAGCTTCGGTAGGGTCGCTCCTCTCGACGACCGGCCATGGACAGGACCCTCAGGGGCGTTGCCTACGTGAGCGTGTGGGTGCTGTTCTGGGGCACGGCCGCCTCCGTTGCCGATTTCGTGCTGCTGGAGCGTGAGGCCTATCTCGCCGGCAGCCCAGGCCAGGCGATCACCTTTGCCTCCTACGGCGTGGCCACGGTGGTCCTGGCCGTGCGGCTCGCCGGTCGGTTTCTCAAGAATGAGCACTCCTGAATGTGCCCCTGCGGATTAAGCAGATGTGCTCAATTTCCGTGACTGGGCCTCTTTTCTGTAGCGTTCATTACGCTTTTCTCGTCACAATTTTCCCTGGCGCGATCCCCCTCTCTTGACGTCTTCTGTCAACGAAATGGACAGTGACTGGAGATCACACACTGAAGAACGGGCAATGACCACGCTCGAGAGGTCCCTGGAGGCAAGTCCCGCTCAACACCGGGCCGAGCACTACATCGCCCTGCGCGACGAGCGGGCGCTTTATCGCGGCAAATGGCTGATCTGCGCCGATTGCGAAGGGCATTTCTGGGCGCTCCACGACGCGGCCAAGGAGACGGATCAAACCAGCGTTGTCCAGGAACGTCTGTTTCCGGCTCGCCTCGATGCCTCCCGCTTCATGCGTCATCTGCTGTTGCATGGCTGGTCGATCTACGGCCAGAGCGCAGGTGACATTCTCGATCAGCTCTGGTAGCCCGCCGGAGGTTCAGGCTTTCGGTCCTGCCCGCAGGGCAGAGCGCAGGGTTTTGCCGGCAGAACCGTGAACGTCACGATCAGCGGCCCATGGCGTCCGCACCCGTTGTGGTGATCACCGCCAGCACCGCCTCGCCATAGCGCTCCAGCTTGGCGGCGCCGATGCCGCTCACCTGGGCCAGGGCGTCGAGGTCGCGCGGCTGGCGCGCCGCCACCTCCACCAGGGTGCGGTCGTGGAACACCACATAGGGCGGCACCCCCTGCACCCGGGCCTGCTCGCGCCGCCACTCCTTCAGCCGGGCCAGCAGGGGGGCGTCCACCTCGCCATCCAGCGGTGGGGCCGCGCTCTCCACCATGCTCCGCCTCCTCTCCCGCCGGGGGGCCGGCAGTGCCAGCTCCAGACGCTGCTCTCCCCGCAACAGCGGCCGCACCCGTTCCTCCGCGCCGAAGCACAGCCCCCCCTTGGCTTCCGCCGGGGCGTGGAGCACCTCCCGGCTGAGCAGCTGGCGCACCAGGGCCCGCCACTGCCCCCGGTCGAGGTCCCGGCCGATGGCATACACACTCAGCTGGTCGTGACCCAGTTGGCGAATTTTCTCGGTGCTGGCCCCCAGGAGCACGTCCACCACGTGGGCGGCGCCGAAGCGCTGGCCGGTGCGGTACACCGCCGAGAGCAGTTTCTGCACCGGCACCGACACGTCCTCCAGGGCCTGGGGTTCCAGGCAGCCATCGCAGTTGCCGCAGGGCTCGGCCAGCTGCTCGCCGAAGTGGCGCAGCAGCACCTGGCGGCGGCAGCCCGTGGCCTCGGTGAAGCCGATCAGGGTGTCGAGCTTGCCCCGCTCGATCCGCTTCTGCTCCTCGCTGGCCGTGGAGTCGTCGATGAAGCGGCGCAGCTGGGGGATGTCGCCGGGGCCGTGCACCATCCAGGCCACCGCGGGCAGGCCGTCCCGTCCCGCCCGCCCGGTTTCCTGGTAGTAGGCCTCCAGGCTCTTGGGCAGATCCACGTGGGCCACGAAGCGCACGTCCGGCTTGTCGATGCCCATGCCGAAGGCGATGGTGGCCACCACCACCACGGCGCTCCCGTTGCGGAAGCGCTGCAGGGCCGCACTGCGCTGCTCGGCCCCCAGGCCGGCGTGGTACCCCACGGCGTCGTAGCCGGCCTGCTGCAGCTCCCGGCAGAGCTGGTCCACCCGGTTGCGGGAGCGGGCGTACACGATCCCCGCCTCATTGCGGTGCTCGGCCAGGAAGCCGAGCAGCTGGCGGCCGGGCTGATCCTTGGCCCGCAGCAGGTAGCGGATGTTGGGGCGATCGAAGCTGGCCAGGAACACCTGGCCGTTCCCAAGCCGCAGCCGCTCCACGATCTCGGTGCGGGTGCGCGGGTCGGCGGTGGCCGTGAGCGCGAGGCGGGGCACATCCGGGAAGCGGTCGGCCAGCACCCCCAGCTGGATGTAGTCGGGGCGGAAGTCATGGCCCCACTGCGACACGCAGTGGGCTTCGTCGATGGCGAACAGGGCCAGGGGCGCGGGCCCCGGCAGCTCCGCCAGCCGCTCCAGCAGATCGCCGCCCAGCAGCCGTTCCGGCGACACATAGAGCAGCTGCAGCTCCTCGGCCCGCAGCTGGCGCCACACCGCTGCGGCCTGCTCGGCCTCCAGCCCCGAATGCAGGGCGGCGGCCGCCACCCCAAGCTGGAGCAACGCCTCCACCTGGTCCTGCATCAGGGCGATCAGCGGTGACACCACCACCGCCACCCCCGGCCGGCACAGCGCCGGCACCTGGTAACAGAGCGATTTGCCGCCGCCGGTGGGCATCAGCACCAGGCCGGAACCGCCGCTGATCACGTGGCGCACGATCGCCTCCTGGGGGCCGCGAAAGGCCCCGTAGCCGAACACCTGCCGCAGCACGGTGCCGGGATTGGCAGGGGCAGACCTGGGCTGGCTGGTCACGCCGCGATGGCAGGCACGAAGACCCCCCACAATGGCGCCAACCGGTGTGCGTCGATGTCCAGTTCCGCTCCCCGCACGGCCACCGCCTGGGGCTTCCTCACCCCGGGCCTGCTGCTGCTCGGCCTGTCGGTGCTGATCCCCGCCGCCATGGCCCTGGTGATGAGCTTCACCCAGAGCGGCCTGGACGTGAGCGAACCCCTGCGCTTCATCGGCCTGGCCAACATCCGCCGCCTGCTGGCCGACCCGATGTTCGTCCGGGTGAGTGTGACCACCTTTCTCTATCTGGTGGGGGTGGTGCCGCCGATGGTGCTGGGCGCCCTGGCCCTGGCGGTGCTGGTGAACCGCAAGCTGCCCGGCGTCCACTGGTTTCGCGGTGCTCTCTACACGCCGGTGCTGGTGTCGATCGTGGTGGCGGCCATCGCCTTCCGCTGGCTCTACGCCGAGAACGGCCTGGTGAACGGCTGGCTGGTGGCTCTGCTGGGCGACCGCTTCAGCCCCATCGGCTTCCTCACCTCGCCAGCGCTGGCCCTGCCCTCGGTGATGCTCGTGACCCTCTGGAAGGGCCTCGGCTATTACATGGTGATCTTCCTGGCTGGCCTGCAGGGCATCTCCCCCGACCTCTACGAGGCCGCCTCCCTCGACGGCAGCGAGGGCTGGCGCAAGCACCTGGACATCACTCTGCCCCTGCTGCGGCCCTACCTCACGCTGGTGGCCGTGATCTCGGCGATCGCCTCCACCAAGGTGTTCGAGGAGGTGTTTCTGATGACCCAGGGCGGCCCGGCCGACGCCACCCGCACCGTGGTGTACTACGTGTACGACCAGGCCTTCGCTGAGCTGGAAATCAGCTATGCCTGCACCGTGGGCCTGGCCCTGTTCCTGGCCGTTCTCCTGCTCAGCCTGGTGCGCTATGCCTTTGCCGGCGACAAGGGCTTCACCTGATGGTGTTCAGCCACAACAGTGCCGTTCCTGCCGGCACTTAATCTTGACAATTGGCCGCCGCTGAGCCGGGACCCCCGATGGTTCAGACCCCAGCCCAGTCCCACCCCGCACCAGACGCGTCCAGACCTCCAGCTGGCGCCAGTGAGTCGTCGACCCAAACCGCGCCAGTGATCGGTGTGGTGGGGGGAGGTCAGCTGGCCTGGATGCTCGCCGCCGCGGCCAAGGATCTGGATCTGCCCGTGCTGGTGCAGACCCCTGAAGCCGACGATCCCGCCACCCGGCTGGCCTCGGCCGTGGTGCAGGCCCCGCTAGACGATCTGCAGGCCACCCGAGAGCTGGCGGGGCGCTGCACCGCCGTGACCTTTGAGAACGAGTGGATCGACCTCGATGGCCTGGCCGAGCTGGCCGGCGAGGGAGTCACCTTCCTGCCGAGCCTGGCCTCGCTGCGGCCATTGGTGAGCAAGCACCGCCAGCGCCAGCTGCTCCAGCGTCTCGGCATTCCCTGCCCGCCCTGGATGTTGCTGGCTGATCTGATCCGCCAGCAGGCCGCTGCCCAGCATCCGGATCCCCTGGTTTCCGGGTCGCTGCCCCAACCCGCCGGCCCCCCATCCCTGCCCCAGGGCTGGGGATTTCCCGTGATGGCCAAGGCCGCCACCGGCGGCTATGACGGCAAGGGAACCCGGCTGCTCGCCAACAACGCCGATCTGGAGCGGCTGCTGCAGGAGGTCGACCCCCAGCAGTGGCTGCTGGAGGCGTTCGTGGCCTTCGACGTGGAGCTATCTCAGCTGGTGTGTCGCGACCGGGAAGGACGGGTGCGCTGCTACCCCCTGGTGCAGACCCACCAGCACCAGCAGGTCTGCGACTGGGTGCTCAGCCCGGCCGACGTACCCCATGCGGTGCAGGCCTTCGCCCGCAACATGGCGGTGTCGTTGCTCACGGCGATCGAGTACGTGGGGGTGCTCACAATTGAGTTTTTTTATGGGCCCGATGGCCTGCAGGTGAACGAGATTGCCCCGCGCACCCACAATTCCGGCCACGTCACGATTGAGGCCTGCCTCACCAGCCAGTTTGCCCAGCAAGCCCGCATCGTGGCCGGCCTGCCCCTGGGCGATGCCGAGCTGAAGGTCCCGGGGGCCCTGATGGTGAACCTGCTGGGCTTTGAGCATGGCAGCACCGACAGCGCTGAGAGGATCCACCAGCTGTCGGCGATCCCCGGTGCCAGCGTGCACTGGTACGGCAAGCGGGAGTCCAGCCCGGGCCGCAAATTGGGCCACATCACCCTGCTGCTCGATGCCCCTGGCGCCGAGCAGCGCAAGGTTCAGGCCGACAAGCTGCTGGCCGTCGTGCGCTCCATCTGGCCGTTGCCGCCAGAACCTCCCAAGCACCCCTAAAGTGAATTCGGACTGCTGTGTTGGTGACTGCCTTCTACAGTTTTCTGATCTGACTCCCCTTTCGACATGGGGGTCTGCAGCGGAAGCAACGTAGGCCGGCCTCTGAGCTGGAAACGGCGCCCCGCCTTTGACCCCCTTCTGGTACCACCAGGTCGAACACTGGGGCAAGACGGCACGGCGGTCCACCCTCTTTGATTGCAACCACCAGGCCATTGGCCTGAGATGCTGGTTTTCGCGGTTCACCGTTGCCATGGCTGCCATCCCCGACCTGCTGTCCGGCTCCGCCCAGCTTCAGTCCTTGCCAAGTGTCCTGCTCGAGTCCCTGGAGCCATTGCTGGAACGGGCGCCAGCTGGGATCTTCCCCCGTGCCCGTCGGCTCTACTTCGACAAGTACCCCCTGGAAGGCCGTCCTCAGGATCTTGATTTCGATCCTGCTCCCGGTCGTTTTCTCACGTTCGTTGTGCGGGAGACGCTTCACGAGGTCGGCAGTCAACTCCCTGCCAGGCCTGCCAGGCCGGGCGTTAACCAGCAGAACCAGCCAGCCAGTTGCAAACTGCATGAGTTGGCTGTGGTGCACTGGCAGCAAACTGACCATGCTCCGCTTGAAGCCGTGAACCGTTATCTCTGGGAGCAATGGAAGCTTCAGCCCGCTTCTCTGGAGGTGATCCATGAGAGCTGGTTTCGACAGGGAGGCCCATGGGTTCGCGTCACCCTGCCAGGAGCCGATCCAGCTCCTGTTGAAGTTGATCCCGAGACCACTCCGTAACCACAAAGACCTCCTGGGCACTGGCACCGCGGCGGGCCAGCAACTTGTGGCCACCGCTGATTGGCGTGGAGACGCGCAGTCTCAAACTGGGGGAACGACCACGCACACGGCTGATCACTGCCGGCGTCACCGTCACCACACCAGGAATCGAAGCCAGGCGTTTCAGCACGGGAATCAATCCTTCCAGATATGTGCTGTGGGTCACCACCAGTCGCCCCATGAGGCTGCCTTTTCCAGCTGTATCGCTAGATTATCGCGTCCTGCTTTGAAGTTTCTGGCTGATCCACTGTACCGATCATCACAGACGTAAGTTTGCTTTCATAGCAGATTTCCTAGTGTGAACTATCCCGTGCTAGCCAAAGCTAGATTCAGCCGGCATGGCTATGCCTGATGATTCTAGGCAACAACAGCGCTTATAAATGGTTGAAGGAAGTGGCTTGCTTTAATCGATCCCTTGAATTGAATAGCTTCGGCAGCAAAGCTTTGATACGCCTGGCGTAGCCTCTAGGACTAATCCATCGCATCCGACGGCGGAGTACGGAATTCCATTTGATCAGTTTTTGCGTTTCTGCAACCATTAGTGATTGATAAAGGTATGGCAGTGAGTACTCGGCATTGCCGACCAGTTTAGAAGGAGCACACGAATTCAAGAGGTCCGCGACGGGAAACACGACGATTCTTCGACTGCAGGTATCTCCAGGTTTTCGCGTTTGCTGCTCGGCCAAAGGAATCTCCGGAAAGAGTGCCGCAATATTGAAGCCCTTGGATGCCGAAAGGAGCGTGTAAATTCGTTCAATGGCATGCAGCACAGTACCGTCTGCAGCCAGAGGCTCCCCTGGATAATCAGATCTTGCTATAAAGTGATCAAGAAACCCACGAAAGAATTTGGTTGATCCATAGAACATATTACCTGCAGGAAAGACTAAGGGAATTAGCATTGCTGATGCAGTGCAGTCCAGATCTTTCAGCAGGTTTGCTGCATGGTTAATGTTTGGCAAAGAATGCCAATGCATAGTCCAAAGTGGGGGCCACGGTCTTGGAAAGACGCAGGAAAGCTTTTCTTGTTTAAACAGCAAAAGTATTTGTTCAATGTCCATGCTACGACCTGGAATCAGTGCCGAATAGAGATCATCATTCCATGCATTACAAGCGGGCTTGCCATCAGCCTGGGGAAAGTGGACATCCAAATGAGGAGATTGCTTCCAGTGAAGCTTCAGGAAGACATCGGCATAAGGAGCAATAGTTTCAAGGGATCTCCAAAATGGCACAACATCGCGCCCCAAATTGGGAACCATCAGAATCTCACTAAATTGAGGTTGAACTCTGATTGAAGTGAGAAAGGCCCGCAGCTGTTCCTTCTTATCTGGTGAATCAGTCGTAAACACAATCGAGGATATGTCTTGGCTCTCCAGAAGCTTGCGAAGATGGGCAAGCAGTTCGGACGTCACATTGTAGGCGTGACAGATAATGCCTAGCTTGGGAAGACTATCTTTGCGACATGGTATTAAAGGCTCAGCTATATCCTTGGGAATCGAACATGAATTAAGAAGCTTCCAGTTTGGAACAATAGAAGGTATGTCATCAGGTGGCGGAGACGTTACCCGCAGTGATTGGTGTGAAAACCTAAATCTAAATACGTCCATTGGTGCCAATTAGCTGCCACGTTGCAGCTGGGATCTGGGTCGCCAAAGGCGAACTGCCGAGATCGTCATCTAAGCACAGTACCTTTCTCAAATACAAGCAAAAGAGGACGCTATGTTAAGTCTTTTACGTGGAAGCTAAATGAGGCTTGCCATTGCCCATACTACAAGCAAACCATCAGGGATTTTCCCCGTGACTTGCCATTGATATCAGCTTCGCTTTCCAGATCTAACCAGACTCAGAGGAGCCGCTTGTGCGACATAGGCACCACTTCGGCAACGGCTAATGATTAACACGACGTAAGATAGCAGCGATTATTGTGACATTCCCATTTGATTAGGGTATGAAAGGTGCATGGCTGCGTCTTGCTCATGACCAGCAGCTTCGTGCCAAGATCTGCGTGCTGTTACCTATATGGTCTCCTCGTCCTCAATCTTAGCCATTAGTGTGATCAGATAGAAGTTGCTCCATTGTTGAGTAAGGAGTCTGAATGAAGACTTAAATCCATACATTCGAGCTAAAGGAGGTTGACCCTGTTTCACGCAGAAGTAGAGAGGAAACGTATTTTCGCTTATTGGGTTGACGTGGGTGGGATCTTGGAAGACCTGCTGCGATGGAAACGCTGGTGTGTAGGACATGAAAAGACCACCTGGCTTGAGCACACGCCAGATTTCATCCATTAACAGAATAAACGGAAATCGAGTCACTCCGTCCTCACAAGTTGTGCGGGGAATATGTTCAATAAAATCATAGGTAGTTACAAAATTAAAGTGTTCGCTACTGAAAGAAATTGGATTATTGAAAAGATCAGCGGCGAGTACATGCGATCCTGCTTCGCCCCGAATGTCAACACCGTAGACAAATTCAGCTTGGAATGGATTTCTAGGCTTTAGTCCACAGCCAAGGTCAAGGGTGCTGGTGAATGGAATTGAGATTTGATGCTGGCAGAATTCATTGAGTACATGCTCCACTGTCAAATGATAGACATCATTTGACAGTGGAGATGCAAGCGGCATTGGGATTCCCATTCTCAGGCTCATCTCTGGAGCCAAGAGATCGGCTATAAAAGCTCTGTCGTCTCTATCAAGTCTCCCGATCATTCGCTTGGCTAGTAAGCTCGTTGTCTTTTTGTCCAAAAGGAGGATGAAGGGTTTCATCAAAGCATAAACAACTGCATCTTTGATAGAGCGTAAGAGGCGGAGTCTTGGCATAATCTCTGATTCTTTACTGCTGAGTGGCTGTGGGATGGAGTTTGAAGAACAGGGATCTCAACTGACAATCGAGCTTCAACACTGCGCGTGGGTCGTGCTCGAATGCTTGAGAGCCAATGCTGGGAGGATACGGCGAATCGCCTCTGTTGTCTCGCGTTGCTCAATTTGCCGTGCAATGCCGTTTAAGATTGACATGCATTATATGGAGCAAATAAATGAATTTTATCATCATAAGCAACGGTGCCCTAAATAGCCAATCAAGCCTAGAGATCGTGGGGATTTGTCAAGCTACTTAGGCCCCATCATGACTGGGCTTCCCCTAGTAGTGTGATGGGCTCATTGGGGGGTGTAAATCTGTAAGACGCAGCTTGGTTCAATGGGTCCTTGCGAAGCGCTCTCCACGTTCTTTCAGTCCTAGAACAATTCGTTTGGTACCTTGATTATTGGTTGTTCTCGATGGTATCCACTGCATGGATAGCTTGCACTTGTCGATGGCGCGGAGGATTGGCAGTGCGCCATCCCATTCCTTCTGCTTTGCTACCAACGCCTCGCAGAGCGATGCCCGCGGTCCCAGTTGAATGCCCAGCCTGGAGGCTGTGCCCTGATTCAACTGTCTTCAACTGTCAGGCGTGCTGAGCTGCATTGATGATCAGTGCCTCGCTTGACCTTTGCTGGCGTCGTTGCGTGCTGGTTTGGCCATGGCCGCCATGCCGAGTGGCCAAGGCCTGTTTTGAACAGACTCCTTAGGAATTCGCCTCGCAGGCGGAGCAGGGGGCGGCTGCCGGTTTGTCGCTTGCTTGATTCACGTTCAGTGACTGACGACCTGCACGCAATCAGCAACGTCCTGCGGCGTGGTGGTTGCCAAAGCCCTAGGCGCTCGTCCTGCCGATCAGCCACTGGCCTGGGTGGTCGTGTTGCCTGTCCCAGCCTTGCTCTTTCCTTGTCGAGCTCGTCAAGCTGCACCCCACCCACAGCTGTGTCCGCGTTGTGAGCGGGCTCCACCGCTGTTGCCTGCTGTGCTGCCACAAGGCTTCCCCCCACCCCTTGCCCTACCGCTTTGGCCTGGGGCCGTTATCGACACGCCCCCGTGTTCATCGTTCGCTGGCGCCAGGCGGAGTGCCTTGACCGCCTGTCTGTGAGCGTCATGGCGTTGGCAGGCCAGGCTTCAGCTCAATTCCCATTTCAAACCAACCTGAGTGGAGGGCCATCACCGGCAACCATCAGGCCGCTTCCAGCGGTGCCATCGTGAGGCCCTCAGCCGCCAGTTGCTGGTGGTAGAGCTCCGCCTGCTCCTGAGGCCCACACCACACCACCGCCGATCCCTCTGCGTCGATGCGGTGGGCCAGTTCCCAGGCTTGATCCGGCTGCATGCCGGGGATGTAGCGCACCAGGCACTCCACCACGTGCTGGAAGGTGTTCACGTCGTCATCCAGCACCACCACCTTGAAGTTTGGATAGGGCATCTTGAGCCGTTGCCGCTCCTGTACCGCGGTCGGCGCACCGGTGGCCATTACCACCGTTGCGGTGCTGCGTCCCATCTGATCAAGTCTCCTGGGGTTCGAGCCTAGGTAAAGTACCTACGACCTTCGTTGTTCTCGGCATGCTGATCACCCTGGGCTGGGCCTCACTGGCCGCTCTGTTCAGCTTTTCGATTGCCATGGTGGTGTGGGGTCGTCACGGCGACGGCAGCATCAAATTCTGACTTCCGCTGAGCTGAACCCGCCACTGTGGAGTCGATCACTGCCAACCAGGTGTTAAGTGGCATCGCCGCAGCCCTGCTGGTTTTTGTCAGCGGGGGGGTGATCTACCTCTCGGCTGTGGACTGGCGGGACCGCCGCCGCCGTGCCAAGGCTGAGAAGCCCTCCCGTGGCTCTGGCCGCTCGTGAGCCTGTCCAGCTGTCCGGCACCCCTGGCCCCCTGGGCCTGGCGCACCGCAGGTGAGCTTCTGGTTGCTCCGCCGTCCCAGCTTCTGGCGGTGACCCACCAGGCTTTGACCGGCGGCCAGCTGCTCGAGCGCATTGTGTCTGTTGAGCCCCCCTGCCAGCCTGACCCTGGGCTCACCCTTGCCCTTTTTGAGCATTCCTGGCAGGGAGCCGATCTCCAGGCGCTGCGCCAGCAGGCCGATCAGCTTCGCCAGCGCCTGGTGGGCGACACGGTCACCTTTGTGGTGAACCGCAACCTCAACGCCTCCAACATCTGCGTCCAACGTTGTTCCTTTTGCGCGTTTCGCCGCGATTCAGGCCAGGACGGGGCTTACTGGCTGAGCTTCGACCAGCTCCAGGAACGGGCCCGTCAGGCCCAGGCTGCCGGGGCCACTGAGTTGTGTGTGCAGGGCGGACTCAACCCCCAGGCCACCGTTGGAGGCAGCCATCTCGCCTATGCGCAGCTGCTGCTCAGGGCCCTGCACGAGGCAGCGCCAGGGATTCACCTGCATGCCTTCTCCCCCCAAGAGCTGCTCTTTTTTGCCGAGCGCGATGGGGTCTCGCTTGTCCAGGTTCTAGACCAGCTGCAGCAGGCTGGTCTCGGTTCAGTGCCAGGCACTGCCTCCGAGGTTCTCTCTGAGCCCATACGTCGTCGGCTCTGCCCTGAGAAGCTCAGCGCGCGAGCCTGGGTGGCGGTGGTGTTGCAGGTGCACCGGGCTGGATTGGCCAGCACCTGCACCCTGATGGCCGGGCACATCGAGCAGCCTGCCGATCTCGTGGCCCACCTGCTCACGCTCGTGGCGATCCAGGCAGCCTGCCTCAGCAGCGGATGGCCCGGCTTCAGCGAGTTTGTACTCTTGCCCTTCATTGGTGCCGCGGCACCTGCCGTTCTCCGTCAGCAGGTGGGCCGTGATCAACCAGACCATCAGGCCATGCTGCGGCTGACAGCCCTGGCACGGCTGGTTCTGGGGGGCTGGATACCGGCCCACCAGCCCAGCTGGGTGAAACTGGGGCTCGACGGTGCGATGGAAGCCCTCACCTGGGGCTGCAATGACCTCGGCGGAACTTTGATGGAAGAGCACATCACCACCATGGCCGGTGCCCTTGGGGGCACGTCCCAAACTCCTGAGGCCCTGCGCCGTGCAGCGCACCAGCTGCGCCGCCCAGTGCGTCAGCGCACCACCCTCTACGGCTGGGTCTGATGCGTCTTCGCCTTCCCTCGCTCCCGGTCTCCCTGCGCCTCCCTTCCCTGGGCAAAGGCTTGCCAATGGGGTCCCCCAGGGCGGTCCCCCCATCCGAGGGCATGGCTCCCCAGCAGCCCTGGAGCAAGCGCTTCCCCCTGCGCGTCACCCTGCTGGTCACCGCAGCACTGGTGGCGGCACCGAGCGCCCTGTTGCTGAGCCTGCCCCGACCGCGGGCAGAGGGTCTCGGCCGCCTTCTGCCCCATGCCGCTCTGCTGCAGAGTTTTACTGCTGCGCCCGAGCGCGGTGTTCCCCAGCTGTGGCAGCAGAGGTTGCCCGGCCCCCTGGCGGACCAGTTCTGGCGCCAGCAACGTCAGAACTGGTGGCAGTTCTGGGGCCAGGACGGCACTGTCGGGGCCTATCTGGTCATGCCGACACCCCGGCCTGTGCGTTTGGGAGCCCTTGCCCGTCCCGCCAACAGTGTGGAGGTGGATGGACTCCTGGTTGTAGCCCCCAACTCCCTGTCCCTCTCCCTGCTCAGCCAGAAACTGCGCTCTGCCCCTCGCCAGCAGCGAGGCCTGCAGCAGCGCTGTCTGGAGCTTCTGGAGCGGCGCCAGTCCACCTACTGGAACGCCGATGGTTTGGGGTCGATGGCTGGCGAGCTTGCACCGCTCCTGCAGGCCTTCCAGGAAGGTTGCGTCGAATTGCAGCTGGCTGAGGGGTCCCTTCAGTTTCAGGGAGAAGCCGGCGCCGTTGCCGGACTGCTGGCTCCCTCCACGGGCGCCGAGAGCCCGGCCACTGTGGTTTCCGGCCCCGCCGATCTCCCTCCACCCCTCGGCAACGACCTGCTGCTTCAGGTGAGCGGCCCCTCGCTGCAGCCGCTCCTCGATGGCCTGCTGCGCCGCGAACTGATCCGTGAACCTTTGATCACGGCCTATGGCCTCACCGAAGCCGATCTGCGATTGCTCAAGGACAGCCCGTTCCTGCTGAGCCTTCGCCCCCTGGCCAGCGGCCCTTTCCTGGCTGGCCTGGAGCTGGTGGTTGCCCCCAAGGGTGAACGCAAGTCCTGGACCCGGATGCTCGATGGAATCTCGGAGCGTCTGTTCGAGCGGGGATTGCAGGTTGCAGCCGAAACGGCCACGAGCTGGCGGGATGGCGATGAACGGATCGTGGGTGGCTGGCGCTGGCTCACGGATCAGGAGCAACCCCTGCTCCAGTTGTTCCTAGGCCCAGAACCACCACCCTTCAAATCCCCATTTGCCCAGGCCCAGGGCTGGAACACGATGGCCGGGCTGCGTCTCCAGGCTCGCCCCGCGGCCCTGGCTGCAGTGTCGTTGCTTCCTCTCCAGTTGCCGATGCCTCTCCAGCAAGCTGATCAGCTCCAGGTTCTGGCCCAGGCCGGCCGGGAGGGCAAGGGCGCCCCCAGCAGGTTGCTGGGGCGCCTGGCCATCACACCCCGCCAGCCGATTCCCCAGCCCCAGCTGCCGGCTCTCCCTCAGCAGCAACGTCAACCTCAGCTCCCTCTGCAGCAGGGCCAACCTCAGCCCCAGATTCCGGTCGCTCCCTAGCCCCATCGGCGGCTCCGCTGACACCGGCCTGCTGGCGCTCGCGCTTGCGCCGCTCTGCCGCCACGGTCTCCTCCATCAGAGCCACCGCCTGGGCCATCTTTTCCAGATTGCCGGCGTACAGGCCCAGGTCCTTGTCCAGGCGATCGCGCAGCAGACCCATCGCCTCTCCCAGCTCATGGGCGTAGCGGCGGAGGTTGGCCGGTTCCAGGCCGTCGGCTCCCTGGGCCTGCTCCAGCAGGCTGAGCAGGCCCACGGCCATCAGCCGTGAGTAGTGGAAATCGCACCGTTGGATGTTGGCCAGGGCCGAGGCCAGCGGCTCCGGAGCGCCCTGGCCTTGGCCCTGGATCCACTGCTCCACCTCGGTGACGCTGTGCTGGCCAATGGCTGCGACGGCGGTATTCCGTTGGCTGCGCAGCTCGGCGGCATCGAAGCCGGAGGCACTGCACAGGGCTGCCAGCAAGTCCTCGCGCTGCTGCTCGGGTCGATAGCCCCGGGCAAAGCTGTCGAACACCTGGATCAAGCCCGCCGCGAACAGGGGATCGCTCTGAAAACCACGCTGGCGACTGAGCAGATGCAGCTCCACCAGAAGTTCGTCGACCATGCGCCGGTAGAGCGGCGCGATCACATGGGGGAAGGCGCTGTGGAAGGCGCGCTTGCTGTCTGAGACGGTGAGGGCGGCGCTCACGCTGACCGATCCGGAGTGGAGCGACCCTAGCGGCCTGAGCTCAGTAGGATCGCCATCAGCAACCCCTTGTGCCTGTGACGACGATCCCGATTGTGATTGAAGAGTCGGGACGGGGTGAACGTGCATTCGACATCTATTCCCGTCTGCTGCGTGAGCGGATCGTGTTCCTCGGTGAACCGGTCACAGCCGAGTCGGCCAACCGGATCGTGGCCCAGTTGCTGTTCCTGGAGGCCGAGGACCCCGACAAGGACATTTACCTCTACATCAACTCCCCCGGCGGCTCCGTCTACGACGGCCTGGGCATTTTCGACACCATGCAGCACATCAAACCCGATGTGCACACCGTGTGTGTGGGCCTGGCGGCCTCCATGGGTGCATTCCTGCTCTGTGCCGGCACCAGGGGTAAGCGCAGCAGCCTTGCCCATTCCCGGATCATGATCCACCAGCCCCTTGGCGGGGCCCGCGGCCAGGCCAGCGACATCCGCATTCAGGCCGATGAGATTCTCTATCTCAAGAAGAAGCTCAACCAGGAACTCGCCGACCGCACCGGCCAGCCCCTGGAGCGGATGGAGGAGGACACCGACCGCGACTTCTTCATGTCCCCTGCGGAGGCCGTCGAATACGGCCTCATCGACAAGGTGATCGACAAGCGTCCTGTGCGCCCGGTCTGATCCCCTGCCATGGGCCGCCGTCACCGGGATCCAGAGGCCCGGTCAGATGCCAAACCAGGGGGTAAGGGGCTGCCACCCAGCCAACGCCCCAGCAAGGTCTGCCCCGCATGCGGCAGGCCTTTTTCATGGCGGCGCAAGTGGGCGGCGGTGTGGGAGGAGGTGATCTACTGCTCCGAGCGCTGTCGCCGCAACAAAAAGCCCGGGGTCTGAACCCCGGGCAGTGCACTGGAGTGGGCCTGCTCAGGCCTGGGCCGGTTCAGGCTGGGGCTGGACAGTTTCGCTGCTGAGCAGCGGCGAGAAGCGCTCCTTCTCAGGGATGGTGGTGAATTCCCCCACGATCGCGCGGAACTCATCGCCATCGAGGCTCTCCTTCTCGATCAACACCTCCACCACCCGGTCCATGGCTTCACGATGGGCGGCAACCAGCGTCACGGTGTCGACGTAGCAGCTCTGCACGATCTGGCGCACGGCCTCGTCGATGCGGCTGGCCATCTTGTTGGAAGCGTCGCTGCGGGTCATGAGATCGCGGCCCAGGAACACCTCCTGGTTGCCCGCCTCAAGGGAGAACTGGCCTATCTCACTCATGCCGAAGCGGGTCACCATCTGGCGTGCGATCGAGGCCACCTGTTGGATATCGCCGCCGGCTCCGGTGGTCACCTCGGCATGGCCGAACACCACGTCCTCCGCAGCGCGTCCCCCGAGGGCTCCCATGATCCGGGCCCGCAGCTGGGCCTTGCTCACCAACATCTGCTCTTCGTCAGGGGAGAACCAGGTGAGGCCCTGAGCTTGACCCCGGGGAATCAGGGTGACCTTCTGCACGGGGTCGTGGGCTTTCACCAGGGTGCCCACCAGGGCGTGGCCCACCTCGTGATAGGCGATCAGCCGCTTGCTGCGCCCATCGGTGAGCGGTTTGCCCTCCATGCCAGCAATCACCCGGTCCACGGCGTCGTCGATCTCGGCGAGGGTGGTGGCCTCCTTGCGGCGCCGGGCGGTGAGGATCGCCGCCTCGTTGAGCAGGTTGGCCAGGTCGGCGCCGGAGAAGCCGGGGGTGCGGCGGGCAATCGTTTCCAGGCTCACATCCTCAGCCAGCTTCTTGTTGCGGCTGTGCACCTTGAGGATCTCCATCCGGCCCTTGATGTCCGGCACATCCACCATCACCTGGCGATCAAATCGGCCTGGGCGCAGGAGCGCCGAATCGAGAACGTCGGCCCGGTTGGTGGCGGCAATGATGATGATGCCGCTGTTGCCCTCGAAGCCGTCCATCTCCGTGAGCAGCTGGTTGAGGGTCTGCTCCCTCTCGTCGTTGCCGCCACCAACACCGGCGCCGCGCTGGCGGCCCACGGCGTCGATTTCATCGATGAAGATCAGGCAGGGGCTGTTCTCCTTGGCCCGCTTGAACAGGTCGCGAACCCGGCTGGCGCCAACGCCCACGAACATCTCCACAAACTCCGAGCCTGAGAGGGAGAAGAAGGGCACACCGGCTTCACCGGCGATGGCCTTGGCCAGCAGGGTCTTGCCGGTGCCGGGAGGGCCCACCAGCAGCACACCCTTGGGGATCTTGGCGCCCACAGAGGTGAAGCGCTCAGGTGTTTTCAGGAAGGTCACCACCTCCTGGAGATCCTGTTTGGCTTCTTCCACGCCGGCCACGTCGTTGAACATCACGCCGGTTTCGGCCTCCATGGCGAAGCGCGCCTTGGTTTTGCCGAACTGCATGGCCTGGCCAGGACCGCCTGGCATGCCATTGCCGCGGCGGGCGAGAAAGATCAGCGAACCGATCAGCAGCAGCGGGAACAGGAGATTGCCCAGGATGCCCAGGGCCGGAGGGGTCTGGCGTGGCGGGTGAATGTCGAAGCTGATGCCCTGCTCCTTGAGGTTGTTCACCAGCTCAGGAGCCAGGCCAGGTAGGTCCACCCGCAGGCGCTGTACCCGGTTGTCGAGGTCTGGATCCACCACCTCGATCACGGCGTTGCGGCCGCCGTCGTAGATGTCAACAGCGGTGACCCGACCAGCCTCCACGTAGTCGAGGAAGCGGCCGTAGCTCATGCGGGCCACGGCGGTGTTGCGGGGAGCGGCCGTCGGAGCATTCGGGCTGAGGTTGCCACTGCGCAACACCTGAATCCCAAGAAATGCCACCACGGCCAATGGCAGGAGCCAGAGAGCCAGAACACGCCAGCGTTGATTCATAGCTGAGACACTTTCTTAACAACTGTAACGGGGCCGGTCCTCAACCCAGGCCCCTCCAGCTCCCTCAGCCAGCAGCTGCCCAGGATTCGAGCAGGTCGTCGCGCAGCAGGCCGCCCACCGCTTCCAAAGCCGCTGCACCACTGGATTCGATTACCAGATCCTGGACGGGGATCGTCTCGATCAATTCCGGCCCTCCCAGGCCGTGGGTCCAGATTTCCAGATCGGCTCCAGGGGGGCAGGCGAAGCTCAACAGCTCAAACGGAAACACCACCCGTTCCAGGAAGAACGAGTCGCTCGCAAAGCAGCGGGCAATCACCATCCGATCACTGCTGTTCCGATATCCGCATGCCAACTGGTCCAAGGTGGGTATCCGGGTTAGGTTCATCCCACTAACGCACTGTTGGCGCATGGGCTTTGGTGCCCGATGCAACTTTTTTGCCAACTGTGCCTGAGACTTAATCCTTTCTTCCTTTTCGAGGATTTTCCGGCTTTTGCTGACTCCGATCAGGAGCGGCCCAGGCGATGCCCATCCGCGGCTCGCCCCTCTGGCGCTTAAAGGCTACGCAGCGCCACGATCGGATCGAGCTGGGCCGCCCGGCGGGCTGGCACCACCCCGAAGAACAGGCCGATCGAGCCGGAGAGCGCAACAGTGACCAGCACCGTGCTGGCGCCGATCGTCGCAGGCAGGGGGGTCACCACTCCCACCAGGGCCACGGTGCCGATCCCGAGGGCCGTGCCGATGGCGCCCCCCAGGCTGGCCAGCACCAGCGATTCCACCAGGAACTGCAGCAGCACATCGCCACTGCGTGCACCGAGGGCCTTGCGCAGGCCGATCTCGGCGGTGCGTTCACTCACCGAGACCAACATGATGTTCATGATGCCGATGCCACCCACCAGCAACGACACACCGCCGATGGCCGCCAGCATCAGGGTGAGACCGCCGGTGATGGTGCTCACAATCGTGAGGGCGTCCTTCTGGGAGCGCACGGCGAAGTCGTCTTCCCGCAGAATCCGGTGCCGCTGCCGCAGCAGGTTGGTGATCTGGAAGGCGGCGGCGTTGACGCTGTCGCCACCCTGGGCCTCCACGCTGATGAAATTCAGGCTCACGCCGAATCGGCGATCCCGTCCAGACAGTTGATTCACCATCGTGCTCAGGGGGATGTAGGCGTTCTCGTCCTGGTTCTGACCAAACACCGCGCCCTTTGGAGCCATCACGCCGATCACTTCAAAGGCCTTGTTGCGGATGCGTAGAACCCGCCCGAGGGCCTCCTGGGTTGGGAACATCTTCGTGGCCAGATCAGGCCCAATCACCACCACATTGCGGGCACTCTCCTGATCACTGGTGCTGAGGAAACGGCCACGGGCCATCTCGAACTGGCGCACTGGCAGAAAGTCCGGTGTCACCCCCAGGACGGATGAACTACTGGTGAGCCCACCCACCTGCAGCACTTCATTGAGGGTGATCTGGGGCGCAACCCGCTTGACGCTCGGCACCTGCTCCGCAATGGCCACGGCGTCCTCCAGCACCAGGGTCTTGGGAAAGTCGATCCCCTGGCGCCGGGTGTCGTTGTTGCCTGGCACCACGAACAGCACGTTGGCGCCCAGGTTGCTGAGCTGACCCTCGGCCAGGTTCTGGGCGCCCCGACCCACCCCCACCAGGGTGATCACCGAGGCGTTGCCGATCACGATGCCCAGCATCGTGAGCAGGCTGCGCAGCCGGTTGGCGCGCAGTGTGGAGAGTGCCATCCCCACGGTTTCGCCGAGGGGGAGCTTGGAGGCCATGGCCAGAGCAGCTGGATCCCCTAGACGATGGCGCCTGTCGCGTCGGAATTGTGGCTGCGGGCGCTGAGATGCACCTCACCCCGCACCAGATCGAGGGTCACGATCTCGCCCTGTTGCAGGCTGGCGATCGCGTCGGTGACGCCCACGATGGCCGGGATGCCGGTGCGCTGGGCGATCTGGGCGGCGTGGCTGTCTGCCCCTGCCGACTCAGCAATCACAGCCTTGGCCTTGCGGAAGGCCTCCTCGTAGGCGGCGCTGGCTTCCCGCAGCACGAGGATCTCGCCGGTCTGGATGGCAGCGGCTGCCTCGGGGCTGTCCACCAGACGCACCCGGCCACTCACGGAGCCAGTGCCGATGCCCAGGCCCTTGTTGAGCACGGCCGCCACAATGCCCACCTTGATGAAGTCGGTGGAGCCGCTCACGCCCGAGAGGGTGCCGGCGGTCTGCACCACCAAGTCCCCATCCTGGAGGAAGCCGAGCTCGCGGGCCATGCCCGTGGCCAGGCTGAAGGTGCTGGTGGTGGAGGTCTGCTCCTGCACCAGCAGGGGGTTCACCCCCCAGCACAGCTGCAGCTGGCGCGCCACCTTGATTTCGCTGGTGATGGCCAGGATCGGTGTGCTGGGCCGGAACTTGCTCACGTTGCGGGCCGTGCCGCCACTTTTGGTGAGCGGCAGGATCGCGGCGGCGTTGAGGTTGCGGGCGATGGTGCTCACCGCCTGGCAAATGGCGTTGGGGATCGTGGTGGCCATGCGGCTGTCGATCACCCGCTGGGGGTAGTCGCGCTCGATCCGCCGGGCGATGGTAGCCATCGTGGCCACGGCCTCCACCGGAAAGTCACCCACCGCGCTCTCGTTGGAGAGCATCACGGCATCCGTGCCGTCGAGGATGGCATTGGCCACGTCGCTCACCTCAGCCCTGGTGGGGCGGGGGCAGCTCACCATCGAGTCGAGCATCTGGGTGGCCGTGATCACCGGGATGCCCAGGCTGTTGGCCTTGCGGATCAGCTCCTTCTGGAGCAGGGGCACCTCCTCGGCTGGCATCTCCACGCCCAGATCCCCCCGGGCCACCATCACGCCATCGCAGAGCATCAGGATGTCGTCGATCTGATCGATCGCCTCGAACTTCTCGATCTTGGCCACCACCGGCGTGCTGGCCCCATGGCTGGCGATCAGGTCCTTGATCTCCAGCAGATCGGAGGGATTCCGTACGAAGCTGAGGGCTACCCAATCCACGTCCTGCTGCAGCCCGAAGGTCAGGTCGGTCTTGTCCTTTTCCGTGAGTGCGCGAATCGAGAGCTGCACATCGGGGAAGTTCACCCCTTTGTTGTTGGAGAGAACCCCACCCACCGTGACGCGACATTTCAAGGTGTGGCTGGGCTGATCCACCTCTTCCACCACCATCTCCACCCGGCCGTCATCCAGCAGGATGCGACTGCCGCTGAGCACTTCATCGGCCAACTTGTCGTAGGTGACCGTGGCAATGGTGCGGTTGCAGGCCACATCCCGCGAGGTGAGGGTGAATGGGTCGCCCTTGGCCAGGGTGATCGGACCATCCACAAACCGGCCGAGACGAATCTTCGGGCCCTGCAGGTCCTGCAGGATGCCGATGTGCACCCCCAGCTCATCGGACACCTGGCGAATGGTGGCGATGCGGGCGGCGTGCTCACTGTGGTCGCCGTGGGAAAAGTTGAGCCGGAAGGTGGTGGCTCCTGCTGCGATCAGGTCGCGCAGGCGTTCGGGTGATTCTGTGGCAGGCCCAATCGTGGCCACGATCTTGGTGCGACGCATGAGATCGGGCTTTGGCATCAGCACCCCTTCGTTAGGCCGAAACTACCATCGGCCCTGTCCCAGGGTGATCCCACTTGGATTTCAGCACCTATCAACAGCGCAGCCGTGAGACAGCCCGCTACCCGGACGTGGGGGTGAATCCGATCTATCCCACCCTCGGCCTCTGCGGCGAGGCGGGTGAGGTGGCCGACAAAGTGAAGAAGGTGATTCGCGATCAGCAGGGGGCGTTTTCCGCCCACACCGTGGCTGCCCTGGAGCTGGAACTTGGCGATGTGCTCTGGTATGTGGCCCAGCTGGCCAGCGAGTTGGGCCTTGATCTCGAGCGAGTGGCCCAGGCCAACCTTGACAAACTGGCTAGCCGCGCCGCCCGTAACGTGATTGCAGGTAGCGGTGACGATCGGTGAGTGCCATGGCCCAGCCCCCGGTAGCGCGACGCTGTTCAGGCCGCCGGGGTAGCCGCTGGCTGGCTGGCCTGTTGCTGGCAGCTCTGCTGCTTTTGGTGTGGCCTGCTGCGACGAACGCAGCCGAGCTCAGGGTCAGTGAGGTGACCCTGGAGCCCTGTCCCCAGTCGGATGTGGCGGCCCAGCCCGACCAGAACCGTTCCAGCAGTGCCCGCTGCTACGCCCTGCGCGGCATGGTGGAGAACCCGGGGCGGCAGCCGGTGGTGGACACCGACGTGTTCGCGCGCATTCTGGATGCCAGCGGAGAACCGGTTCTGCAGAACAGAACCCGGGTGGGCAGCATCGGCGATGTGCCACCCGGGCGCTCGCCCTTTGCTCTGCGCCTGGCTGTGCCTGCTGGAACCCCGGATCCGCTGGGGTTCACCAGCGTGAAGGCCCGGGGATTCAGTTCGCCTGTACGCACCAGGGCTGGCGTGGATGACGACCTCCTTCCCCTGGAGCGGGCGCTCCAGCCCTGATCTGGTTCTCCGAATTAATAGAGGCTGGCCATCATGCTGATGCTGGCTGAGCCCAGCAGCTGCTGGCCGAGGTTCAAGGCCAGAAAAGCCAGGATCGCTGAGAGGTCGAGGCCGCCGATCGGCGGGATCAGGCCGCGGAAGGCATTGAGGTAAGGGTCGGTGATCGAGCTCACTGTGCTCAGCACGGGGTTGCTCCAGTCCATGTTCGGAAACCAGCTGAGTAGCACCCGCACCAAGAGCACCAGCGAGTAGATCTCGAGGGTGCGGCTGAGCACGCTCAGCAGGGTGGCGATCACTTCCATCGTTGGGGGTCTCGGCTCGGAGAGGGGAGAAGGTGCTGCGGCAACTCTATGCAGCCTGGTTGGGGAGAGCATCATTGGAGGCTGCTGCCCGGCTCAGGGAGGCCTGGCTGGCCTGCTGTTCCGGCCGTACAGCAAAGGTGCGGTGGAACTTCTCACTCAGACTCAGCCAGTAGGAGCGGCCTTCGCTCTGCCGTCGGCGTTCGATGAAGTTCTGGGCCAGCAGCTCCTTGATGTGGTCGTAGGCACCGGAGCCGCGCAGTTCCACCAGTTCCGACTGCAGGATGCGCTTCTTCAGTGCGATGGTGGCCAGGGTGCGCAGGGAGGCGGTGGATAGATCCACCGGCAACAGGTTCTGCACCAGGTCGGTGAGGCTCTCCCGCAGCTGGAGGCTGAAGGTGTTGCCCTCCTGGCGGATTTCCAGGGCCGTGTCGCGGTGGGCGTAGTCGGCCATCAAGGTGATCAGGGCCAGCTCCGCCTCGTCCCGTTCCACGGCGGCGATGCTGGCCAGATCAGCCAGGCTGAGGGGTTTGCCCTTGAGGTAGAGGATTGCCTCCAGCCTGGCGGCCAGAGAAACGCCGGCCGTGCCAGGGCTGGCCCCAACCCTCTCCTCAACAGGAGGCTCTGGAGGTTGCTCCTTGGGCTCGTCCTGTTGGGGAGGGCAGTCCTGCGGCAAGGGTGTCTCCCGCGACCGATGGCCGCAAATTACCGCAGGCTTCCGGCCGGCGGTACGGCCCCGAGAAACAGCTGATAGGCGGGATTGCTGGATTCGTCCACGTACTGATACCCGAGGCCATCGAGAAAGCGCTGCCAGTCGCTGTGGGCGTCGACCGGCACCTGCACCCCCACCACGATCCGGCCCACGTCGGCGCCGTGGTTGCGGTAGTGAAAGATGCTGATGTTCCAGTTGGGATGGAGGCTGGTGAGAAAGCGCATCAACGCACCCGGCCGCTCGGGGAACTCGAAGCGGTAGAGCAGCTCCCGCTGGTCGGCCCCTGACGCCGGCAGGGGCAGCCGGCCCCCCACCATGTGGCGCAGATGGAGCTTGGAGAGCTCGTCGTTGGAGAGGTCGAGGCAGGGGAAGCCTGCCGCGCGCACGTCGTGGATCAGATCCTGTTCATCGCGGCTGCCGCTGGTCTGCACCCCTACAAAGATGTGGGCCCGGCTGGGATCGGCCAGCCGGTAGCTGAACTCCGTGAGGTTGCGCTCGCCCAGCAGGGTGCAGAAGCGCCGCAGGCTGCCGGGTTGTTCCGGGATCTCCACCGCCAGCATGGCCTCCCGGTCTTCGGCGATCTCGGTGCGCTCGGCCACGAACCGCAGCCGGTCAAAGTTCATGTTGGCGCCGCAGGCCACCGCCACCAGCGTGCGGTTCTGCAGCCCGCGGCTGTGCACATCCGCCTTCATGCCGGCAATGGCCAGGGCGCCGGCGGGCTCCAGGATCGAGCGGGTGTCCTCGAACACGTCCTTGATGGCTGCGCAGATGGCGTCGGTGTTCACCGTCACCATCCGGTCCACATAGCGCTGGGCGAGGGCGAAGGTGTGGAGCCCCACCTCACGAACGGCCACGCCATCCGCGAACAGCCCCACCTGCTCCAGGCGCACCCGGCTGCCGGCGGCCAGGGAGCGGGTCATGGCATCGGCATCCACCGGTTCCACGCCCACGATCTCCACCTGGGGCCAGAGAGCCTTCACGTAGGCGGCGATGCCACCGATCAGGCCGCCGCCACCCACGGCCACGTAGATCACGTCCGGAGGGGTGGAGCACTGGCGCAGAACCTCCAGGGCAATCGTTCCCTGGCCGGCGATCACGTCCGGGTCGTCAAAGGGGTGGATGAAGCTGAGCCCGGCCTCGGCCGCCAGCCGCATCGCCTCGGTGCAGGCATCGTCGTAGCTGTCGCCGTGGAGCAGCACGTCGGCACCCCGGGCGGCCACCGCCTTTACCTTCACCTCCGGCGTGGTGACCGGCATCACGATCACCGCCCGGCAGTCCAGGCGCTGGGCCGCCATCGCCACCCCCTGGGCATGGTTGCCGGCGCTGGCGGCGATCACGCCCCGCTCCAGCTCGGCAGCGCTGAGGCCCACCATCTTGTTGTAGGCACCGCGCAGCTTGAAGCTGAACACCGGCTGCAGGTCCTCCCGCTTGAGCAGCACCCGGTTGCCAAGCCGGGCCGAGAGATTGGGCGCGGGATCGAGGGGCGACTCAATCGCCACCTCGTACACCCTGGCCCGCAGGATCCGCTGCAAATAGCCGTTGGAATCGGGCGCGGCGGGAACGGAGGTCTCACTCATCCCCCCAGTGTCGCAATCGGCACCAGGCTGTCGCCGGCACCTCCTAGATTGCAGCCACTTCAGGGGACGTGATGCATCTCAGCGAGCTGACGCACCCGAACCAGCTGCACGGGCTCAGCATCGCCGAGCTGGAGGGGATCGGCCGTCAGATCCGGGAGCGCCACCTGGAGGTGGTCAGCACCAGCGGCGGTCACCTTGGACCCGGCCTAGGGGTGGTGGAACTCACCCTGGCTCTCTACCAGACCCTCGACCTTGACCGCGACAAAGTCGTGTGGGACGTGGGACACCAGGCCTATCCCCACAAGCTGATCACAGGCCGCTACGGCAGTTTCCACACCCTGCGTCAACAGGGGGGTGTGGCCGGCTACCTGAAGCGCTGTGAAAGCCGCTTCGACCACTTCGGCGCCGGCCATGCCAGCACCTCGATCTCAGCGGCCCTGGGCATGGCCCTGGCCCGCGACCGCCGCGGTGAGGACTTCAAGTGCGTTGCCGTGATCGGCGATGGCTCCCTCACCGGCGGTATGGCCCTCGAGGCGATCAACCATGCCGGCCACCTGCCCCACACCCGGTTGCTGGTGGTGCTGAACGACAACGACATGTCGATCAGTCCACCGGTCGGTGCCCTCTCCACCCACCTCAACCGCATGCGGCACAGCAAGCCGCTGCAGTTCCTGCAGGACAACGCCGAGGAGGCGATCAAGCATCTGCCGTTCATGCACGGCGAGCTGCCCCCTGAGCTCAAGAATCTCAAGGAGAGCATGAAGCGCCTGGCGGTGCCCAAGCTGGGCGCCGTGTTCGAGGAGCTGGGCTTCACCTACATGGGCCCGGTGGATGGCCACGACATCGCCGGCATGATCCGTGTGTTCCACCAGGCCCATGAGCACGAAGGGCCGGTGCTGGTTCACGTGGCCACCACCAAGGGCAAAGGCTATCCCTATGCGGAGGCCGACCAGGTGGGTTACCACGCCCAGAGCGCCTTCGACCTGGCCACCGGCAAGGCCTATCCCTCCAGCAAGCCCAAGCCACCGAGCTACAGCAAGGTGTTCGGCCAGACCCTGGTGAAGCTCTGCGACCAGGACCCCACCGTGGTCGGCATCACCGCTGCCATGGCCACTGGCACGGGGCTTGATCTGCTGGAGAAGGCCCTGCCCAACCAGTACTTCGACGTGGGCATCGCCGAGCAGCACGCCGTGGCCATGGCCGCCGGCATGGCCTGTGAGGGTCTGCGGCCGGTGTGTGCCATCTACAGCACCTTCCTGCAGCGGGCCTACGACCAGCTGATCCACGACGTGGGCATCCAGAATCTGCCCGTGACTTTTGTGATGGACCGGGCCGGGATCGTCGGTGCCGACGGCCCCACCCACCAGGGCCAGTACGACATCAGCTACCTGCGCTGCGTGCCCAACTTCACGGTGATGGCGCCCAAGGACGAGGCCGAACTGCAGCGGATGCTGGTCACTGCCATCCAGCACGACGGCCCTTGTGCCCTCCGCATCCCCCGTGGCGAAGGCGAGGGGGTTCCGCTGGCCGAGGAGGGCTTTGAGCCCCTGCAGATCGGGCGTGGTGAGTTGCTCACTGATGGCGACGACTTGCTGATCGTGGCCTATGGCTCCATGGTGTATCCAGCCCTGGCCACTGCCGGATTGCTGCAGGAGCAGGGGGTGCGAGCTGCAGTGGTGAATGCCCGCTTCCTCAGACCTCTCGATGAGGCCCTGATCCTGCCCCTGGCCCGCCGCATCGGCCGGGTGGTCACGATGGAGGAGGGATGCTTGGCCGGCGGCTTCGGCGCGGCTGTGGTCGAAACGCTCAACGACCACGACGTGCTGGTGCCGACCCTGCGTATCGGCATCCCCGATGTGTTGGTGGACCATGCCAGTCCGGACCAGAGCAAGCAGGCCCTCGGCCTCACGCCGGCCCAGATGGCCCAGAGGATCCTGGAGCGCTTCCCGTCCCGGCGGCCGCTGCAGACCAGTCCCCAGGCCCTTGGGGTCTGAGTCTGAAACCTCCAGATCTGGGGTGACTGGTGACCTGGGCCGACAGGTCCTGGCTGGATTGGCGACCCCCCGCAAAGTGGGCAGGGGGACCACTGCCAGTTGAAACCGCGGCTCAGACCACGCCGCGGGAGGCCAGGCCGAGGATGGCGCCCATGCCGAGCAGGTGGCCGAAGCTGAGGGTGCCGAGCATGGCCCCGTGGCTCATGCCACCGAACATGGCGGAGTTGGGCAGCTGCAGCCCCACGTTGGGCTGCTTGATCGTGGCCTTGCCGATGGCGATGGCAATCACGTTGCAGATGATCATCACCAGCGCCACTTTGGGCGACCAGGAGATCGTGGCGGGTGCCATGGCCAGGGGCTGGATCAGAAGGGGAGCGAGCATGGAGCACAGGGCGACGATCCATCCTCCGGGCGAGCGGGCTCAGCTCCCACAACCCTTAAGACTTGTTCATCGCCGCTTCAGCGCCGGGCCGCCCGGCTGAAGCCGAGGGCCACCAGCAGGTTGGCCAGGGTGAGGAAGGCCTCGGCGCCGCCGTGCAGGGGGTCGACGTCCGCCAGCTGCCGGCCCGTGGTCTGCAGGGCGATGATCGAGGCAACGATCGTCACCGCTACGAACACCAGCGTGAGTTGGAAGCCGCGCAGGGCCAGAGGCGGGAACCCCTCCACCCGGTTCGCCAGCCAGAGGAAGGCCAGATAGGGCAGAAGCGACAGCACAAACAGCGGTGAGGGGTCGATGCCGCCCAACCACTGCAGCAGTGCCAAGCCGCTGTCACCGAGGGAATCAGCCATCACCGCTGGCCTCATCGGAGGCCGCCCTGGTGCCCTGGCGCCTCAGCAGCAGCAGGCAGGCCAGAGCCAACGCCAGGTTGCCCAGGGCGGTGAGGCCGGCTTGCAGCACCACCAGGCCGTAGAGGCTGGGGCTGTTGTCGTAGAGGTGCCAGGTGCAGGCGCACATGGCGCTCACCAGGGCCGGCAGCATGGCCAGGGCCAGCCAGTTCCAGGCCGGTTCAGCTCTCCGCCGGCCCAGCTGCTGCACCGCCACCATGGCCACCATCCACTCCAGCACCGAGGTGATGTGGATCCACCAGGTGGGCAGGGAGAGGGCATGCATGGCCGCACTCTATGGAGGGCGCCCCTGTCCATGAACGGCGGCGGATCGATAGGGTGCCGCCATGGCGATCGTGATGGCTCAGGGGCTGCGCAAGAGTTTCCGCGTGGCGGACAAGCAGCCGGGGTTCGCGGGCACCCTGCGTCACCTGTTGCGCCGCCGCTGGATCGATCTCGAGGCCGTGCGGGAGGTGAGTTTCAGCATCGAAGCCGGCGAGGTGGTGGGCTTTTTGGGTGGAAACGGCGCTGGCAAGACCACCACCCTCAAGTTGCTCAGCGGCCTGATTCACCCCAGCGGCGGCGAGCTGGAGGTGGCCGGTTGCCGTCCTTTCCGGCGCCAGCGCCGCTTCCTGGAGGCGATCACCCTGGTGATGGGCCAGAAGCAACAGCTGATCTGGGATCTGCCGCCCCTCGATTCCCTGCGGGTCAATGCCGCCGTGTACGGCATCGACGACCACGAGGCCCGCCGCCGCATCGGCGAACTGGCCGAGATGCTGGAGCTGGGCGAGGAACTCACTCGGCCCGTGCGCAAGTTGTCCCTGGGCCAGAGGATGAAGGCCGAGCTGCTGGCGGCCCTGCTGCATCGGCCGCGGGTGCTGTTCCTCGATGAACCCACCCTGGGACTGGACGTGAATGCCCAGGCACGCGTGCGCCAGTTCCTCGCCGACTACAACCGCCGCACTGGTGCCACGGTGCTGCTCACCAGCCACTACATGGCTGATATCACAGCCCTCTGCCCGCGGGTGCTGCTCATCCACCAGGGCAAGTTGTTCTACGACGGAGCCCTGGCGGCCCTTGGCGAGCGGCTCACCCCCTGGCGGGAGGTGCGCCTTGAACTCGACCGGCCGATTGCCGCCGCAGCCCTGCAGCGCTACGGCGAGATCGAACAGCACGAGGGCGCCGCGGTGCGCCTGCTGATCGCCCGCGACCGGCTCACGACCAGCCTCAATCAGCTGCTCACCGACCTGCCGGTGGTGGATCTGGAGGTGCGCGATCCGCCGATCGAGGAGCTGATCGGTCGGCTGTTCCAGCAGGGCAGCCTGGACCCGTTGCCATGAGCAGGCGCAGCAGGCTGGGCTGGCTTCGACGCCACTGGGTGCTGTGGAGCGTGCAGTTCGCCTACATGGCGGAATACCGGGCCGAGATCCTGCTCTGGGCCCTCTCCGGCGTGCTGCCGTTCATCATGCTGGCGGTGTGGAGCAATGCCGCTGTGCCTGGCCTGGGGCTGGGCTCCGCCGCCCTGGGGCGCTATTTCCTCAGCGCTTTTGTGGTGCGCCAGTTCACGGTCGTGTGGGTGGTGTGGCAGTTCGAGGAGGACTCGATCCAGGGCCGTCTCTCGCCCTACCTGCTCCAACCCCTGCACCCCTTCTGGCGCTATGTGGCCGCCCACCAGGCCGAGCAGGCCACCCGCCTGCCGTTCGTGCTGCTGATCGTTAGCGCGTTCTTTGTGTTGCAGCCGGCCAGCTTCGCCTGGCCCGGGGCCGGCCGCCTGCTGCTGGGCATCCTGGCGGTGGGCCTGGCCTTTGCCCTCAATTTCCTGCTGCAGGGCCTGATCGCCTGCCTGTGTTTCTGGAGTGAACGGGCCACGGCCCTCGAGCGGCTGATCCTGATTCCCTACCTGTTCCTCTCGGGCCTGGTGGCCCCCTTGCAGGCCTTTCCGCCGGCCCTGCAGCAGCTGGCCCTGCACACCCCCTTCCCCTACCTGATCGCCTTCCCAGCTGAATTGCTGGCGGGCGAATCCGTGGCCGCTGCCGGACCGTTCAGTCCAGTCGCCGGCTTTGTGGCGATGGTGGGCTGGTTGGCGTTGCTATTCCCCCTGCTCGTGCTCCTCTGGCGTGCAGGGGTTCGGCGCTATGGCGCGATGGGGGCCTGAGCGATGGGGCGTTACCTGCTCAGCCTGCGGCGGTTCTGGGGCACGTCGCTGGCCAGCCAGCTGGAATACCAGCTCAACGCCCTGATCGAGTTGGTGGCGATGCTCGCCAACTTGGGGGGCAGCGTGCTGGTGCTCTGGCTGTTCTACCGCCAGGGGGTGGCCCTGGGCGGCTGGAGCTGGCACGCCGCCCTGGTGGTGCTGGGGGCCTACACCTGCCTGAACGGCTTCACCAGCACCGTGTTGCAGCCCAACCTCAGCCGCATCGTCACCCACGTGCAGGAGGGCACCCTCGACTTCGTGCTGCTCAAGCCGATCGACAGCCAGTTCTGGCTCTCGCTGCGCAGCTTCAGCCCGGCCGGACTGCCTGAATTCATCCTGGGGCTGGGGCTGATGCTCTGGGCCGCCCGCGCCGAGCAGGGTGGGCTCACGCCCCAGCGGGTGCTGGCCGCATCCCTGGTGCTCGTGGCTGCTGGAGCCACCCTGTACGCCCTCTGGTTCGTGCTGGCCACCACGGCCATCTGGTTTGTGAAAACCTGGAATGCCACCGAAGTGCTGCGGGCCGCCCTGAGTGCGGGCCGCTACCCGGTGAGCGCCTTCCCGCCGACGCTGCGGCTCTTCTTCACCCTGGTGTTGCCCGTGGCCTTCCTCACCACCGTGCCCGCTGAGATCCTGCTGGGCCGCAGCAGTGGCAGCTGGATCCTGGCCAGTGTGGGGGTGGCGATCGCCGCACTGGCGATCAGCCGGGGTTTCTGGCGGCTGGCGCTGCGCTATTACACCTCCGCGTCGAGTTGAACCATGGCCTGTCCCCACTGCGGCAGTTGGGCTGTGAAGGCGGATCGCTCCCTTGCCGGGCGGATGGTGTGCGGCCGCTGCGGCCGGCCCCTGGGGCGGGCCGTGGAGGGGGCAGGCAACCGCGGCTTGAGGTGGGTCTTCCCCACCCTCCGCGCCCGGGGTTGGTGGGCCCTGCTGCTGCTGCTCGCCGTGTCGACTGGCCTGGCCTGGCTCGCTGAAAACAGCCAGCAGCCCGTCTCACCGCCCCGCTGGCCTTTGCCCGGCCAGAGTGGTCGTGGACTCTAGGCATGCCCCAGACACCTTCCCCACAAACGTCCTTGCCCGCGTCGTCCCCAACCATGTCGATCAGCCCTTGTCGGCCTCTGCTGGTGGGCTATTACGGCGAGCACAACCTTGGCGACGACGCCCTGCTGCAGGTTCTGCTCGAGCAGCTTCCGGCCGGTGCCCAACCGATCATCACGGCCCGGGACCAGCAACAGGTGTCGGAGCGTTTCGGCATGGCCTGCGTTGACCGCCGCAGCCTTGGTCGCGTGGTCACAGCCCTGGGATCGGCCTCCGCGCTTGTGTTCGGTGGCGGCAGCCTGCTGCAGGACAGCACAAGTTTTCTGAGCCTGCTGTATTACGCCACCCTGATCCTGGTCGCTCGCTCCCAGGGCAAGCCGGTGCTGCTCTGGGCCCAGGGGCTGGGCCCACTGCGGCGGCGCCGCAGTGGGCTCTTGGTTCGGGCCCTGCTGGCCACCAGCACGGCCTGCAGCTGGCGGGATCCAGACTCAGCTGCCCTGGCCCGCCGGCTCGGTTGGCGGGCCACTGGCCAGCAACGCGCGTCCGCAGCGGGCGATGCTGCTGGCGTCGGCAGCGATCCCGTCTGGACCTTGCCGCGCCAGCTCTGGCATGGTGAGGGCGGCCCGCTGTTGCTCTGCTTCCGACCCACAACCCAGCTGCAGGGTGAGTCCTGGCGTCCATGGCTGGCGGCGATCGAGCAGCTGGCCCCGGGGCGCGAGGTGGTCTGGGTGCCCTTTCATGCGGGTCAGGATCTGGGCTTGCTCGATCAGTTAACCCGTGAGGGATTGGTGCCCGATGCCCTTAGACGGCGCAGCCGGGAGTTGCATCCCCAGACGCCGGCAGAGGCCATGGACTTGTTTGCGGGCAGTGGTCTGGTGTTGGCCATGCGCCTGCATGGTCTGATCCTGGCCGCGGTGAGCGGGGCACCAGTGGCGGCCCTGAGCTACGACCCCAAGGTGACCGCTGCAGCCCAGGCACTCGGCTGTCCCGTGGATGACCTGGCCAGGCACGGCGACACTGAGCACTTGCTCACGGTCTGGCGCTCCTGTCTGGATCAACCGCCGGCCTGGGAGCGGGTGGAGCAACTCCGCAAGGCTGGCGACGTGCACAGGCTCCTGTTCAACCACCTGGGGCAGTGATCATCAGGCCTTGGTCCCCGATACCCCTGACCTTTCAGATGCCGCCGGCCTGCAGGTCCAGGAGCGCAGCCAGCACGTCCTGGCTGTGGCCGCTGGGCCGTACCGCGACCCAGCTCGCCCGCAGCACTCCTGACGGGTCGATCAAGAAGGTGTGGCGCTGGGAGAACGGGGCGATCCAGGAGCCGTAGAGCCTGCTCACTGCCCCTCCCGGATCGCTGAGCAGGGGGAACGCGAGGCCCTCCTCCGAACAGAAGGAAGCATGGGAATCGGGGTCGTCGGCACTGACCCCCACCACGTCGGCGTTGGCGGCCTTGTAGGCCTGCAGGTCCCGTTGAAAGCCCCGCGCTTCCAAGGTGCAGCCACCGGTGAAATCGCGGGGGTAAAAGTAGAGCACGAGCCAACGCCCCCTCAGATCGTTGAGGGCCAGGCGACCTTCAACGCCGGGGGGCAGGAATCCCTCGAGCTCAAATGTGGGGGCTGGTTGATCCAGAGGCGGCAGAGTGCCACCAAGGGCTTCCGCCGATCGAGGCTGACCCAGCCAGAACGGGATGAGGGCTAGACAGACCCCAGCGGCAGCTTTGCAGGAGTCCTCAAGAAAGCGCCGACGCTCCATCCAGCCCAGACCTTCAGATCTTGGCCAGGTTGATGCCGAGTTCCCGGGCGTAGGCGCCCAAGCCCTTCTTCTGGATGGTCTTCAGAGCGCGGGTTGAGACCCGCAGCTTCACGAAGCGGTTCCCCTCTGCCCACCACAGACGGCGCTCCTGCAGGTTCACCTGCTGGAGTTTCTTGGTGCGCACGTGGGAGTGGGATACGGCCATGCCGTTGTTGGCGCGCTTGCCGGTGAGTTGGCAGACCCGGGACATGACCTTCAACCAGACGAACAACAACCGAGCAACTTCAGAAAATTGCTCAAGGAGAAACTCTACCAATCAGTGGGCTGTGCAGGCAGCTCACAGTCCTGCTCTCTGGTGCAGCAAGGTGGCGATGCGGATCAGGCGGGCGCCACTGCAGCCCAGCTTGATGGCGATGTTCCGGCGGTGGGACTCCACCGTGCGAACGGAGAGGTCCAGTTCAAGTGCCATGTCCTTGTTGCTGAGGCCCCGACCCAGGCTCTCAAGCACCTGCCGTTCTCGCTGGGTGAGTTGCTGGAGCGCCTCCATGGGCAATTCAGCGTGATTCCCCGCTGCAGGGCCCTCGCAGCCGGTGATCGCGACGATTTCCTGAAGCAGATCTTCAAATGCGCGACCCTTGTCGATCACGGCGCAGATCGTGTCCCGCAGCTCCGGTGGCCTGAGAAACGTGCTGGCGTGGCTGGAGAGAATGATCACCTTGGCGTCCGGCTTCAGCACCTGCAGGGCCTTGGCCACACTGAGACCCTCGGCATCCGGTAAGGCGATGTCGAGGATGAGCAGGTCGGGCCGCAATCTGGCGCAGAGATCAATTCCCTCTGCAGCCGTCGCGGCGGTGGACACATCTCCCAGGCCGGGGTGGCTGCGAAGCAAGGCCACCAACATCTCTTGAAACATCAGCTGGTCTTCGACCACCAATGTGTGATGGGCCATGCTCGTGCCAGCGACTGGCTCACTCATGCGGCGATCATACGTTTTGTGCCGGATTTAATCATTGAGGCAGTGCCTGGGTGATCTCCCGGGGCATCTGGGAATCACATCCCTCGCGCCATCAGCCGGCCCATCACGTCGGCGCTGCGTTGTTGGAAGCCGGCCAGCTGGTTCGGTTCCAGGCCGCCCACCGCCAGGCGAGCCAGCTCGTAAAGGTGGCGGCTGAGGTCGTCGGCGAGCTGCTGGCTGGGCGAGCTGGCACCGGCACCGGTAATCACGGAGCCGGCCGAGAGCTTGAGCAGGCCTTCCACCAGCGGGTGCTTGCGGTTCACCACCAACACATGGTGATCGGGCAGGCTCGGCAGGCGCTGTTCCATCAGGGCGCCCATGTCGTTGATCCTCCGCATCTGTTCAGGCAGAAGGATCAGGGCCGCCGGGGCGTTCTCGCCCTTGAGCGCCTGCACCTGGATGGTGATCTTGTCATCGCCAAGGGCGTTCTTGAACAGCTCGCGCACCTTCTCGCTGGCATCCTTGCCGTCGGCATCGGCCAGCTCGCTCTCCTTGTCCTGAAGGGAGTCGTCCAGTTCGCTGTCCACCCGCTGGAATTTCAGCTCCTCGTGGCGGTACTCCAGCCAGGGGATGAACTGGGTGTCGATGAAGGTGTCGGCCAGCAGTACCTCTGCACCTTGGCTCTTCCAAAGCGCCAATGCCCCGGCCTGGCCGGCTTCGTCGCTGCAATAGAGGATGCGCTTGTCGTTGGCTGCTTCCAGGCGGGAGCGGTACCCCGCCAGGGTGGTGAAGGCCTTGCCGTTCTCGCCGGGAATCGGATCCAGGCTCGGGCCATTTGCTGCCACTCCCTCCGTTGCGGCATCAGGCTGGTCCTGCGGTTGCGCTGTAGTCCCAAACAGCACCAGGTCCGCCACCTGGTCGGCGAATTTGTCGTCCTCCATGGCGCCGATCTTGATGAACGGGGCCAGGGATTCCCAGATCTCGGCGTAGCGCTTGGGCTCGTCGCGATGCAGCTGCTTGAGGCGATCGGCCACCTTCTTGGCCACGAAGCCACCGATCGAGCGCACGCGCCGGTCGGTCTGCAGGGCCGAGCGGCTCACGTTCAGCGGGATATCGGGCGAATCGATCACGCCGCGCAGGGGCAGCAGGTAGCGGGGCACCACCTCCTTGATCGAGTCGCTCACGAACACGTTGTTGCAGTAGAGCTTGATCTCGCCCTTCTCCCAGTCGGCCCGGCCGCTGAACTTGGGGAAGTAGAGGATCCCCTGCAGGTTGTAGGGGTAGTCGGTGTTCAGGTGCACCCACAGCAGCGGGTCGCCCTGGAAGGGATAGAGGTAGCGGTAGAGCTCGATGTAGTCGTTGTCGCTCAAGTCGCGGGGGCTCTTGCGCCAGGGAGACTCCCGCTTGTTTACGGTTTCACCCTCCAGCTGCACCGCCACCGGCAGGAAGTCGCAGTAGGTGGTTACCAATGTGCGGATGCGGGCCGGCTCGATGTACTCGAGCTCCTCCTCCATCAGGTGCAGGATCACATCGGTGCCCGGCTCGCTGCGCTCAGCCGCTTCCAGGCTGAAGTTGGGCGAGCCATCGCAGCTCCAGCGCACAGCCTCAGCCCCCTCGCGGGCCGAGAGGCTCACCAGCTCCACCTGCTTGGCCACCATGAAGCTGGAGTAGAAGCCCAGGCCGAAGTGGCCGATGATCGCGTCGCTCTCACTCTTGTACTTCTCGAGGAAGTCTTCGGCGCTGGAGAAGGCCACCTGGTTGATGTAGCGCTTCACCTCATCGGCGTCCATGCCGATGCCGTTGTCGGAGATGGTGAGGGTTTTCTTCTCGCGGTCGATGCGGATCGCGATCAGGCCTTCGGCCCCCTCGCTGCAGTCGCCGGCCATGGCGGCCATGCGGCGCTTGCTGATGGCGTCCACGCCGTTGCTCACCAGCTCCCGCAGGAACACCTCATGGCCGCTGTACACGGCTTTCTTGATGATCGGGAAAATGTTCTCGGTGTGGATCTGGATCTGACCCTGCTCGGCCTGCAGCACCACCGGACTCAATGCAACGTGAGCCCAGCGTCTCCCGAACGGGGGGGTGCCGCCAAGGGGGGAGCTTGGGCAGGAAACCGACCCCACCCCAGCGGTCGACGACCTGCCTACGATCCCGGCCACCGCCACCCCGAAGCGATGACCAGCCAGTGGCACAACTTTTTGCTCAACGAGGGGGAGTGGCTGGGCTCCTTCGCCAGCCTGGGCGCCGCCGGTGACCTCCAGAGTGAAACCCCATCCCTGCTCAGCCTGGAGAGCGCCGAGGAGGGCCGGATGGTGCGGTTCCGCCTGCGGCGCTACGGGCCTGATGGCCGGGAGGGACCTCCCACCAGCGACCATCAGCAGGAGTACCGCAACCTGGGCCGCCAGGTGGTGTTTTTCGACACTGGCGCATTCAGCAAGGGCTCGCTGCAGGTGGCCCCCAGGAGCGCTTTCGGCGTGGAGACTGGTTTTGTCGCTGGCGACCGGCGCCATCGGCTGGTGCAGCTCTATGACGAAGCAGGCCAGGCCGACCAACTGGTGTTGATCCGTGAATTCCGGTTGGGCAGCGATGCTGCTGAACAGCCTCGTCTCACCATCGATCAGCTGCTCGGCAGCTGGCAGGGCCAGGCGGCCACGGTGACAGCCGACTGGCCTGAGCCTGAGCTCGAGAGCTGCAATCTGGCGTTGCAGGCTTCCGATCTGCAGGGTTGTGTTCTGCTGCCTGACGGCGGCTACTGCCGCAGGCCGGCCAGGATCAGCCATCGGCAGTCGTTCACGGTGGAAGCCGGCTGGCTCCTGGGCCAGGACCGCTTCGAGCGCCTGATCCGCCGCTATGACGACAGCGGCGCCTGGCTCTGCTCGCGGCACGAACGGCTGAACCGTTGTTGAAATCGCCCTCCACGCCTGCCATTGCCACTGCTTTGGGGTTAGGGCTGTTGGGGATGCCGGCCGGGGCTCTCCAGCTGCCTTGCCCAGTGCCAGTTCGCTGGGAGCTGTTGCAACAGGTGGCGTTGCCACGCACAGGTCTCGATGGCGAGCGGATCGGCGGCTTTTCCGCTGCTGTCTTCGACGGCTCCAGCGCGGAGTTGTTGCTGCTCAGCGACCTACCGCGGGGCTCGGTGACGGTGTGGGGCGGCCTGGGGGAAACCCGGGATGGGGGTGCAACGCCGCGGTTGCGTTCCACCCTGCCGTTGCAGCGCGATCCGATGGATGGGGAGGGGCTTGTGCGCCTGCACGGCCAGTTGTGGGTGGCCAGCGAGGGACGACGGACCGCTGATCGCCCCGCCGAACTGCTCCGCTTTGATGGGGCGAGTGGGCAATTGCTGCAGTCCCTGGCCCTTCCTCCGGCCTGGCAGCCTTCTGAGGGCGCCGGCCTGGCTGCCAACGCGGGCCCGGAATCCCTCACGGCCTGGCACCAGCCCGACGGCGTCCCCGTGCTGTTGATGGCTGCTGAACAGCCCCTGTTGCAGGATCCGCCCCGCCATGTGCGCCTGCTGCGATGGCAGTGGCAGGCGGGCCAGGATTTCCTCAGGCTGGCCCCCACCGCTGTTCCCCAGGGTGCATTGCTGTTGCCCCATGGGGAGCAGTGGGGTCTCACCGATCTCCTGGTGCTGCACCCCTCAGGCCAACTGCTGGCCCTGTTGCGTCAGTTCCAGTTTCCCAACCAATGGCAGATCCGCCTGGCCCTCTATCCCATCCCCGATCCCCTCCAGGCGCGCCCTGCCGCACCTCTGGCGCAATGGGATCTGCTGGCCAGTGGCCTGGAGCCTGATAACTGGGAAGCACTCGCGAGCGGCCCATCCCTGGCCGATGGCACGCCGGTGTTGCTGGCGGTGAGTGACGACAACCTCAGCCCACTCCAGGCCAACAGATTGGCCTTGCTCGCGCCTCGCTGCAGCTGAAGGGCTTTTCCCACAGATTTCCCACAACCGCTGGCACCACTAACGCTGGCACTGGCGAGGATCACGCCAGGCCTTTCACCCTGTCCTTGGCTGGCAGGGACGGGAACGGTTCAGAGTGGACCAAAGTCCTTGATAGCAAAGGGCTGCGTTTTTTCCGACGGGATCGGCAGTTCTGCTGGGGAACTGCTGCGATGGTGCAACCCACGCGCTCTGGTGCCTGCCAGGGTGCTTGTTGGCCTGGGCCTGGACCCGATCACCTGTGGAAAATCACACCGGCCCGTTCAGCCGTCATTGGCTCTTCTGCAGGTCGGGGCGTTCCTCCGGCAGGATCGCCCCCTCCACCGGGCACACCTGCAGGCAGATGCCGCAATCGATGCACGTGTTGAAGTCGATCCAGTAGTACGCCGTTCCCTTGCGGTTGGACCCTTGCCCGGGGTGGATGCAGGCCACGGGGCAGGCGTCAACGCAATCAGCGACGCCTTCGCAGACGTTGGAGACGATCGTGTGGGCCACGGAGCCTTGGTTGCAGCTTGGACTCTAGGGAGCGAGCCAGAGGGCGCGGGAGCAACCGCGGGCGGTGGCGATGGCATCCGCCTGCTCCTGACTGGGCAGGGTCTCGGGATGGAGTTCAGCCACAACCCCCTGCTGATGCAGCAGCCGCTGGGCCTCGAGGGCGGCAGGCAGGCAGGTGCTGGCGGCGTAGCTCACCAGCACTGCTGCGGTCTGCTTGACGAGCCCCCAGCCATGGCCCAGTAGCTCCCGCAGAGCCTCCACATCGAAGCCGAAGCCGACACCGGCCGCTGCGCTGGCCAGATCGGTGAATCGCCCCACCAGGGCGTCGTAGCGCCCCCCGCTGGCGATCTCCAGCGGGGCCTGGCGTCCGCGACACACCAACTTGAGCACCAGTCCGTCGTAGAGGGCGAAGTGCGGCTGGAAGGTGGGGTCGAGGCGCAGGCTCACACCTCCTCGCTCGGCAGCGGGGGCCACCGCCATGAGCACCTGCTGCAGATCAGTGAGCAGTGGAATCGGCCCGAGCCACTGCTCCAGGGCATAGAGCACCTCACTGGCACCGCCCCGCAGCCGCATCACCGCCCGCAGGCGTTGTTGCAGGGGTTCAGCGAGGGGGATGGCCTCCAGCGCCAGGGGATCAAAGCCCGTGAGAGCTCGGCGGGTGAGGGCCCGATGGGGTTCCGGCACATCTGCCAGCAGGGCCGTGAGCAGGCCGTGGTGGCCGATCAGCAGCTGGGGGGAGTGATCAGCCAGCTCCAGCTTGGCCGCCGCGGCGAGCAGCAGGGTGATCAGCTCCACATCGGCTGCGGCGGATCCCTCTCCCAGCAGCTCCACCCCGCTCTGCAGCTGCTCATGGATGCGCTGCTGGCCGCTGTCGCCCGTGCTGCTGCGAAAAATGGTGCCATTGGTCCACAGCCGCAGGGGCCGCGGGCGCTGGGCCATGCGGGTGCTGGCGGCCCGGGCGATCGAGGCGGTGAGTTCGGGCCGCAGGCCGAGCCGCTCCTCGCTGGCCAGCAAGACGAGCTCCCGAGCCTCGATACCGCCGCCGGCCTCCAGCGTGTCCACCCGCTCCACGCTGGGGGGATCCACCTGCTGGTAGCCCCAGAGGCGATACACCTCTGCCAGGGCTGCACAGATCTCCCGGTTCTGTTCCACCTCGCGGGGGTTGAGGTCCCGGGCGCCGGCAGCGGGTTGGAGAACCATGGGGGCGCGGGATGAAATCCGGAATGCCGATCCTATGGAGTGACGATCGGGTCGGTCCCGTTGCCATCCAGTTCGGGGACCCCGTAGCTGCTCCCGGGCAAGGGCTGGCAGGCGGCCAGACCGGCCAACAGCTGGGGATGCAGTGCGGGGCCTGCAGCCACCACGCGGCCGCTGCGCGGATCCGCGGGCCCGCCGTCATAGCCGGTCACCACACCGCCGGCCTCTTCCACCAGCACGAGCCCTGCCGCCAGATCCCAGGGAGCCAGCCCCCGCTCCCAGTAGCCATCCAACTTGCCGCTGGCCACAAAGGCCAGATCCACCGCCGCAGCGCCCGCCCGCCGCACGCCATGGGTTCGGTGTGTGAACCAGGCGAACTCGGCGTAATTGTTGTCCAGCCGCTGCTGGCGGTCGTAGGCGAAGCCCGTGGTGAGCAGGGCATCCGCCAGGCGGCTGCAACCGCTCACCGCCAGCCGACGGCCGTTGCACCAGCTGCCCAGGCCGGCTGCTGCCCAGTAGAGCTCGTCAAAGGCAGGAACGGCCAGGGCGCCCAGGAGTGGCATCCCCATCCAGGTGAGACCCACCGACGTGGCAAAGAAGGGAAAGCCGTGGGCGTAGTTGGTGGTGCCATCGAGGGGATCAACACACCACTCCAGGGCTCCGCTACCGCCTCTCCGTCCACTTTCCTCCGCCAGCACACCAATCTCCGGAGTTTCCGCCCCCAGAAGTCCCAGCACGGCAGCCTCCGCTGCCAGATCAGCCTCCGTCACCAGGTCGCCATTCCTGCCCTTCTCCTTCACCTGTTCCAGGCGTCCGAAGTGGGCCTTGAGCTGAACTCCCCCGGATTCAGCTGCCCGCCGTGCCACGTCCAGCAGCCGCTCCACCTGCCCCAGGGACAGTGCCGAGTTCGCCAGGGCCTGGCTGCTGACGCCTCCGGTGCCTGCTGAGCCCCCAGAGGTGGTTGACGGGCTTGGGGAGGGGCTCATGGAGGGCTGAGATGGATGGACGGGCCTGGATGGTGGTGGCGACAGAGGCGTCGGGGGATCGTCAGTCTTCCTCGATCGGCAGCCCAGGACGGACCCGTCCCCGGCCGAAGAAACGTCCGAACTGCATGTCGTAGACCTCATCCTCATCCTGGGTTTCCACCTCCAGGGGGCCGGTGGCCCTGGCTACACACAGCAGGCCATAGCCCCGCTGGCGCAACTCCCTGGACAGCCCTAGGGCCTCCCGTTGGTCGATTGAGCCGTGCAGAACGCGCACCGCACAGGCCGTGCAGCAGCCGTTCCGGCAGCTGAAGGGCAGGGGATCGCCCTGCTGTTCAAAGCTGCGCAGGATGTAGTCCCCCTCGGGAACCTCGTGGGTGATCACCCGCCCGGCCTGCCGCCAGTGCACCGTGATCGGAAACCGTCGTGCCATGGAAGACAGCGAACTCAACTGAGGTCGGGCGAGAGGTCGACTGCTACATTGCCACCACGTTGCCCCATTTTGCCGCTGGAGAGGTGGCCGAGTGGTCGAAGGCGCAGCACTGGAAATGCTGTATAGGGGCAACTCTATCGAGGGTTCGAATCCCTCCCTCTCCGCTTTCATGCCGGCCCCAGGGTCGGTTTTTTTTTGGCCCTGGGATTCCAATAACCGTCGTCTCCAAGCATGTCGGGCCAGGAGTCAGGCCGTGTGGCGGTGTCAGTGTTCTCTTTCACTGAGGCCTACACAGGCTCTAGCAGCCTCCGTGTTCACTTGAGAGGCTTCACTGCAGGGATCGGCTTTCGAGCCATAGGCCAATGACCAGGCAAAACAACAACGGCCCATGGGATCTCGCCCATGGGCCGGGGATGGTCTTGTATGCAACAACTCTGGAGATCAGGATCAGCCGAAGCGACCGGTGACGTAATCCTGGGTGGCCTGCTGACCTGGGGCATTGAAAATGCGCTCAGTGTCGTTGTACTCCACCAGGTAGCCCACCTTGCCACTGCCACCTTCCACGGCCTCAGCATTGAAGAAGGCAGTCATGTCCGCCACCCGAACGGCCTGCTGCATGTTGTGCGTCACGATGATGATTGTGTAGCTGCGCTTCAGCTCATGCATGGTTTCCTCGATCTTCAGCGTTGAGATCGGGTCCAGGGCTGAGCAGGGCTCGTCCATCAGGATCACCTCAGGCTCGGTGGCGATGGCGCGGGCGATACAGAGACGCTGCTGCTGACCACCGGAAAGTGCAAAGCCACTCTCCTTGAGTTTGTCCTTGCATTCGTCCCAAACAGCCGCCTTGCGAAGGGAGCGCTCCACCAATTCATCCATATCGCCCTTATAGCCATTGATGCGGGCGCCAAAGGCAATGTTTTCGTAGATGCTCTTGGGGAAGGGATTGGGTTTCTGGAACACCATGCCAATGCGCCGCCGCACCTCTACGGGGTCCACATTGCGCTCATAGAGATCAGTGCCGTCAAACACAACACGCCCTTTGAGTCCGCAGCCGGGAATCAGGTCGTTCATCCGGTTCAAGGCCCGCAACACAGTGGACTTGCCACAACCTGATGGGCCGATGAACGCTGTGACTTTGCCGTGGGGAATGTCCAAGTACACGTTCTTCACGGCCTCGAAGCTGCCGTAGGAGATCGTCACGTTCTGCAAGGACATGCAGACGTCGGCACTGTTGATGGTTGGAGAGGTGGCTTGAGTCATGACCGGCAGAAATGGAGGTGATTTGTAAAGTTGCGAAGTGAGAGCGGATGATCAGGTTTTTTTAGCCACCTTGCTGATCCAGCGAGCTAGAAGATTAGCCGCCAGAATCATCATGACCAGAACAAATGAAGCTGCCCATGCAAGGGTGTTTTGTGCTTCATAGGGCATGATCGCAAAGTTGAAGATCAGCACCGACATCGTGGCGATCGGGTTGAACAAACCTTCCGGCCAAAAAGGGGAGAACAGGGCTGTGAAGATCAGAGGTGCTGTTTCACCTGCAGCCCTGGCAATGGCCAACACCACGCCGGTGGCTATGGGCGTGAAGGCCGATGGGAGGGTGATGCGTGTGATGGTGACGAATTTAGATGCACCAACGCCATAGGCCCCCCAGCGCAATTCCGGAGGAACAAGTTTCAGGCCCTCATAGGTGGTCTTGATCACGGTGGGCAACATCAAAACCGCCAAAGCAATACCTCCAGCCACTGCGCTGTAGCTCTGGTTGAACAGGATTCGGGTGGACACCACCACGCCGTACACGAACACACCAGCAATAATTGACGGAACTCCGGCAAGCACGTCATTGCCGAAATTCACGAACTGGGTAAACCAGCCGCGTTGGGAATATTCATTGAGATACACGCCACCGCCTACTCCAATGGGAATGGCAATCAGGGAGGCAATCAGCGTCACGATGATGGTGCCCAAAACCGCGTTGCCAATGCCGCCACCATCCAGACCAGGTGGTGGAGGTAGTTGGGTGAACAGGGAGAGGCTGAGCAACGAAGCACCCTTGAACAGCACATAGGCCAACACCAGCACAAGCGGCAGGATGGCAATCGCAGCGAAGCTGGACGCAATCGTTGTGCAGAGGCGGTTAATCCGATTCCGCTTCAACCCGGGATCAAAGGTGAGGGGCCTGCGCTCGTACAAGCCATGATGGTCAAGGGCAGGTGATTGCACAGCGCTACGGTCAAGGGATCTCATGGTGTAATGCTTGATCTTGGGTCAGTAACGCAGGCTGAGGCGGCGCACCACCCACTGAGCCAACACATTCACGGCGAAGGTCAGCAGCATCAAAATCAGTGCTGCATACATCAATGCCGAAACTTGAATGCCGTCAGCCTCTCCAAACTGGTTCGCCAGCATTGAGGAGATCGTGTTCCCAGGTGCCAACAGTGATGTGCTGAAATTCATGGCGTTGCCGATGATCATGGTCACGGCCATCGTTTCGCCCATGGCACGGCCGAGGGCCAGCATCACCCCGCCGGTGATTGCTGAGATTGCCGCGGGGAGGATCACACTGGTGATTGCGCCCCAACGGGTTGTGCCGACGCCATAGGCACCCTGGCGGAGCTCGATCGGCACCTGGTTGAGTGCGTCCCGGGAGATGGCGGTGATGATCGGCAGCACCATCACCACCAGGATGAGAATGGCGGGAGCCATGCCCGGACCTTGGGGAATGGTGTTGAAGAGTGGCGACCAGCCGAGGATGCTGTGAATGAACTGGAGCACCGGTCGCAAGGCGGGCTCCATCACGAAGATCGCCCACAGACCCAGCACCACCGAAGGGATGGCGGCCAGCAGTTCAACCATCAGACCGATCGCTTCCCGCAGACTGCGGGGGAGGATGTCTTCGGTGATCAGGATCGCCGTGCCGAGCCCCAACGGTATGGCGATGAGCAGCGAGAGCAGGGAGGAGACGAGGGTTCCGTAGATGGCCGTGAACGCCCCGTACTCATTGTTGACGGGGTCCCAGGCTGAGGTGGTGAGGAACTTCAGGCCGAACGCACGGATCGCCTCCTGGGAGCCCTGAAACACAACCAGGAAAATGCCCAGCAGCACGATGGCCACCACCGAAGCCAGCGCCAGGGTGAGCTGGCGGAAGCCGTTGTCCACCAGCTTTTCTGCGGGAGGACGGCGACGGAGAGTGAACGCATCTGCTTTTGAAGCTGATCGGAAATCCGTCGTCATGCAGAACAGGCGTGCGGGTGGCCGCAAGGCGGCACACGGCCAAGGCCGTGCTATCGCGAATTTACGAACCGCAGCCGGCGTTTCGGTTTAAGTGCCGATTAACGTCCAGTGGACCGGTAACTTGGGGCCGCCGCGCGGTTCACGACTCCAAAGCAGTACATGGGGCGCATCGTCGGTATCGACCTCGGCACAACCAATTCCGTGGTGGCGGTGCTCGAGGGCGGCCGCCCTCAGGTGATCGCCAGTGCGGAGGGTTCCCGCACCACCCCTTCGGTGGTGGGATTCAGCAGGGATCAGGAGTTGCTGGTGGGCCAGCTGGCCCGGCGCCAGCTGGTGCTCAATCCCCGCAACACCTTCGCCAACCTCAAGCGCTTCGTGGGGCGTCAGTGGGAGGAGCTCGACGACGGCAGCCTTGGAGTGCCCTACACAGTGCGTGCCAACGACCAGGGCAACGTGCGGGTGGTGTGCCCCGCCACCGAGCGTGAGTACGCCCCCGAGGAGCTGGTGGCCAGCATCCTGCGCAAGCTCTGCGATGACGCCGCCACCTATCTGGGCGAGCCGGTTGAAGCGGCCGTGGTCACGGTGCCGGCGTACTTCAACGACGCCCAGCGCCAGGCCACCCGCGATGCCGGTCGCCTTGCCGGCATCAGTGTGGAGCGCATCCTCAATGAGCCCACCGCAGCCGCCCTGGCCTACGGCTTTGACCGCAGTGCCGCCAAGCGCGTGTTGGTGTTCGACCTGGGGGGTGGCACCTTCGATGTGTCGATCCTGCGCATCGCCCAGGGCGTGTTCGATGTGAAGTCCACCAGCGGCGACACCCAACTGGGCGGCAACGACTGGGACCGGCGGATCGTGGACTGGCTGGCCGATGCCTTTCAGACGGAGCATGGCTTCGACCTGCGCCGGGACCGCCAGGCCCTGCAGCGCCTCACTGAGGCGGCTGAGAAGGCCAAGATCGAGCTCAGCGGCGTGCAGAGCACGCCCATCTCTCTGCCCTTTATCGCCACTGGCGATGCGGGGCCGCTGCACATCGAAACCACATTGGAGCGGCGCACCTTCGAGAGCCTCTGCCCGGATCTGCTCGACCGGCTGCTGCGCCCCGTGCAGCGCGCCCTGCGGGATGGTGCCCTGGCCGCCGAGGACATTGACGACGTGGTGCTGGTGGGTGGTGCCACCCGCATGCCCATGGTGCAGGAGATGGTGCGCACCCTGGTGCCGCGCGATCCCTGCCAGACGGTGAATCCCGACGAGGTTGTGGCGATCGGCGCTGCCGTGCAGGCTGGCATTCTCACCGGCGAATTGCGCGATCTGATGCTCAATGACGTCACCCCCCTCTCCCTGGGGCTGGAGACGATCGGCGGCGTGATGAAGGTGCTGATCCCCCGTAACACGTCGATTCCGGTGCGCCGCAGTGATGTGTTCAGCACATCGGCCGCCAACCAAAGTTCGGTGGAGGTGCATGTGCTGCAGGGGGAGCGGCAGATGGCCTCGGATAACAAAAGTCTGGGCCGCTTCCGCCTCTCCGGGATCCCCCCGGCCCCCCGCGGCGTGCCCCAGGTGCAGGTGTCGTTCGATATCGACGCCAATGGCCTGCTGCAGGTGTCGGCCATGGACCGCACCACCGGTCGCCAGCAGAGCGTGAGCATCCAGGGCGGCTCCAACCTGAGTGAGGAGGAGATCGCCCGGCTGATTGAGGAGGCTGAGCAGAAGGCGGCGGAAGACCGGCGCAAGCGGGCCGAGATCGATCGACGCAACAAGGCGCTCACCCTGGTGGCCCAGGCCGAGCGCCGCTTGCGGGATGCCAGCCTGGAGTTGGGCCCCTATGGAGCTGAGCGGCAGCAGCGAGCCGTGGAGATGACCCTGCGTGACGTGCAGGATTTGCTGGCCCTGGAGGAACGGGGTGACAGCGACCCGGGCGAACTGGATCTGGCCGTGAGCCAGCTGCAGGAGGCGCTGTTCGGTCTTAATCGCCGCCTGTTGACTGAACGCAAGGCCGACCAGGGGCCGCTGCAGGGGTTGAAGAACACGCTCGGCTCCCTCAAGGATGAGCTGTTTGCCGACGACGATGACTGGGACGACTGGAGTCGCCCCGCCAGTGACCCATGGTCTCGCCAGGGCGACTGGTCTCGGCTCCCGTCCTCCCGCGGCTGGGCTGAGGCTGATCGCCCGATCGATGACCGCTGGTCTCCCCAGGAGCAGCAGCGCTACCAGGATCCACGGGAGTGGCAGCGTCCTGACCCGGGCTACGCCGAGTCGAGGGATCTCCAGAGCCCCTATCCCGAGCCCGCCTACTCCGACCGCTACCGGCCGGTTGATCGCGACGATCGGCAGGACCGATTCCCCGAGTCGGCAGAACCTGCCGCTCCCCAGCGGATGCCTCGCCGCAGTCGGGACCTGAGGCCTCCAGAAGACGATCCCTGGGCTGAGCGTTGAGCAAGGTGGCGGGGATCATGCCAGGTGCAGTGGATCACTGGGCCGTGCTTGGCCTTCAGCCGGGTGCGGATGCTGCCGCGCTGAAGCGGGCGTTCCGGGCCCAGGCCCGTCGTTGGCACCCCGACCTCAACGGCAACGACCCGGTGGCCGAGGAGCGCTTCAAGCAGGTGAACGAGGCCTATGCCGTGCTCTCAGACCCAGCCCGTAGGCGGGCCTGGGAGGCCGGTGAGCCGGAACGGGCCGGTGCGGCGGAACAGGATCCCTTCGCCAGCGGCTTTCCCGATTTCGACGACTATCTCGACCAGTTGTTCGGCGGTCCGCGCCGCCAGCGGGACGGGAACGAAGGGCAGGACCAGGCCCCAGCTCAGCAAGCCGAGTCGTCCCCAGCGCCTCCCCCCGGGCCAGTGGCCACCGCAGAACCTGGCCAAGTGCCGTGCCAGGCCATCAATGCCCTGGAGACCCTGGTGGAGCTCACACCGGAGCAGGCCCTCGACGGCAGCCGTGTGGAGCTGGAGCTGCCCGATGGCCTGGCAGTGGAGGTGTGGACCCCTCCGCTGGCTGGCGATGGCTGGCGTCTGCGGCTGGCCGGCGTCGCCCCCGGGGGCGGCGACCATTTTCTGCAGTTGCGGGTGGTGACCGGTGAGGGCCTGCGGGTGGACGGCCTGCGGGTGCTCTACACCCTCGATCTCAGCCCCGCCGAGGCCACCTTGGGCTGCAAGGTGGTGGTGCCCACCCTCCAGGGTGCTGTGAAGCTCAATGTGCCGGCCGGCTCTTCCAGCGGTCGCCTGCTGCGCCTGCGGGGCCGCGGGCTGGCCCGGGGAGGTCAGCGGGGCGACCAGTTGGTGGACCTGCGCATCGTGGTACCTGAACAGCCTTCCGATGCCGAGATTGCCCTCTATCGCCGCCTGCAGGAGCTCGCGGCTGAGCAGCAGTGACACACTGAGGGCATCGTTTGCTGGAAGAGCGCCCCGTGATGCCGGTGCATGTGCTCCTGTTCGATGCCGGTTCCGACCAGGAGGGAATTCACTCCCTGGAGCTCAACGGCCGCACCGTGGTGCTGCTGTTTGAAGATCAGGACGACGCCGAGCGGTATGCCGGTCTGCTGGAGGCCCAGGACTTTCCCGTTCCCAGCGTGGAGCGACTTGACCGCGAGGAGATGGAGCTGTTCTGCAGTCAGGCCGGCTATGACGCCCGCTTCGTCCCCAGTGGCTTTCTTCCCCAGACGGCCGAGGACCGGCTGCTGATCGCACCGCCTGAACAGAACATGGATGTGAGTCTCTGGCAGGAGCAACCCGACGCCGACGCCGCCACTGAAACGGCAGGAGGGCAGGCCGATCCCGTGCAGGGGGCCTTGGATCCGCAACTGGAAGCCTTCCGCCGCCAGCTGGAGGGCCTGCTGTGACCGTCTCAACGCAGGACCAGGGAATGGATCGGGGGCATCTGCTCACCGAACAGGCCAATCCCCTCAGTGCCGAGCTCGACGCCCTGGCCACGCCAGAGCTGGTGGATCTCTTCTGCCGCAACGATCTCGAGCCCCAGCAGGCGGTGGCTGCCGCTGCTCCCCAGCTCACCGCCGCGGTGGATGCGATCGCCGCCCGGTTGGCGAACGGGGGACGGCTGTTTTACCTGGGAGCCGGCACATCCGGTCGTCTCGGCGTGCTGGACGCAGCGGAATGCCCCCCCACCTTCTGCAGTGACCCAAGCCTGGTGCAGGGCGTGCTGGCCGGCGGTGCGGCGGCCCTGCTGCGCAGTTCGGAGGGCCTGGAAGATCTGCGCGAGGCGGGCCGCGATGATCTCGCCAAGGCCGGCTTCGGGGCTGCGGACTGCCTGGTGGGCATCGCCGCCGGCGGCACCACTCCCTATGTGCTCGGCGGCCTCAGCCATGCCCGCAGCATCGGCGCCCTGGCCATTTCCATGGCCTGCGTGCCCACCGACCAGGCGCCGATGCCCTGCGACATCGACATCCGGCTGCTCACCGGTCCTGAGCTGCTCACCGGCTCCACCCGGCTCAAGGCCGGCACCGCCACCAAGATGGCCCTCAACATCCTCTCCACCGCCGTGATGGTGAAGCTGGGCAAGGTGTACGGCAACCGCATGGTGGATGTGGCCGTGACCAACAGCAAGCTCGAGGACCGGGCCCTGCGCATCCTCTGTGATCTGGCCGGGGTATCCCGCCAGCGGGCAGCCCAGCTGCTCCAGGACGCTGAGGGCTCGGTGAAGCGGGCCCTGCTGATGGCCGCCACCGGCCTCTCTGCCTCGGAGGCCCGTGAGCAGCTGGAGGACCACGGCCCCAGCCTGCGCCAGACCCTGGCCGCCACAGGCGGCCAGCTTCAGCTTTAGGCCGGAGATTTCTAGAGCTCGTCGGCCGCGTCGACGCTGCCCCAGTAGGGCGCCGTGAACAGATCCACCCGCCTGCGGGTCTCCACCGGCACCTGCTCCTTCGGGGTCATCAGGGCGTGGCGCAGGGCGCGGTGGGAGCCGCTGGCGGGGCGCTGGGCTGCCACCCGCTCGGCGGCCATGCGCACGATCTCCTGGGCGAGGCTGGCGTTGCTGCGCAGGTTCTCGATCACCATGTCCACCGTCACCGAGGCGTGCTCCTGGTGCCAGCAGTCGTAGTCGGTGACCATGGCCAGGGTGGCGTAGGCGATCTCCGCTTCCCGGGCCAGCCGGGCCTCGGTGTGGTTGGTCATGCCGATCACGCCACAGCCCCAGCTGCGGTACAGCTCCGATTCCGCCCGGGTGGAGAAGGCGGGGCCCTCCATGCACAGGTAGGTGCCGCCCCGGTGCAGGCTGCGGCCCTCCGGCATCAGGCTTTCCCCCACGTCGGCGAGCAGCCGGCTGAGGGTGGGGCAGAAGGGATCGGCATGGGTCACGTGGGCCACCACCCCTTCATTGAAAAAGGTGAGGGGCCGCTGGTGGGTGCGATCGATGAATTGGTCCGGCACCAGCATGTCCAGGGGTTGCACCTGCTCCTGCAGGGAGCCCACGGCTGACACCGACAGGATCCAGCGCACACCCAGGGAGCGCAGGGCCCAGAGGTTGGCGCGGTAGGGGACCTCGCTGGGGGTGTAGCTGTGATGCCGGCCATGGCGGGCCAGGAACACCACCTCCAGGTCGCCGATCCGGCCCAGCCGCAGGCTGTCTGAGGGCGGCCCGAAGGGGGTCTCCACGCTGATTTCGCGCACCTCTTCGAGGCCTTCCATGGCGTAGAGCCCGCTGCCGCCGAGCACACCCAGACGGGCCTGACTCAGATCGGGGGGAGATGCGGGCGAAGGTGAAGCAGTGCTCATCGAGGCGGCGGCAGGGCGGTGCGACCCTCCATTTTCAGCACGGCCCCATACAGTCAGCTTTTGCGCTGTCCCAGCCCGTGACCAAAGCCCTGATGGACACCGACGCCGGCACGATCGAACTGGAGCTGTTCGACGCCGACGCCCCCAACACCGTGGCCAACTTCGTGAAGCTGGCCAAAGACGGCTTCTACGACGGTCTGGCCTTCCACCGGGTGATCCCCGGCTTCATGGCCCAGGGGGGTTGCCCCAACAGCCGCGAGGGCTCGCGCGGCATGGCCGGAACCGGCGGTCCTGGTTACATGATCGATTGCGAGATCAACAGCCAGAAGCACCAGGCCGGCACCCTGGCCATGGCCCACGCAGGCCGCAACACCGGCGGCTCGCAGTTCTACATCTGCCATGAGGCCCAGCCCCACCTGGACGGCATGCACACCGTGTTCGGTCTCACCGGCAACATGGATGTGGTGCTTGCGCTGAAGAACGGCAGCCGCATCAACAAGGTGACGATTCAGGACTGACTTGTGAAGACCCAGGCCTGAGCCCATCATCGACTCAGGCCTGGGTTTCAGCGCCACACCAGAAAGGAACCGGGGCCAAGGCGCAGACCCGTCAGGGCAGCTGGCCCCCCTTGACCAGTTGAGCCGGTCAGCTCGGCCAAGGGGCGCAGCTCGGGCTCCAGATCCGCGCTGGGATGGCTGCTGGATTCCAGGCCAGGGGCCAGCATCAGGCTCAACCGCTCGGTGTCAGGCCAACGGGCCAACAGGCCAATGGCCTGCACCACGGACTGGCTGGAGCACTCCTCGGCTGGCCCCGCACTCAGCAGCACCGTGAGCTGGGGGCTGTTGAGCAGAGCCAGCAGCCGCACCTCCGGTTCAGCCTCCAGCCGTAGCCCCTGCTCCAGGGCCCAGGACTGGAGGGCCTGGAGTCGATTAGCCAGCTCCTGATCGCTGGCCTGCCCATGCCAGGCCAGGATCACGGCAGGTCCACCGATCGGGCAACTGGGCCCCTCCCCCATCAGGTGCCCCAGCTTGGTGCGCTTCGTCTGCAGGTAATCGGCGTTGTGGGTACCGGGGTCCATCACCAGCGGCACCCGGTCCTCGACCTGCAGGCCGTAGCCGCCCAGGCCGGCGATCTTGCGAGGGTTGTTGGTAATCAGGCGCAGGCGATGCACCCCCAGGTCGCTGAGGATCTGGGCTCCAACGCCATAGTTGCGCAGGTCGGCGGGAAAGCCCAGGCGCTCGTTGGCCTCCACCGTGTCGAGGCCGGTGTCCTGCAGGGAATAGGCCCGGAGCTTGTTGATCAGGCCGATGCCCCGCCCCTCCTGGCGCAGGTACACCACCACCCCTTCGCCTGCCGCTTCGATCATGCGCAGGGCCGCCTCCAGCTGGGGGCGGCAATCGCAGCGCAGGGAGCCGAAGGCATCGCCGGTGAGGCATTCGCTGTGCACCCGCACCAACACAGGGGCCGTGGCCTTCTGGGGCTCCCCCTTCACGATCGCCACGTGCTCGCTGCCATCGAGTTCGTTGCGATAGCCGATGGCCCGGAACGCGCCAAACGCGCTGGGCAGGCTGGCTTCCGCCTGCCGGCGTACGAAGCGCTCGGTGTCCAGCCGGTAGCGGATCAGGTCGGCGATGGAGATCAGCCGCAGGCCGTGCTGCCTGGCATAGCTGGCCAACTGGGGCAAACGGGCCATCGAGCCATCGGCGTTCTGGATCTCGCAGATCACCCCGGCTGGATACAGCCCCGCCAGCCGGGCCAGATCCACTGCCGCTTCGGTGTGGCCTGCCCGCTTGAGCACACCGCCCTGGCGGGCTCGCAGCGGAAAGATGTGGCCGGGGCGCCGCAGATCCGCTGGCCGGGTGTGGGGGTGGATGGCCACCTGGATGGTGCGGGCCCGGTCCTCGGCGGAGATGCCGGTGCTCACCCCGTTTTCCGGCCCCGCGTCCACGCTCACGGTGAAGGCGGTCTGGTTTTCGTCGGTGTTGCGATCCACCATCAGCGGCAGATCGAGGGCATCGAGCCGCTCCCCCTCCATGGCCAGGCAGATCAGGCCCCGGGCCGCGGTGGCCATGAAGTTGATCTGCTCCGGCGTGGCGAACTGGGCCGCACAGATCAGGTCGCCCTCGTTTTCCCGGTTTTCGTCGTCGACCACCACGATCGACTCGCCGTTGCGGATGGCCGCCAGGGCATCGGCAATGGCATCGAAGCGAATCCTGTCCCTGTCGCGATCCTTGTCCGGATTCAGGCTGGGATCAGGACCCGGCTTGCTGGCCCCTTTGGCCGTGCTGTCTAGGAACGGATCACCCAGGGATGTCAACGGCGGCACAGGCGGCAGCACGGGCCAGAAGGCCGGAGCTCAATCATCCTTTATAAAGCCCAGCACGTGTGAACACGGGCCATGGCTAGCTCCCTCACCAGTCAGCGCGTCGCCGTGATCGGCGCCAGTGGCTACGGGGGCCTGCAGACCCTGCGCCTGCTCCAGGGACACCCCCACCTGCGGGTG
>JBIIDV010000005.1:0-62350 GCA_044238185.1 Prochlorococcaceae cyanobacterium | reverse complement strand
GGTAGCCCCCTGAGAAAATAGGTCGATGCCAGGTAAAACATTCTTCTCCAGCTTAAAGCAGCATCCGCTGCTGATGAAAAAGGCCACCTGCGGGTGGCTTTTTTTGTGCCCGTTGGTTTTTGCTTGTGGCCGAGCGTATGTGAAGCTTGGCTTGATGGCTGTTCCTGTTGATGCGTGATCCTGGTGATTGCCTGATTGTTGCACTTGATGGCCTGGGGCCTGAGGCGGCATATCAGCTGGTGGATTCGATTCCCCAGTTGCGTTGGGTGAAAGTTGGTCTGGAGTTGTTCACGCTGGTCGGACCCGCTGTGGTTCGCCAGCTGCGTGAGCGGGGCTTAAGGGTGTTTCTGGATCTCAAGTTTCACGATATTCCGGCCACAATGGCTGGGGCCTGTCGCAGTGCGGCTGGGCTGGGTGCTGAGTTGATCACCGTGCATGCTTGTGCTGGCAAGGTAGCCCTGCGTCAGGCCCAGCAGGCTGCGGAGGCCGGTGCTGCTGCCGCGTCACTAGAGCATGCCCCAACCCTGCTCGCGGTGACGGTGCTCACCAGCTGGGACGAGGCGCGTTTTCGTGAGGAATTGCAGTTTGCCGGGCCGATTGCCAGCACCGTGGAGCATCTTGCTGCCCTGGCTGTGGATGCTGGTGTGGGGGGCTGTGTGTGTGCACCCCAGGAGGTGGCAGCCTTGCGCCACCTGCAGCCTGAGCCGTTTGTGCTGGTGACTCCAGGGATTCGGCCACCGGGCAGTGATCGCGGCGACCAGGCCAGGGTGATGACACCGGCGGAGGCGATGGCTGCGGGGGCCAGTCGGCTGGTGGTTGGCCGGCCGATCACGGCGGCGGTGGATCCGGCTGCAGCCTTTGCTAGCTGCTGTGCAGGCTTGGCTGGCGGTTGAGGCTGGGATGGAGCAGGTCGTCGTAGAGCTCCTCGAGGGCATCGATGGCGCCGGTGAGGGTGTAGCGCTGCAGAGCCCGCTCCCGGGCCCGCCGACCTAGCTCGGCGGTGAGTACCGGTTGGTCGCGCAGCACCGGTAACAGCGTGCGCAGCTGGGTGGTGACTCCCTGGGTGCTGATCACAATGCCGGCGCCGCCAGCGAGCACCTCGCCGTCGGCACCGGCATCGGTGGCCACGCAGGCCGTGCCACTGGCCATGGCCTCCAGCAGCGACAGACTCAGCCCCTCCACCAACGACGGCAGCAGGAACACCTCAGCCACCTGCAGCAGGGCCAGGCGCACGGCTTCCAGGGGTTCATAGCCCCACCACAGCAGGCTTGGATCGCTGTAGGTGGCCTCCAGGGAACTGCGCAGTGGCCCATCACCCACGATCACCAGCACGCAACCCTCGGGTCGCACCAGCCGCCAGGCCCGCAGCAGGGCCTCCACATTCTTTTCCGTGGCGATGCGGCCCATGTAAAGAAACACGCGGCGCCCCTGTACGCGCTGGCTGATCTCGGCGTGCAGAGGCGTCTGGGCCTCGGCCGGCTGCCAGCTGTGGGTGTCCACCCCATTGGGGATCACGGCCAGCCGTTCCCGGCGCACGCCCAGCCGCTGCAGCACCTCGGCCTGCAGGTCGGAGAACACGATCACCCGGTTGAAGCGGGCCAGCGCTGGGGCGTAGAGCTGGTAGGTGAGCTGCTGGGTGCCGGCGGTGAGGTTGCGCAGACCGGCATCGAAGGGCGGATGGAAGGTGGCCACCAGGGGGAGCCCGAGCTGCTGGCAGAGCTCCGGCAGGCGGAAGTCGAGGGGGGAGAGGGTGAGGCTGGCGTGCACGAGATCGGGCTGGAGCCGCTCCAGCGACTCGCGCAGTTCCCGCAGCGCTCCCGGCGAAGGGATGGTGTACACCTGCGACTTCACCAGGTAGGGCAGGGCCACTTCCGGTGACTCCCAGCCCTGGGACTGCAGGTCGCCCTCCTGCTCCAGGGCAGGCTCCTTGCCGGCCGGGGTGGCGGACGTGTGGAGCTGGCCGGTGGGCGGGGTGTCGAAGTGGATGAAGCTGATGCCGTGCCCGCGGCTGCGCAGCGCTTCGGTGGTGGTCAGTCCGTAGGTGACGTTGCCGCAGAACGGCGATTTCTTGCCCAGCCAGGCAATGTGGGCCACCAGCCCTCGTGCGTCAGGAAAGCCAAACTAACAGCGGCGCCAGGGGCGTTCCGCCAGGGCTGCTGCCAGGGCGATCCCCGCCAGGGTCCAGAGCACCGGCAACAGCCCCCAGCGGCTCACCACCGCGCCGGCCAGCACGAGGGGAAGGCTGAGAGCGATGTTGATGAGGTTGTTCTGCAGGCCGAACACCTTGCCGCGCAGATCCTCTGGCGTGTCCTCCTGAATGGTTGTCTGCGCCGGGATGGCCAGCATGGCGGCCCCCACCCCGAGCACGGCGCAGAGCAGCAGGGTGAAGGGCAGGTTGCCGCGCAGCTGGCCGAGCAGCACCAGGCTCCAGCCAATCGTGCCCAGGCCGGCGGCGGCCAGGTGCCGGCGGTTGAGGCGATGCCCCAACTGGGCCACGGCCAGGGCGCCCGTGGCCAGGCCGAGGCCGCTCATCGCCAGCAGCAGACCGAAGCGGGTGGGCCCCAGGCCGGGCACTGCGGCGGCGAGGCTGATGGCCAGCACGTAGAGGGCGGCCAGCAGGCTGTAGAGCAGCACCAGCTGGAGCATGGCGCGGGTGACCGCCGGCCGCTGTCGCAGCACGCTGAGCCCTTCACCAATCTCCTGCCACACCGAACTGCGGCGGCGGGGGCGGCTGGCTTCCTGCCAGCGGATGCGGCTGATCGCCAGGGCGGCGGCGCCGTAGCAGAGCGGCAGCAGCACGAATTCCCCTCCGTCGATGCCCACTTGTGCCAGGCCGTGTTGCAGCCCGCGCAAGATCGTGTCGCCCAGGGCGAAACCCAGGATCGTGGCCGCCATGCTGGTGGCCTGGTACAGGGAGTTGGCTGCCAGCAACCGGTCGGCCGGCACCAGCTGGGGAAGGGCGGCCTGCTCCGCCGGTGCGAAGAACTGGGTGAGCACCGACTCCAGGAAGGTCATCCCCACCAGGCCCCAGTAGCCCCAGCTGAGGCCCAGCCACTGGGGCCCGGGCAGCAGGCAGAAGGGAGCCAGCAGCACCAGCAGGGCCCGCAGGCCATTGGAGGCCACCATCACGGCCCGCTTGGGCCAGCGGTCGGCCCACACGCCCGCCACGGTGCCCAGAAGCATCGCCGGCAGGGTGTTGGCCACGTAGATGCCCGTGGCCAGCAGGGTGATCATCTGGGCCCGGGTCTCGGGCAGATCAAGGCGGATCGCCGATGCCGCCTCAGCCAGGGCAGGGTTGGCCTCCGGGGTGCCCTGCACCCAGGTCTGGGCGATCAGGAACACCATCAGCACGATGTAGAACTTGTCGGCCAGCTGGGAAAACACCTGGCCCAGCCACAGCCAGCGGAAGTCGCGCAGGCTGAGGACGGCCCGCAATCCGGTGGCTGGCGGGGCCAGCCGCGCCCTGGGGTTCAACCTGCCACCTGTCCGTCCACGGCTGGTCATGATGCACCAGCCCAGGCCCCGCTCCCCGTTCCGCCCAGGAGGCGGAAGGAGCGGGGCCGGCGGCCCAGGTGTTCGTCGCACCAGCGGCCCACCAGCTCGAGCAGATGCAGCCACACCCGGGGTGGGCCCATCAGCTCGCCATCGCGGCGGCGGGGCAGCGCCGGCCGCACCAGCCGCTGCAGCAGGGCCAGTTCGGAGGGGTTGAGCATCAGCGGAGCGCCAGGGATCGCGCCGATCACCAGACCCTCACTGCTGATCAGGCTGCAGCGCCAGTCCCATCGGCCGATCGGCGGATTGAGGGGCTCGCCGCTGCGGGCGCAGTGGGCCAGGGGCAGGGCGTAGCCGCCCAGGGCCAGCAGGTGCACGCTGGCCTGCACGGCGATTGCCAGGGCCTCGCTCTGGCAGGCGGGCTCGCGAACCAGGGCATCCAACCGCCCCAGCTGCATCAGCACGGTGGCCAGCATGCCGCTGGCCGGTGCCTCTCCCGGCACCATCGCCAGGCAGAGCTCCGCCAGGGCCTGGGCGCAGGCGAGACACTCCAGCTGCTGGGCCAGGCCGCTGTAGTTGCGCAGCACCTTCAGCTGGCGCATGCGCCGGAGGCCGCGCCTGCCGCCCACCTGGAGCTGCAGGTGGGCCAGGGGCACGGCGGCGGCCAGACTGCTCTTGGGCCGGCGGGCACCCGGCACGGCCAGGCGCAGCAGCCCGTGGTTTTCGGTGAGCAGGGTGAGCAGCCGGTCGTGCTCGCCCAAGGGCTTGCAGCTCAGGGCCAGCCCCTCCAGCACCTGGCCATCCAGGAGGGGGCCATCCAGCTGGGGGCCATTGGCAGGGGGGGCATGGGGTGGCGAGCCGCTCACAGCCGCTCAGCCCCGCAGAGCCTGGATCAGGCTCACGCCGTGGCTGGTGCCCAGCCGGGTGGCGCCGGCCTCCACCAGGGCGAAGGCCAGCTCTGGGCTGTTGATGCCGCCGGAGGCCTTCACGGCGGCGCGGCCGCGGGCGAGTTGGCGCAGCCGGCCCACCTGCTCGGCGCTCACCGCTGCCCCGAAGCCACTGCCGCTCTTGAGGAAGCGGGCACCGGCATCGATGCTCACCTCCACCAGCAGTTCCAGGGCGTCGGGCTGGAGGCGGCCGATCTCCACGATCACCTTCACCGGCAGCCCGAGGGCGCAGATCGGCGCCAGGTCGGCCAGGAGGGCGGTGTGGTCGCCGTCGGCCAGGGCGCCGAAGTCGGGTACCACGTCCAGTTCGTCGGCGCCGGCGGCGGCGGCCATCTCCGCTTCGGCCAGCTTGAGCGGCGCGGGCACGGCGCCGAAGGGAAAACCCACCACGCTCACCAATCGGGGCACGGCCCCGCGGCCGCTGTCCTGGCTGGGCAGCAGCTCGCGGGCCAGCTCAATCCAGCGCGAGGCCAGGCACACGCCGGCAAAGCCGAAGTGCCGGGCCTCCTCGCAGCAGCGCTGCACCGCCCCGCGACCCTGGTGGGGGTCGAGCAGGGCGTGGTCGATCAGCGGGGCCAGATCAGGCAGGTCGGCACTCACGCCGGCTTGGCCTGGATCACCCCGAAGCCGCCGTGGTTGCGGTGGTACACCACCTGCAGCTCGCCGCTGTCGGCGTCGCGGAACAGGAAGAAGTCGTGGTCAACCATCTCCAGCTGGTGCACCGCCTCATCGAGGGTCATCGGCGGCATGTCGAAATACTTGCGCCGCACGCCCCGGCTGGGCAGTTCGGCTTCCTTGCCGTCGGTGAGGCTGGCTCCGGGCGGGGGCAGGGCGGCAGCACCGGCCTCTTCGTCGCGGGCGGAGCGGTGCACCGGACCGTGGTGGCGCTCATGCAGCCGCTCCTTGTAGCGGTTGAGCTGGCGGCTGAGCTTGTTGGCCACCAGGTCGATGCTGGCGTAGAGGTTGTCGCTGCGCTCCTGGGCGCGGATCACCGTGCCGTTGGCGAACATCGTGACCTCGGCGATCTGCTGGGGCACCCGCGGGTTGCGGGCCACCGACAGGTGCACGTCAGCCTCCTTGACCAAGCCTTCAAAGTGGTTGATGGCACGGGTGAGCTTGTTTTCGGTGTAGTCCCGAATGGCGGGAGTTACTTCAAGATTGCGGCCATGAATCAGCAGTTTCATGAGGTGGGAGCAGCCTCCGTTGCTCTCTGCTCCAAGGCTAGGTAGGCCGACCCATGGCACCCCGGCTCGACGCAATCCTTTTTGAATCCAGCGGACCGATCGGTTTTGAGCGGGGCTGGCAGGCCCAGCAGGCGCTGCAGCAACGGCTGCTGGCGCACCCCGACGGGGCCGACGGGCTGCTGCTGCTGGAGCACGAACCCTGCTACACCCTGGGCCGGGGGGCCAGCACAGCCTACCTGCGCTTCCCGCCGGAGGCGCCGCCGCTGCCGCTGCTGCGGATCGACCGCGGCGGTGAGGTGACCCACCACGCCCCCGGTCAGCTGGTGCTGTACCCGGTGCTCAACCTGCAGCGCCATGGGGCGGATCTGCACCTCTACCTGCGCCAGCTGGAGCAGGTGGTGATCGACCTGCTGGCCGGGCTGGGGCTGGCGGGCGAGCGGATCGAGGGACTCACCGGCGTGTGGCTCGAAGGGCGCAAACTGGCGGCAATCGGCGTGGGGGCCCGCCGCTGGATCAGCCAGCACGGCCTGGCCCTGAACGTGGACTGCGACCTGGCGGGCTTTGCGGCGATCGTTCCCTGTGGCATTGCCGAGCGGCCGGTGGGCCGGCTGTGCGACTGGCGACCGGAGCTCACGGCCGCCGCGCTGCGGCAGCCCCTGCTGGCGGCCTTCGCCGAGCGGTTCCAGCTGCGGCTGCGCCCCCCCCGCCCCCATGAGGCCCTGAAGGGGTGGTAACCCTTGGAGTGAACACGCCCGCGCCGATGGCCATCGCCTCGATTCACTGGACGGCCAGCCGTCGCGACCGCCAGGCCCTGGCCCAGCGCCACGACTGGAGTTCGCTCACGGGCTTGGAGCAGCTCTGGCCGGAGCTGGCCCGCCTGCATGGCGATGGCATGGCGCTGGAGGCGCCCCATGCGGCCAAGCCGGAGTCGTTCAGCTACCGCCAGCTGCACCAGAGCATCGAGCAGGTGGCGGCAGCCTTCTGGGCCTTGGGTGTGGCCACGGGCGACGTGGTGGCGCTGTTCGCGGAGAACGGACCCCGCTGGCTGCTCTGCGACCAGGGGCTGATGCGGGCCGGTGCGGCCGATGCGGTGCGGGGCAGCGCCGCGCCGCTTGAGGAGCTGCGCTACATCCTCCAGGATTCCGGCGCCGTGGCCCTGGTGGTGGAGTCGGCGGCGTTGCTGGAGCGGCTGGCCCTGGACGCCGACCTGGCGGCATCCCTGCGCTTTGTGTTGGTGCTGGAGGGAGAAGTCGGCCGTGTGGCTGGCAGTGTCGCTGGCAGTGAGGGCGAAAGCGCTGCCGGTGTGCCGCCCTGCCTGGGCTGGGCCGACCTGCTGCGCTTCGGGGCCGAGGCCTTGGCGGATCGGTGCCCGGCTCCCCAGCCTCCGGCCGCCCCTGAACGGTTGGCCACGATCCTCTACACCTCCGGCACCACGGGCCAGCCCAAGGGGGTGCCCCTCAGCCACGCCAACCTGCTGCACCAGCTGCGCCACTTCGGTGTGGCCGTTGCGCCCCAGCCCGGCAACCGGGTGGTGAGTGTGCTGCCGATCTGGCACTCCTACGAGCGCAGCGCCGAATACTTCCTGCTGTCCTGCGGCTGCCGGCAGACCTACACCACCCTCAAGCAGTTGCGCGCCGATCTGCAGCGGGTGCGGCCCCACTACCTGATCAGTGTGCCGCGCCTGTGGGAGGCGTTGCTGTCTGGCTTTGAAGGGGCCCTCACGGAGATGCCGGCCTCGCGGCAGCGGCTCTTGCAGGCGGCCCTGACCAACAGCCGCGCCTATGCCGCGTCGCGTCGCCAGGCCCTCGACCTCACCCTCTCCGCTGAGCCGGCCGGCGCCCGGTTGCGGGCGACTGTTCAGGCTGGGCTCCGCTGGCCGCTGCACGCGCTGGCGGGCCGGCTGTTCTGGCCCAAGGTTCGCCAGCAGCTGGTGGGCGGCGCCCTGCGGGCGGCGATCAGCGGCGGCGGTGCCCTGGCCCTGCACGTGGATGGCTTCTTCGAGGCGATCGGTATCGATCTCCTGGTGGGCTATGGCCTCACCGAGACCAGTCCGGTGCTCACCTGCCGGCGCCCCTGGGCCAACCGCCGCGGCAGCGCCGGCCAGCCGCTGCCCGGCACCGCCATCAGCATCGTGGATCCGGAGAGCCGCCAGCCCCTGGCGATCGGCGAGCGAGGACTGGTGCTGGCTCGCGGCCCCCAGGTGATGGCCGGCTACTGGCGCAAGCCAGAGGCCAGCGCCCAGGTGCTGGACGCCGAGGGCTGGTTCGACACCGGAGACCTGGGGCTGCTGCTGGCCGATGGCACCCTGCTGCTCACCGGCCGCGCCAAGGACACCATCGTGCTCAGCAGCGGCGAGAACATTGAACCGGCACCCCTGGAAGAGGCCTTGCTGGCCAGCCCGCTGATCGAGCAGGTGATGCTGGTGGGGCAGGACCGCAAGCAGCTGGGGGCGCTGGTCGTGCCCCGGCCCGAGCCGCTGGCAGCCTTCGCGGAGGCTGCTGGGCTGCCGGCCAGCGCTCTGCCGCAGCAGGCCCTACTGCAGGAGGGGATGCCGGCGGAGGGGCGGCCGGAGGTGGTGGAACCGGCGCTGTTGCGGGCCCTCACCCGCGACTGCAACCGTCTGCTGGCCTCCCGGCCCGGCGCCCGGCCCGATGAGCGGCTGGCGGGGGTGGCCCTGGTGGCGCCGTTCACCCTGGAGAACGGGCTGCTCACCCAAACGCTCAAGCAGCGCCGCGACCGCATCGCCAACCGCGATGCGGCGGCGATCGAGGCGATCTACAGCTGAGCCGGGCCAGTTGCACGCGAGCACACCAGACCTGGCCTGGTCTGGCCTGGTCTGGGCTGGGCTGGGCTGGGCTGGGCTGGGCTGGGTGGGGCTGGGTGGGGCTGGAGCCAGGACTGTTTGTTTTGGCTTGACCAGACCTGGTCTGGTCAAGCTGCGGGAGAGCGCTTCCGGCCCGGGGCTTCCTGGCTAAGTCTGGTCAGCGTTGAGCGATGCGGGCCGGGTCGGGCCGGGGTTGGGCGGTCTGGGCGGGTCAGGGTTGGGCTGCCATTTCAGCCGCCGGAGCGTCGCCCACCCGTGGGCTGTCGCCCAGCGCCTCGGCCAGCTCGGCGAAGAATGCCCGGTACTGGCAGGGGCCGCCGGGGAACAGGGCGTCGAGCCGCAGGGGGTCGTGGGGATCGCTGAGGCCGGCCAGGCTGCCGTCGGCAAAGGAGGGGCGGCACACCTCGCCGCCGCTGCTGTCCACCAGGGCCACCCGGTTGGGGCGGTCGAAGGCCTGGCCCAGCTGCTGGAGCAGGCTGAGGAAGCCCCGGTCGCTGCCGCCCCGCTGCCAGCTGCCCGGGGTGGGGCCGGGCCTGCTGGTGATCGTGTCGGCCACGCCCACCAGGCGGGGCATCAGGGCGGCGGGGATGCGGCTGGTGGCCAGCTCGAGCAGGGCCGGGAGCTGGCGGGGGGCGTTGCGCACGTGGAAGTCGGCGCCGAGGGGATGGCAGCCGTGGTGGCGGGCGATGTGCTCATTGATTAGCACCAGCAGCCCCGCCTCCTTCACCGCCCCGCGCAGCATGAACTGCACGTCGGTGGTGCCCAGGCTGCCGGCGCTGGCCCACACCGGCTGCTCCTGGCCGTCGGCGTCGAGCAGGCTGGGGGCGATGTGCAGGTAGAAGCTGTCGGCCAGGCCCGCGCGCTCCGCCAGCCGCAGCAGGCCCTCCATCTGCTCCAGCAGGGCTTCCTGCAGGGCCACGGCCAGGCGGCGGTCGGGGTCGCGATCGGCGATCCAGGCGAACAGGCCGTTGAGATTCACCGTGGGCGAGAGGGGGTTGTCGAGCACGGCCAGGCGCAGCTGGCGCTCCAGCTCCGGGCCGTCCAGCTCCGGCAGCAGCCGGGGCAGCCAGGTGCTCAGCTCATGGGCCATGCGGGCGGGCAGGGTCTGGAGGAAGGCCAGTTCGGCGTCGCTCACCCCCGGGGTGGACCCGTGGCCGTAGCGGTTCTGCCGCTCCACCCCGCCGGCGGCCAGCCCCGGCAGGTAGAGCCCCTCGCGGGCGGGGTCGGCCTGGCCGGCCAGGGCCTGCTCCACCAGGCGGTTCACCCCCCGGTAACCGGCGTGTTCGCCATTGGTGAGCACCGCGAAGCGGCCGTCCAGGCGGCTGGCACTGCGCACATAGCTCGGCTCAATCTGCCGCTGCAGGGGATCGCGCACCAGGTCCATGCACACCCCGTCGAGGTCCTGCACCAGCAGCAGGTCGCTGGGGTGACCGCGGTGGCGGCGCAGGTCGGCGAACAGCTCGGCGGGGAGCATCCGGACGGGGCGCAGCTGGCCACACCCTGGCAGGGGGGCAGTTGACCAGGAGCGTGCCGGCTGACACGCTGAGCATTGATCTTCACGACCCATGGCCGACGGCACCCTTCAGATCAAGCGCACGATCACCGTGCGCGCCGTGGTGACGCCGCGCTGGAAGGAGGACGCTGAGCGGGAGCTGAGCAACGCGGTGAGCAACGCCGATGCTCAGTTGGCCCAGCTGGAGCAGGAGGGTCAGCAGGTGATCGACGAGATCCGCCGCCAGAGCGCCAATCCGCTCGACCCGCGGGTGCAGGAGCAGGTGGGCTCGGTGCAGCAGCAGGTGGGGGCCAAGCGTGCCGAGCTGGAGCAGCAGCGCCGCCAGATGCTCGACCAGCAGCGCCAGGTGCGCGAGCTGGAGATGGAGCAGATCGTGGAGCAGGGCCAGCTGGAGAGCGTGGTGGACGTGCGTGTGGGCGACAACCTGGTGGAGAAGCTGCAGGCTGCTGTGCTGGTGCGCGACGGCGTGATCGAGGCGATCGAAGGGTCCCTCTGAGCGAGCGCATGGACCGCCTGCGGCGTGCCTCGTAAAATCCGCACCACTGCTGCGGCGCACCCGTTGGCCACCCACGAAATCTTCATGCCCGCCCTCTCCTCCACCATGACGGAGGGCAAGATCGTGGAGTGGCTCAAGCAGCCCGGCGACCGCGTGGAGCGCGGTGAGTCGGTGCTGGTTGTGGAGAGCGACAAGGCGGACATGGACGTGGAGGCCTTCCAGGAGGGCTTCCTGGCGGCCGTGCTCATGCCCGCCGGCGGCACGGCACCGGTGGGCGAGACGATCGGCCTGATCGTGGAAACCGAGGCGGAGATCGCCGAGGCCGCGGCCAAGGCGCCAGCAGCCCCTTCGGGGGCAGCACCGGCTCCAGCAGCACCGGCTCCGGCAGCGCCTGCTCCCGCGCCTGCCCCTGTCGCTGCTGTGGCTCCCGCGGCTTCCGCTCCCGCGCCAGCAGCCCCTACGGCGCCGGCAGCGGTGGCGGCTCCGGCCTCCACGGCCAGCGGCCGGGTGGTGGCCTCGCCCCGCGCCAAGAAGCTCGCATCCCAGTTGGGTGTGGACCTCCATGCCCTGCGCGGCAGCGGGCCCCATGGCCGCATCCAGGCTGAGGATGTGTTGGCCGCCACCGGTCAGCCGGTGAGCGTGCCGCGGGTGGCTGAAGGCAGTGGGCCGGCGGTGGCTTCGGCTGCAGCTGGCGGCGGCGGCAATGGGGCGGCTGCGCCCGCGCCGGCGCCGGCGGGTGAGACGTTTGGGCGGCCCGGCGAGGCCGTGGCCTTCAACACCCTGCAGAACGCGGTGAACCGCAACATGGTGGCCAGCCTGGCGGTGCCCTGCTTCCGGGTGGGCTACACGATCACCACCACCAAACTCGACACCTTCTACAAGCAGGTGAAGAGCAAGGGCGTCACGATGACCGCTCTGCTGGCCAAGGCGGTGGCCGTGACCCTGGCCCGCCATCCCCAGGTGAACGCGGCCACCAGCGCCGATGGCAGCGCCATGGCCTATCCGGCGGCGGTGAATGTGGCCGTGGCCGTGGCGATGGAGGACGGCGGCCTGATCACGCCGGTGCTGGCGGGCGCCGACAAGACCGACATCTATTCCCTGGCCCGCAACTGGGCCGACCTGGTGGCCCGGGCCCGCAGCAAGCAGCTGCAGCCGGATGAATACAGCACCGGCACCTTCACCCTCTCCAACCTGGGCATGTTCGGGGTGGATCGCTTCGACGCGATCCTGCCGCCGGGTACCGGCGCCATCCTGGCGGTGGCGGCCTCGCGGCCCACGGTGGTGGCCGGCAAGGACGGCTCGATCCGGGTGGCCAACCAGATGCAGGTGAACCTCACCTGCGATCACCGCACCATCTACGGCGCCCACGCCGCCGCCTTCCTCAAGGACCTGGCCCAGCTGATCGAGACCAATCCTGAGTCGCTGGCGCTCTGAGCTGGCAAGGTGCGGGTAGCGCTTCGGCTGCCCCTTGGCCTCCTCGCTTCTCCAGCGGCTGTTCGGCCCGCCCATCCCCCGCTACGCCGTCGCCACGGAGCGCCTGGGCAACGCCCAGGCCTTGGCGGTGCTCTCCTCCGACGCCCTCTCCTCGGTGGCCTACGCCACCCAGGAGATCCTGGCCATGCTGGCCCTGGCGGGCAGTGCGGCGCTGGGCTTTTCGCTGCCGATCACCCTGGCGATCGTGCTGCTGATCGGCGTGGTGGTGCTCTCCTACCGCCAGACGATTCGCGCCTATCCCCAGGGCGGTGGCTCTTACACCGTGGCCAAGGAAAATCTCGGTCGGCCGGCCAGCCTGGTGGCTGCCTCGGCCCTGCTGATCGACTACTCGCTCACCGCCGCGGTGAGTCTGCTGGCGGGCACCGATGCGCTGGTGTCGTATGCCCCAGCGCTCCAACCCTGGAAGGTGCCGATGGCGCTGCTGCTGCTGCTGGCCGTGGGCTGGGCGAATCTGCGGGGGGTGCGGGAGTCGGGCCAGCTGTTCGCCATTCCCACCTTCGGCTTCGTGGCGATGGTGGCGCTGCTGGGGCTGGCCGGTGGGCTGGATGTGGCTCTGCAGCATGGCTGGCAGCCCGACCCTCCCCAGGCCGTGGCCGCCCTGGAGCCCCTGGGCCTGTTCCTGATCCTGCGCGCCTTTGCCTCCGGCTGCTCAGCGATGACGGGCATCGAGGCGATTGCCAACGGGGTGCAGGTGTTCCGGCAGCCGGAGGCCCGCAATGCCCGGCTCACGCTGCTGGTGATGGGTGCCTTGCTGGCGGCGATGTTCGTGACGATCAGCGGCCTGGCCTGGCTGTACGGGATCGGTCCTGATTCCCAGCGCACCACGATGGCGCTGCTGGGGATGCGTCTGTTCGGCGCTTCGAGCCCCCTGTTTGCTCTGCTGCAGTTCAGCACGATGCTGGTGTTGATCCTGGCGGCCAACACGGCCTTCGCCGATTTCCCCCGCCTCGGCGCCCTGCTGGCGGCCGATCGCTTCCTGCCCCAGCAGCTGGCCTGGCGGGGCGATCGGCTCGTGTTCCAGAACGGCATCCTGGTGCTGCAGCTGCTGGCCGGGCTGATCATCGTGTTCTGCCGGGGCAGCACCTCCCTGGCGATCCACCTCTACGCCGTGGGCGTGTTCCTGGCCTTCACCCTCTCCCAGGCCGGCATGGTGGTGCACTGGTGGCGCTCGCGGGAGCAGGGCTGGCGGGCCCGGGCCTCGATGAACGGCATCGGCGCCCTGGCCACGGCGGTGGTGCTGCTCGTGATTCTGATCAGCAAGTTCACCGCTGGGGCCTGGATCGTGGTGGTGCTGATCCCGCTGCTGGTGCTGCTGCTGGCGGGGATCCGGCGCCGCTACCTGCAGGTGGAGCGAACGGTGGCTTTGGATCCCTCCCGCCTGGTGCCGGGCGAGGTGATCCGCCCGCGGCCGCGCGCCGCCGGCGACGGTTCGCCGCAGGCGGCGATTGTGTATGTGGGCCGCCTGGGGATGGTGGAGCACGGACTCTCGGCGCCGGTGCTGGAGGCGATCCGCTACGCCAGCGCCATCGCCAGCCGGGTGGAGGCCGTGCGGGTGCTGGCACCGGGGGAGGATCGCGAGCCGCTGCTGGCGGACTGGGACCGCTGGGTGGGCGATGGCGTGCCCCTGGTGATCCTGCAGGCCCCCTACGCCTCCTTCATCCAGCCCTTCGTGGCCCATGTGGCCAGCGTGGAGCGGCAGCACCCCGGCTCCACCTACACAATCGTCACGGCCGATGCCATCCCCCGCCGCTGGCTGGACAACCTCCTGTTCAACAAGGGACTGATCGAAATGCGCCAGGCGCTCACCCACCAGCACAGCCGGGTGTTCACCCTGGTGCGCTACTACTTACCGGCTTGAGGCATCGGCTGAAGCAGCCACGGTGAATGGGTGATGTGAGTGGGGCCGATCAATGGCTGTCGAGCGCTGATCAGCGTCTGTCGAGTTACGACTTTCACCTGCCTGAGGAGCGGATCGCCCAGCGCCCCGTGGAGCCCCGCCATGCCGCCAGGCTGCTGGCGGTGGATCCAGCCGGGGCGGGGCCTGCTCCCCATGCCCGCCACCTGAGCGTGTGGGAGTTGCAGCAGGAGCTGAAGCCTGGCGATCTGCTGGTGGTGAACGACACCCGGGTGCTGCGGGCGCGGCTGGAGGCGCGCCGGCCCACGGGCGGCGCCGTGGAGTTGCTGGTGCTGGAGCCCTGGCAGCCGTCGCCGGTTGATCTTCAGCCAGGGGGTCGCCCCGCGCCGGGCCAGTGGCTCTGCCTGGCCAAGCCGGCCAAGAAGCTCAAAGCCGGCGACTGGATCGAGGTGGTGGCCGCGGGCCAGCCGCCCCTGGCGGTGCAGGTGCTGGGCAGCGACCCCGCCACCGGCGGCCGCATCGTCCAGTTCCCGCCCGAGTGCGCTGACGGGGCGGCGCTCGAGCCCCTGCTGGTGCGCTACGGCGCCATTCCCCTGCCGCCCTACATCCACGAACACGACGAGGCCGACAACGAGCGTTACCAGACCCGCTACGCCGCCCGCCCCGGCGCCGTTGCCGCCCCCACCGCCGGCCTGCATCTCAGCGATCAGCTGCTGGCGGCGATCCGCGAGCGGGGCGTGGCGATCGTCACCACCACCCTGCACGTGGGCCTGGGCACCTTCCGCCCTGTGGAAACGGAAGACCTGCGCGCCCTGGAGCTGCACAGCGAGTGGGTGGAAGTGTCGCCGGCGCTGGTGGAGGCGGTGGCCGCCTGCCGGGCCCGCGGCGGCCGGGTGATCGCCATCGGCACCACCTCGGTGCGCAGCCTGGAAGCGGTGGCCCAGCTGCATGGTGGCACGCTCAGGCCCCACACCGGCCCGGTGAACCTGGTGATCCAGCCCGGCTACCGTTTTGCCGTGGTGCAGGGGCTGCTCACCAATTTCCACCTGCCCAAGAGCTCGCTGCTGCTGCTGGTGAGCGCCCTGATTGGCCGCGAGCGCCTGCTGGCGCTGTACGCCGAGGCGATCGAGCGCCAGTACCGCTTCTTCTCCTACGGCGATGCCATGTGGATCGCGCCGGAGGCGGTGCTCAGCGCCGCGCGTCCAGCTGCAGGCAGCAATACGAGCGCACCATCGGATCAGCCGTGAGCACCATGATGCTGTCGCTCACCGACTGGGCCACGAGCAGACGATCAAAGGGATCGCTGTGGTGCTGGGGCAGCTGGGCCAGCGTGATCAGGTGGCGCGGCTCGATCGGCAGCAGTTCGAAGCCGGAGTCTTCGCTCCACTGAATGGCCTGGGCCGGAGAGATGGGCATCGCAGCCGCGTCGAGGCCATGCTTGATGGCGATCTCCCAGAGCGACCCGTGGCTGAGCAGCACGCGGCTGGCCTGGACGGTGATCAGTTCCCGGCTGAGGGGGCCGAGCCGGCGGTCGTCGCTGATGGCCCAGAGAAAGGTATGGGTGTCGAGCAGCACGTTCATCGACTGATTCATGGTCAACCCGGTTGAGAATCCGGATCAAACAGCTCGGCGATTTGTGGGTTGGCGGTGTCGATGGAGTCGGGAACGGAGAACTCGCCTTGGGCCACTCCCAGCCGCCGCTCGCCCCGGGAGGGCCCAAGGGTTGTGAGGCGCGCCACCGGCCGGCCATTGCGGGCGATCACGATCTCGGCCCGCTCGCCTGTCTCGATGGCCTCCACCAGCCTGGAAAGCTGGGTTTTGGCCTCAAGCATGTTCACCCTTCCCGGCGCCGGCCCGCGCGGCGGCGGCACAGGACTGGCCGGCATGGGCCCAGCTGGCACAGGACTGGCCGGCACGGGACTGGCCGGTATGGGCTTGCCTGGGAAGGAACTGGCCGGCATGGCACTGGCCTGCGTGCGCTTGACCAGACCAGGCTAGGTCTGGTTTGCGAGCTGTCAGTCCGTGTTTGTGCGCCGGTTGAGCTGGCTAGACCAGACCAGGAGGTGCGCAGGGTCGGCCGCGGCGGGTCGAGCGGGGAGCGGGGAGCGGGGAGCGGGTCGGTGGGTCTGGCTAGACCAGACCAGCTCTGCTGGCGCGACATGGGTTCCGGCGATGCCGCGTCTGGCTAGGTCTTGTTTGTTCTGGTTTGGCTAGGTCTGGTTTGGTTTGTTCTGTTTGGTTTGGTGGCGCACGGCGCGAGGCGCAGGATCCGGGGTGGTGACAGAAAAAAGCCCCCGGGTGACCGGGGGCTGGGTGGGACGGAAGGAGGGGGATGCCGCGATCAGGCGGCGGCCAGGTTGGCGGCCACGAAGTCCCAGTTCACCAGCTTCTCGAGGTAGGTGGTGATGTAGTCGGGACGGCGGTTCTGGTAGTCGAGGTAGTAGGCGTGCTCCCACACGTCCATGGTGAGCAGGGCCTTCTGGCCATGGGCCAGGGGCAGGTCGGCGTTGCCGGTTTTGGTGACCTTGAGGGTGCCGCCATCCAGCACCAGCCAGGCCCAGCCGCTGCCGAACTGGGTGGCGCCGGCGGTCTTGAACTGCTCCACGAAGGCCTCGAAGCTGCCGAAGTCGGCGGTGATCTTCTCGGCCAGGGCGCCGCTGGGCTGGCCGCCGCCGCCGGGCTTCATGCACTGCCAGTAGAAGCTGTGGTTCCACACCTGCGCGGCGTTGTTGAACACGCCAGCTTTGCCGGCATCACCAGCCACGGCGGTGATGGTGTCTTCGAGGCTCTTGCCCTCCAGCTCGCTGCCGGCCACCAGGTTGTTGAGGTTGGTGACGTAGGCGTTGTGGTGCTTGCCGTGGTGGAACTCGAGGGTCTGGCGGGAGATGTGGGGCTCGAGCGCGTCGAGGTCGTAGGGCAGCGCGGGCAGCGTGTGAGCCATGGGACGGAAACGGGTGCTTTTTGTTGCCGGCCGGAGTGCCCGACGGCCGCGGCATCCTAACGATCGCTACAGGTTTAGAAATTCCGGCTGCGGTGGGGTTATCCGCTCAGCCGCGGATCTCCAGCAGTTCCACCTCAAAGATCAGGGTGGCGTTGGGGGGAATGACGCCACCGGCGCCGCGCTCCCCGTAGGCCAGGTCGGGGGGGATCACCAGCTTGCGCTTGCCGCCCACCTGCATGCCGGCGACGCCCTCATCCCAGCCCCTGATCACGCGGCCGGCACCGAGGGGGAAGGAGAAGGGGCCACGGCCGTAGCTGCTGTCGAACTCCTTGCCGCTCTGCAAGGTGCCGCGGTAGTTCACGATCACGGTCTGGCCGGAGCGGGCCTCGGGGCCGTCGCCGATCACCAGGTCGGTGATGCGCAGGCCGCTCTCGGTGACCCGTTCCTTGGGTGCCACCATTTCGCCGCCGAGGGAGCTGGCCTGGGCCAGCTCGGTGCCGGCATCGCTGTTGGCGTTGCTGGCGGCGTTGCTGTTGGCGGGGGAGTCGGTGGCCATGGCGAAGAGGGTGGGGTTGGGGTCGTCGGGATCGAGTTCAAAGGCGCCGCGGGCCGGGGCGGCCGCCGGCTGGGCGGCGACGACAGCGGGCCGGACGGCGGCTGGGGGTGCGGCGGCGCCCACGGTGGTGGGGCTCACCAGCTGGCTGATCAGGGCCAGCAGCAGGCAGGCCACGCACACTCCGGTGCTGATCAGGATTTCACGCATGGCTGAGCGGCAACTTGTGGCGATTCTTGCTCAGACGCTCGCTCAGATGGTGCCGGTCCCAGCTTCTCCCGTTTGGCGCTGGCGCAGGGCCTGCTCGAGCCGGTCGATGCGGCCGCGCAGCTCGTCGAGTTCGCGCTGCTGGGGCAGGCCGAGGTCCTGGAGCAGCTGGTCGCGGTTGCGCTCCAGCTGGCGGCTGGCCTGCTCCTCAAGGCCCGGGGTCTCGCCGCGCAGGGCGCGGAGTACGTCCTCCACCAGCACGGAGGCATGGTTGGGGTCGAGCTTGCCGCTGCGCACCCACTCCTGACTCACGTAGCGCAGCCGCTCGGCCACCAGGGAGCCGGTGCCCAGGCCGCGGAGCAGCAGTTGTTGCAGGGGGTTGTTGGGATCCATGGCAGAGGAGGGTGTTGTGGCAGGGCCTGGCTGCCTCAAGCCTGGCGCTTTCTACGCTGGCTGGCTATGGGGGATCGACCGAACCTGGCCAGCTGGCTGCCGGCCCTGCTGGGGGGCGCGCTGGCGGGCTGGGCGATGGCGCCACCGGCCTGGGGGCCGCTGCAGTTGGCGGCGGTGCCGCTGCTGTGGCTGGGGTTGGCGCTGCTCTGGCGGCAGCAGGCGCGGCCCGGCGCCCGGCGCCGTTCGGCCCTGTGGGGCGCCCTGGCGGTGATCGTGAGCCACCGCTGGCTGCTGGCGCTGCACCCGCTCGACTGGATCGGCGTGCCGCTGCCCCTGAGCCTGCCGCTCTGCTGGCTGCTGCTGCTGTTCTGCGGCGGTTTGGCAGCGCTTCTGCTGGCTATCTGGAGCAGCCTGGCGCTGCGGCTGGGGCCGCGGCAGCTGGGCAGTGCCCTGCTGCTGGCGGGGCTGTGGGGGCTGGTGGAGGTGCTGTTGGCCCGCGGACCGCTGTTCTGGTTGGGGCTGGGGGCCGCCGCCCTGCCCGGCAACCCGGCGCTGGCGGGCCTGGCGGCACTGGGAGGCGCGGGGCTGGTGGCGGCGCTGCAGCTGCTGATCGGCTGGGGGCTGTGGCGGCTGCTGGAGCAACGGGCGGGCCTGGCCCGCTGGGCCGGTGCGGCGCTGCTGCTGCTCGGCGTGCACGGCCTGGGGGCGCTGCAGCTGCAGGCTGGTGGCCCGGGCGGCCCGCTGGCGCTGGAGGCTGCGGCGACGGCGGCGCCGGCCGGCCGAAGCGAGCGGTTGCTGCTGGTGCAGCCGGCGGTGCCCACGCGCGAGAAGCAGCAGTGGCAGGCCCGGCGGCGGCTCGAGCGCCAGCTGCAGGCGGCCCTGGTGGAGGCGGAGGCTGCCGGTGCCGACCTGGTGCTGCTGCCAGAGGGGGCATTGGGGCTGGAGCCGGTGCTGGCGGAGCCCGCACCGGTGGAGCTGATCAGCGGTGGCTTCCGCTGGCAGACGACCGCTCAGGCGGGGGCCAGCGGGGCGGGAGCGGCCCCGATACCGGAGGAGCAGCGCAGCGCCCTGCTGCGCTTTGCTCCGGGGGAGCGCCGATCAAGCGGCGGGCTGGATAAGCACCGGCTCGTGCCGCTGGGGGAATGGGTGCCGTTCAGCGGCCTGGTGCGTTGGAGTGGTCTCTCGGCGGTGGGCGGCGTGGAGCCGGGTGAGGCCTCGCGACTGCTGGTGCGGCCGGCGGGACCGGTGGCCGCTGCCATCTGCTACGAGATCGCCGACGGGGTGGCCCTGCGCCAGGCGGTGCGCCAGGGGGCGGGCTGGCTGCTGGCCAGCGCCAACCTCGACCCCTACCCGCCACTGCTGCAGCGCCAGTTCACGGCGCTGGGGCAGTTGCGGGCGATCGAGGCAGGGCGCTGGCTGGTGAGTGTGGCGAACACCGGCCCCAGCCAGCTGATCGACCCCCAGGGCCGGGTGCGAGACAGCCTGGCGACGGGGCGGCCCGCCACCGGCCTGGTGGCGGTGCCAGTGGGCGAGGGGCTCACTGGTTACGGTCGCTGGGGAGAGCTGCCGCTGCTGGCGCTGGCGCTGGCCGGCCTGCTGCTCGGCAAGGGAGCGAACATCCCCTGAACCCCTGGGCATCCCAGCTCGGTGCGTCCGGCGTCTGGCCAGACAACGAATTGGTTGTCTGCGTGGTTGCGCTGGCGGCGGTGCGTAGTTCTATGGTTGCTGGGCCTGAGCGCATTCCCATGCGAATCACGCAGTGCGATGGAGAGGTGCTGGTGGCCATGAGCGGCCGGGAAGCCTCACGGCTGATGGATGCCTGCGCCATGGTGGTATTGGCCGCTGAATCGGTGCCGGACGCTCGCTTGCCCTCGGATTTGGCCCAGTTGTTGTGCGATCTGTTCCAGGGACTGAAAACCTCGGCAGACCAGCACCAGGGCGCCCCTAACCCCTTGCAAGGCTCATGAAGGTCACCCACCACGGCGACGAACACCTGCTCTGCCTCACCTCGGAGGAGGTGGCGCTGCTGGTGGATCTCTGTCACGCCGGGGCGTTCTCCGATCTGTTGCCGCGCTCGCGCCGCAAGCGCCAACGGCTGGAGGGATTCCTGGGCGATGTGCGGGCCACCTTGATGCGCACAGCCCAGGGGCAGCGAAAGTCCGCCAGGAAGGCCTACTCCTGACCGACGAGCAGGCTGCTTGCTCAACAAGAGTGACTTGCTCAACATGAGTGAACTGTATTTCTGGATCCACAATGTTCAAGTCATTTGTGATGTGTGCTTGGTTTATTGATGGAGTTAGCAGGTTTTTGCGTAAGGCTCGATCTTCTGATTGTTGATGTGTGGTAATTCTTTTACTTTAAGCCATAGGGCTTGATGCGGCTTGCTTGCACTTTGCAAAATCTTGGTTTTGTTGTGGCGACTATCGATCTCTCCGCTGGGTGTGGATCTTCGGGCCACAGTCGGAATATTTCTTGAAAAATGTAGACCAGTAAGCAAGGAGTCTGTGCTTGGTAATTGCCAATGATTAGGGTTTTCAGCCAAGAAGTCCCTTATAAAAATTGTCTCCAAGTGGTTAACCGTGGTCGAAGATCCTTGTGCCTACGGCTGAATGCTGTTGGCAGTAATTGGCTAAGTGTTTCGTTCCACGCGTGCAATTCTATGGTCTTTGCGATTTCAGGTTTCCCTGACGAGGAAACGTCTTGTGCTTGAAACTTTTAATGCTCAAAAGCCAGCTGCGGCAGGGGATCCAGTGCGAGATACAGGATGCTCGGATTGGTAATTGGCAGTGACCGATCACACTGGTACTGCCCAGAGCCGGATGTAAGCAGCAGAAGACCTTGGATGACCTCAGCAGCTAGCCGCGGTCGAAGTAGCGCTTGCCGTCTGCCCGTTTGTACCCGGCCCGCCGCGCTGCCTCGCGTGTGAACTGGCTCACGCTGGGATTGGCTACCACTGGTTGGACATGGGCCACCTGCTGCCACAGTTCCCTGGGTGCCCAACGCACATTGTGGAGCACCTTGTCATGCCTCACGACGTGGCACCACCGGGAGCTACCGCAGTCTGGGCAGAACAACTCCTCAAGCCACTCGTTGCTGAGCACCAGGACTGGATGCGCCTGGATGACCAGTCGGGCCCGCTTGTCGCTCATGCCTCGCTGCTTGAGCTCCTCCGGTTGCAGCAGGTGCAGGAAGTACTTCTGGCCGTTTCCGGAAATCTGGGTTTCCTGGTGCACCGGGCAAAACAGCTGGCGCCCCTTGGGCCGGCTGCGCTTCCGTCTGCGGGAGCGGGTAGGCTTGGAAGAAGGGGAGATTGTCGAGGAGGAGTCAGTCGAATCAGGAGGATGCACTGATTGTGAGGAACTGGTTGCCCATTGCTCGGATCTTGAGATTAGCATCACTTCCGAAGATTTAACCTGTTAGGAGCGGCGATGTGCCCGAGTTCATCGACTTTGGTCTGGCCTGTCTAATCCTTAAGGTCTGAAGGTCTGACCTTGGTAACCTATCGCAAATATTGTTCACTGGTTGCTGGGTTGCGTCGCCGCCTCTTCAGGCCAAATTGGCGTTCAAGTACGCCGTAAGCTTCGCTAGCCAATGCTGTCCTCCCTTCAGGTCAAGGGTGTCGCTCCAGGTATCGGCATGTGCATGTCTGCCCCCCGTAGCCCCACCCCTGTCTCGTTCCATCATGGTCGGTTTGTCCTGATCAAGCCCTGCTGATTTGTTGATGTCTGTTCTTGTCACCGGCGCCGCCGGCTTCATTGGCTTTCACCTCAGCCGGCTGCTGCTGCAGAAGGGCATTCCCGTGCTTGGTTATGACAATCTCAACTCCTACTACGACCCTGCTCTCAAGCGCGCTCGGCTGGCGCAGCTCGAGCAGCTTGCGGTGCGCAGCGGTACCCCCTATGACCTGATTGAGGCTCACCTGGAAGACCCTGTTGCGATAGCAGCCGCGTTCAGCGGCCGTGGGTCTGACGGCCAAGCCCTTGCTGTGGGCCCTCCCCGACGGGTGGTGAACCTGGCCGCTCAGGCCGGGGTGCGTTATTCAGTTGAGAACCCCTCTGCCTACGTCCAGTCGAACCTGGTGGGCTTCAGCAACATCCTCGAGGGCTGCCGTCAGCACGGAGTGGAGCATCTTGTGTACGCTTCCAGCAGTTCGGTTTATGGCGGCAACACAAAGTTGCCCTTCAGTGAGCATCAAAGCGTTGATCATCCAGTTAGCTTATACGCCGCCACAAAAAAGGCCAATGAGCTGATGGCTCATGCCAATAGCCACCTCTACGGCTTGCCTGCTACAGGACTTCGATTCTTCACTGTGTATGGCCCTTGGGGACGGCCCGACATGGCTCTCTCCCTGTTCACCCGGGCGATCCTCAGCGGCGAGCCGATTCAGATGTTCAACAACGGCCAGATGGTGCGCGACTTTACCTATATCGACGACATCAGCGAGAGCCTCATTCGGGTGCTTGACAAGCCCGCCACCGCAGATCTCGCCTTCGACTCCGCCCAGCCCGATCCCGCCAGCAGCTGGGCTCCGCACCGGCTGTTCAACATTGGTAACAGCAATCCCCTGCCGTTGATCACCTATATCGAGGCCCTTGAATCTGCCCTAGGTGTTATCGCTGAAAAGCACTACCTGCCTCTGCAGCCTGGCGATGTGGTGGCCACCGCAGCCGACACCGCAGCTCTGGAGGACTGGATCGGCTTTCGCCCCAACACTCCGGTGCAGGAGGGCGTGGGCCTCTTCGTGGACTGGTATCGCCAATTTTATTCTCTATGAACGAAGGTCATTCTTAAATCCCGGATATCGGACTCCCCTGCTTCTGTTGGGCGCTCTCCGCGTCGTTCGGTCTGCCCAGCATTTGATCGGCAGCAAGGGTCGCTTGCATCGAGCTGATCCATGAGATCCGGAAGCACGAATGGGTGGAGGCCAATACCACCGCTTAAGATATTTTCAATTGAGAGGACTCGCTCTATCCCTGAGCCGGGTCAAAAAGTGCATCATTACACCGCCAGCGGCTAAACGGCCCAGGGGCTTTCCCCTGCGGCTTTTTGAATTGCTCGCCAAGAGAGATCCGCACGCCGACAGGGATTCAGTTGTGTTGGTCAAACTCCTTGGATCTGAGCAAATATGCTCATCCGTCTCAAGCAGGTGTGGTTAAAACCAAGACTCTTGGATTGAAATGGTTTCGCTGAATGGAGCCAAGCGGATTCGAACCGCTGACCCCCTGCATGCCATGCAGGTGCTCTACCAGCTGAGCTATGGCCCCGTGTGGATGACGCCCGACAAACCGGTCGCTGGTCGACTGTCTGGACCCGCAGGCCCCGTCTGGCGTGAGCAAAGCTTACACCGTGGTGGCCTCACACCTGGCGCCACACCGCCACCAGCTTGCCCTGCACCGTGACCTGGTCGGCCGGCAGCTCGATCGGCGCGTAGGCCGGGTTGGCCGCTTCCAGGATCACCGTGCCGCCCTGGCGCTGGAAGTGCTTGAGCGTGGTGCCGCTGCCCGCCACCAGGGCGCTCACGATCGTGCCGTCGCGCAGCCGTGCCGGGTCGCTCACCGGCTCCATCAGCACCACGTCGCCGTCGGCGATGTGGGCGTCCACCATCGAGTCGCCGTTCACCGTGAGGGCGAACAGGCCGCGGGTTCCCAGCACCGGCCCCAGGTCGAGCCGCTCCTGCACGTCGTCGAAGGTTTCCACGAGGCCGCCGGCGGCCACAGCCCCCAGCACCGGGATCGCCTGGCTGCCGCCGCCGCCGCCCATGCCGAAGGCCTCCGCTGCCTCGCCCAGCAGCTGCAGCGTGCGGGCCTGGCCCTCCTGCCAGGTGAGCCAGCCCTTCTGCTGCAGGTGGCGCAGCCGGCTCTGGATTGGCGCCGGTGAGCGCAGCCCCATCGCCTCCATCATCTGGCGGATCGAGGGGCTGTGCCGGTGCTCGCCGATGTACCCCGCCAGCCAGTCGTACAGCTCCTGCTGGGCAGGGGTGAGCTCCTGCTGGACCTGGCTGCTGGGCTGGCGGGAGGGCATGGCGAATCAGGGGGACCGGATCACTGATACAGATGTACCGCCTGGGCGGCCCTTTGTCCACCCCGCCGTCCTCGGCCCACTGCCCTCGGCCCACCGCTCTCAGCTGGCAGCCAGCAGGGCAGCCAGCAGGGCCTGTTGCACGTGCAGGCGGTTCTCCGCCTGGTCGAACACCCGGCTGCTGGGGCCCTCGATCGCGCCGGCACTGATCTCCAGCCCCCGGTAGGCCGGCAGGCAGTGCAGCACGATCGCCCGGCTGTCGGCCTCGGCGATCAGGCCCTCGTCCAGGCACCAGCCGGCAAAGGCTTGCTGCCGCTCAGTCTTCTCCTCCTCCTGGCCCATCGAGGCCCACACGTCGGTGTAGAGGGCATGGGCGCCGCGCACCGCCGCCACCGGCTCGTGCAGCACCGCCACCGTGGCACCGCTGGCGGCGGCCAGGACCTGCGACTGGGCCAGCACCCCGGCATCGGGTGCGAAACCCGCGGGGCAGCCGATGCGCACGTTCACCCCCAGCAGGGCGCCGCAGAGCATCAGCGAATGGGCCACGTTGTTGCCGTCGCCCACATAGGCGAGTGTCAGCCCCTTGAGCTCCCCGAACGCCTCCGCCAGGGTGAGGTAGTCGGCCAGGGCCTGGCAGGGGTGTTCGAGGTCGGTGAGGGCATTGATCACCGGAATCGAGGCCCAGTGGGCGTACTCCTCCAGTTCGCTCTGGGCGAAGGTGCGGATCGCCAAAGCATCCACGTAACGGCTCAACACCCGCGCTGTGTCGGCCACCGGCTCTCCGCGGCCCACCTGGCTCACCTGGGGGTTGAGGTCGATCGTCTGTCCCCCCAGGCGGGCCATCGCCACCGTGAAGCTCACCCGCGTGCGGGTGGACGACTTGGAGAAGATCAGCCCCAGCGTCTTGCCGCCCAGGTTGATCGTGGCCCGGCCGGCCTTCAGGTTGGCGGCCAGATGCAGCAGGGCCTGGGTCTGCTCCCCGTTGAGATCAGCCGAGGAGAGCAGGTCGCCAGCGCAGAGCTCGGCGAGGGCTGGAGGCAGAGGGGTGGAGGCGGCGCCGTGCATCGGCCGGTCTCAAACAACCCTTATCGGCCATCGCTGGCCCCGCCGTCAAGGGTTGGGCTGAGCCCTCAGGCCGCCAGCATGGCTTCCTCGGGCATCACGCTCTCGGCCAGCAGGGTCTTGAGTTCGTCGCCCTCGATCACCTCCTTGTCGAGGATCTCCTGGGAGATGCGCTCCAGCAGGTCGCGGTTGCGGTGCAGGATCGCCACGGCCCGGTCGTGGGCCCGGTCCACCAGGCCGCGCACCTCGCGGTCGATCGCCTGGGCGGTGGCATCGCTCACCACCCGGCGGGGGTTGCTGGGGCCGCCGAGGAAGCGGCTGCCGCCCTGCTTGTCGTAGGCGAGGGGCCCGAGGGTCTCGCTCATGCCGAAGGTGCCCACCATCTGTTCGGCGATGTCGGTGGCGCGCTGCAGGTCGTTGGCGGCGCCGGTGGTCACCGCGCCGAACACCACCTCCTCGGCGCTGCGGCCGCCCAGCAGGGTGGCGATCTGGCCTTCCAGATCCTCCTTGGAGTTGAGGAAACGCTCCTCAGTGGGCAGCTGCAGGGTGTACCCCAGGGCGCTCATGCCCCGGGGCACGATCGAAATCTTGGCCACCTTGCTGCCGCCGGGCATCAGGTGCCCCACGATCGCGTGGCCCACCTCGTGGTACGCCACCACCTTCTTCTCGTCGGCCTGGAGCACCCGGCTCTTCTTCTCCAGACCGGCCACCACCCGCTCGATCGCCTCGTTCAGGTCGCCCTGCTCCACGGTGGTGCGGTTCACCCTGGCGGCCAGCAGGGCTGCCTCGTTCACCAGGTTGGCCAGATCGGCTCCGGCAAAGCCGGCGGTGGCCTGGGCGATGCGGTCGAGATCCACGCCCTCGGCCAGCTTCACCTTCTTGGCGTAGATGCCGAGGATCATGCGCCGGCCGGAGAGGTCGGGCCGGTCCACCAGCACCTGGCGGTCGAAGCGGCCCGGACGCAGCAGGGCGGCGTCGAGGGTTTCCGGCTGGTTGGTGGCCGCCAGCACGATCACCGGCTTGTCCTTGCCGGCGAAGCCGTCCATCTCGGTGAGCAGCTGGTTGAGCGTTTGCTCGCGCTCGTCGTTGCCGCCCACCACGCCCATCGAGCCGGAGCGGCTCTTGCCGATGGCGTCGAGTTCGTCGATGAAAATGATGCAGGGCGCCTTTTTCTTGGCCTCTTCAAACAGGTCGCGCACGCGGGCGGCACCGGCCCCCACGAACAGCTCCACAAACTCCGAGCCGCTGATGATGAAGAAGGGCACGCCCGCTTCGCCAGCCACCGCCTTGGAGAGCAGGGTCTTGCCGGTGCCCGGAGGGCCCACCAGCAGAACACCCTTGGGAATGCGGGCGCCGATCGCCGCGTAGCGCTCCGGCTTCTTGAGGAAATCCACGATCTCGGCCAGCTCGGCCTTGGCCTCATCCACCCCGGCCACATCGGCGAAGGTCACCCGCGATTCCTCGTCGGGCACATACACCTTGGCCTTGCTCTTGGTGAAGCTGAGGGCACCCTGGGCCCCGCCGCCCATGCCACTGCGGCGGGCGAAGAACTGCAGCACCAGGATGAAGATCAGCGGCGGCACCACCCAGCTGAGGATGGTGGTGAAGATGTTGGGCTTCTGAGGCGGGGCCGCGGCGAATTCCACCCCGTGCTGCTCCAGCCGCTGGGGCAGCTCCATGTCGAAGATCGGCGTGGTGGCCAGCACCGAAGGCGCACCCTCCTCCGGAGCCTCTTTGAGCTCGTAGCGGATCTGATCGGAGGTGATGTAAGCCCGACGCACGTTGTCGTCGTTCACCTGGTCGATGAACAGCGAGTAGGGCACCCGCGGCACCTGGTTGGCCGGATTGGGCAGGAAATTGCTGAACAGCAGCAGCACGCCGAAGCCGATCAGCACCAGGTTGATCAGGCCGAAGCGCCTGCTGGGGCGGTTGTCGTCCTGGCGGATGGGCATGGCGCGCGGCCTGCAGTTCGGCCCAGGCTAGGGGTGTTGTTCCCAGCCCTGCACCACATCCGGGTGGCGATCTGGGGTGGGAAACCGAATGGACGCCAGAGTGGGGCCATGTGCGGCCGCTACTCGCTCACCACTGCCATCGATCAGCTGCTGCCGCGGCTGCAGGGGGAGTTGCCGCCCCAGCTGGCTGCGCACTACGCTCCCCGGCCCCTGATCCGCCCCGGGGAGCCGCTCCTGCTCCAGCGCCAGCAGCAGGGCCGGCTGGAGGTGGCCTTCGCCCTCTGGGGGCTGCTGCCGGCCTGGGTGAAGGATCCCAGCGATCCCCGCAGGCCCGCCCATCGCCCGATCAACGCCCGCAGTGAAACGGTGGCTGAGAAGGCCAGCTTCCGCGGCCCCTGGCGCCACCACCGCTGCCTGATCCCCGCCGACGCCTTCTTCGAGAAGGGCCAGCGCATCGCCCGCCCAGGCGGCGCCCCCTTCTGGCTGGGCGGCCTGTGGGAGCGCTGGCTGGGGGCCGACGGCAGCCAGCTCGACACCTGCTGCATCCTCACCACCCGTCCCAATGCCCTGATCGCGCCGATCCATGAGCGGATGCCGGTGGTGATCCCCGATGGCCTGGAGACCGCCTGGCTGGCGCCGGTGCACGGGGCCGAGCTGCGGGCCCTCGAGCCGCTGCTGGAGCCCTGGGATCCGGCGGGCTGGCGGATCGAGCCGATCACCCCCAACGCCCCAGCAGCCCCACCCTCGGCCGCCAGCTCCCGCCCGCCTGCGGTAGACCGCCAGCAACTCAGCCTGGAGTTGCCATGAATCCCAACCCCCCGGCGGTGGAGCGCGTGGCCGACTACCCGCGGCCGCCGGCCCTGGTGGCCAGCGAGGAGCACGTGCGGGTGGAGGCCCTGGGCCAGCTGCTGGCCGACACCCGCCGCTCCCTGCGGGTGCTGGAGACCTTCCATCCCCCCACCTACTACCTGCCCCCCGAGGCCCTGCGGCTGGCGCTGCTGCAGCCGGCCCCCGGCCGCAGCTTCTGCGAGTGGAAGGGGGTGGCCCGCTACTTCGACGTGGTGCTCGATCCGGGTGGCCCCGGCGAGCGCCGCCTCAGCCGGGCGGTGTGGAGCTACCCCGACCCCACCCCGGCCTTCGCTGCCCTGGCCGGCTGGTTTGCCCTTTATCCAGCCCTGATGGACGGCTGCTGGATCGACGGCGAGCGGGTGATTCCCCAGCCCGGCGGCTTCTACGGCGGCTGGATCACCTCCCGGGTGCAGGGCCCGTTCAAGGGTGATCCGCTGCATCCGGAGCTGGTGTGAGCAGGCTTGGGCTGAGCAGGGTGCGGGTGGGGAAGGGCATCGTGGCGCCGTGGCGCTCCACCACCTCGCCGATCGTGAGCAGCAGCTCCTGCTGCAGCGCCCAGCCGTCCTCCACCGCATGGCCGGTGCTGTGGCAGAGCAGGCGCAGATCGAGGCTGCTCTCGCCGTAGCCGGTGAAGTGCACGGCCCTGGTTTTGTGCTGGGCCACCCGGGGGTGCTGGGCCAGGATGGCCTCGAGCTCGGCCGCGATCGCCGCCACCCGCGGCCGGTCGGCGTAGCTGAGGTGGAAGCTGATCCACACCCGGCGGTGGTCCACCGCCGTGTTGTTCACCACCGGGGAGCTGCTGAAGATCGTGTTCGGCACGTACACCGGCTGGCGATCCCTGTTGCGCAGCCGGGTGTAGAACCAGCCGATTTCCTCCACCGTGCCCTCCAGCTGCTCGGCCGGGATCTCGATGAAGTCGTCCACGATGAACGGCCGGTTCACATAGAGGCTCACCCCGCTGAGGGAATTGGACACGATCCCCTGGGCGCCGAAGCCCACCGCCGCCGCGCCGAAGCCGCCGGCGGTCACCAGCACCGCCGCCGACACGCCCACCAGCTGCATCAGCTCGTAGATCACGATCGCCCAGATGCCGATGCTGATCAGCTTCTGCAGCACATCGAACAGGAAATGCCGGTCCTTCTCGTTCAGACGCGGCAGCATCTCCTCGGCGTAGCGGTTGCGGTTGCGGCGCAGCTCCTGGTGCCAGCGCAGCAGGGTCCAGGCCACACCGAGGGCCACCACCACCTCCCGCACCTCGTGGCCGTCCCGTTCCAGGTCGATCACCGCCGGATCCAGCTGCAGGGCCAGCCACCAGCCCAGCCCCGCCAGCAGGCAGGTTGCCGTCACGCTCAGCCGGCTGGTGAGCAGCAGGCCCCGCAGCAGCGAGCGGGCCCGGCAGCGGCGCCCCACCACCTCCAGGCCCACCCAGCAGAGCACCGCCAGCAGCAGGCCCCCCAGGGGGATCTGCAGCTCCAGGGGCAGGGAGACGGGGTTGGGCAGGGTGGGCGGCATCGGCAATCCGGACAATGACCTTCGGGGAATCTCAGCAGCCGGGTGGGCTGAGGCGCCAGAGCAGGTCGGGGCCCAGGGCGCTGCGTTCGGCACTGTGCCAGGGGTGCACCTGCGCCATCGCCTCCAGCTCCAGGTCACCCACCGGGGTGCGGGCCGCCACCCCGCCCAGCAGCTTGGGGGCGATCACCGCCGCCAGCTCCTGCACGCAGCCCTGGCGCAGGGCCGCCGCCGCCAGCTCCGGGCCGCACTCCCACAGCACCTGGTTGCAGCCCCGCCGGGCCAGCTCCTCCAGCAGGGTGCGCGGGCCGCAGTCGGCCAGGGCCAGCCGCTCCACGCCGGCCTGGTCGAGCTGGAAGCGGGCCTGGCTGGGGGCGCCATAGCCGTGCACCACCAGGGTGGGGGCCTCCTGCTGGCGCCACAGCCGGGCCTCGGCCGGCAGATCGAGGCCGCGGCTGAGCACCACCCGCAGCGGTTCGGGATCGCGGCGGCCGCGGCTGGTGAGCAGCGGGTCGTCGGCCCGCACCGTGCCGCCGCCCACGATCACCGCGTCGCAGCGGGCCCGCAGCCCGTGCACCCAGGCCCGGGCCTCGGCGTTGCTGATCCACTGGCTGGCGCCGTTGGCCAGGGCCGTGCGGCCATCGAGGCTCATCGCCCACTTGAGGATGCCCAGGGGCCGGCCCGTGGCGATGCGGTGGCAGAAGGCGCGGTTGAGGGCCCGGGCCTCGGCCTCGGCCACCCCCGTGATCACCTCGATCCCCGCCGCTCGCAGCGCCGCCAGGCCGCCCCCGCCCACCTTCGGGTTGGGGTCGGCCATTGCCACCACCACCCGGCTGATGCCGGCGGCGATCACCGCCTGGCTGCAGGGGGGCGTGCGGCCGTGGTGGCAGCAGGGCTCCAGGGTCACCACCAGGGTGCCGCCCCGGGCCCGCGCGCCGGCCTGGGCCAGGGCGCCCACCTCGGCGTGGGGCTCCCCGGCCCGGGCGTGGTAGCCCTCGCCCACCAGCTGGCCCGCGCCATCGAGCACCACCGCCCCCACCAGCGGGTTGGGGCTGGTGCGCCCACGCCCCAGCTCCGCCAGCTGCAGCGCCCGGCGCATCCAGGGGATCCAGTTGGTGGCGGCGCTGGCGGGCACGGTGGAGGCACTCAGGCGATGCATGGTCGTGGGGGGCTGGCCCCATCCGGGAGGGCCGCCAGGATGGCCTGATCGTTGGTCAGCGAGGGCATCTATGCATAGAGCTGCAACAGCTTTTGCCGCACGGCATCCGCCCGCAGTGGCCACGGATCTGCCCTGGTTGTCCCAATCCAGCGTGATAATTCCATCGTCAGCGTGATTGAGGTCTGGCTCATGCGGGCGCGAAGAGGGCGGATCGATGGTTGCTGACCGTCCCGGTCTGCCTGCGCTACTGGCCGCCTGCCGCCCGCGGCAGTGGACCAAGAATCTGCTGGTGTTTGCGGCACCGCTGTTCGCCTTCCGCTTCGAGTCCACAGTGTGGCTGCCTGCCGCAGGCGCGCTGGTGGCCTTCTGCCTAATCTCCAGCGCCATCTACCTGCTGAACGACTGCCTGGATGTGGCGGCCGATCGGGCCCACCCCAGCAAGCGCTACCGGCCGATCGCCGCCGGGCTGGTGAGCGTGCCGGCGGCGCTCACCACGGCTGCTCTGTTGGCTGTGCTGAGCCTGAGCCTGGCCGGCTGGGTCACACCGGCCCTGGCCGGAGTGGTGCTGCTGTACGCCCTGATCCAGGTGGGGTACTGCTTCAAGTTCAAGCGGATGCCGCTGCTGGATCTGTTCTGCATCGCCTCGGGCTTTTTGCTGCGGGCGATTGCCGGAGTGGTGGCAGCGCTGCTGCCGGCCTCGCCCTGGTTCCTGCTCACCGTGGGGCTGCTGGCTCTGTTTCTGGCGATCGAGAAGCGAAAGGCGGAGCTGCGGGTGGCCCATGACCGGGGTGTGATCACCCGCAAGGTGCTGGAGCGCTATTCATTGCCGCTGCTGCTGCGGCTGGAGAGCACGGTGGCCACCAGTGCCTTCATCAGCTACGCGCTGTGGGCTGCCGGCCCGGCGTTGAAGGGCGCACCCACCAGCTGGATGCTGCTCACGGTGCCGTTCGTGTTGGTGGGGATTTTTCGGTACCAGCTGCTGAGCGATCCCGAGGAAGCGGAGCGGCGGCGGGAGCTGGCGCCAGAGTGCAGCAGCGAAAAGCCCGAGGAGATCCTGCTGGGGGATCGAGGCATTCAGCTCACCTTGGCCGCATGGCTGCTGACAACGGCGGTGATCGCCCTGATCTGCCGCGCCGGCTGATGGGGCAGGCGGTGGAGCGACGGGTTGCTGTGTTTGATGTAGATGGCACGTTGCTGCGGGGCGACTGCCTTTGGCTGGCCGCCCGCCGCTCCAAGGGACCCATGGGCCAGGCCATGGCGGCCATGGCCTGTCTGCCCTGGCTGATTGGCTGGCAGTTGCGGCTGGTGAACACGGGGCGGTTCAAGCAGCAGCTGATCGCCGCCTTTGGTGTGTGCGAGGCAGTGAACCGCGCCGAGGCGGCTGGCCGGCCTGACTGGCAGCTCGGGGAGCTGCGGGCCCAGCTGCGGCCAGAGGCGCTGCAGCGGTTGCGATGGCACCAGCAGCGCGGTGATCTGGTGCTGCTGTGTTCGGCCTCACCTCGCCTGCTGCTGCAGCCGCTGGCCGATTGGCTGGGGGTGGAGCTGCTCTGCACTGAACTGGAGCAATGGCAGGGCCTTTGGCGCCCGCGGTTGGCTAGCCCCAACTGCAAGGGCCCGGAGAAGGTGCGGCGCTTGGCGGAGCACCTCGGCCCGCTGGAGGGGCTCACGCTCGAGGCCTACGGCGACAGCAAGGGTGACCGGGAGCTGTTGCAGGCGGCAGCCCTGCCCCACTACCGCAGTTTTCAGCCCGCCCCCCAGCCCTATCCCGCCTTCTCGTTGGGGCCGCTGCTGCCGGTGGTGGCTCTGGCACTGCTGGGCTACGGACTGCTGGGCCTCTGGAGCCAGGGCGATCAGCTGGTTCCGCTGCTGCGCAGCCTGTGGCCGCAGATCGGCTTGGGCCTGCTGCTGGTGCTGCTGGGCTACGGGATCCGCTACGGCCGCTGGCGGTTGTTGCTGAGAGCCGTCGATCAACGTCCACCCATGCAGGCCGACGCCCGCATTTGGATGGGGTCCTATGCATTCACAGCAACGCCGGGCAAATCGGGGGAGGCGGTGCGCTCGCTGCTCCTCAAGCAGGAGTGCGGGGTGCCGATGCCGCCAACGCTGATGGCCCTGGTGGTGGAGCGGCTCACCGATGGCACGGCGGTGCTGCTGCTGCTGCTGATCAACCTGCCGCTGCTGCTGCGCTGGCAGGCGCCGCTGGCCGTACCGATCGGGATCGGGCTGGCTGCTGTGCTGGTCGGGGTGCTGGTGCTGCCCCGCCCGTGGGTCAAGGCGCAGCTGAAGGGCACGGTCAAACGGGTGCTGCCCCGCAAGCTGGCCAGTGCCGGCAGCGACGGACTGGGGGCTCTGCGGCAGTTGCTGCAGCCGGTGTTGCTGCTGCAGGCCACGGTGCTGGCTGCGCTGGCCTGGAGTCTGGAGGGGGTGAGTCTCTGGCTGCTGCTGAGGGGGCTGGGGATCGAATCGGTGGGTATCGGCGGCGCCACCATTGCCCACACGGCGGCGGGACTGATTGGTGCGCTCACCTTGCTGCCGGGAGGGCTGGGCAGCACGGAGGTCGGCACGGTGGGACTGCTGGCCCTGCAGGGCGTTGCAGTGGCTGTGGCGACCCCCGCCACATTGCTGATCCGGCTGATGACGCTCTGGTTCGCCACGGCCCTGGGGGTGGGCTGTCTGCTGTGGCCGTCTCGCCGTCAACCTTGAGTGATAGGCGACTGCTCTGACGCTTGGATTGCTTCGCGCTCCTGGCGCTGCCAGCCCTAATCGGTATCCTGCCGGTGTCTGCAGGGGCCCGACTCAGGCCACATTCCCAGCCATGGCCTCAGCAGTGCCAACCCAGATCAACAGCACCTTTGTACTGGGCAGCACCAGCGAAGTGGCCCGCGCCATCTGTCAGCACTTGGCGCGCCGCGGCTGCCAGCGCTTTCATCTGGTAGCCCGCAATGGTGAGGCGAACCAGCAGCTGGCGGCTGAGTTGCAGCAGCGCTATGGGGCTGCGGTGAGCACCGAGCAGACTGACCTGCTTGCCGATGCCTCCCTCGACGGCGCGCGGCTGCCCAGGGTGGGGGAGTTCGACCTGTACGTGATCACCGCTGGATCGCTGGGTGATGCCGAGCAGGCCCGCAGCGATGGAGCAGAGGCCCTGCGAATCACCGCCGCCAATTACTCGGGTCTGATCCCTTGGCTCACCGCGATTGCCACTCCCGAGCGGCTAGCCAGGCCTGGACGACTCTGGGTGTTCAGCTCGGTTGCGGCTGATCGCGGCAGGCCCTCCAACTACCACTACGGCGCTGCCAAGGCGGCCCTGACGGCCTTCTGTGAGGGCTTGCTGTTGCGCTGCTACGGCAAGCCGTTTGCCGTGCGGATCATCAAGGCCGGCTTCATGGCCACGCCGATGACCGTGGGCAAGGCCCCGCCCGCCCTCTGTGCCAGTCCGGAATCGGTGGCAAACGACCTGCTGCGGCGTCCCAACAGGCGGGGCATCGAATACCTGCCCTGGTGGTGGTCACCGCTGATGCGGCTGATCCGCCTGCTGCCTGCTTTCCTGGCCTCCAAGCTCTGACACCCTTGTGACCACTTCCCTGCCTGCCGGCCTGAAGGCTGAAACCCGAACCCTCACGGGCTGGGGCCGCACCAATCCGGACACCACCCAGGTGGTGCAGCCGGCCAATGTGGAGCAACTGCAGGCGGTGGTCCAGGCCGCGCCACCCCAATCGCTGATCGCCCGTGGCCTGGGCCGCTCCTACGGCGATGCCGCCCAGCTGAAGAACGGCATGGTGATCGAGCTGCCCGCCTTTGATCGGATCGAGCTGGATCCCGCCAGCGGCTCGGTAACGGCTGGTGCCGGGGTGAGTCTGGATCAGATCCTGCGGGTGATCGTGCCGGCGGGCTTTTTCCTGCCGGTCACCCCCGGCACCCGCAACGTCACGGTGGGTGGCGCGATTGCCGCTGACGTGCATGGCAAGAACCACCACGTGGACGGCAGTTTTGGCAACCACGTGCAGCGGCTGTTGCTGGTGGATGGAAGCGGCACGCTGCGGGAGCTCACGCCCAGCGGCGATCGTGCCGAGTTCTTCTGGGCCACCGTGGGGGGGATGGGCCTCACGGGGGTGATCGTGGAGGCCACGTTTTCCCTGATCCCGATCACCAGCTCACTGATCAGCGTCGACACCACCCGCTACCGGGATCTGGAGTCGCTGATGGCAGCGATGATCGCGGCCGACAGCAGGTATCGCTACAGCGTGGCCTGGGTTGACAGCCTCGATCCGAAGGGGCGTGGGGTGCTCACCTGCGGCGATCACGCCCCCGTCGAGGCGTTGCCAAAAGCCCAGCAAACTGATCCCCTTGTCTACGACCCAAAAGCCCTGGCCTCAGCTCCGTCCTTCCTGCCGGGCGGTCTGCTGAACAAGTTCACGGTGCGAGCCTTCAACGAGGCCTGGTATCGCAAGGCTCCCAAACACCGGGAGGCAGAGCTGCAGGCCATTTCACCATTTTTCCATCCGCTCGATGGCGTGCAGGACTGGAATCGGATCTATGGCCCGGGAGGATTTCTGCAATACCAGTTCGCCGTGCCCAATGAGTCTGCACACTTGGTGCCGCGTACCCTCGAAGCCTTGCGAAAGGTGGGGGCACCGAGCTTCCTCACTGTGCTGAAGCGCTTTGGGCCCGGCAATCGCGCACCGCTGTCGTTCCCGATCCCCGGGTGGACCTTGGCGGCAGATGTGCCCGCAGCGGTGCCAGGGCTGTTTGAGGCGTTGGATCAGCTGGATGAGGAGGTGGTTGCGGCAGGAGGTCGGCTGTACCTGGCCAAGGACTCGCGCCAATCAAACACGATGTTCACGCGCAGTTATCAGCAACGGATTGAGGAATGGAGCATTAGACGAGCCGATTTGGATCCACAGCAGCTGTTCACGTCTTCCATGTTCCGCCGGTGCATGCTCTAGCCAGGACTTGAATGAGATGTTCAGGAGTGGTTGCCCGATCAGCAAAGCTCGGGTCAACAAAACTCGGGTCAACAAAGCTCAGATCAGCAGTGAGCAGATCATTGGCTGAGGGCGCCTACCCCAGGCCCTCTTCTCAAGTGAGGGTGCTGAGATTATTTGTTCTCTGGATCTTGAGTGCGAATCGCTGAGCCGATGCATTGATGGGCATTCCATTGATGGGCAATCCATTGCCTCGATACTGCTACAACCTCTTGGGCTTCGCTAGCTGATTCTTGAAATGTAGGGCTTCAGCTTCTCGATCCATAGTTGATAGCCGTTGGCATTTAAATGGATGCCATCATCTGTGTATATTGACGCCAGCCCCTTGGCTTGACTGAGTTCGCCTAGCGGGATAATTGACTCCGACGGGAATGTGCTTCGAAGCAATTGATTGGCTAATTCAACTTCTTTGCTGGTTTCTTGGCAGAGGCTTGGTTCGCATTGAATGATTTCCTGAATGTAAACAGTTGAACCGTTGGCTTTCAGTTCTGCGTTGATTTTCTTGATGTTTTTGATAACTTCTTCTGGGCTGGTGTCGTGGTTGTAGAGGTCATTAATGCCAATCATCAAGAACACGTGCGATGGCTTGAGTCTTTGCACTTCGTTTAGTCGTTGGTAAACATCAAAAGATGTATCACCTGAAATGCCCCTGTTGTAAATGCGCTTGTTGATATCGAAGAACTCATTAAAGTTTCCCCTGTGAGTGAGGCTATCTCCCAGAAACACAATATCTGCTCTGGGTATTGTTTGCTCGAAGATCTTATACCTTGTGAGCTTAAGATTCTCCTGCTTGGGGCTTGGCGAATTGGTGCTTCTCTTGGCTGACTTGGTTCCTATCCCTAGGGCAGAAGCCAGTTGTGCTGTTGGTGGCAGGCGTTTGACACCATAAAACCAGCCGAGTGCAAGTCCGATTGTTAGGCCAAGGACTAGAGAATCGCTCATGCATTTTCAGGTGATTTGAGTGGTTTGGCCTGGTAGGGATGATTTCTTGTATTCAAAGACCTACAGGGGGCTGCGTGCAAGGAAATAGTGCGCTGTCATTGACTTATTTATCTGACGCGATTAACTAAGCTTGGCTAGTGGCACAAAATCTTTGAGGGGCCAAGGCTTTCTTTCTTGAAAGCCTGAAGACGCTGGCTACTCATCACTGTTTTTGAGACCTGTTGCCCGAGCTCATTCCTGTCCATATTAAAACAAAATGATTAGGCGTTGTCAACGGCTCGGGGATCATCCGGTGTGCAGCAGTCGGCTCAAATCAATGTATGCTAACCTGCTTAAATAGCAATATTGCGCAATTGTTTGTGCATCACAAGCTGAAGCCCCCTGGATTTTCTTGAAAAGCAGTCCAATTTTATTGTCATTTCCCGCCTTTTAGCTTGCCAGGCAACTGGTTTGTGCAACTTCTGCTAGCCACTTTAATCTGATGACCAGCCGATCAAGACTTCTTGATTTTTGTTTGATCTCGGTTCTCGCTGCAATCTCCGCGTACATTTATAAATTATCTCTTACTCATCGTGCCTCAATAAGCGGCGACTTTCCCTATTATGTGCAGTTTGCTGAAGGACTCAGCCTAGATCCCAGCACATTTGACCCTATGGGAGTTTGGCCCCTGGGGTATCCATTAGCACTTCGAGCGCTCTCCGGTTTGGGATCTTGGCAAGAGGTTGGCTCGCTCATTGGTTTTCTGGCATTGTTAACCATTGGAATTGCATCTTTCTTCCTCTTAAAAACGGCTTACGGGTCAATCCCCTCCTTCCTCGGAGCCCTGGTTTCGGTATTTAATCCAGCTGTTGTCAAGTATGCTGTTGGCCAGAGTAGTGACTTGCCAGCATTAGCCCTTGCCTTTGTTTGTATTGGCTTCTTTGTCTATTGGTTCAAGCGAAAATCAAATATCTTGTTGTTCTTTGCGGGCATTTTTGCAGGCCTGGCCTACCTGGCTAGGTATTCATCTCTGTCTGTTTTGCTGAGTTTATTGTTGGTGCTGTTGTTGATTCATAGGCCGTCTCGTTCTTTCCCTGCGCTTGGTGGCACACTAAAGACTTCTATTGTTAATGGCCTGATCCTTTTGGCAGGCTGGTCGATCGCTGCATCTCCTCAGCTGATCGGGTCCTTGATTGTTCATGGCAATCCGTTGTATACGGAAAATGGATGCAACATTGCCTTGGCGCTCGGATGGAACAAGCAGATTTCCGGTTTGACCTGGCTGAATGTCAAAGACAGCTTCCCTCAGTGTGCCAGCATCTTCAAGATAATCTCAGACTATCCGGCTGAGTTCATTGCCAACTATTTTCGCAATATTGGTGAATCTCTAAATATCTTGCGAGGTCATAGTGCTGTTGCGCTATTTACGGTTTACGCAGGGTTTTTCGCCAGTCGTTCGCCTGCGCTCAAGAGTGACGAGCAGAACCGGTTCATCGTGTTGACGATGCTGATCAATGCGGTTGCGATTGTCCTGATCACGAGCCTGGCATTTGTCAGTGACAGGCACCTGATTCTTTCGACAACATTCGTGGCGTGTATCGGTGTTGCAGCTGTTGCCAGCTATCTCTCGGGCCTGGCCGGAAGATTCAAGTCTATTCGTACCTCTGGCTTTGCCTTGCCACTTTCGCTTCTTGCTTTGTTCTTTGTCCTCTCTGAATTTACCAAGTCCTATGCTGAGCAGAAGAAGTATAGGGTTTTAAGTTCTGAAACTAAAAGGAATATGGCGGTCAAAAATGCCCTTGAATCCTTCGGGTGTGTTTATCTTGTTTCTAGCGACAAAGGTGTTGTCAATACTGTTTTAGTGGGCGACGATTTTGTAGATCCGTCCAGCATTCGAAAGATGGGTGTTCAGGAGTGGCGGAATCAATACACGCCTTTTCAGAATCTGCCTGCCGCCAAGAGGTGGATGCAGGCCAATGGATTCAACTGCATCGTTCTCGATGAGCCCTCTATTGGTGGCAGGATTCCGGGGGTTGATTATGGCTTGTGGAAGAAAGAGTTTGATGCTGGCGTTCTCTTTCCTCGCAGGTGGAGTTCTAAAAACTCCAAAACCTTTGTTTTTGCGATTAAGTGATTTGCCCTAAGACCCGATCCAATACTCAATCCAGCTGGGCTCACTCAATCTGGCGCCATTCCGCCACCACATAGGGCGGCACGGGCAGCTCGACGAACACGCCCGGTAGCTGCAGGCGCAGGGGGCGGTTCTGGTGCAGGTCGCTCAGGAGGGGCGTCAGGTTGAACTCGGCGGCGGCAGCCCTGGCATCGCTGGCAAGCTTGGGGTTGGCAAGCGTGATGTCGTCAAGCTGCCATTGCAGGCGGCCGCTCTCCACCAGCAGCGGTGTGGGGTGATCCAGCCGCACCTTGCCCGGGAAGCCAACGATGCGCAGGGTGAGTGGTGCACCCGCCGGGCCCTGGCGATAGGCCACCAGCTGCCAGCTCTGGTAGTCGAGATCGCGCAGGCTCTCCAGGCTGCGCAGCACCGGCGTACCGTTCTCGTCCGGGTGGTTGTGCAGCAGGGCCTGGGCGGCCGGTGGTTGGGCAAGCACCAGCAGCAGGCCTGTCACCAGGGCCAGCAGAGCCCCCAGCAGCAACCGCAGCCGGGCGTTGAAGCGGTGGGCTGGTGCGCTCATGGCTGTCGCTGGGCACTTGGCTGTCGCTGGGCACTTGGCTGTCGCTCGGCTCCCGGAATCGGCTGCCAGCCGGTGTGGGTGGCCCACAGGGCCCAGATCGCCATGGCGCGCAGGTAGTGGCAGGCGCGGAAGGTGTTCACCGCCGTGATTGCCTCGGGGGTGCGGAACTGCAGACCGCCGCTGTACACCTGCTCCACCACGGCGCCGGTGATGGCCAGGGCCGTGTCCGTGTCGCCCATCAGGCGGTAGTAGGCGGCCAGGCCGAAATTGATGCCGGTCCACACCTCCAGGGGGTGGGTGCCGTTGGGATCCAGCGGCGTGCCGTCGCGGCGCAGGCCGTTGGCCACCCCCAGCCTGCCGCCCTCGAAGCGCTCGAAGCAGGCCTCCCGCACCGCCTTCAGGGAGCTGCGGGCCCGCTCCTCGGCCACCACGGCCGGCAGCTCCAGCAGCCGGGCGTAGAAGTCGCCGCAGAGCTGGTCGGCCATCACCACCGGCGTGCCGCTCTCGGCGTCGATGTTGTAAAACTCGCCGTTCCACAGCAGCCGGTCGAAGTTGGCCCGGCTCTGCTCCAGCCAGCCGCTGAACTGCCGCTGCTCGCCGCTGGTGTCCAGCCCCAGCTCCAGCTGCAGCCTTTGGCCCATCGCCAGGGCCGCCTCAAGGGCGGCGATCCAGAGGGCACCGCAGTAGGCGCTCACCCCCTGCAGCGGCCAGTCGTCGAAGGTCTGGTCCGGGGCGCCGCCGTTGTCCGGCAGGCCGTCGTTGTTGGCGTCGAACGTCTTGAGGTAGCGCAGGGCCTGCACCGCCGCCGGCCAGCAGTCGGCCAGGAAGCGCAGGTCCTCGCCGCTGGGGGCCAGCTTGAAGGTGCGCCACACCTGCAGCACGAAGTCGCTGGCCAGGTCCTTCCAGAGGTTGCAGTCCTGGTAGGCGGTGTAGTTGCTGGCGTCCCAGGGGCGCTCGTTGGGGGCGCCCAGGTCGTGGGGGGTGGCGCCGGCCACCTTGCGGGCGGCCTCCACCCGGCCCTTGCCCTGGGTGAAATACCAGCCGATCGGCCGCGGCGTGGGGTCGGCGGCGGGGATGGCGCGGGCGAAGATGCGCAGCACGCTCTTGTCCAGCTCCGGCCACAGCTGCAGCAGGGCAAAGGAGCCGTAAAGGCGCACGTCCAGGCTCTCGTACCAGGCGTAGTCGAGGCACTCCAGCACCCCGAAGCGGCCCACCGGATCCTCCGGGCTGGCGGCGCTCCAGAGGCTGCCGCCGGAGGCCAGGTCGTAGAGCTCGTTGAACAGGGCCATGCGCAGCGGCTCGGGCAGGTCGGAGCGCTCCAGCACCGGCTGCTGCCAGGCTTCGATCGCCGTGTGCCAGTCGCGCCAGGACGTGAGGCCCTCGGCGGCGATGGCGGCGGCGCTGGTGCCCTCAGCACCGAAGAAGTCGGTGTAGCGGCGCAGGCAGCGCGTGCCGGTGGCGAAGGCGGTGACAGGCAGGTCCCAGCTGATCACCAGCGGGATTTCGATCGTTGCGCCGGGCTCCAGCCGGCAGCGCACGGCCAGGGCGGCGCTGGCCGGGTCGTGGTCGGCGCTGGCGCGGTCGTTGTTGCTGTCGGGGATGGAGCCATCCCGCGCAAACGGCCCCCACAGCTCGGCGCCATCCCCCGCCGGGTTCCAGCGGCTGCAGCGCTGGATCGTGAGCCCCGGGTGGCGTGCCTCCAGACCGGCGTCGGTGGCGATGCACCACTGGCCCTGCCCCTCGGCGATCGGCGTGCTGCGCTCCCCCTCCAGCAGCACCCCCTTGAGGGTGGCGTCCTGCACCCAGCGGTTGCGCTGGCTGCGGCTGCTGCCGATCGCCGGCACGTAGTTGTGCTCGGGGCTGCCGTCGTCGCGGAAGTGCACGGCGGCGGCTGGATCGGTGTTGCTGAACCAGCCGGTGGTGTTGCGCCAGCTCAGCAGCAGGGAGAGGTCCAGGGCCTTGCGGCCGGGGTTGTGCAGCGTCCACACGAACACCGCCAGCGGGTAGCTGCTTCGCTGGTAGTCGCCCGGCAGCAGCGGACTGAAGGCCTGGCAGCCCACCTGCGCCGCGAACACGCCCTCGTAGCTGGTCCAGCTGAGCGGGTAGCGGGCGGCGTAGGTGCCGGTGCGGCGCTCGGGGGTGCTGGCGGGGTACCAGTCCCAGGCCGGCAGGGGTTCACCCGCCTCGGGCCGGGAGGCGTCGGCCTCGGGCTTCACCGCCAGGGCGTGGGCGCGGCGCTGCTCGCCGTCGCTCTCATAGAGGGCGAACTGGCAGTCGGGCAGGGTGCCGAACCAGTGCTCGCCGCCGTCCAGGTGCCAGAGGTTGAAGCTGCCGTCGGGGGCGCGGCCGATGCAGCCCGCCCCGAAGCCCCCCAGGGGCATCCCGTGGTTGGGACCGTCGTCGAGGTTGCTGGCGTAGCGCACCGTGTAGGGCCGCTCCCAGCCCGCCCCGAAGGCCCGGCTCCAGCTGGCCGGCGGGGCGTCGGCCCGTCCCGTGCCCCGCGACCGCAGCATCGACTGGAGGGCGGAGAGGCCGAAACGCGCCATGGAGCTGGAAACAGTGCGCCCAGCTTGTCAGAGCTGGTCCGCTTCGCCGCCCACTTCCTGGTCCACCAGGGCGTCGAGGGTCACGGCCGAGCGCACCAGGGCCTGGTAGCGCTGCACCACCCGCCGGTTGCGCTCGATCCAGCTGCCCGGATCGGCGCTGGGCAGGGCAGTGGCGTCGCCGTCGAGTAGCTCGAGATCCCCCTGCTGGGCCAGCAGGGCCACCACCAGCTCGTGGATGCGCTGGCGGCGGTGACTCATGGCTGGGATGGGAGCTTCGGGGTGAGTCTGGGCGGCGACTTGCGGGCTGTGGGGATGGGCCCGCCATCATGGCGTCAGCGGCGAGCACACCCTGGGCAGCACGCAGGACGCACCTCACGCGGCCACGCTGGCGGTGATCGGCACCGATGCCGGTGGCCTGGCTGGTTTGCCAGCCCCCAGCCTGGCCCTGGTGCGGGCCGCCGAATTGCTGCTGGCACCGCAGCGCCTGCTGGCGGAGCTGGCCCACTGGTGGCGCCAGGAGCAGGCGGCCGGGCGCATCCTCCAGGAGCAGCCCTGCCCGGAGCTGCTGGCCAGCGACCGGCCCGAGCAGTGCTTCGCTCCGCTGGAGGAGGCCCTGGCGGCTGGCCGTGCGGCGGTGCTCCTGGCCAGTGGCGACCCGCTCTGGTTCGGCATCGGCCGTCTGCTGCTGCAGCGCTTCGGGCCGGAGCGGCTGCGCTTCCATCCCGCTCCCAGCTCCCTGCAGCTGGCCTTCGCCCGCATCGGCCGCCCCTGGCAGGACGCCCGCTGGGTGAGCCTGCACGGCCGCGAGCCGGAACCCCTGGCGGCCTTGCTGCAGCAGCGGCCGTCCGCCCTGGCGGTGCTCACCGACCCCAGCCGCGGTGGGGCGGAGGAGGTGCGCCGGATCCTGGCCGCCTCAGGCCTGGAGGCCGCCTACGGCCTGTGGCTGTGCGAGCGGCTGGGCCACCCGGCTGAACGGGTGCAGCGGCTGGCGCCCCAGACCCCCCTGCCCGCCGATCTCGATCCCCTGCACCTGGTGCTGCTGATTGCTGAGCCACCTCCAGTGCCGGCCGATCCCGCCGCCCTGCCCCTGCTCGGCCTGGCCGATGGCCTCTATCTCCAGCACGACGACCGCCCCGGCCTGATGACCAAGCGCGAGGTGCGCATCCAGCTGCTGGCCGAGCTGGAGCTGCCCGAGCGCGGCGTGCTCTGGGACATCGGCGCCGGCGTGGGCTCAATCGGTCTGGAGGCCCTGCGGCTGCGGCCCGGGCTGGCGGCCTGGTTTGTGGAGCAGCGCGGCGGCGGTGCCGGCCTGATCGCCGCCAACGCCGAGCGGCTCGGGGTGACCCCGGCGGGGGTGGTGGAAGGCCGGGCGCCCCAGGCCCTTACCGCCCTGCCCGATCCCGACCGGGTGCTGCTCGGCGGCGGCGGCCGCGAGCGGGCGGCCGTGCTGGATGCCGTGCTGGAGCGTCTGCGGCCCGGTGGGGTGGTGGTGATTCCGCTCGCCACCGTGGAGGCCCTGGCCGAGCTGCGGCCCCTGCTGGAGCGGGCCGGCTGCGCCGTGGCCGTGGGCCAGCACCAGGCCTGGCGCGGCGCCCCCCTGGCGGACGGCACCCGCCTGGCGCCGCTCAACCCGGTGCTGGTGTTGCAGGGCCGCCTGCCAGCCACCGCAGGCTCCTAGGGCAGCGCTTCGATCCGCGCCGGGCTGCCCACGGCGATGCCCAGGGCCTCGGCCTGGCCTGCGGTCAGCTCCACCACCCCGTCCACGGGCTCGTTCGGGCCGTAGCTCGGGCAGGGCAGCCGCATGCAGGGCTGGGCGTGGGCCTCGATCGCCACCACCATCCCGTCGCGGATGAACAGCATGTCGAGGGGGGCTGGCGTGCGGTGCATCCAGAACTGCGCCGGGGTGGGCATGGCATAGGGGAACCACATGCCCCGCAGCGCTGGCAGGGGCGGGCGCAGCTGCAGGCCCATCGCCTGCTGGCGCAGCGTGGCCGCCACCTCCAGGCCGATGCAGCGCCCGGGCTGCAGGCACCACCGGGCGGTGACCGGCAGCTGCTGCGGGGGCTCGAGCTGGTCGGCCGGGGCCTGGGGCGGCCCCAACCCCACCGCCAGGGCCAGGCCCAGCGCAAGGCTCCAGGTCTGGCCAGGTGCTCGGCCCAGCAGGCGGGCGCCCATCAGTTCTTGCCCCCCAGCGGCGGCACCCGCTCGCTCAGGCAGTAGCCCTGGCCGCGGATGGTGTGGATCAGCCGCCGCTCGCCCCCCTGCTCCAGCTTCTGGCGCAGGTAGCGCACATACACCTCGATCACGTTGCTGGAGGTGCCCCGGTCGTCGTTCCACACCCGGCGCAGGATCAGGTCGCGGCTCACCACCGTGCCCTTGCGCTCCAGCAGCAGCAGCAGCAGCTGGTACTCCCGGGCGGTGAGCGCCACCAGCCGAGGTCCGCGCTTCACGCTGCGGCTGAGGGGATCAAGGCTGAGATCGCCCGCCTGCAGGAGGGGCGTCGCCGGTGCGGCCTGGCGCTGCAGGTCGAGTCGCAGCCGCACCCGCATCAGGAGGTCGCTGGGGCCCAGCTCCGACAGCCAGAAGTCGTCGGCGCCGGCGCTCAGGCAATGCACCCGCGCCTCCACGCTGTCATCGGCCTCAGCCAGCAGGATCGGCACGGTTCCCAGCTGCTGGCGCAGCTCAGGGATCTGGGGCGCCGCCTCGGCCGCCAGCACCACCACATCCACCTCTCCTGCCCCCAGCGCCTGGCCCTCAGCTTCACCGCAGATCACCGCATAGCCCGAGGCCTCCAGGCGGGCGGCCAGCGCCTCGGCCTTCGTCCCCAGCAGCAGCACGCGCCCCGCAGGCGTCATGGCTGCACGCCGTTTCCGGGCTTGGCCACGTGGGGCAGGCCCCAGCCCAGCTTGTTGCGCAGCACCTGGAAGAACTCGTGATCGGCCAGGCGCACGAAGCGCACGGGTTCCTCACTGCGGCGGATCAGCACCCGGTCCTCCGGCCAGATGTAACAGCCGGCGCTGCCATCCACCACCATCATCAGCCGCTCCGGCGTGGCCGGAAACACGGTGACAGGTTCGCGGTCGCTGAACACCAGGGCCCGCGAGGCCAGCGAATGGGCGGCGATCGGCGTGAGCTGCAGCACCGGGCAGTCGGGGGTGATCACCGGGCCGCCGGCTGAGAGCGAGTAGGCCGTGGAGCCGGTGGGGGTGGAGAGGATCACCCCGTCGGCGGCGATGTCCACCGGGGCGTGGCGGCCGATGGCGATCTCGAAATGGCACATCGAGGTGAGCGGCTCGCGGTGCAGGGCCATCTCGTTGAGGCAGAGCACCTCCCAGCGACGCTGCTCGCCCCGCATCACGCTCACCACCAGCATGGTGCGCTCCTCCACCGTCCACTGGCCGGCCAGCACCTGCTCCAGGGCCTGGTCGAGCTGCTGCAGGTAGGCCTCGGCGAGGAAGCCCAGGTGGCCGGTGTTGATCGTGAGGATCGGCACGCCCACTGGCGCTGTCTGGCGCGCCGCGGAGAGCACGGTGCCATCGCCGCCCAGCACGATCGCCAGCTCCAGCTCCTCGCTGAAGCCGGGGGGCACGCAGGCGCTGTAGCCCCGGGTGCGCAGGTGTTGGTCGGGGTTGGCGAAGCCCACCATGCCGCCGGAGCTGCTCACCCGCACCACCTCGTAGCCGTGGATGGCCAGCCGGCTCTCGATCGTGTCGGCCGTGCTCACCGCCAGGTCCTTGCCGTCGTTGACGATCAGTCCGACGCGGGGCACCGATCGCAGCACAGGGAACTGTTGGAGTTTATTGACTCAACCGCTCCGGCGCCCTCAGAACTGCTCGAGGAAGCGCAGATCGCTGGTGTACAGCCGGCGGATGTCATCGATGCCGTGGCGCACCATGCAGAACCGCTCCACCCCCAGGCCGGCGGCGAAGCCGCTCCAGCGCTCCGGATCCAGGCCCATGCCGGTGAGCACGGCCGGATCCACCATGCCGCAACCCATCACCTCCAGCCAGCGCCCACGCCACTGCACGTCCACCTCGGCGCTGGGCTCGGTGAAGGGGAAGTAGCTGGCCCGGAAGCGCACCGGCAGGTCGCCGAAGAACTGCTGCAGGAAGGCCGTCACGGTGCCGCGCAGGTGGGTGAAGTCGAGGCCTTCATCGATCGCCAGCACCTCCACCTGGTGGAACACGGGCGAGTGGGTGGCATCCACCGCGTCGCGGCGGAACACCCGGCCCGGGGCAATCACCCGCACCGGTGGGGGGTTGTTCTCCAGGTAGCGGATCTGCACCGGCGAGGTGTGGGTGCGCAGCAGCCGGCCGTCCTCCAGATAGAAGGTGTCCTGCATGTCCCGGGCGGGGTGGTGCTCCGGGATGTTGAGGGCGGTGAAGTTGTAGTAGTCGGTCTCGATCTCCGGCCCCTCCGACACCCGGTAGCCCAGGCCGGCGAAGATATCGGTGATCTCCTCGATCGTGCTGATCAGCGGGTGCCGGTGCCCCGGCGGCGTGAAGCTGCAGGGGGCGGTCACGTCGATGGTTTCCCGGGCGATGCGCTCGGCCATGGCGGCTGCCTTCACCGCCTGCAGCCGCTCGGCCAGCAGCCCGCTCACCTGCTCCTTCAGCACGTTGGCGCGCTGGCCGATCACCGGCCGCTCCGGCCCGGGCAGTTTGCCCATGGCGCCGAGCACGGCCGAGAGCTTGCCCTTCTTGCCCAGCAGCCCCACCCGCAGCGCCTCCAGGGCGTTGGCGTCGGCGGCGGCGGCGATCGCCTGGGCCGCCTCGGCCTCCAGCTGCTCGAGCTGGGCAGTGAGATCCTGCAGCGACACCGTGACGCTCACGACAACCCCAATCCTGATGGCAAGGGGGAGACTGTACGGAGCAACCCCCACAGGCGATGCGGCCCCTGAAGATCCTGGTGAGCAACGACGACGGGGTGTTCGCCGCCGGCATCCGCACCCTGGCCAATGCCGCCAATGCCCGCGGCCATGAGGTCACCGTGGTGTGCCCCGACCAGGAGCGTTCGGCCACCGGCCATGGCCTCACCCTGCAGACCCCCATCCGCGCCGAGCGGGCCGACGAGCTGTTCGACGACGGGATCCGCGCCTGGGCCTGCAGCGGCACCCCCAGCGACTGCGTGAAGCTGGCCCTGTTCTCCCTGCTGGAGGAGTGGCCCGACCTGGTGCTCTCCGGCATCAACCACGGTCCCAACCTGGGCACCGACGTGCTCTATTCCGGCACGGTGAGCGCGGCGATGGAGGGCACGATCGAGGGGCTGCCGGCCCTGGCGGTGAGCAGTGCCGACTTCCAGTGGCGCCAGTTTGAGCCGGCCGCTCGCATCGCCCTGGATGTGGCCGAGCAGATGCTGATGGCGGGCTGGCCGCCGGCGATGCTGCTCAACCTCAACGTGCCGCCCAGGCCGGTCGAGAGCATCGGTGCCCTGGCCTGGTGCCGCACGGCGGTGCGCCGCTACACCGATCAGTTCGACAAGCGTGTTGACCCCCGCGGGCGCACCTACTACTGGCTGGCCGGTGAGGTGGTGAACGACCTGGACGCCGAGGTGGCCGGCCCTGGCGACTGGCCCACCGATGTGGACCATGTGAATCGCGGAGGGGTTTCGCTCACGCCCCTGCAACCGGAGTTGTTCTGGATGGGCAACACCGCCGCCCTGCCGATGCTCGGCTGACCCTCAGCGGGCGGGCCGGTGCACCCGCTGCAGCAGCCAGAGGGTGATCAGCAGCCCGAGCAGGTGGGCGAACAGCACCTGGGTGTTGCCCAGCACCGAGAACATCTCGATCGAGGTGATCGGCAGGCCCACCACCCGGCTGCCGGCGCCGGCAGCGCCCTGGATCTGGGCCCCGAAGAAGCCCGGCACCTGCTGGGAGGCCTGCACAAACAGGCTGCCGGCCAGGGCCTGGTAGCCGATGGCCGCCAGGGTGAGGCCGAGCAGGTCGGCCAGCAGCCCCCGCTTCACCAGGCGGCTGGTCTCCCCCTTGCTGGGTTTCACCGGGCTGGCCAGGGCCCGGCCGCAGCGCACCACCAGCCAGCTGTGCCAGAGGCCCCAGAGCAGGATCAGGAAGGCCAGGGTGGTGAGGGAGATGCCGGGGCCCAGGCCCAGGGCCCGCTGGGAGTTGGCCGCCAAGCGGCCGCCGATGTTGTTGAACACCAGCACCCCCACAACCACCACGCCCAGCACCAGTTGGATCCAGAAACGCAGCCAGCCCATGCGGCGCAGGCTGGAGCCGATGTGTTGCAGTTCGATCTGGTCGGCCATGGTGGCGCCTTGCTGATGGCGTTGTTGCGCCCCCAAGGTGCCATGGGAAGATCCATTCGGCATGCCAAGGCTTCGGGAACTGTCGCGTTCGATTCCCCTGCGGACCCCCGCTGACGCCCAGCGGCCCACCGCTATCGCCCTCGGCAGCTTCGATGGGCTCCATCCCGGCCATCGGCGGGTGATCGCCGCCGTGACCGCGCCCGGCCCCGGCGTGCCCTCGGTGGTGAGCTTCTGGCCCCATCCCCGCGAGGTACTCCACGGCGACACCCGCCTGCGGCTCGATCTGCCCAGCGAAAAGCTCGAGCTGCTCGGCCCCCTGGGCATCCACCAGCTGGTGCTGGTGCCCTTCGACCGGGCCCTGGCAGCGCTGGCGCCGGAAGCCTTTGTGGACCAGGTGCTGGTGGGGCAGCTGGCGGCCCGGCGGATCGCCGTGGGCAACAACTTCCGCTTCGGTGCCCAGCGCCAGGGCGACGCCTTCGACCTGGCCCGGATCGGCGCTGCCCATGGCATCGAAGTCACCGTGGTGCCGATGCTGCGCGACGGCCCCGAGCGGGTGAGCAGCAGCCGCATCCGCCGGGCCCTGGCCGAGGGCCGCATCGACGAGGCCCGGCGGCTGCTCGAGCGCCCCTACCGCTTCAGCGGCCAGGTGGTGAGCGGCCGGGGCCTGGGCCGCCAGCTGGGCTGGCCCACGGCCAACCTGGCGGTGGACGGCCGCAAGTTCCTCCCCCTGGAAGGGGTGTATGCCGCCCGGGTGCAGATGCAGGCGGCCCCGGGCGGCGATCCGGCCCTGGTGGCGCCGCCGGCCGCAGCGGTCGAGGGGCCGGCGGGCTGGTTGGCAGCGGTGATGAACCTCGGCCCCCAGCCCACGGTGGATCCAGCCGCCCCCTCGGCGGTGGAGGTGCACCTGCTCGACCGCCGGCTCGACCTCAGCGGCTGCTGGCTGCGGGTGGAACCGCTGCAGCTGCTGCGCCGTCAACAGCGCTTTGACGGGCTCACTGCGCTCACGGCCCAGATCGCCCGAGACGCCGACCAGGCCCGGGCCCTAGCCGGGGTAGGCGTGGGTGAGGCCCCAGCCGATGAAGGTGGCGATGCCCCCCAGCAGCAGGATGCCTGATACCAGCACGAGCATCGGGTTGTCACTGCCGCCGGGAGTCCCCTGGTCTGCCATGGCGCTCGCCCCGAACCTTGCTCCTGGATCCCGCCAACCTAAGCAGACTGCACCGGCCCGCCATGGTTTCAGCCGCTACTGAGGTTTTTCCCGCCCCGGAGGACAGCCCCGCCCCGGGGGACACCGCCAGCACCCAGGGGTCTTCCAGCAGCGTGCTGCGCCTGCTCGACGCCAACCTCGACCGCGCCCGTGAGGGACTGCGGGTGCTGGAGGACTGGGCCCGCTTCGGCCTCGACCGGGCCGACCTGGTGGCCCGCACCAAGGACATGCGCCAGCGGCTCGGCCGCCTTCACCACGCCCGCTACAAGCAGGCCCGGCACGCCGCCAGCGATCCGGCCACCGGCATGGCCCATCCCGCCCAGGCGGAGCGCCAGCGGCCGGAGGCCGTGGTGGCTGCCAACGCCGCCCGGGTGCAGGAGGCCCTGCGGGTGCTGGAGGAATTCGGCCGCCAGGGCGACCCCGCGCTGGCGGCGGAGGCCGCGGCGATCCGCTACGCCCTCTACGACCTTGAACTGGACCTGCTGCAGGCCGATCAGCTGCGCGCTGAGCGCCGGGCCCGCCTGCACGACTGCCATCTCTACCTGGTGATCGGGCCGCTGCCGGATCTGGAGGCCCGGGTGGAGGCGGCCCTGGCCGGCGGGGTGCGGCTGGTGCAGTACCGGGCCAAGGAGGGCAGCCTGAATGGCGCAGGTGAGCCGCTCAACGATGGCGAGCGCCTGCGCCAGGCCAGGGCCCTGCGCCAACTCTGCGCCCGCCATGGGGCCCTGTTCGTGGTCAACGACCGCATCGATCTCGCCCTGGCCGTGGACGCCGATGGGGTGCACCTCGGCCAGGGAGACCTGCCGCCGGCCGTGGCGCGGCGCCTGCTGGGTCCGGACCGGCTGCTGGGCCGCAGCACCCACGCCATCCACCAGCTCCACCAGGCGGTGCAGGACGGCTGTGACTATGTGGGCGTGGGGCCGGTGAACGCCACCCCCACCAAGCCCGGTCGGGAGCCGGTGGGCCTCGACTATGTGCGCCAGGCCTTTGCCGAAAGCCCGATCCCCTGCTTCGCCATCGGTGGCATCACGGCGGCGGAGATCCCGGCCGTGCGCCAGGCGGGGGCGTGGCGGGTGGCGGTGGTGCGCGCCATCAGCGCCGCCCCCGATCCCGCTGCCGCCAGCCTCGAGCTGCTCGCGGCCCTCGGCACGGAGCACTGATTCGGCAGCATGGATGCATCTGGCGCTCTGCGATGGATCCCAACCCGGAAGCCGCTGTGGGGGCGATTCAGGTGAACATTCAAGTGAATGGCGAGCCGCGCACCTGCCCGGCCGGCTTGAACCTCGAGCAGGCGCTGGCTGAGCTTGGCTTCCAGCCCCGGCTGGTGGTGGTGGAGGTGAACGGCACGATCCTGCCCCGCCAGCGCTGGCCGCAGCAGCCGGTGCAGGAATCCGACTCCCTGGAGGTGGTCACCATCGTGGGAGGGGGTTCCTAGATTTCCCCGTAACGCCTGGGTCCAGGCTTTCGTGTGGGCACCACTGCCCATTTCCTGAATGCGCCGTTCTTCCTCCCTGCCGTTGCCGCTGCGCCGGACCCTGGTGGGGCTGGCGTTGCCGATGCTGGTGCTGAGCCTGCTGTTGTGGCAGCCCCAGCCCTCCTGGGCCGCCAGTGGTGGCCGGATCGGCGGTGGCAGTTTCCGCTCGGCCCCCTCGGCGCCGCGCAGCTACGGCGGTGGGGGTGGCGGGGGAAGCTACCGGGGCAGTTATGGCGGCGGCTATCGCGGCGGCTACTACGGGGGTGGCGGCTACTACGGCGGCGGTGGCGGGATCGGCTTTCCCTTCATCGTGCCCTTCATCGGCTTCGGCGGCGGTGGCCTGTTCGGCTTTCTGGTGCTGATGGCGGTGGCCGGTCTGGTGGTCAACGCCCTGCGCGGCGCCGGTGCCGGCAGCGGCAGCGCCAGCGACGGCAGCATCACCAGCGCCGAACCGCCGGTTTCGGTGGTGCAGCTGCAGGTGGGCCTGCTGGCCTCCGCCCGCCAGCTTCAGGCCGATCTGCGTGCCCTGGCCGCCCGCTCCGACACCTCCAGCAGCAGCGGCCTGCAGCTGGTGCTGCAGGAAACCACCCTGGCCCTGCTGCGCCATCCCGACCTCTGGGTGTACGCCAACGCCGAGAACGGCCAGGTGCCCTTTGCCACGGCCGAGGCCACCTTCAACCGGCTGTCGATGACCGAGCGCAGCAAGCTCGCCCGCGAGCTCACCACCAACGTGGCCGGCCAGCGCGGCCAGTCCCTGCCGGTGGCAGCTGGCGACAGCGACGCCAGCAGCGATTTCATCGTGGTCACCCTGCTGGTGGCCACCCGCCAGCGTCTGGCCCTCAAGGGTGCCGGCAACGCCGAGCAGCTGCGCAGTTCGCTGCAGGCCCTGGGGGGCCTCTCCTCCAGCGACCTGCTCGCCCTGGAGGTGATCTGGCAGCCCGATGGTGCCGGCGAGGTGCTCAGCACCGAAGACCTGCTCACCACCTACCCGGATCTGCAGCACCTCTGAGCCCCCGCCCGAGGATGCGCAGGGCTGCCATGGCAGCGCCGTAGCCGTTGTCGATGTTCACCACTGCCAGGCCTGGGGCGCAGCTGGCCAGCATCCCGTGCAGGGCCGCCATGCCGCCGGCGCTTACGCCGTAGCCCACGCTCACCGGTACGCCGATCACCGGCTGGGGCACCAAGCCCGCCAGCACCGTGGGCAGGGCGCCTTCCATGCCCGCGCAGGCGATCAGAACGTCGGCCTGTTTCAGCTGCTCCAGCTGCTCCAGCAGCCGGTGCAGGCCGGCCACCCCCACATCCAGCACCAGCCTGCAGGCAACGCCATGCCAGTGCAGGGCCAGCTGGGCTTCGCTGGCCACCGGCAGGTCGCTGGTGCCGCCGCTCAGCACCACCACCTCCCCCAGCTGGGGTTGAAGCGTGGCCGGCGGGCCCAGGCTCAGGCAGCGGGCCTCGGCGTGGAACCGCAGCTGCTCCACCAGGGCAGCTGCGGCGGGATCAGCCAGCAGCAGCTGCCGCACTGCCTCGGCTTTGCCGGCATCCACCCGGGTGGCCAGGGCCAGTTCCCCTGCGGCCCGCAATTTCAGCAGGATCGCGCCGATCTGTTCGGCTGTCTTGTGTTCGCCCCAGATGGCTTCCACCATGCCGATGCGGCCGCGGCGCTGCAGATCGAGCCGCGCCGCTTCGCTCATGCAGCCGGTTGCAGTTCGCCTTCGAACACCAGCGGGAACGGGTTGCCCTGGCGGGAACCCGTGATCTGGCGGGCCAGGTGCTCGAAGCGCTCCTGCACCGCCTCCACCTCCGCCGCAGGAATTGCTTTCCACTGGTCGCGGCTGGCCCAGCGGATCAGCAGGGTGCCCTCCTCCCGCTCGGCATCCCAGAGCAGGTCGCGCCCCAGGTAGCCCGGCTGCCGCTCCAGCCAGGGGTCCCAGCTGCCGCGTTCGGCCTCCAGCCAGGCCTGGCGGGCCTCGGCCGGCACCTTCACCCGCAGGTGCTCCACCACAGCCACCTCGAAGGGGCCGCCGCTCAGCGGCTGCGCAGCGATCGCCCCATCCGGCTGGCCGGCCAGCAGCATCAGCAGGCAGAACGAGATGGTGTAGAACCTAGCCAGGGTGCGGCCGAAACCACGGTTCATGGCTGCTCCAGCAGGGCCACTGCCTGGCAGGAGATGCCTTCCTCGCGCCCCTCGGGGCCAAGGTTCTCGTTGGTGGTGGCCTTCACCCCCACCTGCTCGGGTTCCACCCCCAGGCGAGCGGCGATGGCGGCGCGCATCACTTCAATGTGGGGCTTGAGTTTGGGGCGTTCAGCGATCACCACCGCATCCACATTGATCACACTCCAGCCCCGCTCCCGCACCAGGGCCACCACGTGTTCCAGCAACTCCAGGCTGTCGGCCCCCCGCCACTGCGGGTCGTCGGGCGGGAAGTACCTGCCGATGTCGCCCAGGGAGAGGGCGCCGAGCAGGGCGTCCATGATCGCGTGCACCAGCACATCGGCGTCGCTGTGGCCATCGAGCCCCAGGCCCGCGGGGTGCTCGAGCCGCTGGCCCCCCAGGATCAGCGGCCGGCCCGGCACCAGCCTGTGAATGTCGTAGCCGTTGCCGATGCGCAGTTGCATGGAGGAGAGCCGGTGTGCAGGCTGGGCAGGCGGCGTGACCGGCCCCGTTGTGTAATGGTGCCACCCAAAGCCTGCTCCATGGCCCGGCGCCGTGTAGTTCCCGCAGTCGTTTCAGCCCCCTCCGGGTGCAGCGCCGATGGGCAGTAGGGCCCTGGCGCTGGCAGGCCTGGCTGCTCTGGCGGCGCTGATCAATCTGAACGCGCCCACGGTGTTCTTCGACATGCAGCTGATGCTGGGCAGCGGCGTGGCCGTGCTGGCCCTGCTGCTGTTTGGCTGGAGCGGCCTGCTGGTGGGAGCTGCGGCCCTGGTGGTCACGGTGGTGCGCTGGGGCCACCCCTTCGAGTTGCTGATCGGCATGGGGCTGCTGATCTGGCTGCGCTGGTTTCTCGATCGCTTCAACGGCGGCCATGCCCAGCAGGCCAATGGCCGGATCGTGCTGGCGGCGATCGGCTACTGGCTGGTGGTCGGCATCCCGGCCGAGATCCTGCTGTTCATCCTGCGTCTGGGAGTCGATCCGGTGAAGGCCCTGGGCCTGGGGCTGAAGGAGGCGGTGGTGTCGGTGCTCTGCGTGGCGCTGGGCACGACCAGTTACCTGATCTGGCTCACTTGGCGCCAGCCGGGGCGCAGGGGAGATCTCTCTGCCCGCAGTTTCACCTTTGCCACGGTGCTGCTGGCGGTCAGCCTGCCTGGGGTGCTGATCACCCTGCTCCTTTCCAGCCAGCTCAAGACCACGGCCTTGGATGCCCAGTTTCAGGCCATGATCCAGCTCGCCGAAAAGGTGGAGGTGCTGGGCCAGCTGCCCGCCAGTGCCCAGATCCCGGGCGGGGGGGTGCTCTGGCAGATCAGGGAGGGCAGCGAGATCAGCTCGGATCCGGCCCTGTTCGAGCGCCTCGACCGCCACTTCCGGCTGGAATCGCCAAGCCGGATCAGCCGGTTGGGCCTGGAGCTGCTGCTGCCCAGCCGCCAGGCGCCGGTTTTGGTGAATGACACCCAGTCGTTCTGGCGGGTGCGCTCTGGTTCGGTCACGGTGGTGGAGCCCGCCGAGCCGCTGATTCGCCGGCTCGACTACGTGCTGCTGCTCCCTGCCTTCAGCCTGATGGCCCTGCTGCTGCTGCTGGCGGCGGTGCTGGCGGAAGCCATCGCCACTGCGGTGGAGCGGCAGTTTCTGGGGGTGATCCGACCGCTGCAGGATCAGCCCAATGCCGAGCGGCTACCGGATCTGGGGGGATCGGTGATCCTTGAACTTCAGGCAGTGGTGGATCTGGTGAACCGCCGCTCCCGTCGCACCCGCGAACTCAGCAGTTCCCTTCAGCAGGCCCGCGGTGAGCTGGCCCAGACCGCCCTGGCGATCACCGAGGCAATTCCTGTGGGCACCTACACGATGGTGTTGCGTCCAGGGGCGGAATTGGCCCATTTCTCGTTCATGAGCGAGCGCTTTCTGCAGATCTGCGGCCTGGAGCGCGAGGCCGCCGAGGCCAATCCGCTCAATGCCTTCGCCTGCGTTCATCCTGACGACTACGACGACTGGCTGGCCCTCAACGCCGCAACGTTTGCCCGCAAGCTGCCCTTCAAGGGACAGTGCCGCGTGGTGGTGCAGGGTCAGGAGCGCTGGATCCTGGCCGAGTCGGTGCCGCGCGATCTGGCCGATGGCTCCACCGTGTGGGAGGGGGTGATCTCCGACATCTCGGAGCAGGTGGAGGCCGGGCAGGAGCTGCGCCGCATGCTCAACGTGCTGCCGATCCCAGTGGGCAGCAACCGCCTGGACGGCCAGCAGGAGATCGTGTTGCTCAACCAGCGCTTCCTCGACACGTTTGGCTACGCCGTGGAGGACCTGCCCTCAATGGATGTCTGGGCTCAACGGGCTTACCCCGATCCTGCCTATCGCCAGCAGGTGATGGACACCTGGCACCGCGAGGTGGAGCGCTGCCTCGCCGAAGGGGGCGAGGTGGGGCCGATGGAGTTGGAGATCGCCTGCAAGGACGGCAGCCGCCGCTCTGTGATCCTCACCGCCACCCTGCGCGATGACCGCATGGTGGGTGCGTTTCTCGATGTGACCGAACGCAAGCGGGCTGAGGCGGCTCTGGAGCAGGCCTTCCGCCGCGAGGCCGAGCTCAAGGAGCGCCAGCGTCTGGAGCTGGAGGCCAAGCTCCGCACCAGCCTGACGGCGGCGGCGGTAGCCCACGAGATCAAGCAGCCCCTCAGCGCCGTGCTGCTCAATGCCCAACTGCTCCAGACCAGGCTGGAGCAGTTGCCCGATGGCAAGGTGCGCAGCTTGCTCCAGCCCCTCCTGCAGCAGCAGGTGAGTGAGAGCCAGCGGATCGTGACCACGATCGAGAAGATGGCCATGTTGCTGCGCAATGTGCAGACCGACCAGCAGCCCATTGATCTCTGCGACGTGGTCGCCAACACCCGGCTCTATCTGCGGCCGTTGTTAGCCCGCCATGGGGTGTGTGTGGAGAGCAGCGGTCTCGATCAGCCCCGCTGGCTGCAGGGCGATGCCAGCCAGTTGCAGATGGCTCTGGCCAATTTGATCCGCAATGCCCTGGAGGCCCTCAGCTTGAGCCAAGTGGCTGAACCGCGCCTGCGCCTCAGTCTCTTCCAGCGCCAGGAGTCTGATGACTCGTCCTGGCTGGAGTTTCGGGTGGCCGACAACGGCCCCGGCTTTACCGATCTGCAGCTGGAGCAACTGCTGTTGGCCAGCACCAAGCCCCAAGGCAGCGGCCTGGGGTTGTTTGTGGTGAACGCCGCGGTGCAGATTCACGGCGGTTCGGTGCAGTTGGGGCACAGTGACGAGCTGGGCGGAGCCGAGGTGCTGCTGCGCCTGCCGGCCCTGGCTGAGCCCGCCTGAACCTGCCTCAGGGGAGCCTGTCCCGTGCGGGGACCACCTGCAGCCGGGTGCCCTCGCGGCCCAGCACGGCCACCTCGCTCCCGGGGGACAGGGCCTGTTCATCCTCCAGGTTGGTGGCTGCCCAGCTCTGCCCCTGCCAGAGCACCCGGCCCTCACGGCCGTCTGCAAATCCGCTGATCACGGTGGCCCGGTCGCCGCTGCTGGCCGGCGGAATGCTCCGCTCCCGCCGGCCCCCCCAGCGATGCAGCGCCCCCAGCAGCAGGGCCGTGAACAGCACGAAGGCCGCCATCTGCAGCAGGGGAGCCAGAGGCAGGACCGCGCCCAGCACCGACACCAGCAGGGCGGCAACAGCGCCGGCCAGCAGCCCGTCAAACTCCAGCCCCAGCAGCTCCAGGAGCAGGAGCGTCAGTCCCAGCAGCAGCCAGATCAGCGCGGTGGGCATGGCGGCCAGGGCGTGGTTCTCCGCCTCCATGCTGCCTAGCCTGCAAGCGGACCGCCTCCCCACCGCCGCACCCCACCACCGCCGCACCCCCCCTTCACTCCACCTATGGATCCCCTGCTGGGCCTGCCTGCCCTGTTCGTGATGGCCGTGCTCGGCCTGAACACCGTGAAGATCACCAGCGGCGGTCAGTCGCGGCTGGTGGAGCGCCTGGGCAAGTACGACCGCCAGCTGCAGCCGGGGCTGTCGTTCGTGCTGCCGGTGGTGGAGAAGGTGGTGAGCCACGAGTCGCTCAAGGAGCGGGTGCTCGACATCCCGCCCCAGCAATGCATCACCCGCGACAACGTGGCGATCGAGGTGGATGCGGTGGTGTATTGGCAGCTGCTCGAGCACGCCCGCGCCTATTACGCGGTTGACAACCTGCAGGCGGCGATGGTGAATCTGGTGCTTACCCAGATCCGCGCCGAGATGGGCAAGCTCGACCTCGACCAGACCTTCACCACCCGCCAGGAGGTGAACGAGTCCCTCCTGCGCGAACTTGACCAGGCCACCGATCCCTGGGGTGTGAAGGTGACCCGGGTGGAGATGCGGGACATCAAGCCCTCCGCCGGCGTGCAGCAGGCGATGGAACAGCAGATGACCGCTGAGCGCCAGAAGCGGGCAGCGATCCTGCGCTCGGAAGGGGAGAAGGAATCCCAGCTCAATGCTGCCCGGGGTCGGGCTGAAGCGCTGGTGCTCGATGCCAAGGCCAAGCAGGAGGCGCTGGTGATGGAGGCCCATGCCCAGGCCCAGCAGCAGGCCCTGTTGGCCCAGGCCCGCGCCGAGGCCGCCACCCGCCTGGCGCAGGCCATGCAGGCCAATCCTGAGGCCTCTGAGGCGATCCGGCTGCTGCTGGCCCGTGACTGGATGGCCATGGGTGAGACGATGGCCCAGGCCCCGGGTGGAAGCGTGCTGATGGTGGACCCCCAGAGCCCGGCCTCCCTGCTGGCTGCCCTTAAGGGCCTGCAACGCGAAAAGGCCTGAGTTGCCTACGCCGTCCTATGCCTGCAGCGTGGTGATGTTGAGCGCAACCCTCTCCTCTGATGTCATTGAGAAGAGGTTATTGAGCAAAGCCCATTGAGCAAAGCCCATCGAGCAGTGATCAAAAGTTTCCGTGGTTGACAGGGTTGGCTGGCAGTGTGCTCTTTCAGGGCGGCACGCTCTTGGCAGGCAACTGGCGCCCAATATTGACCGCCTGACCGGGGCGGAGCGGCGCTGGGGAGACGGACCTGTCGCTGAACACGCATTGACTTGTGAGCGACGAGGGTTGCCAACCAAAGTGATCCCTGGCTGGGCTGGAAGGTTTGCATTGCCATCAAGCACGACGCCAGATCTTTCTTTGTTCAGCTGTAGGGTTTGCGATCTCTGCTTGATTGCCTGTAGTTCAAAAGCTGGGCTTTGCGCTTAATCGAGCCCTTTCAAGATGTCTGCTTTATTCGTCTATGCTTTTCCGCCTTGGAAGAGATGGTGGCTGTCAAGATGTGTGCTTGCCTCGATCGGTTGTAGGCCTAGGCGGATTTGGCGTTTAGATTTTTGGTGGTTGTACAATTATCTCATCCCCGGCGACGCACGTGTATGTTTTCGTGCATCAATAGCCATCTGACGATTTTGGTGGCTGGCCCCCATTGCCTTCGGGGCTCCCCGCTGTATACTTCGTAATGTGTTCGTCTCAGTACGTATCCCCTCTGGACTACGTATCCCCTCTGGACCACGTATTCCCTGGATCGCGTATCACCCCTGGATCGCCTCTGGACTGCTCATCACTTCTTGACTTTTTCGCGACTTGGTTTCCTGTGCAGCTTTGCCCTCGGTCCAAGCGAGTTCCTGTCTTAAAGAGCACTTTTAGTCCTTTTGCGATGCCCTCAGGGACGTTCTCTCTTTCGATTGCTCGCCCTTGGTTCCTCCACTGCAGCTCTGACAGATCATCGTCGCTCTGAACAAAGAACCAATCTCATCAGCAGCATGTATCGCCTGTGTCAACCACATTGAAGTACCAAATCCGTAGAGCGTTGAGTCCGTTTCTGACTCGATTGCGTGATCAGTCGCCGGCTAATCGCTTGATTTGGCGTTCCGTGCGCGCGCAATGGAAGCTGTTTACCCTCAGCATGACCACAGGCCTTTTGGGCTCACTTAGTGAGGGGGCCACTCTCGGAGTGATCTTTCTGGCGGTGGGTCTGATGATCGGAAATTCCGGTGATCATCAGACAGGTTTCTCGTTCTTGCAGCGTTTGCCCTGGATCAAGCCAGTGCTGGAAGGGATGGGCGAGGATTCCAAGCCTTTGCTGTTCAGCCTGTTGCTCTTGACTGCTGTTGGTTTGCAGTTGTTACTGGCAATAAGTACCTATGTTAATGGAGTCGCAAGTAATTATTTGGGTGCAAGGCTATATCGTGAGGTAACAGGCCTCTTAAACAAGAGAATTCTAAGCCTAAGTTATCCCTGTGCCAGTCATTATCGCGTAGGCGATCTACTTAATTACGCTTCAAGCGGAGGCAAGACTGTTCAAGAGCAAATCGCTCTTGCCAACAATCTGATCGTCACTGTGATGCAGATGTTGATGTATCTAATAGTTTTGCTCTCTATTTCTTTCTGGCTACTGATTGTAGCGTCTGGGCTTGCTCTCGTGCTGTGGTTTGTTCAATCCGACCTTGTGCCCAAAATTCGGCGAAATGCCCGCTCGGGTCAGTCGGTTGAAGTGGAGCTGAGCAGCCGCATCGCCGAAAATATCCAGGGCTTGAGACTTTTGCACAGTAGCGGTAGAAGGCTCTACGCGATTTCCCAGTTTGATACTCTGCTGGCTGCCTCTGAAAGGATTAAGAGGCATAGCGCTAGGCTGGTCTATGTTATCCCGGCTATGTCGACATTCTTGCCTATTTTAGCCATCGCGGTAATAGCCAGTCTGAGTGTTTCTCTGTTCTCCGATAGAAGCTCAGGGGTTCTGCCTAATCTTATTACCTTTGTTTTGGCTCTTCAAAGATTAAACCAGCGCCTAGGCAGGTTGGCGACGCTTTCTACGAATTATGCTAACCAAAGTGCTGCTGTCAGCAGGCTAAACGATATTCTAAATGATGACGATAAAGACTTTGCCCGGATTGGTGGTAGAACATTTAAATCCCTTCAGCGGGGAATCGTTTTAGACAGCGTCAGCTTGAAATATTCTTCTGGAACAGCGTTTGCTTTGTGTGGCGTCGATCTCAGTATTCCCTGTGGCCAGAAGGTTGCCTTGGTCGGGCCTAGTGGAGCAGGCAAGAGCTCGATTGCTGACTTGCTTGTTGGACTTTATGAACCCAGCCAAGGGCGAATCCTCGTGGATGGCGTTGATTTAAAGGATTGTGATCTGGCCAGCTGGCAACAGCATCTCGGTGTTGTCAGTCAAGACACCTTTCTTTTTAATACTTCGATCGCTTCGAACATTGCCTACGGCACGCCTAGTGCCAGTCGTGAAGACATTGAGAGAGCTGCTGCGCTTGCGCAAGCAGATGGTTTTATCAGAGCCCTACCTAATGGCTTTGATACGTTAATTGGCGAACGTGGATATCGGCTCAGTGGTGGTCAGCGTCAACGCCTTTCATTGGCGCGTGCTCTTTTGCGTCAGCCAGATGTGCTAATTCTCGATGAGGCTACCAGTGCTCTCGATAGTCATAGTGAACGTCTGGTTCAAGAGGCGATTGAGCAGTTTGAAAAGGGTCATACATTGCTTGTGATTGCCCATCGCTTGAGCACGATCGTTAATGCTGATCTGATTTGTGTGATGGACAAGGGTGAAATCAGGGAGCGTGGCAGCCATCAAGAGTTGTTGGCGAAAAGGGGGCTCTACGCAGCGCTTTGGCAGCAGCAAAGCTCACCTGTGCAAGTGGCGTGAATTATGGTTGTAGGCCATTGGTTAAGTTTCGAGATGCGCTATCTGTTTTGATCAGTGTTAGAGATGCAATCGTCTTGCTTCCTGCTTGACGTCCTCTAAACCCTGAGCTTTCCAGCGTTCGAAGAGATCGGGCCTGCGCTCCTGCGTGCGCTGCTGCTGCTGCTCAAAGCGCCACCGGGAGATGGCTCCGTGGTCGCCGCTGCGCAGCACGGCAGGTACCTCCATCCCTCGGAACTCGGCCGGCCTGGTGTAGTGGGGATGCTCCAGCAGGCCGGCGCTGTGGCTCTCCTCCTCAAGGCAGGCCTGGGTGCCAACCGTGCCCGGCAGCAGCCGCACCACGCCGTTGATGATCACGGCAGCCGGGAGCTCGCCGCCGGTGAGCACGAAGTCGCCGATCGACACCTCCTCGTGGGCCAGGGAGCGGATCCGCTCATCGAAGCCCTCGTAGTGGCCGCAGATCAGCACCAGCTGGTCGTAGTTCGTGGCCCAGCGGCGCAGGTCGGCCTGCTCCAGGGGCTTGCCCTGGGGAGACATCAGCAGCACCCGTTGCCTTGGCAGTGCCGGGATCGCCTCCATCGCCGCAAACACCGGTTCCGGCTTGAGCACCATCCCGGCGCCGCCGCCGTACGGCTCGTCGTCCACCTTGCGGTACTTGTCGGTGGCGTAGTCGCGGGGGTTGTGGGTGTGCAGGCTGGCGATGCCGGCCTGGAAGGCCCGGCCGATCACGCCAAGGCCCAGCAGGGGAGAGAAGGCCTCCGGAGCCAGGCTCACCACATCAAGTCGCATGGCCTCAGCCGGCGGGGCGGCTCACCCGCCGGATTTCTGAACTGAAGCTGGCCCGCCCCGGGGTGCCATCGGCGTGGTTTTCCACGGTGGAGCGCAGCCGCAGGTTGGGCTTGGTGAACCAGATGCGCTCGCGCACCTCGGTGCCGCTGCGGCACACGACCAGTTCCAGGCTGCCGTCGGGCCAGAGCTGCCAGCTCCCCCGTTGCTCCCCTTCACTGCCAGCCACGCTGAAGTCGCCGTTGGCGGCGAACAGCAGCTGCCGGGGCTGCTCCCCCTTGGCGCCCACGCTCAGGCCGCCGGGGGAATCGGAATCGGTCCTGGTGGGCTCCAGGTAGGCCACCACCAATTCGCCACGCTCGCTGTTGTGCCATTCATCGCCCTCGGCCATGGCCGTGGCCTCGCCAAGGGCGAAGCGGCTGCGCAGGCCCATCCACTCACCGGCGCAGAAGCGCAGGAAGGCGGTGATCTCCTGGGGCGGAAAGTCGACGTCGGTAGCGCCAGCCGCTCCTGGTGCCGCCGTGGTCACGGCTGGGCTGGGCTCCCGGGGTGGAGGGGTGGAGTCAGTCATGGAGGGATTCTCTCAGCCGGCCGTGGCCTTCCACTCTCATTCGCCCCGGTAGCCCAGTTCGGCCAGGCGGGCGGCGCTGCGGCGCCAGCCCGGCACCACCTTCACGAACAGCTCCAGATACACCGGCCCGCTGAACACCTTTTCCATCTGCAGCCGCGCCCCCTGGCCGATGGTCTTGAGCATCTGGCCGCCCTTGCCGATCAAAATGCCCTTCTGGCTGGAGCGCTCCACCAGCACCGTCGCCAGCACGGCGGTGCGCGGCCCGTCGTCCACCACCCGGTCGATGCTCACCGCCACCGAGTGGGGCACCTCCTCGCGGGTGTGGCTGAGCACCTGCTCGCGGATCAGCTCGGCCATCAGCAGCTGCTCGGGCTGGTCGCTCACCGCATCAGCCGGGTAGAGCTGGGGCCCCTCGGGCAGATCGGCTGCCAGGGCTGCCACCAGGGCCTCGGTGCCCGCGCCGGTGAGGGCGCTCACCGGGTGCAGGGGCCAGGCGAGCGGTGGCCGCGGGTCCTGGCCGGCGGGTGTGGGGCTAGCGAAATCGCCCCGACCCTCCAACATCTCGCGGTAGCTGGCGGCCAGTGCTTCAGCCTGGGCTGGATCCACCAGGTCGTGCTTGTTGAGGGCTACGTGCACCGGCGCGCGGCAGTGGCGCAGCAGCT
>JBIIDV010000044.1:0-21460 GCA_044238185.1 Prochlorococcaceae cyanobacterium | reverse complement strand
CGTGGCCAACAACGCCTATTCGCGCACGGCCGAAACCGTGATCCGGGTGCCGATCACCCGCATGAACGAGGCGCTGCAGCGGGTGGGCCGCCTCGGTGGCCGGGTGGTGGAGGTGCGGGTCAACTGACCAGCCCCCCACTCAGCTGCCTTGCCGTTGACCCAGCGGCAGGATCAGCTCCATCAACGCCCCACCTTCGGGGTGGTTGCTGGCCTGAATCCTGCCGCCGTGGGTCACGGCAATCTGCTGCACGATCGCCAGGCCCAGCCCGCTGCCGCTGCGCTGGCTGCGCACCCGCGAGGGATCGCCCCGGTAGAAGCGCTCGAAAAGGTGGTTGAGATCCTGCTCGCTCAGGCCCGGACCGTGGTCGCGCACGCTCACCAGGCACCAGCCCCCCCGGCTGCTGAGCGACACCTCCACATCCTCCCCATCCGGGCTGTAGCGGACTGCGTTATCCAGCAGGTTGAGCAGCGCGCGATGCAGCCGTGAGCTGTCGGCCTCGATCGCCAGCGGCTGGCGTTGCTGCATCACCATGCTGATCTGGCGCTGTTCCGCCAGGGGGCGCAGCCCGGCCCACACCTGTTCCAGCAACTGGTCCAGTTCGAGCGGTGCCAGCTTCAGCCCCCGCCCGGGCATGGTGTTCTCCAGGCGCGACAGCTCCAGCAGATCGCCCACCAGCTCCTGCAGGCGCAGCAGTTCCCGCTGCAGTCGCTCCACCAGCCGTTCATTCTGGGGATTCACCTGGGCCGCCAGGCTGTCCCCCACCAGCAGCAGGGCGGTGAGGGGCGTCTTCAGCTCATGGGCCACATCGCTCACCCAGCGCTCCTGTTGCTGCAGCTGGGCCTCCAGGGAGCGGCGGCTCTGCAGCTGCACCCCCAGCCAGCCATCCAGCCCAGGCACCACCATCACGTCGTAGTCCTGCTGCTGGAATTGCCACTCCAACCGCTGCGGTCTGTCCTGGCGGCGGGCCAGGCCGATGCTGCTGGCGAGGTTGGCGTCGTCGCACACCTCCGCCAGGCTGCGGCCATGGGAGGGGCGGCTGCTCTCCCAGCTGAGGATGCGCTCGGCGCGGGGGTTGAGATGGCGGATGCGGTTGGAGCGGTCGAGCAGGATCCAGCCCACCGGCGAGGAGTCCATCCAGCTCAGCAGCTGGCGGGAGCTGGGCAGGGTGCCGCTGCGGTTGCCGCGCTGTTGCCACCAGCGCCAGATCTGGCGGGGAGAGATCAGCATCGCCCCGCCATCAGCCGAAGCGGTAGCCGAAGCCCCGCACCGTGATCAGGTGCTCAGGAGAGGAGGGGTTGCGTTCCAGTTTCTCGCGCAGCCAGCGAATGTGCACATCCACCGTTTTGCTGTCACCGAAGTAGTCCACGCCCCACACCTGCTCGAGCAATTTGTCGCGGCTCCACACCCGGCGCGGATGGGCCATGAACAGCTCCAGCAGACGGTATTCCTTGGGCGAAAGATTCACCTCGATCCCGTCCCGGGTGACCCGGCATTCATCCTGAAACAGGCGCAGGTTGTCGTGTTCCAGCACCTTGCTGCTGGCCGTGTTGCTGGCCGTGCGCCGCAGCAGGGCCCGGCAGCGGGCAACCAGTTCGCGCATCCCGAAGGGCTTGATCAGGTAGTCGTCGGCGCCCACCTCCAACCCGAGCACCCGATCGGTCTCGCTGTCGCGGGCGCTCACCACCAGAATCGGCGTCTGGTTCTGGGCGGCCCGCAACTGGCGGCACACGTCCAGACCCCCCAGGCCCGGCAGCATCAGATCCAGCACCACCAGAGCGTAGCCGCTCCCCTCGGGTGCCCGCTGGATCGACTGCAGCGCATCGCGGCCGTTGCCGCAGGCGGTGACCTCAAAGCCCTCGAGCTCCAGGGAGTCGCGGATGGTTTCGCGAATGGTTTCGTCGTCTTCGACGACCAGCAGCCTGGTTTGCATGGCGTCATTCTCGCCGCTGGTGGGTTGGATCCAGAAGCGGCCGGGGTTAGCCAAGGCAGTATCCCCTCCCCCGCACGGTGGTGATCAGGGTGGGATGGGCGGGATCGGCTTCCAGTTTCAGCCTCAGCCAATGGATGTGCACGTCCACTGTTTTCGGATCGAAGTCGAGTGCCTCCAGTTCGCCCCACACCCGGCTGAGCAGTTCCTCGCGGTGCCAGATCCGGCCCTGGTGCTCCAGCAGGAACTGCAGCAGCCGGAATTCCCTCGGCGAGAGGGTCACCAGCTCGCCATCGCGGCGCACCAGATGTTCTTCCACCACCATCTCGATGGGGCCGTGGCTGAGCACCGTGGTGGCAGGACGGCTCACCTGGTGTCGGCGCACCAGGGCCCGGCAGCGGGCCAGGCATTCCGCCAGGCCGAAGGGTTGCAGCAACACATCGTCGGCTCCGGCCTCCAGCGCTTGCACCCGCGCGGCCTCGCCATAACTCGACCCGGCCACCTGATCGTGGTCACTGGAGTCCCCCAGCACCAGCAGGGGACCGCCCTTGCTCCGGCTGCGGCGTTCACCACAGATGGCCAGGATCACCGCGCAGGCCGGATCACCGCTGGCAATCACCAGATCCCAACTGCTGCGCTGCATCAATCGCTGCTGCATGGCCTCCACCGCTGGATAGGCCTCCACGCCAAAGCCGCCCTCGCGGAGCACGCTGCGCAGGGCCTCGCACTGACCAGGCTGGATCTCAATCAGCAGCAACCGCAGCGTTCGCTGCGGTTGCGTCATCGGCGGCGCAGGGGCTGATGGCTGATCACCAGGCGACGCTGGGCATCGATCTGCAGCCAGCCTTCGTCGCGCAGGCAACCAAGCACCCGGGTCACCGTGACGCGGGTGGTGCTGAGGGCACTGGCCAGGTCCTGGTGGGTGAGTTTCACGTTCAGGCGCAGCCCTTGGTCGCAGGGCACGCCGTAGTCGTTGGCGAGCAGTTCGAGGAAGCCGCGCACCCGCTCTTCAATGCGGCGCAGACCAAGCAGGGCCAGCATGGCCTCGCTCTGGCGGTAGCGGGCCGCCATGCCCTGCAGCACGGCGATGGCCAGATGGGGTGATTCAGCCAGCTCATCACAGCTGATGCAGAGCAGATCGCTATCCACCATGCTGCGGGCTTCGTAGGCCTGCACATTGCTGAGTGGATCGCCGAATGGTTCATTCGGGCCCGCCAGTCCAAGCAGGAGTTCATCGCCCTGCATGGAGATGGCACTCAACTTCACCATCCCCCGCACCACAAGCCACACTGATTTTTTGAGCAGGGGCACAGTGCTGCCTGCGCTCAGATGCACCAGGCTTCGTTTCTCATAACTTGTTTCAAGGAGATCCCTGAAGCTGTCGCGATAGTTGGCTTCAAGTGCGGGTGTAAACACCATGACAGTCAGGGATCTGTTCTGCCTTTGAACCCTATGAAGGTGTGGTCGATCACAGGCAAAGGGCGGGTAGGCGTTGGTTTAAGAAATGGTTAGCGCAGGGGTCGGCTATTGCTTGTCGTGGCCTTGGCTGACCCAGCCAGTCGCTAGCCAGCCAACGGCAGGCTCAGCAGCCACCACTGCGGCCCCGATGCCCACAACAGCGTGATCTGGTCCCGGTTCACCAGGGACCGGCCGCGGGGGTCCCCTGCAGCCAGAACCCCAAGGCTCTCGCGATCCACACGGCGCAGCTGAGCTCCCGCCGGCAGAGCACTCCAGGCCTCGGGGGCTGCAGCCGTCTCCGCCTGATCCCAGGCCCGTTGCAATTGGCTGGATTCCTGGGCTGTCAGCCACCATTGGCGCCGCTGGAGCGCCACCTGGGCAGGGCTGGCCCCCTCCGCCGCCAGGGCCTGTTTCCCACCGGCGATGGCTCTGGCCAGCTCGAGGGCCTGGCCGGGCTGGCTGGGTAGCTCCCCAGCCCCTGGAGCTGCTTTGGGTGGGGGTGTTGGTTTGGGCGGGTTTGGTGATTTGGCTGCGCTTGGTTTGGCGGCTGGGGCCTGGGCGGTTTTGGCTTTGGCGGCAGGGGGCCTGTTGGGTTTGGCCTGGGCTGGGCAGGGGGGCGCTGGGCTGGTGGGCTTGGGTTCAGGGGGCTCGCTGAGTTCGGGGGGCGGCGGCAGGGGCAGGGAGAGCAGCTGGCCCAGGCCGGGGCTGGGGGCACCTGGGTTCTGCAGGAGATTGCGCGTCAGGCGCATCAGCTCGGGGGTGTCGTCCGCCGGCTTGCTCTGCTGGCCGGGGGGCGCTGTCCTGCCGGGGCTGGAGTGGGAGGGTCGCAGCAGGCCGATCAGCCCGGCCTGGCAGAGCAGGGCTGCGCCCAGGGCCGGCAGCAGGGGATGGTGGCGCAGGTTTGGCATCAGGGGGTGGGCATGGTGGTGGGCGCTGGCGGCAGTTGCAGCTCCAGGGGCAGGGGCCCTTTGGCCAGCTGCTGGAGCAGCTCCTGCAGGGCACCCCAGGACACCTGGGGGTCGGGGATCACCCGCAGCCGGCTGCCCGGTCGCCGTTGGGCCGCGATCCGCAGAAAGGCCTCCAGCTCCGTGCGCTTCACGGGCTTGTGCCAGAGCCGCAGTTCCCGGTCGGGGCCCACGTGCAGGGTCACCACGCCCTGGTGGAGGGGCTGCTGCAGCACGCGCTGGGGCAGCAGCAGCAGGCCGAGGGCAAAGCCGCACAGGGCCGTGGCCAGGCCTGCCCAGGCCAGGCCAACCACGGCTCCCGGGGAGGCGGCGATCAGGCGGGTCATCGATCCAGGGCCGGCTCCAGGCGCACCGGCTGGGGGGACACCTGGCGCAGCCAGGCCAGGCTGTCGCTCACGTCGGCCAGGCTGAGCGTCCGGCTCACCACCAGCACCACCTCGCCGTTGCCGCCGCCGTCCCCTGTCTCGGCCAGCAGCCTGGCCAGCGGCTCGGCGGCGATCGGCTGTTGGTTCAGGTACCAGCGCCCCCCGGAGCCCCTGGCGACCACCTGTTCACCGGCAACTGCCTGGGCAGGCAGGGACGGATCCCTCGGTTGCCGTTGGCTGAGCAGCAACGCGGGCAAGCCGGCGGTGGCCATGCACACCAGCAGGGTGGAGCCCACCAGGGGCAGCACCAGGGCGGCGGTGTTCACCGGGCTGATCATGGTTGTGGATGCTGGCCGGCCTGCAGCCGCAGCAGCCCGAGCTGCCAGCGGCGCAGGCTCTGGTTGAGCAGCAGCAGGGCCGTGGCCAACAGGGCCAGCTGCAGGCCGATCAGGGTGGGCAGAAGCACATCGGCATAACCGGCGAGCGGAGCGCTGGGCGGCAGCAGCAACTGGCTGCCGAGGCTGCGCAGCACCGCCATCAGCCCGGCGGTGGTGCCCACAAGCCCCAGCATGGGGGCAAGGATCTGGGTGGCCTGCAGGAGGGGTTCACCCCAGGCCATGGCCCGTTGCTGCCGGCTGAGCAGGTGAGCCCTGGCCTGGGCGGATGGGCAGGTCTCCAGCTGCAGTCTGAGTTCGGCCCAGGGGCGGCGCTCCCGCCACCACCAGCGCCACCAGAACCCGCAGCGCTCAAACCCCACGGTGAACACCGCCAGGGAGAGCAGCAGCAGGGGCAGGGCCGCCGGTCCGCAGGCCTTCCACAGAGAGGGTCCGGAAGCCATGGAGGAGCCCATTTGGCTGAAGGCTATGGATGGGTTGACCCTGCTGCTGGTGTCTTGCTTGCTTGACAGCGGCCGGGAAACCACCGGGGGGTCACCAAAGATTCAGAAGGTGTGGGACCGTTCCGGCTTCCCGAAGTGCTTCGATCAGCTCCAGCACCGCGGCCAGCCAAATGAAGATCGTGTCGTTGATCACGTGTTTGCGGAAAAGCACTGGGGATGCATTCCAGGTCTGCGGTTCCTGGAATTGGCTGAAGGAGGGAAAGAAACGGGGTACTCCCTGGAGGTAGCGCTGGTAAGCAGCGCCAAAGATGTGCAGCAGGCGTTGTTCTTCGCGGGCAATGATGCTGGGGTAATAGATGGCGAAAATCAAGGCGAATATTGCCGGAATGGTCAATGTCTAGGTGCAGAAGCCAATGCCGATCACTCCAAGCGAACTAAAGAAGTACAAGGGATTTCTGCAGAGCGAATACGGGCCTAGCGTCGTGAGTTCGCTGTCCTTACGTCCTGATAAATAGAAGGAGCACCAGATCCTCCCGGAAGATGCAACGGCCACTATGACCAGGCCGAGGGCGTATAGGAAGGTCGCGAAAGTGTTGTGCTGCGGCTCCCAGTTGCTTTCGGTCAGGCCAGCCGCCACCAGTAGCAGCCCACCTATGAGTTTTGAGAGCCGTGTGCGCGCCCGCTCCCAGGGGCCCTTGCGGGCCAGGGGCCGTCCAGGGGCTTTCGATTTTGCGTTTGCCTCGCTGGGTCGCAGTGAGGGGAGGGAAGCTTCGGTCATGGTGTAGGGCGGTGCGCTTCGCTCACCTATCTTGAACCGGGAACAGCCCCCGGTTGCGGTTGGCGATCGCCACCAGCGAGAGCATCACCGGCACCTCCACCAGCACGCCCACCACGGTGGCCAGAGCGGCGCCGGAGTTGAGGCCGAACAGGCTGATGGCCACCGCCACCGCCAGCTCGAAGAAGTTGGAGGCGCCGATCATTGCCCCGGGGGCGGCGATCCCGGGCGGCTGGCGCCAGACGCGCATCCACTGGGCCGTGATCCAGAAGATCAGGTAGGTCTGCAGGATCAGGGGGATGGCGATCAGCACGATCGCCAGGGGGTTGGCCAGGATGGCGCCGGCCTGCACCAGGAACAGCAGCAGCACGGTGGCGATCAGGCTCACGATCGCCAGGGGCTTGAGCCGCTGTTCCAGCCGCTCGATCCGCCCGGGCGAGCCGCCACCCCGGCCCAGCAGCACGCGGGTGAGCCAGCCCGCCACCAGGGGCACCACCACGAACAGGCCCACGGCTGTCATCAGGGTGTCCCAGGGCACGAGCACATCGCTCACCCCCAGCAGCAGGGCGGCGATCGGCGCGAAGGCGAACACCATGATCAGGTCGTTGATCGCCACCTGCACCAGGGTGTAGTTGGGGTCGCCGTTGCTCAGCCGGCTCCACACGAACACCATCGCCGTGCAGGGGGCCACCCCCAGCAAGATCATGCCGGCGATGTACTGGTCGCCCATGGCGGCGGGGATCCAGGCGGCGAACAGGCCGCGGATGAACAGCCAGGCGATGGCGGTCATCGTGAGCGGTTTGATCAGCCAGTTCACCGCCACGGTGACGATCAGGCCCTTGGGCTGACGGCGCAGGTCGGCGATCGAGCCGAAATCCACCGCCAGCATCATCGGGTAGATCATTCCCCAGATCAGCAGGGCGATCGGCAGGTTGATGCGCGCCACCTGCAGAGCCTCGATCGCCGCCGCCGCATCTGGGAACAGGGCCCCCAGGGCCACACCGGCCACGATTGCCAGCGCCACCCACAGGCTCAGAAAACGCTCAAAGATGCCCATCAGGATTCGGGTTCAGGGGAAGGGCTCAGCAGCAGGGGTGGGCGGGGGCGGTGCAGCCGGCGGCCAGGCCCGCCAGCCAACCCCGCAGGCTCTCAAGCGCCTCCGGCTGGAGTTGGTAGTACACCCAGCGGCCGCTCTGACGATCGGCCAGCAGGCCGGCCTCCCGGAGCACCTTGAGGTGAAACGACAGCTTCGACTGGGCCACCCCCAGCTCCTCGGTGAGCTCGCACACGCAGCGCTCACCCTGGCCCAGGGCCTCGATCACCTGCAGGCGGATCGGATCGGCCAGGGCCTTGAGCAGCTGGCGGGCCTGGCCTGACTGCAGGGGCGGGGGAGCGAGGGGCACAGGCGCAGAGCTTCTCTATTAATCAATTCTAGTTGATGCAATCTGCCGGGGCGTCCGCGCCTTAACCCGGCCATAAGACCCATCAACTTGGCTTGATCAGAGAATGGCTGCAGCTGCAATCTTTCCCATGCGCGTGGGCATCAATGGCTTCGGCCGCATCGGCCGTCTGGTGTTCCGGGCCCTGTGGGGCCGGCCCGGCATCGAGCTGGTGCACATCAACGACAAGGCTGGCGATGCCGCCACGGCGGCCCACCTGTTGGAATTCGACTCGGTGCACGGCCGCTGGGACCGGGCCGTGGCGGCCACCGCCAGCGGCATCGAGGTGGACGCGCAGCCCATCTCCTGCTCCCAGCTCGGCGATCCGGCCTCGGTGCCCTGGCGTGATGCCGGCGTGGAGCTGGTGCTGGAGTGCAGCGGCAAGATCAAAACGCCCGAGGCCCTGGAGCCCTACATCGCCGAGCTGGGCGTGCAGCGGGTGATCGTGGCCTGCCCGGTGAAGGGGGCCGTGGCCGGCGAGGAGGTGCTCAACATCGTGTTCGGCATCAACCACAGCCTCTATGAGCCGGCCCGCCACCGGGTGATCACCGCCGCCTCCTGCACCACCAACTGCCTGGCGCCGGTGGTGAAGGTGGTGCACGAGCAGTTCGGCATCCGCCACGGCTCGATCACCACCCTGCACGATGTGACCAACACCCAGGTGGTGATCGACAGCTTCAAGAGCGACCTGCGCCGGGCCCGCTCCTGCATGCAGAGCCTGATCCCCACCACCACCGGCTCGGCCAAGGCGATCGGCATGATCTTCCCCGAGCTGCTGGGCAAGCTCAACGGCCACGCTGTGCGGGTGCCACTGCTGAATGCCTCGCTCACCGATGCGGTGTTCGAACTGGAGCGCAGCGTCACTGTGGAGGAGGTGAACGCCGCCTTTGAGGCTGCAGCGAAAGGCCCGCTCCAGGGAATCCTCGGCTATGAAACCCGGCCGCTGGTGTCGGTCGACTACGTGAACGACAGCCGCAGTTCGATCGTGGATGCCCTCTCCACGATGGTGGTGAACGGCACCCAGCTCAAGGTGTACGCCTGGTACGACAACGAGTGGGGGTACAGCTGCCGTATGGCCGATCTGGCCTGCCACGTGGCGGCTTTGGAGGGCAAGTGATGGGCGCACGCACAGCCCGGCAGCCGCTCAGCGCCCTCCAGCAATACGCGATCGTGACAGCCAACTACTGGGCCTTCACCCTCACCGACGGCGCCCTGCGCATGCTCGTGGTGTTCCACTTCCGCGAGCTCGGCTACAGCACCCTGGAGATCGCCTTTCTGTTTCTCTTTTACGAATTTTTCGGGATCATCACCAACCTCTACGGCGGTTGGCTGGGGGCCCGCTTTGGTCTGCGCCTCACCCTCTGGTGCGGCACCTTGATGCAGGTGGCGGCCCTGCTGATGCTGATCCCGGTGGCCGACAGCTGGCCCAAGTGGTGGAGCGTGGCCTACGTGATGGTGGCCCAGGCGATCAGCGGCATCGCCAAGGATCTCAACAAGATGAGCGCCAAGAGCGCCATCAAAACTGTGGTGCAGGAAACCCCCGACGATCACAGCCAGGGCGAAAGTCAGCTGTTCAAGTGGGTGGCGATCCTCACCGGCTCGAAGAACGCGCTCAAGGGCGTGGGCTTCTTCCTCGGCGGCCTGCTGCTTGCCACGATCGGCTTCAACGCCGCCGTGGGCGCGATGGCGGCCGGGCTGTTTCTGGCCTTCCTGCTCACCCTGGTGCTCCCGGGTGACATCGGCCGGATGAAGCAGAAGCCTGGTTTCACCGCGCTGCTCTCCAAGAGCGAAGGCATCAACGTGCTCTCCCTGGCCCGCTTCTTCCTCTTTGGCGCCCGTGATGTGTGGTTTGTGGTGGCCCTGCCGGTCTTCCTGCAGGCGGCCCTGGGCTGGCGCTACTGGGAGGTGGGCGGCTTCATGGGCCTGTGGGTGATCGGCTACGGGATCGTGCAGGGAACCGCACCGAGCCTGCGGCGCGCCTGGGGCCAGACCCGCCCACCTGGACCCAGTGCCGTGCAGTTCTGGGCTGCCTTGCTCACGGCGATCCCTGCCCTGATGGCGATCACCCTCTGGCGCGAGGTGGGCAATCCGGGCCTCACCGTGGTGGTGGGTTTGGCGGTGTTCGGGGTGGTGTTTGCCATGAATTCCTCGATCCACAGCTACATGATCCTGGCCTATACCGAGGCTGAAGATGTGAGCCTGAACGTTGGCTTCTATTACATGGCCAACGCCGCCGGGCGGCTGGTGGGCACCCTGCTCTCCGGCGCTCTCTTCCTGCTGGCGGGAATCCAGGCCTGTTTGTGGGCCTCGGCCTTGCTGGTGGGGCTGGCTGCCCTGGTGAGCCTGCGGCTGCCCACCCCACCACGGCAGTTGGCCGCCGCCTCCTAGCGGAACTCTGGCTTGCGGGTGTCGTCGAAGCTGCGGCGCAGGGCCTCACCGATGCTGAGGCCCACTGGCAGGTCGCCGCCGAAGGAGGTGCCGAGGATGTGGCGGTAGAGCTTCGATTCCACCAGCCGGTAGGTGTCGGCCGGCAGGGGGATGTAGCCCGCCTGGTCCACCAACTGCAGGCCGTTGCCCACCGCGAACCCCACAAATCCGCGGATCTCATCGTTGGCCCTCATCTCCTTGTCGTTCACATAGATGAACAGGGGCCGGGAGAGGGGTTTGTAGCTGCCGTTCTGGGCGTTCTCCACCGACGGCAGCACGGCCACGGCACCATCGCCGTTGGCGATCGCCAGGGCCTTGAGCCGCTCGGCGTTGGCCTGGTAGTAGGCGAAGCCGAAGTAGGCCATGGCGTTGGGGTCGCCGGCGGCGCAGGCCACGAGCACGTTGTCGTCTTCACTGCTCTCCACGTCGGTGCGGGCGTTGGCCTTGTTGCCGTTGATCGCCTCGTTGAAGTAGTCGAAGGTGCCGGAATCAGTACCAGGGGCACAGAGGCGCAGGGGCCGGTCGGGCCAGGCGGGGTTGATCTGTTTCCAGTTCTTCACCTTGCCCTGGGCCTCCTTGTTCCAGGTGCGGGCCAGTTCGCCGGTACTGATCTCCGAGGCCCAGTCGTTGCCGCTGTTCACGACCACGGTGAGGGCATCGAAGGCCAGGGGCAGCTCGATGAAGGTGATGCCGTTTTCAGCGCAGGCTTTCAGTTCCTTGCTGCTGATCGGCCGCGAGGCGTTGGCGATCGGGATCTCGCCGGCACAGAACTGGCGCAGGCCGCCGCTGGTTCCCACCTCGCTGAGCTGCAGCTCCACTCCCCGGCCCCGCTCAGTTTTACGGTATGCCTCCACCGCCCGCTCGATGATCGGGAACACGGTGCTGGAGCCACTGATGCTGATCGGGGCGGCACTCTGGGGTGCATTGGATCCGCAGGCCGCCAGGAGGGCGGCCAAGGCTGGGAGGAGGGGAGCCAGAGCAGCGAAACGCTTGGCAGCCATGGGGCTGGTGGCAACGGGGTAGAACCGTCTCAGACTGGTCAATCAACTGGATTTGTTGGTTAAGGCTTGGTGTGGACCCGTTCGGCTGCAACAGTTGGGGCCTGACTCGGGCAAACGATGTTCAGCTTTGGCCTGGCCGAGTTGCTGATCCTGGGCCTGTTGGCTGATGGGCTGTTCCGCCGCCTGGGGGTGCCGGGGCTGATCGGCATGCTGGCCGTTGGCCTGGCCCTGGGCCAGTCGGGGCTGGACTGGATCGATCCCAGGCTGCTGGCCCTCAGCGGTGACCTGCGCCAGATGGCCCTGGTGGTGATCCTGCTGCGGGTGGGCTTCGGCCTCAACCTCGGCACGCTCCGGCAGGTGGGGTGGCGGGTGCTGCTGCTGGCCTGGATTCCAGCGGCGGTGGAGGGGCTCACGATCAGCCTGGTGGCCCAGCCCCTGCTGGGCTTGAGCTGGCTGGAGGCCGGGTTGCTTGGTTCGGTGATCGCCGCGGTATCGCCGGCGGTGGTGGTGCCGCTGATGTTGCGCCTGATCGAACAGGGCCGCGGCACCGCCAAGGCCATCCCCCAGATGGTGATGGCAGCCGCCTCCCTCGATGACATCGCCGTGATCGTGGTGAATGGCGTGTTGCTCGGGTTGCTGGTGGCCCAGGGCAGGGATCTGCCGCTGCAGGTGTTGCGGCTGCCGTTGGCTCTGGTACTGGGAGCGCTCGTGGGAGTTGGGCTCGGCTGGTTGTTGATCCGTTGGATCGAGCGCTTTCGTCCCCAGGCCAACCGCCAGGTGCTGTTGATCCTGGCCCTGTCGCTGCTGTTGCTGCGCCTGCAGGAGAGCATCAACGGGCTGGTGCCGTTCACTGGCCTGGTGGCCGCGATGGCCCTGGGGGTGGTGCTGCTGGAGCTGCGCCCGGCCCTGGCGGGGCCGATCGCCGCCAAATTGGCCTCGATCTGGGTGTTTGCCGAGTTGGTGCTGTTCACCCTGGTAGGAGCCCAGGTGGATCTGGGGGTGGCCTGGCGCAGTGGTTTGGCCGGGCTGGCGGTGCTTGGGCTTGGCCTGGTAACCCGCAGCGGAGCCGTGCTGCTCTGCCTGCTGCGCAGTGGCCTCACCAGCGGCGAACGCCTGTTCGTGACCGTGGCCTACCTGCCCAAGGCCACCGTGCAGGCGGCGATTGGCGCCATGCCCCTGCTCACCATGCAGGCGGCAGGGCTGCCCACCGCCCCCGGGGAAACCATCCTGGCGGTGGCTGTGCTGAGCATCCTCACCACCGCCCCGCTGGGAGCTTGGCTGAGCAGCCTGGTGGCTGATCGGGTGTTGTTGCCAGCGCAGCAGTCTCCCCAGACCCCTCCGCTCCAGGCCGCCCCATGAGTCAGGCCAGCGCCGCCCTGTTGGTGTCGATCGGTGCCGTGCCGGGCGCCTGGCTGCGCTTTCGCGTGGTGAACCGCCTCGAGCCGATGCTGCCCCGCAAGCACTGGGGCACGTTGTTGGTGAATGTGATCGCCGCTTTCGCCCTGGGCCTGGTGGTGGGCCTGGAGCAGAGTTGCGGCGTGGCGGCCCAGCGGCTGCTGCTGTTGATCGGCACGGGCTTTTTCGGCAGCTTCAGCACCTTCTCCAGCTTCATTGGCGAGCTGCATGTCCTGCTGCGTCAGGGGAATTGGCGCGAGGCCGCGCTGCTGGCTGGCGGCTCGGTGTTGGCCGGCCTGACCGCGCTCAAGCTGGGGCTGCTGCTGGGGCATCAGCCGTGAACCAGCCGTTGCGCCGTGAGTTGCGGGATCTGGCCCTGGTGGCAGGCGGCGCCGTCCCCGGCGCCCTGCTGCGCTGGCAATTGGAAGAGGTGGCCCAGGCCAGTGGGGGCAGCCTGCGGGCCCTCACCGGCGCCGATCTGCTGGCCAACCTGATCGGCTGCCTGCTGATCGGCATGCTGCTGGCCCAGCCCCCAGGCCGGACCCGGCTCTACCTCTGGGGCGGCATCGGTTTCTGCGGTTCGCTCACCACGTTCTCCAGCTGGATGCTGGAGCTGGTGCGGGCCATCGAAAACGGCCAGCCCCTGGATGCCCTCCTGGTGCTGGCCGTGAGTCTGGCTGGGGGGCTGGCCCTGGTGCAGCTGGGCTACAGCTGCACCAGGGCGCGGCCCAGGTGATCACTCCTTGATCTTTTCGATCTCGGCGAGGGCGCGCTTGAGCACCTCGCCCTTGAGGGGCACGTAGCCCAACTCGGCGGCGGTGGCCTGGGGCCCTTCCTGCAGCGACCACTTCAGGAATGTGCGCATCGCCTCGGCCTTCTCGGCTCCGTAGCCGCTCTCGTAAGCCAGGATCCAGGTGAAGGCCGCGATCGGGAAGCTCTCCGCACCGGCGGGGTTGCAGTCTTCGCCGCCAAGCCGCTCATTGAGGGTGATGCCGTTGAGGGCAGCGGCACCGCTCTTTTCATCGGCCACCACGAACTTGCCCTCCTTGTTCTGGAGTGCCGCTGCTTTGATGGGTCCCCGCACGAAGGCCTGGTTCACATAGCCGATTGATCCAGGGGTGTTGGTAAGTACGCCGGCAACCCCCTCATTGCCCTTGCCGCCCACGCCTACGGGCCAGCTCACGGCCTTGCCCACGCCCACCTTGTTCTTCCACTCCTCAGAGAAGCAGGCCAGGGAATTGGTGAAGGCGAAGGTGGTGCCGCTGCCATCAGAACGGTGGGCCACCGTGATCGGGCCATCAGGACAGCCCAGATCCTTCCAGTTGGTGATCTTGCCCAGGAAGATGTCGGCCACCTGGGCCTGGGTGAGTTTCAGATCGGGGCAGTTGGCGTTGTTGTAGGCCACCGGCACGGTGCCGCCCAGCATGGGGATCTGCAGGGCGCCGCGCTTGCCGGCTGTTTCTTTGGTGAAGTCTTCATCAGCCAGCTGTTCATCGGTGGCGCCGAAGTCCACCGATCCGGCCAGGAACTGGCGCACGCCAGCGCCGGACCCCACCGACTGGTAATTCACCTGATTGCCGGTTTCAGCGGCATAGTCCTGGGCCCAGCGCTGATAAGCGGCGGCGGGGAAGGTGGCGCCGGCGCCGCTGATGGTGGGCAGCTTGTTGGTGCCGCCACCGCCGCCGCAGGCGGAGGCCAGCAGAGCGGTTGCGACGACAGCGCCAGTGGCAAGGAGAGTCGTTCGGGGCATGGACCGGTAGTGGCAGCGCTCCACACTTAGGGGGGCGAGGGGAGCGCAGTCCTAAGAAATGGTTAAGAAGCAAAAAAAGGGAGGCCATGGGCCTCCCTGCTTGCACGTCCAATGGACTTGGAGCAGTGCCCCCAGGGGCACCGGCCGAACTCACTTGCCGATCTTCTTCACGGCCGCCTGGGCCTGCTTAAGAATGGCTCCCTTGAGGGGCACGTAGCCCAGGTCGTCGGCCAGGTTCTGGGCGGCGGGGCTGAGCAGGTGGTTCATGGCCGCCTGGACGGCGGGCGCCTTGGCGCCGTTGCCGCGCTGGTAGGCGAGGATCCAGGTGAGGGTGGAGATGGGGTAGCTGTCGGCACCGGCGGGATTGGGATCTTCACCGGCCAGGTTGGCGTCGAGCTTGATGTTGTTCAACGCGGCAGCGCCACCCTTGAGGTTGGGCATCACGAACTTGCCTGCCTTGTTCTGCAGGGCAGCAGCCTTGATCTTGCCCTTCACGAAGGCCTGGTTGAGGTAGCCGATCGAGCCGGGGGTGTTCTGGATCACGCCGGCCACGCCCTCGTTGCCCTTGCCGCCCACGCCCACGGGCCACTTCACGGCCTTGCCTTCACCCACCTTGCTCTTCCACTCTGGAGAGAAGGCGGAGAGGGAGTTGGTGAAGGCGAAGGTGGTGCCGCTGCCATCGGAGCGGTAGGCCACCGTGATCTTGCCCTTGCCGCACTTCAGCTGCTCCCAGGTGGTGATCTTGCCGAGGAAGATGTCCACGGCCTGCTTCTGGGTGAGCTGCAGCTTGGGGCAGTCGGCTTTGTTGAAGGCCACGGCGATCGTGCCGCCCACGGCGGGGAGCTGCACCACGCCGCGACTCACCTTGGCGGCCTCATCACGCTTGATCGGTTCGTCGGTGGCGCCGAAGTCCACGGTGCCGGCCAGGAACTGGCGCACGCCGGCGCCGGAGCCCACCGACTGATAGTTCACCTTCACGCCCTTGGCGGTGGAGAAGGCGCGTTGGTAGAAGGGGGCCGGGAAGGTGGCACCGGCGCCGCTGATGGTGGCCTGGGCCAGAACCGGGGCGATCAGGCCGGCGCCGGCAAGGGTTATGCCGGAAATGATCAGGGCCTTCTTGGGGAAGGTCATGGACGAACCGTTGGGGATCGTTACCCGTCTAGCAACCGGCAACTGGGCCAGTCGTTATGCCTGCGTTAAGAGCTGGTCAAGATTGGATGTTCCTCATTTGAGTCCATTTCCCTTGTTGGAATTTGGTGCTCAGGACGGGTTGCCTGCAGACAAAAAAAGCCCCCTGCATGCAGGGGGCTGGTGGGTGTGTGAGTGATCGAAACGTGGACGCTGAGGCCCTGAATCAGAACCGGAAGGTGGTCTGGATCACGCCGCCCCAGGTGCCGTAACCGCTGTTGTTGCGGTAGTCGCTGGCGTAGAAGATCGCTGGGGTGATGGAGATGTTGTCCGTGGCCTGGAACTTGTAGAACAGTTCGTAGAGCCAGCTTTCGGTGCTGCCCTCGCTGGTGAAGGGAGCCTGACCGAAGGCAAAACCAGCGCTGCTGCCGCTCAGGAGCACATCGCTCCATTGCAGACCCACCATCCACGACTGGGAGTCGCTGAAGCCACCGGAACCGCCGTTGTAGCCGTAGCCGGCACTGATCGACGGCGCCCAGCCGGCATCCAGGGGTGACCAGTAGCCGGCGATGGACACGCTGCTGGTGTTCTGGCCATCACCCACGGTGCCAGGACTGAAGTTGGGCACGCGGATGCGGGAACCCTCGGTGCCGTAGCGGTAGGCCACGGCGGCGCCCCAGCTGCTGCCGCGGATGCCCAGCTGGGCCAGGGCGTTGATGCCGCTGTCGGAGCTGAAGGCACCGATGGTGGAGTCGTTGAAGCCACCGCTGGCGACGTAGTTGGCGTCAAAGGTGATGAAAGGACTGCCCTTCTCCACCTGCTGGCGCCAGCTCACACCCAACGCTGCACCGGTGGCCTTGTTGTAGGTGCCGGAGGCGCCGGCTAGCTGGAAGAAGTCGAGGATCTCCGACTTGTAGGCGCTTGGGATGAACGACAGCATCTCGGTGTTTCGCGCCAGGGCACCCACGGTGAGGTTGAAGCCATTGGCCACCGGGAAGCGGTAAAAGAGGCGGTCGATGACGACGCTGTCGTCGGTTTCTTCAGCCTTGTCCAGCTTGAAGATCTGGCTGCTGCTGCCGAAGGGCAGGGCGGTGAAGTTGCCGGCGCGCAGGCGGGTGCGCAGCAGGTCCTTGCCGCTGAAGCTGGTGTCGAAGCTCAGGCGAGCGTCGTAGTTGAAGGTGGTCTGGTCGGGGCGCGCTGGACGGCTGCCGTCGCTGAGGCGGTTCGGGCTGTCGAAGTCGGGGGTGCCGCCGAGGATGAAGCTCACCTCACCGCGCAGCTTGGTGGTGGTGGAGAACTGCTGGGCTTCCAGGGTCTTCACCTTGGATTCCAGGCCATCCACGCGGCCCTTGAGCACGGCGAGTTCCTTCTCGAACTCGGCCATCAGGCGCTTGAGCTCGTCGGTCACCTCGGTGACGCGGTCGAGGCAGGCGTTGAGCAGGGCGGCCGCCTCGTAGCGGGTGAGGGCCTGGCGGCCCTTGAAGGTGCCGTCGGGATAGCCGGCCACGCAGCCGTAGCGCTCCACCAGGTTGGAGAGGGCCTGGTAGGCCCAGTCGGTGGGGCGAACGTCGGAGAACTGGGAGACGCTGGTGACCTGGTTCTGGGATTCCCAGGCGCGGAAGCGGTCAACGTCCTGCTGCTCCATGTAGGAGCTGATGGCAGCAGAACTGGAGATGGCGGTGGCGTCCTGGGCGTTGGCGGCCAGGGGAGCCAGCAGGCCCGTGCCGGCCAGGGCCAGCAACAGCTGTTGGAAGGGTTTCATCGGGTCCTCACACCGATAGGGATAGCGCTAAGCGCCGCCCGGAAGGTAGGTGTGAGCATTGAACCGCCACCAGTGAGCAGGACACGGGGGTGATGTGTTCAGGGATACGAGTGCCTGGGTTGTGTGCCGCTTACCGACCCTGCGGTTGATGCCCAGCTCCTAATTCAGAAGAACAGCCGGCTGAGGCGCTGATCCGGACCCTGTTGCTGCTCCGGTCGGAAGGGATACAGCTCTTCATCCCTGAGGCCTGCCATCTCCTGCAGCTGGCAGCGCAGCCAGTGGCGAAAGATCAGCAGGGCTCCCAGATCGGCGAGGCGCGCGTCGGTGAACATCCAGATCGGGGTGGGCGCCACAGGTCGATCCTGTTCGAAAGCGAACATGCTGCTTAGCGCAATCGGCCGGCAAAGTCGATTAAGGCCCGGCGCCAGATCGTTGCCGGCCAGCCGGAAGCCCTGTGTTTCGGCCTGGCCAGGGCCGCCAGCCGCCGGCGTCGGCTGGGCAGATCATGGAGGCTCTCACTGAGCTCGCGCCAGCGGCGCCAGCAATGCAGCCGGTTCTGTTCCAGCAGCCAGGCCAGCTGGGGCAGGGTCGCCTCCAGCCCATCCGGGCTCTGCTCGTGGATCGCTTTGTGGAGGACCTCCAGATCGTTCAGCTCCCCCAGCAGGCTCTGGCCCTGTTTGAGGTTGGCAATCCACTGGCGGCCTGCCGGGGCAAGGAAGGCTTCGATGTTCTCCAGCCGGTAGCGCAGGCTGCGCAGCTGTTTGCGCAGGTCGTGCAGGGTATCGGCATCCTGGCCCGCCAGCTCCAGCCACCAGCCCGGGTGCAGCATCAGGTTGGTGCTGCCGGGCACGGCCCATTCCGGGATCCAGTGCAGCAACGGGGCGTCCCCAAGGGCCGAGTAGCGGGGCTGCTTGAGCCAGCTCTGCAGCTGGGCGATCAATTCCAGGTGACGGCTGCTCTTGAGCACCGACTCCAGCTGCTCGCCGGCCAGCCGCCGCTCCCGGGCCAGCTGGCGGTGCACCGGTTTGAGCCGCTGCTGTTCCTGCTGGGAGAGCTGGGGCAGCAGCACCCCATCGAGGCGTTCGCGCAGCACATCCAGATCCCTCGCTACGCCGAGCCTCTGCACGGTTTTGGCCAGGCGACGGTCATTGATCTCCGCCGGCAGCACCAGGCAGGGGCCGAACTGGGCCAGGGTGGCGCGCAGCTTGCGCATGGTCACCCGCAGCTGATGCAGTGGTTCCGCGTCCCTGTCGCGCAGCACCGGGCCCTGCAGCGCCACCATTCGTTTGCAGTGGGCCTGCAGCAGTCCATGCACATGGGCGCCATTGCTGATCAGCTGGCTCAAGGGGACGCTCTGCCTTCGCGGGGGCCTTGTTCAACTCTGCAGCGTCGTCGCCGTCTCGCCGGTTAAGGCCAGGTTGTGCAGCAGGCGTGCTGCTTTCAGCGCGGTGTGGTCCAGTCCTCAAACCAGCCGCGTCGCCACAGCCACCAAGCCTGGATGGCGGCGATGGCGGCCATCAGGGTGAGGGCGTACACGTAGCCCAGGCGCCATTTCAGTTCGGGCATGTCCTCGAAGTTCATGCCGTAGATGCCGCCGATGAAGGTGAGCGGCGCAAAGATGCTGGTGAGGATGGTGAGGGTCTTCATCACCTGGTTCATGCGGTTGCCCACGCTGGCCGCGTAGGCCTGGGTGATGGCGTCACACTGGTGCCGCAACAGCTCGCAGTTGCCGAACAGCAACTCCACCAGTTCGCCCATCTCGGTGAAGCCCGCCCAGGCCTCGGCGCCGAGCAGGTCCTGCCCCTGGCGCAGCACCATCTTGATCTGGTGGCGCAATGGCCAGATCTGACCACGGATCCGGCGCAGGTTGCTGCGGTGACCGAAGGTGCGCGTGAGCAGTTTCGGCTTGGGATCCCGCAGGGCGGCCGATTCGAGATCGTCGAGCCGGTTGGCGATCTGCTCCAGCATCGGATGGAGTTCATCGAGCACGTCGTCGATGAGCAGGTGCATGATGTTGGCCAGGTCGCGCTGGTCACCGCTGCCCACCCGCGATCGCAGCCAGTCGAGCAGTTCGGGGAAGGCATCGCCATGGTGGCTCTCCTCGAAACTCACCAACAGATTCGGCAGCAGCAGCAGCCCCAGCTGACTGCTGATCAGGTGGGAGGGGTCGCGGGCAAAGCTGAGGCGGTGCAGCACCACCAGCAGGGCGTTGTCCACCGCATCCACCCGCGGCCGTTGGGGGATCTCCAGCAGGGGCGGCAGCAGGGCCGCCGGCACCCCCAGCTCGATGAGCATCGCACCGATGGTCTCGGGCTGGCCGAGTCCCATCACCCGCAGCCACAGGGGGCGCCCCAGGTCGAGGATCCTGGCCAGCTGTTCCGGTCGCTGCAGGTGTTCCAGTCGGGGGCCATCCGGTTCCAGCACCACGGCGCAGAACTGGCTGAGCGGTCGCCCGCCCGTCACATAGAGATGGCTGGGAAGGTTGGCTGGACGCTCCTCAAGCAGTCGGGAGATCAGAGTGGCCGGGGTTGGACGCAGCACGGCGGTTCGGGGGCGATCCAGCGATCGACAATCTGACCACTTCCCACAATGGCGGCCTGCAGCAACAGGCAGAGCAGCAGATCCGGGAGCAGGGCCGGCCGGGTCGCAGGTTGGGCCATGGGTTGGCCTGAAACACAAGGATGCTGATCCTGAGCAGGTTTCCCGCCGCTGTCGGTGGCCCTCTGCACCCCTGGCCGGTGTTCCTGGCCACGGCGCCCACCCCTTCATCTGTTCTTAATGCCCGCTGGCTATGGTCGGGCTTCGCTTGTGGCGGGATTCAGGCATTCCCGTAGACCTTCTGCATGTCGGCATCCCCTGGCGATTTCCAGCCTGGTGAGCCCTCTGGGGACGTTGGTGCCCCGGGGTCACCAACCCGTTCTCCGATGGAGGCCCATTCCTCCTACAGAGCTCCAGACTGGACGCCCCAGCGCTTGATGTTCCACCAGAATCTGGAGTCGTTCGCCGAGCGGGTGGGCTTGCTGGTGGGGTTGCAGAGCAATGGCAAGCTGAGCCAGGAAGAGGCCTATGCCGAGATCCGCAAGCTCTGGAAAGACCTCAAGGGCAGCCGGGGCAATCTGCTCGACGACTGAACCTCACCTTCTGCTCAGGCTGGGGAGAGGCGGCGCAGTTCCTGGCGCAGTCGCCGGATCGCCCGCTTTTCCAGGGCCCTCACCATGTCGCGGGAGATCCCCAGCTCATCGCTCATCTCCTGCAGGGATGGCGGCAACGCGCAGAGAAAGCGCCTCTCCACCACCAGCCGTTCCTGGGGGGTGAGGCAATCGAGCCGGTGGCGCACCTGATCCAGGGCACTCAGCCGATGGAGCTGGTCATAGGCATCCTGGTGATCGGCGGCCAGGGCGTCCCCCAGCAGCGGCCCGTCGTTCCCGGGGCTGGGCTTGTCGAGGGAGGACACCTTGCGGGTGAGCAACAGCGACTTGCTCACCGCCTCCACATCCAGTTCGGCCTCCAGCGCAATCTGGGTGAGGGAAGGATTGTTCAAGCCCGAGCGCTGCAGGTGTTCCGCTGTCTGCCGCACCTTGCGTAGCAGGGCATTGGTGTGGCCGGGGATCCGGATCGTGCGGTCCTTGTCGGCGATGGCCCGGCTGATCGCCTGGCGGATCCACCAGGTGGCGTAGGTGGAGAAGCGGTAGCCGAGGGTGGGATCAAATTTCTCCACCGCCCGCATCAGCCCCATGTTTCCCTCTTGGATGAGGTCCTGGAGGCTGAGGTGCTCGGCCCGGTAGTGCTTGGCCAGGGTCACCACCAGGCGCAGATTGGCATTCACCATCCGCTGCCTGGCCCGCTCGCAGGCCATGATCCGCCGCTTGAGCGGGGGCGTGAGCTCCTGCAGGCTGCGGAGCTTCAGTTCGGGCAAGGCCCGCACCTGCTTGGCCAGGATGATCTCCTGGGCCGGTGTGAGCAGGGGGTAGCGGGCGATGGCCTGCAGGTAATGGGCCAGGGAGTCCTGCACAATCCGAGCATGGCGCCTGGCCCATGCTGGGCAGAGTTCCACCAGGCGGAGGTGTCGCCGATCACCTCCGCCTGGTGCTTTCGCCCTGGGCCTCAGGCCGCCAGGACCGGCTCCCGTTCGCTGTCGGCGATGGCGGCCGGGGTTTCCCGGCGGAAGCTGGTGAGCTTGTGGCTGGCGGCGCCAAGTTCGGCGGCGAGCACGGCACAGGCCCGTTCGG
>JBIIDV010000086.1:0-6495 GCA_044238185.1 Prochlorococcaceae cyanobacterium | reverse complement strand
AAGCGCCTGATGGCCGAGTTCGAGAAGGAACTCGCCGTGCTCAAGGGCCGCGTGGATGGTCTCGAATCCAAGGTGAAGACCCTGGAGGCCCAGCAGTTCTCCACCACCACCAAACTGCGCGGTGAGGTGAGCTTCATCCTGGCCGGCTCACCCGACTTCAACAGCCCACGGCTCAACAGCGACGGCACCCGCCCCAGCGATCCAGACAAGACCACCTTCAACTACGACGCTCGCCTGAGCTTCGACACCAGCTTCAGCGGCAAGGACCTGCTGCGCACCCGCCTGCGCGCCGGCAATTTCTCCAGCCTTCCCTTCCGTGAGGGCATCTTTGCCCTCGACAAGGCCACCGGAACAGGCGACAGCGTGGTGATCGACCGTCTCTTCTACCGCTTCCCGGTGGGCGAGAGCGTCAATCTCACCGTGGGCGCCCTGGTGCGCAACACCGAGATGCTCTCCTTCATCCCCAGCGCCTACAAGTCGGACATCCTCGACTACTTCGGCCTGGCAGGCGCCTCCGGCACCTACAACAAGGCCACCGGCGCGGGCGCGGGCCTGAGCTGGCGCCAGCAGGTGGACAAGGGCAACCCCTACGTCACCTTTGACCTCAACTACGTTGCCAACACAGGGTTCGCCGACTCCAGCATCGGTGCCTTCAGCTCGGAGAGTGGCATCAGCGCCCTCACCCAGCTGGGCCTGAGGAGCACCAACTGGGGTGTGGCCCTGGGCTATCGCTACGGCTCCCAGAACTCCAGCCTGCGCAATGCCAACTTCAGCAGCCGAGTGCCCGATGGCGGCGACAGCAACAGCCTGTCAATCGCCGGCTACTGGAGCCCGATCGAGAGCAGCTGGATCCCCTCGATCAGCCTGGGCTACGGCTACAACTGGGCCAGCGGGGGGCTGGATAATTCCCAGTCCTGGATGGCCGGTCTGCAGTGGAGCGATGTGGGCTGGGCGGGCAATGCCGCCGGCTTTGCCATCGGTCAGCCCCCCTTCACCGGTGGCGACAACAACTCGATGCTCTACGAGTTGTTCTACCGCTTCCGGGTGACCGACAACATCACCATCACCCCGGCCATCTTCTACGCCAACGAACCGTCCACCAACAGGTTCAACGACGCGTTTGGCGGCGTGATCCAGACCACCTTCCGCTTCTGATCCGGAGCCAGAGCGCCTGGCGGATCCCGTTCATCCTCCTCCCACACCCATAGCCCATTCCCCGTGGGCCGATGGCGATCGGTCCACGGGTTTGTTCCTTCCACTTCCTCCCCAATCATGGTCAAATCCCTGTTCAACTCCAGGGCATTCCGCCTTGGCATTGCTGCCGCCGGCAGCCTGGGCCTGCTGGGTTCCATCAGCACAGCGGTGCAGGCCCAGAGCCGCGCCCAGCAGGTGAATGTGTATTCGGGCCGGCACTACAACACCGACAAGGAGCTCTATGCCCAGTTCACCCGCCAGACGGGCATCCGGGTGAATCTCATTGAAGGCAAGGACGATGAAATGATCGAGCGGCTGCGGCGCGAGGGGGCCAAGAGTCCCGCTGACGTGCTGATCACGGTGGATGCGGCCCGGCTGCAGAGAGCCAAGGAGCTGAACCTGTTCCGCCCGATCCAATCGGCGGCCCTGAGCCTCGACGTGCCGGCCAACCTGCGCGATCCCGGCGGCCAATGGTTCGCGCTCACCCGCCGGGCACGGCCTGTGATGGTGAATCCAGCCCTGGTGAACGCCAAGCTGATTCGCACCTACGGCGATCTCGCGCGGCCTGAACTGAAGGGCAAGCTCTGCATGCGTGATCGCTCGAGCGTCTACAGCCAGTCGCTCACCGCCGATGTGCTGCAGCGGGCCGGCCGGGCCACCACCGAGCGCTGGCTGAAAGGCATGGTGGCCAATGTGAAACAGCCGTTCTTCACCTCCGACACCACCATGGTGCGGGCGGTGGGCCAGGGCCAGTGTGGCGCGGCCGTGGCCAACACCTACTACCTGGCCCGGCTGCTCACCTCCGACAACGCCGCAGACAAGGCGCTGGCCCAGAAGGTGCGGGTGGTGTGGCCCAGTCCCACCCACGTGAACGTCACCGGCGGCGGCGTCACCCGCAACGCGGGCAATCCGGAAGGAGCCCGCAAGCTGCTGGAATTCCTCTCTTCACCCACGGCCGGCGAGGGCTACGCCGGCGCGAACAACGAGTACCCAGTCAAGGGATGGGGTAACAATCCCACCCTGCAGCGTTTCGGCACATTCAAGGCCTCTCCGGTCACAATCCAGCAGCTCGGCCAGCGCAACCGGGAAGCCGTGCAGCTGATGGAACAGGCTGGCTGGAAGTAAACCGGAGCCTCGGCCGCAACTGCGATGGATTCAACGGCGCGTCCCGCACCCAACCTCGCAGCAGTCCCCCCAGCCGCCGGCAAGGGCCGTTGGGGGCTGATCGCGGCAGCCCTCGGCATCGGCCTGCTGGCTCTGGTGCCCCTGCTGGCCCTGTTCTGGGATGCCCTCTTCGCGACCCAGCCCAGCCCCCTGGGGCTGGGCATCAGCGGGGCTGAGCAGATCCGTGGCACCCTGCTGCTCGTGCTGGGCGAGGGGATTCTCGGGGCGGTGCTGGGAACGGCCATCGGCTGGATCACCGCGTCCTGCCGTTTTCCCGGCCGCCGCTGGCTGCGCAGTGCCCAACTGGTACCGATGGCGTTTCCCGCATACCTGCTGGCGGCCAGCCTGATCGACTGGGGGAGCTACCAGGGCCTGCGCATCCACGGCCTGGGCTGGGCGGTGCTCCTGCTCACCCTGGCCAATTACAGCTATGTGTTCCTGCTGAGCACGGAGAGTTTCTCAGCCAGCGGCCATCGTCTGTTGGACGCCAGCCGCAGTCTGGGGGTGGGGCCTTGGGCGGGCTTCTTTCGCATCTGCCTGCCGATTGCTCTGCCCGCGATCGGGGCGGGCGTCGCCCTCAGCGCGATGGAAGTGGTGAATGAACTGGGGGCGGTGCGCCTGCTGGGCGTGCCCAGCCTTTCGGCCGGCATCCTTGATCGCTGGCAGGTGGAGGGTGATCCCAAGGGCGCGGCGCTGCTTTCATTGGTGGCCCTGGCGATCGTGGCGGTGCTGATCGCTGCCGAACGTCTGCTGCGGCGCCGCAGCAGACGCTGGAATCTGGAGGGCGCCAGCAGCGTCGACCGGGGCTGGGTGCTGAGGGGTTGGCGAGCGGCCCTGGCCCAGCTGGTCTGCCTGCTGCCTCCCCTCAGCGCCTTAGCGATCCCGGCTCTATGGATCCAGCAGGGCTGGCCAAACCTGCGGGCCGAACCACTCGGCGAGCTGGCCCAACTGGCCGGGCGCAGTGTGGCCCTGGCGGTGGGCGCCGCCGTGATCACCGCAGCTGCTGCCCTGCTGTTAGCCATCTGTGTGCGCTGGCGGCCAGGCGCCCTGGTGCGTCAGTTGAGCTGGATCGCCGGCCTGGGCTATGCCGTGCCCGGCAGCGTGCTGGCCCTGGGGCTGATCGTGTTCAGCGGGCCCCTTGGAATCAGCCCCCTGCTGCTGCTGATCTGGGGCTATGGCAACCGCTTCCTCACCGTGAGCAAGCAGGGCCTCGATGCCGCCCTGGAGCGCATCCCGCCGAGTATGGATGAAACCGCCACCAGTCTGGGTTGCACCTGGTGGGACGTGCTGCGCCGCGTGCACCTGCCGCTGCTGCGGGGCCCCCTGCTGGTGGGAGCCCTGCTGGTTTACGTGGACGTGGTGAAGGAACTGCCGATCACCCTGGCGCTGCGGCCATTCAACTTCGACACCCTGGCGGTGCGGGTGTTCCAGTACGCGAGCGACGAGCGGGTGGGGGCGGCGATGGGCCCGGCCCTGCTGATCATGCTGTTCGGCCTGGCGGCCTCCCTGGCCCTGGTGCCCAGCCTGGAACGGCACGACTGACGCTCAGTCGCGGCCGCAGCGGCACTTGCCGCCCTTCCACTTGGAGCACTTCTGCTGCTTGCAGCCCTTTTTCTTGGCCACCTGCAGCAGAGCGCGGGCGGGGGCTGCTCCCTCTGGAGCCTGGGATCCAACCGGCTTGCTCATCGCGGTTCGCTCATCTCGGAAGACACGCCTGGCGGGCACTGCCCAGGGCCAGCAACCCCATCATCTTATTGCAATCGATTCTCTTTTGCGCAAGCGCTGGCCACCCGGGGGCCGTTCACCTTGCATCATGTCTTTCGCATTTGCACAAATAGCGGTGCGTCACTTCTGCAGGGGGGCGTTTTGTAGCCGAATGCAACAGCGCCGCAGCCAACCGGCCTCCCCAGCAACACGATGAGAAAGCTTCCCTTGCGCATCAGGGATTGTCTCTTCATGCAACTCAGAAACCCAACGGTGCACCGAATCGGCCTGCTCGCCGGAGCTTCATCCCTGATCAGTGCCGCCCTGGTGGCGGGGCTGTCGGCCGGGCCTGCCGAGGCACGTAGCCAGACCCTGTACAAGCTGGAAACCAGCTGCTCAATCAAGGGTGGCCCCGCCCAACCCTGCGTGGTTGAGGCCATCGATGAAGGCGACACCACGATCTACACCCACCGGATCGGCAAACAGGTGCAGAAGATTCGCATCAGCGACACGCCCGTGAGCATGAGCCTCTGGGATGAAAATCGCAAAAGCTGGGTGGTGCTGAACTCAGCAGGGGCACGATTCTCCACCAACACCATCTGCTTCAACGGCAGAGATCTCTGCGTGGTGAATCCCAATTACCTCAACAGCGTCCGGGAAGAAAAAACCGAAGCACTGGCTGGTCGTGACCTGGTGGGCGTCAAGTTCAGCAGCGATGGGCGGGTGAGCCTCACCTGCTACGACGAGGCCTGCGAGGGGGTGCAGTGATGGCCCACCGACAGACAGTGCGTTCCCGCAACGTCTTCGGGGTGCTGCTGGCCGGTCTGCTGACCCTGCCGGCCCTGCCGACGGAGGCGGCCCAGCAGCTGCTGGAGGCGCCTGGATCGCGCTGGGAGTCCCAGGAACTGATCGCCAAGGGCGGCAAAGGCGGCGGTGGCAGCCGTGGAGGTGGCAGCCGTAGCGGTGGGGGGGCCAGCCGTGCCCGATCCTCCAAGGGGGCCAGCGGCTTCAAGAGCTCCGGGTCGAGCCTCAACCGAGGCACGAAAAAACCCAGTGGTGGCTGGACCAGTAAGAGCAGCCAGAAGGGCGGTCCCTCCCTCGACAAGCGCAAGGGCTCCGACAGTCGCCAGGCCACCAAGGGCGATGGCAAGCGCGACGACCGCAGCAACAACCGGGACAACCGCCAGGACGACCGCAGCAAGAACCGCGATGACCGGCGGGATGACAACCGCAAGGACCGCGACAAACGGCAGGACGAGCGCTGGGATCGGCGGGACGACCGCTGGGATGATCGTGCCAAGTATTGGGACAAGCGCTGGGATCGCTGGGACAACTATCCCGGCTGGGCCCGGCCGGGCTGGGGTTACGCCCGTCCCTGGAACTATGGCTGGTACGGCGGCTGGGCCAGCCCCAGCTGGGGCTGGTGGGGCCCCAGTGCGGCGGCCTGGGGGGTGACGACCCTCGCCACGGCGGCGATCATCAACGCGGCCGTTGACGACGCTGTAGACAGCCACACCACCACCATCGTGGTGCCCAACACGGACTACCGCCTGCTGTACGGCAGCGTGGAGCCTGTGAACGATGAGTCGGTGAGCTTCTCAGTGGAGTCGGGCGATCGGGAGGTGGCCATGAACGCCGATTGCAAGCGCGGCACCCTGGATGGTCGCAATCCCAGCACCGCCCAGGAGGCTGAACTGCTCAACGCCGCCTGCCAAGTGGCCTTCGGCGACGTGTGAATCCACGCGGGCCAGATCGGCCGGCTTGAATCGATCGACAGCGATCAAAACCGTCGCCATGTGCGGCGGTTTTTTTATTGCAAACGAGGGTCAAAAGACACGCACCAGGACCTACGGATCGCCCCGCCTGAGCCAGTGTCAGGGAACAGACACACACAGGCAATCGCAATCGGTACAAGCATGCGCCTCCAATCAATTGACCCATGCAGCCGTCCGTAATGTCAGGGCCATCTCATTGCAACTGTTCCCGATTCGATGGCAATCGTGACGCCCAACCATCCGTTCAGCGCACTGGCGGCCGCGCTTGTTCTGTCGATCTGTCCCCAGGCCCCGGCTCAGGAGCAGGCGCAGATGCTGGAGCAGATCAATCCTGCTGCGGCCGAGCAGCAGCCCCCACAGCACAGCCCTGCACCAGCCGAAGCTGAGGTCACGGAGGGCCTGGCCGAGCAGGCCCAGAACCCGATCGCCAATCTGATCAGCGTCCCCTTTCAGAACAACACCACCCTGGGCATGGGGCCAGACGAGGACCAGACCCTGAATGTGTTGAACATTCAGCCGGTGGTGCCCTTCCGCCTGAACGAGGACCTGACCCTGGTCACGCGCACGATCTTGCCGGTGGTGAGCCAGCCCGCAGCGGTGGGAGGCAACAACAACGGCATCGGCGACCTGAACCCGACGTTCTTCCTGGTGCCCAAGC
>JBIIDV010000085.1:0-6536 GCA_044238185.1 Prochlorococcaceae cyanobacterium | reverse complement strand
GTACCGACCTGGTGCGCAGCTACCTGCGGGACATCGGCCGTGTGCCGCTGCTGACGCACGAGCAGGAGATCACGCTGGGGCGGCAGGTGCAGGAGCTGGTGGCGATCGAGGAGCTGGAGCAGGAGCTGACGATGCGTGCGGGCGGGACGGCGCCGAGCCAGGAGGAGGTGGCGTCGGCAGCGGGATTGACGCCGCAGGTGCTGCGCAAACGGCTGCGGGCGGGCCGGCGGGCGAAGGAGCGGATGGTGGCGGCGAATCTGCGCTTGGTGGTGAGCGTGGCGAAGAAGTACACCAAACGGAACATGGAGCTGCTGGACCTGATCCAGGAGGGAACGATCGGGCTGGTGCGGGGGGTGGAGAAGTTCGACCCGACGCGGGGTTACAAGTTTTCGACCTATGCCTATTGGTGGATCCGTCAGGGGATCACGCGGGCGATTGCGGAGAAGAGCCGGACGATCCGTCTGCCGATCCACATCACCGAGACGCTGAACAAGCTGAAGAAAGGTCAGCGTGAGCTGAGCCAACTGCTGGGCCGCACGCCGACGGTGACGGAACTGGCGGAGGCGGTGGAGCTACCGGAGGAGGAGGTGAAGGACCTGCTGTGCCGTGCGCGTCAGCCGGTGAGCCTGGAGACGAAGGTGGGTGACGGGGAGGACACGGAGCTGCTGGATCTGTTGGCGGGGGATGGGGAGCTGCCGGATGAGCGTCTGGATGGGGAGTGCCTGAAGGGTGACCTGCGGGCATTGCTGGAGCAGCTGCCGGAGCTGCAGTGCCGCGTGCTGAAGATGCGCTATGGCATCCCCTCCCCCGACAATCCGGAAGGTGAGGAGCCCATGAGCCTCACCGGCATCGGCCGCGTGCTGGGCATCAGCCGGGATCGCGTGCGCAATCTCGAGCGGGATGCTCTGGCGGGCCTGCGGCGCCTGAGCCACGCCGTTGAGGCCTACATGCTGGGCTGAAACACCATCAGGGTGTGCCCACGATCGTCCTGTAGCAGCAGGTTGCGCTTGCTGGGCGCTTGCCCATCAGCCGGTTGCAGCCACCGCTGCCGCTCACCCGGTTGCTGTCTGTGGCCTGCTCCTGTGCCACGGTGCTTGGCCGGTTGGCTTGCTTGCCACTGGTTCCGGGCAGCCCTGGCCGGGATGGACAGCCACGAACCGCTCCACCACCAGGGTGCGAACGGGGCCGCGGCCCGGCTCAGCGGAGGGGCGGTTGCTGATCAGTGCTTCCAGGCTCACCAGCATCGGCTGGCCTGGAGCGTCGGCGGGCCGAGCTACTAGGTAGGCCCGCTCCAGCGGCAGGTAGTCGCCCTCCATGGCCACCGGCAGATTGGCGCCTGTGGCGCAGAGACTGATGCTGGCGGCATCCGCCAGGTAGCGGAACATCCCCGCCAGATGCAGGCGCGGTTCGATCGGCTCCGCCGCCGCCAGCCGCTGCAGCCGGTCGATGCCGCCGGAGGGGAGGGGCTTGCCCTCCAGGTCGAGCTTGCGCAGGGCCGCACCGTTGTCGAGCGGTTGCAGGAACACGGCTGCCCCCCGGCCCCCCTGCAGCAGCAGGCGATTGCTGCCTGGCTCCAGGCGCCAGCGGCCGATGTCGTCCTGGCTGGTGAGCTCGCTCTGGCGCAGTTGGAACGTCCCGTCGCTGGCCAGATCCACCTGCCAGCGCGTGGTGCCGTGGTCACTGGTCAGATCCCCGCGCCAGCTGGCGGGCAGGGGACCCAGGGGCCCCTGCTGGCCTCCCACCTCCGGGGTGTCGGCGATGGCGTGATCGATCAGCACCGCCTCGAATACTGCATCCGGCGGCAGGGCGATCCGCTCGCGAGTGCTGGCGCTGCCTGAGATGCTGCCAGCCTGGGCCGCTGCCGGCAGCGCCAGGACCCACGCGAGCAGCCCGGTGGCAATAGAGCCTGCGGCAATAGAACCATTGGCAATCCGTGGGCGGTGCAGGAGCCCCATGGCCATCGATCAGCGGCGTGGAGTCTCAGCTTCGATCCCGCACCGGTCTGGCGCAATGGCCGGTGCCCCCAGGCCGGGGCGCTTCTACGGTCTGAGCCTGTTGGGCTGAGGCGATGCGTGAGGCGCTTCTGGACTGGTGGGAGACCCATGGTCGCCACACCATCCCCTGGAAGTGCACAGCCACTGGCGCGCCCTCGGGCCCCGGGGAGACCCTCGATCCCTACCCGATCTGGGTGGCCGAGGTGATGCTGCAGCAAACCCAGTTGCAGGTGGCGCTTCCCTACTGGCAGCGCTGGATGGCTGCTTTCCCCAGCCTTGAAGGGCTGGCGGCGGCCGAGGAGCACGACGTGTTGCTGCTCTGGCAAGGCCTGGGCTATTACTCCCGCGCCCGCCGGCTGCAGCAGGGGGCGCGGCAATTGCTGGCGACCTGGCAGGCCGACCCGTGGCCGCGCACGCTCGAGGGCTGGCTGGCGTTGCCAGGGATCGGCCGCAGCACCGCCGGCAGCATCCTGTCGTCGGCGTTTGATCTACCTTTTGCGATCCTCGACGGCAATGTGAAACGGGTGCTGGCGCGGTTGATCGCCAGCCCACGGCCGCCGGCACGCCAGCTCGCCTGGTTCTGGCGGCTCAGCGAACTGTTGCTCGATCCGCAGCGGCCCAGAGCGTTCAACCAGGCGCTGATGGATCTGGGCGCCACTGTCTGCACGCCCCGCAACCCCAGCTGCGGCGCCTGTCCCTGGCGGGGGCACTGCGCTGCCTACGCTGCCGGCGACCCCGCCGCCTATCCCGTGAAAGATGCGCCCCGCGAGCTGCCTTTTCAGGTGATTGGTGTGGGCGTGGTGCGCAACGCCGCCGGTGAAGTGCTGATCGATCAGCGGCTCAACGAGGGTCTGCTGGGGGGGCTTTGGGAGTTTCCCGGCGGTAAACAGGAGCCCGGGGAGCTGATCGAAGCCACGATCGTCCGCGAACTGCGCGAGGAGCTGGCGATCGAGGCGGAGGTGGGCGAGCCGCTTATCGTGGTGGACCACGCCTACAGCCATAAGAAGCTGCGCTTCGTGGTGCATCTCTGCACCTGGCTGGGCGGCGAGCCCCAGCCGCTGGCCTCCCAGCAGGTGCGCTGGGTGCGGCCCGAGCAGCTGGTGGAGTTCCCGTTCCCGGCCGCCAACGCCCGGATCATCGCGGCCTTGCTCGAGCGCCTGGCCGCAGACGCTGCGGCTGACGGCGCCGCCGCCGCTGACCACCCTGAGGAGAGTCGCCCGGCCGCCTGATGGCCTCCGTCCAGCCTGCTCCGTCCGCCCGCGCCCCGCAGGTGCTCTGCCTGGGCGAGGCCCTGGTGGATCGGCTCGGTCCGCCCGGCGGCGATCCGGCCCGCGACCTGCCCTGCGACGACCGGCTCGGCGGTGCCCCGGCCAACGTGGCCTGTGCCATGGCCCGGCTCGGCACCGCCAGCGCCTTTGTGGGCCGGCTGGGGCGCGACGCCATCGGCGCGGCGTTTGCCGAGCTGTTCGCTGCGCGAGGGGTCGACACCTCGGCGTTGCAGTGGGACGGCGAGCGCCCCTCGCGGGTGGTGCTGGTGCGGCGGGATGCCCGTGGGGAGCGGCAATTTGGCGGCTTTGCCGGTGGCCTGTCAGGCGGTGCTGCTGCGGGCGAAGCGGGCGGCTTTGCGGATCAGGCGCTTATGGCCGGCGATCTGTCTGCCGCACTCGGGCCCCTGCTGGCGGCGGCCCGCTGGTTGCTGGTGGGCACGATCCCCCTCGCCTCTCCCGCCGCGGCGTCAGCCCTGCAGCTGGCGTGCCGCCAGGCCGCGGCGGCCGGCGTGGCCCTGGCCCTCGACGTGAACTGGCGGCCCACCTTCTGGGATCCGGCCGCCGATCCCGCCAGCGGTCCTACAGCGGGCCAGATCGCGGCGATCCAGCCGCTGCTGCGCCAGGCGGCCCTGCTCAAGTGCGCCCGCGAGGAGGCCCTCTGGCTGTTCGGCACGGTTGATCCCGCGGCGGTGAGCGCGGCCCTGCCCCAGCGGCCGGCGGTGCTGATCACCGATGGCGGGGCGCCCCTGCGCTGGTGGCTGGCCGGCAGGGCCGGGGAGCTGGCCGCCTTCCGGGTGCCCGTGGTCGACACCACCGGCGCCGGCGATGCCTTCACGGCCGGGTTGCTGCACCAGCTGGTGGCCGAGCCCACCTTGCTCACCGCTGCCAGCGCCGAGCAGGCCCTGGCGTTGATGCGCTTCGCCAGTGCCTGCGGGGCGCTGGTGTGCCAGGGGTCCGGTGCCATCGATCCCCAGCCCAGCGCCGATCAGGTGCGGGCCTTGCTCAGCCAAACAGGAAGAGGTCCGCACTGAAATCAGCCGCTTCCAGGCCTTGCACCAAGGCGAGTTTGATGGGCCGTGAGCCGGAACCCTCACCCACTGGCGAAAAGAGCAGGTGGCCGCTTTCGGCATCGAGCAGCAGAACGCTGCCGATCACTTCTTTGCGCAGCCCGCTGGCCTTGAACAGATCGCTGAAAAGTTCGCCCTTCAGCAGGAACTTGTCCTCTTCTGCGTTGAAATCAGTGATGGTGTCGAAGGAATGGCGGTGATTGCGAAAGATGAAATGGTCCCTGCCGCTGCCACCGGTGACCAGGTCCTTGCCGCGCCCGCCTGCGATTTGGTTATTGCCAGTGTTGCCGACCAGAACGTTGTCCAACTTGTTGCCGCGCAGGGCGAGGTCAAGTCCGCCCAGCAGCATTCCGTGGGTGGTGTCTTGATGGCTGTGACTATTCAGTTTGAGATCAGTTTGGTTGCTTGTGATGAAAGGCTGGGTTGCACTGGCGTTGCTTCGGGTGCTTTGAACATCAAACATGCCCTGATCGGCAAAGGCAATGCGAGGCTCAAAGCCTGGCTCCAGCACAGTCGTTAGGTTCAACCCGGCTTCTCCGGGAAAATCTTTGCAATAGATCGTTTTGATCTCACAGGTGGGATTGAGATCGGCATCAAAACTCTCGCTGGAGCTTGAAATCTCACCGTCTGGGTCGGTGTAGGTCCAGGTTCCCTCGTAGCCCTGGATGATGCCATCCTCGTTGAAGACGGGCTCAATGGTGTAGAGCTCGGTTGAGCCATCGCTGTAGAGGCTCTCGGAGCGCACGAGATTGCCGTTGATGTCGAACAGCTCGCTGCGCTGGTAGGTAGGGCCATCGGCCCAGGCCCCTGAGGTTTGCAGGGCATGGCTCAGAGGGGCTGGCCCAATCGAGAGGTCCGGTGGTGCCACCCGGGTGGTGATTTCCCAGCTGCCATCTGAGCTGTTGTAGGTGCTGGAGAGGAGGTTGTCTTCCGTGTCGTAAATCTCCACCCAGCTGTCGCTGCTGGAGCCGATTGAGGAGACGGAGGTGTGACGATTTCCTATGGCGGCCCCAGAAGAATCGAGCACGATTTCCCAGGTTGAATGATGGGTATAACCGTCCTCGCTGGTATAGCTGCTGCTGATCAGGTTGTCGTTGAGATCATAGGATTCAACAATCTTGTCCCATTCGGTTTCTGTGATCAGGCTGTAGCCGATCAGTCTGCCGCCTTCATCGGTGCGATCGATCCGTACCGTCGTTGCGCTGTAGATGTCCTCCTCTGGCGCAGGCGTGGGTTCGACGCCTGGTTGCAGGTCTTCCAGCGGATCCTGCTCAAGGGTCTGGGGGTCGTGGTACGACGGGGAGGCCAGGCGCATGGGGAGAGGGCAGCACGAAGGTGAATCGAGGCCCGTATGAGCCCTATCACCCCATCTTAATTCCGGTTCCCCGTTTAACGATGTCGATATGGTGATCGACCAATGATCTGATCGGGCAACGGGTCTCCCGTTCTGGTTGCCTTGAATCCTCGCCAGTGTCTTTCAGTTTCGATCACTTTCCTGCCCTGTGGTTGATCCGGCAGGCAATGCAGATCAGGGCTGGGCAACGGTCGCCAGTCTTCCCAGATCAGGGTTCCGGCAATCCTGCAGCTTCAGTTCCACCCTCCAGGCCCCATCAGGCGGTCGGCTCAGCCGCTCAGGCCACTCCACGGCCAGCAGGGCTCCCCTGGCCAGGGCTTCCTCTTCTTCCTGGAGGAGAAGTTCGTCGGCTGAGCCGGGTTGCTCCAGGCGATAGAGGTCGAGATGGATCAGGGCGGTGGGCTTGCCGTTAGCCCAGCCCTCATAGTGCTGGGCCAGGGCGAAGGTTGGGCTGGTAACCGGTTCCTCGATGCCCAGGCCCGCCGCCAGGCCCTGGACCAGGCAGGTCTTGCCGGCCCCGAGATCGCCCTGCAAGAGCAGCAGGGGCCTGGGTGCCGGGGGCAGCCCCAGCCAGCGGGTGGCGATCCCGCGACCAAGGGCACGGGTGGCGGCGGCATCGGCCAGCCGGTGGCGTTCGGGCTGGGGCGCCCAGCCGCCAATCCTGGCGGCAGGCTGATCGCGGTTCACGCGGCACAGATCGCTGTCTGTAGATTGGCTCCCAGCGAGCCCGAAGCCTCGGCGTCTCCGCAGAACTTTCCCAACCACGCCCTCCCAGCCGGGAGCGAGCTGTTCCTTCGGAGTACCAACCCATGGTGGCCACCCCCGCCGCTCCTGCGCTGCAGAGCACCAGCAC
>JBIIDV010000043.1:0-22192 GCA_044238185.1 Prochlorococcaceae cyanobacterium | reverse complement strand
CGGTGAGTGATCCCCAGCACCGCGCCGAGGTGGAGCGCCACTGGGGCTTCGCACCCGGAGCGATCGCGCCCGAGCCCGGCCTGGCGGTGTGGCAGCAGATCGAGGCGATGGAGCGCGGTGAGCTCGATCTCTGGTGGGTGGCGGCCACCAACCCGCTGGTGAGCATGCCCAGCCTCGATCGGGTGCGGGCGGCGGTGACCAACTGCCCGCTGGTGGTGCTGAGCGAGGCCTACGCCGGCACCGAAACCGAGGCGGTGGCCCACCTGGTGCTGCCGGCGGCCCAGTGGAGCGAAAAAGAGGGGGTGATGGTGAATTCCGAGCGCCGCGTCACCCTCTGCCGCGCCTTCCGCCAGCCCCCGGGCGAGGCCCGGCCCGACTGGGCGATCTTCGCGGAGCTGGGCCGGCGGCTGGGTTTTGCCGAGCAGTTCCGCTACGGCTCGGCGGCCGAGGTGTACGCCGAATTCGTGGCGCTCACCGCCGGGCGGGTGTGCGACGGCAGCGGCCTCAGCCACCAGCTCCTGGCCGAGCACGGCCCCCAGCAGTGGCCGTTTCCTGCCGGCACGGAGCCGGGCGGCGGTCAGGCGCGGCTCTATGGCCTTGAGGATCCCTTCCCCGGGGCTGCCGCGGGCCAGCGCTTCGCCACCGCCTCCGGCAAGGCCCGCCTGTGGGCCGATCCGCCCCTCGGGCTGGCCGAGCCCCCCGATCCCACCTATCCGCTGGTGCTCACCGTGGGCCGGCTGCTGGGCCACTGGCACACCATGACCCGCACGGCCCATGTGGCCCGGGTGGCCAGGGCCCACCCCGAGCCGCTGCTGGAGGTGCACCCCGAGGATGCCGCCCGGGCCGGCCTTGCAGACGGGGCCCACGCCCGGCTGCGCTCCCGCCGCGGCGCCCTCAGCGTGAAAGTGCAGCTCAGCGAGCGCATCCGCCCTGGCACCGTGTTCCTGCCCATGCACTGGGGCGCCTCCCAGGGGGAGCTGGCCTGCGAGGCCAACCGGTTGATGCACGAGCTGGGCTGCCCGATCTCGAAGCAGCCGGAACTCAAAGGGGCAGCGGTGTGCCTGCAGCCCCTGGTGGTGCCGGCCGTGGCGGAGGCAGCCCCATGACCCGCCTGGTGGTGCTCCAGCATCTCGAACGGGAGGGCCCAGGTCTGTTCGCCGTGGAAGCGGCGCGGCGGAGCTGGCCGACCCAGATCACACGCCTCGACCGGGGCGACCCCCTGCCGCAGCTGCAGCGCGATGACCTGCTGCTGGTGCTGGGAGGGCCAATGGGGGTGGCCGACCTGGGGGATCCGGCCTACCCCTGGCTGGAGGGGGAAGTGGAGCTGCTGCGCCAGGCCCTCGCTTGCCAGCAGCCCCTGATCGGCGTGTGCCTGGGGGCCCAGCTGCTGGCACTGGCCGCCGGCGGCACCGCCATCCCGCTGGCGGTGGGCGACCCACCCCGGCCCCTGCGGGAGGTGGGGTTCGGTGCGATCAGCTGGTGCGTCGACCCGGCCCAGGATCCGGCCACCGCCCAGCGGCTGCGCGGGTTGGCCGCCAGCGAGCTGGTGCTGCACTGGCATGGTGATCGCTGCGTGCTGCCGCCGCAGGCGGAGCTGCTGGCCAGCAGTCTCCACTGCCCGGAGCAGGCGTTCCGCATCGGCCCGCGGGCGGTGGGGCTGCAGTTCCACGTGGAGCTGCTGCCCGAGCAGCTGGAGCAGTGGCTCCGCCACGACCGCGACTATGTGATCGGGGCGCTGGGCCCCGCTGGCGTGGAGCGCATCCGCGCCGATGGCCGCCGCTGGGGGGCGCAGGTCGCCCGCCAGGGTGGGCGTCTGATTGCCAACCTCTTTGATCTGCTCACGGCGTAGCCCTGGTCACGGATGCGCGGGATCAGTCCACCTCGTGGGCGTACCGCCTGTAGAGGAAGTCGAGGGCGTGGTTGCGCAGCTGGCCGTAGCGGGGGTCGTCCTGGATCGCCTCATAGCTCCGGGGCCGCTCGAACGGCACCTCCAGGATCTCGCCGATCGTGGCCGAGGGACCGTTGGTCATCATCACGATCCGGTCGGCGAGGAACAGGGCCTCGTCGATGTCGTGGGTGATCATCAGCACCGTGGGCTTCTGCTCGCGCCAGATCGCCAGCAGCTCCTCCTGCAGCTCCTCCTTGGTGATCGCATCGAGCGCACCGAACGGTTCATCGAGCACCAGCACCGCTGGACTCACGGCCAGGGCCCGGGCGATCGCCACCCGCTGGCGCATGCCGCCGGAGAGCTGGCCCGGCCGCTTGGCGCGGGCCTCCAGCAGCCCCACCATCTCCAGGTGGTGACTCACCACCTCGCGCCGGCTGGCCGCAGCCAGTTCCGGCCGGGCTGCCTTCACCGCCATCTCCACGTTCTGCCACACCGTGAGCCAGGGCAGCAGGGAATAGTTCTGGAACACCACCATCCGGTCGGGGCCTGGCCGCTCGATCGGTGTGCCCTGCAGGCGCACGGCACCGCTGCTGGGCTTCAGAAAGCCCGACACCATGTTCAGCAGGGTGCTCTTGCCGCAGCCGGAGTGGCCGATCACGCACAGGAACTCCCCCTGGCGCACCTGCAGGTTGATGTCGCGCAGGGCCTCGAAGGGGCCGCGGCGCGTCTGGAACACCTGGCCCACATCCCGGAACTCCAGGAAGGCTTGGCCGGTGCTGGCGGTGCTGGCAGCTGGGGCGGTGGTCATCGGTGGCTGGCGGCGGCTTGCTGTTTGAGGCGGCGCTGCTCCTGGAGGAAATGGATCAGCTCGGCGCGCAGGTGGTAGTAGTCGGGGTGGTTCATCACCGTGAGCCGCTCCCGGGGCCGGGGCAGTGGCACCTCCACGATCCGGCCGATGCCGGCGGCGGGGCCGTTGCGCAGGCACACCACCCGGTCGGAGAGCAGCAGGGCCTCGTCCACGTCGTGGGTCACCATCACGGCGGTGAGCTTCGACTCCTGGCAGATCTGCATCAGTTGCTGCTGCAGGTTGCCGCGGGTGAGGGCATCGAGGGCGCCGAAGGGCTCATCGAGCAGGAGCAGGGTGGGCCGGATCGCCAGGGCCCGGGCGATCGCCACCCGCTGCTTCATGCCGCCGGAGAGTTCAGCCGGAAATTTCTGGCCAGCCGCGCTGAGATTCACCAGCTGGATGTTGCGTTCCACGATCTCCCCGCGCTCGGCAACGCTGAGCTGGGGATACACCGTGTCCACCGCCAGGGCGATGTTCTGGCGCACCGTGAGCCAGGGCAGCAGTGAATAGTTCTGGAACACCACCATCCGCTCCGGACCCGGATCGGTGACCTGGCGGCCGTTCATCAGGATGCCCCCCTCTGTGGCCTGGCTGAGGCCGGCCATCAGGTTGAGCAGGGTGCTCTTGCCACAGCCGGAGTGGCCGATCAGGGTCACGAATTCCCCCGGCTGGATGTCGAGATTCACCCCCTGCAGGGCCACGTAGCGGCCGCCGTCATCGAGGTTGAAGGTCTGGGTAACGGCGTCAACCGTGAGCAGTCCGGTGGCCATCTCAGCTGTTCCCCCGGCTCACCTTGCGCCCCGCCCAGGCCACCAGCCGGTCGAGCAGCAGGCCCACCACCCCCACATAGAGGATGGCCAGGATGATCTGGCTGGAGCTGGAATCACCGCCGGCGTTGTAGGCATCCCAGATGAAGTAGCCGATGCCGCCATCGGCCTTGAGCATCTCGGCGGCCACGATCGCCAGCCAGGCCAGACCCACGGCGATGCGCAGGCCGGTGAACACATAGGGCACCGTGGCTGGAATCACGATGTTGCGGATGTAGGAGCGCTTGCTCAGGCGCAGCACCCTGGCCACGTTGGTGTAGTCCTGCGGGATCTCCTGGATGCCCACGGCGGTGTTGATGATGATTGGCCAGATCGCCGTGATGAAGATCACGAAGATGGCCGAGGTGTTGGCGTCCTGAAACACCATCAGGGAGATGGGGAACCAGGCCAGCGGTGGCACCGTGCGCAGCACCTGCACCACCGGATCGAAGCCCTTGCCGGCGAAGCGGTTCAGGCCCAGGGCACCGCCGATGGCAATGCCCACCACGGCCGCCAGGCCATAGCCCATCGCCACCCGCTGCAGGGAGATCAGGATCTGCCAGCCCAGGCCCTTGCTGGTGCCGCCGTCATCGAAGAACGGCTGGCTGATGTAGGGATCCCAGGTGTCGACGATCACATTGATCGGGCCCGGCAGGCGGGCGGTGCCGAGGACGGCCGAGAGCAGTTGCCACACCAGCAGGAAGGCGCCGATGCAGAGCAGGTAGGGGAGCACCTGCGGCAGGGCCGGCAGCAGCCGGCGCCGCCGCCGGCTCGGGGTGGGAGCAGGAGTCACGACGGGTAGACGGAAAAGACAGTGCGGGGCTGATCAGCGCCTGATCACTTCAGGGCCTTGATCTTGAGGGAATCGAGGTAACCCTTGGGATTTTCCGGATCGAAGACCACGCCGTCGAAGAAGGTTTCCTTGCCGCGGGAATCGCTGGCGGGAATCGCCTTCTCCTGGCCGATGGCCTTCGCCGCCTCCTTCCACAGATCGGCGCGGTTCACCTTGTTCACCAGGGCGTTGATGTCGGTGTTGGCCGGCAGATAGCCCCAGCGCATGTCCTCCGTCACGAACCAGGTGTCGTGGCTCTTGAAGGGGAAGGAGGAGTCGCTGGCCCAGAACAGCATCTTGTAGGGACTGTTCGTCACCTTGCGGCCGTCGCCGTAGTCGACCGTGCCGGCCAGGCGCGGCTTGATGTCCTCCACCGATGCCTTGATGTATTTGTCCTTGGCGACGATCTCGCACATCTCATCGAGGTTGGCGGGGTCGTCACACCAGATCTGGGCCTCCTGCACGGCCATCAGCAGGGCCTTGGCGGCCTTGGGGTTGGCATCCACCCAGTCGGCCCGCAGCGAGAAGGCCTTTTCCGGATGCTTGTCCCACAGTTCACCGGTCTGGGCAGCGGTATAACCCAGCTTCTTGTTCACGAGGCGCTGGTTCCAGGGCTCACCCACGCAGAAGGTGTCCATGGTTCCGGTCTGCATGTTCGCCACCATCTGCGGAGGCGGCACCACCACCAGGTCGGCGTCCTTGTTGGGATCAACGCCGTTGGCCGACAGCCAGTAGCGCATCCACAGGTCGTGGGTGCCGCCGGGGAAGGTGACGGCCGCCTTGAATTTGCGGCCCTTGGCACCGGCGTCAGCCACGGCCTTCGTCATGGCCTCGGCGTCGTTGATCGTCAGGCCTGGAAAGTCCTTCGATACCGACAGCCCCTGGCCCTGGGTGTTGAGCCGCGCCAGGGTGTACATCGGCAGGGGCTGCTTGCTCTTGGTGATCGTGCCGGCGGTGAGCAGCAGGGGCATCGGCGAGAGGATATGGGCCCCGTCGATGCCGCCGCCACCACTGCCCAGTTCCAGGTTGTCGCGGGTGGCGGCCCAGGAGGTCTGCTTCACCACCTTCACCTCGGGCAGGCCGTGCTTGGCGAAGAAGCCCTTCTCCAGGGCGATGATCAGTGGGGAGGCATCGGTGAGGGCGATGAAGCCCAGGGTGGCGCCGGGCACCTCGGGAGCATCAGCGCCGGTGGCTGTGCTGCTGGCCTGAATTTCAGGCTTCTTGCTGGGGCCGCCGCAGGCGGCCAGCCAGACGGCACCCGCCGCAGAGCCGGCGGCGGTGAGTAGAAACTTGCGGCGCGAAAGATTGGACATGGGCGATGCTGAGCGGCGTGGAAATGCCGGAGTGATGGCGAACTGCACTCCGGTCGGGCTCCACAACAAAGCGCACCGAACCGGCCAGGCAAATTGCCGGCGCACGTGCTGACCGACCAATCCAAAACACCACGGCGCCCCGTTGATCGTGAGTGGCGGTTGTTACCGATTGGCCAATGCCTGACGCAGGCGTTCGCCACTGCGGGCGGCCAGCAGCCCGCGGGCCTGGTCGAGGGCTGTGTCCAGGTTGTTGATCTGATCGGTCAGCCACAGGTAGGCCCCTAGATTCCAGAGCAGCGGCTGGGCCAGGGCACCTTCACCCGCCAGGGCGGCCAGGGCCTGCTGCTGCCAGGTCTCGAGGCACTCCCAGGGCACCTCCTCACCGTGCAGGCCGTGGTCGCGCGGGTGCAGCAGCAGCCGTTCCACCTCGCCCCGGCGCAACCGGGCCGTGATGCCGGCGCGGCTGGAGGGGAGGTCGGTGGAGCCTTCCAGGCCCTTCACCGTGAGCACGTCGCGCTCGCCGGCTGCGCTGAGGGCCTCCCAGGCCCGTTTCTCGGTGGGGGGATGCACAAAGCCGCTCACCAGCAGGTGGTCGCCCTGATGCGGTGTCCAGAGCAGTTCCAGGCTGGCCACCGGCGGTCGCTTGCCGATCTCGTCGCGGGCCGGCAGCAGGCGTTGGGCGGCCGGGAAGTGGTCGGGCTGGTGGCTGAGCGCCAGGTTGTGGGCATCGAGACGCTCCTGCAAGGCGGCCAGCGATAGGCCGTGCCAGGCGATGCCTAGAGCGTGGAACAGCTCGGCCAGGGTGACGCCGTATTTGACCGGCATCGGGTCGCCGCCGTGCAGCACCACGGGCACGCCGCTGCTGGCTAGCACCAGGGCCAGCAGGGGCAGCAGGGGGGCGGTGCGGCTGCGGCCGTCATAGGGCACGCCAAAGCTCAGGGCTCGCCTGCCTGGGGTGCGCAGCACCGGCCCATGGCAGCGGTAGCTGTCGAGCATGCCGGCCAGCTCGATGGGCAGGGGCCGACGGATGCGATGGGCGATCAGAAACGCGCCGAGCTGCGCCTCGCTCACCTGGCCCTGGAGCATCAGATCCATGGCTGTGCGGGCCTCCTCGCGTGTGAGGCCGGTGCTGGTGTGCTCACCACTGCCCACCTTGCCGATCAGCTCGCGAAAGCGGGCCCGCTCCGTGCCGAGGGCCTGCAGCTGCTGGTCCCGTCTGAGGGCGATGCTTGGTAGCGGTTGCGACACGGACACTGGGCGCCTCGGCGCACAATTTGATCATCTCCTGAGTGGAGATCATCCAGCACGGAAGTCAGCGCCGCTGCCATGGGCGCCACTTCCTTGTTCCTGTTCCGGCGGCGTAGCTCTCATCGGCGCTTGCTCGGATCCCAGCAATCCCGATCCGGACTGGCTGGGCACTCCGACATTCCTTCGCGCCCCCTGGCTCCCGCCGATGACCAGTGCTTCTGCTGCTTCTCCGTCCACCCTCAGCAAGGTGGAGCAGGCCAAGGCAGAGCTCTGCGGCCTGGAGCTGGCGCCCCGCCTGGAGGAGCTCGGCCGCCAGGGCTGGGAGGCCCTCGATGAGGCCACCCTCACGATTCGGTTGAAGTGGCTGGGCATCTTCTTCCGTCCGGTCACTCCCGGGCGCTTCATGGTGCGGCTGCGCCTGCCCAACGGCGTGATCAGCGCCGAGCAGCTGGCGGTGCTGGCCGAGGCGATCGACCGCTGCGGCGAGCACGGCAGTGCCGACATCACCACCCGCCAGAACATCCAGCTGCGGGGCCTGCTGCTCGAAGACATGGCGCCGCTGCTGGTGGAGCTGGAGCGGGTGGGGCTCACCAGCCGTCAGTCGGGTCACGACAACCCGCGCAACATCACCGGCAACCCCCTGGCCGGCATCGATCCCGAGGAGATCGTGGACACCCGGCCACTGGTGGATGCCATCCAGGCGGTGCTGCTGGGGCCGGCGGGGCCGCGCAACCTGCCGCGCAAGTTCAACGTGGCCGTGGGTGGCGCCCCCGACAGCTTCCTGCTGCACAACGATCTGGCCTTCCTGCCGGCCATCCGTGAGGCCGAGCTGGGTTTCACCGTGATGGTTGGGGGCTTCTTCTCGGCCCAGCGCAATGAGCTGGCGATCCCGCTGAAGCTGTGGCTACCAGCCGCACAGCTGCCGGGCTTCACCCTGGCGGCGTTGCGTCACTTCGAGGGCGCTGGCAACCGCCAGCAGCGCAACAAGAGCCGGCTGATGTATTTGATCGACCAGCTGGGCCTGGAGGGCTACCGCCAGGCGGTGCTCAGCACCTGGGCGGAGCTGGCCGCTGAGCTGGGGCAGGGCCAGGCCGGTGATCCCGCCACCGCTGCCACCCATGACGGCAGCCATCTGGTGACCCGGGCGCCCCGCGATGGCCTGGGCGTGCAATCTCAAAAGCAGCAGGGCCTGCACTGGGCGGGGCTGCACGTGCCGATGGGGCGCCTGGATGCCGAGGGGATGGTGGAGCTGGCCCGGCTGGCCCGCACCTATGGATCCGGCGAACTGCGCCTCACCGAGGCCCAGAACGCCCTGATCGTGAATGTGCCGGGCGAACGGGTGGAGGCCCTGCTGGCCGAGCCGCTGCTGCAGCGCTTCCGCCCCGCCCCCTCGCCGCTCCAGGCCGAGGCGGTGAGCTGCACCGGCAACGCCTATTGCAGCTTCGCCCTGATTCCCACCAAAGGCACGGCCCAGGCGGTGCTGGAGGAGCTGGAACGGCGCATCGAGCTCCCCCACGCCGTGCGCATGCACTGGACCGGCTGCCCCAATGCCTGCGGCCAGCCCTACATGGGCCAGATCGGCCTGATGGGCGCCAAGGCCCGCAAGGACGGCCAGATGGTGGAGGCCGTCAAGATCTTTCTGGGCGGCGCGATGGATGGCGAGCCGAAACTGGCGGAGCTCCACGACAAGGGCGTGCCCCTCAGCGACCTGCCGGATGCGCTGGAGCAGCTGCTCGTGGAGCGCTTCGGCGCCCGCCGCCTACAGAGTCCCGTCTGCTGACCGCCGACCGTCGCTGCCGTCCCTTAGCGTTTTTCTTGGTTGACTCCTGCATGCCAGAGCTCTGCTGCGCACCGCCCCCCACTGTGTTTTCGTGGCGTGATTCCCCTGGCTGAAGCCCCGCCCCGTCCCCCCGAACTGCCCAGCAGTGGTGATCCCAGCCGCTGGCCATTTCTGCGGCGGCTGAGGCGGCTGCACCAACTCGACTTGGAGCCCTGGTTGCAAGCCATCGAGACCGGTGCCCTCCAGCCCGAAGCCGACCTGCTCTCCGCCTTGGCTGAGCACTGGTCCGGCGACGCGTCCCTGCGGCTGATGCGCTGGTGGGCGCGCCAGGCTGAGCCGGATCCCCAGCTGCCGCTGTTGGTGGGCATCCGGCGCGATCCGGCAGTGGCGGCCTGGGTGCAGGTCCAGTTGCAGGGCGATCCGGAGGCACAGACGGGCCGCCCGGCGGAGCTGCTGGCCGGATTGCTCAGGCTGCTGGGCCACCAGCGCGATGGGCGGGCCTGGCCCCTGCTGCGCACCTGGGTGCAGGCAGCCGTGCCCACCCCCTTGCGGAGGGCCGCCCTGGAGGGCCTGGCCGTGGGGCTTCCGGTGTGGCCCCGGCCCGCCCTGCGCCGCTGCCTGCTGCAGCTCGCAGTTGATCTCGATCCCCAGCTGGCGGCCACGGCCGTGGACCTGCTGGCTCGCCTGCCGGGCTGCCGCCGCCAGCTGGTGCCCCTCAGCCGCTGTGCCCTCGATGCCGCCGTGGCCGGACGGTTGCAGCGCCGCCTGGCGGCTGCGCCGGCGCAGCCGCTGCTGCTGGTGGTGCATGGCCGCAGCGGCGGCGCGCTGCCCGCCGAGCTGGTGAACCTGGCCGAGGAGCTGGAGCGGCGGCGCGGGGCGCCGGTGCGCCTGCAGGCGCTCACCGCCAGCGCTCCCCCGGCCGAGGACCCCCTGCTGGCGGCGGGTCTACCCCTCACCCTGGTGCCGCTGTTGCTGTTGCCGGGGGGGCATGTCTGCCATGACGTTCCCGCCATCGCCGCCCACTGGGGCCGCCGCACCCGGGTGCAGCGCCAGCCCTTCGTCGGGGCCTGGCCTTGCTGGCAACAGGCCCTGCGCCGGGAGCTGCAGGCCCTGGAGGCCGCCGCTGCTCCTGGGCAGGGGCGGCCCCTGCTGTTGCATCATCCGCTCGCCAGTCCCCTGGCCGAGCGCTACCTGGCCTTGCTGGAGAGGGCAACCGGTTGCCGCACCCTGGCCACTCCATACAGTGCGCCTGAACCCGAGGATCCGCCCCTGCGCTTCGCCGCCCCGGCTCTGCCCCTGGTCCTCGCGGCCAACCGCCTCACCGAACGGCTCGGCAGCACGGTTGGCGCGCCCCTGCTGCAGCGGCCTGCCCTGCGGGCGGTGCTGCTCGACGTGCTCGAGGCCCTGCCGTGAGCGAGCAGGCTTCCCCGTTCGGCACGGTGTATCTGGTGGGGGCCGGCCCCGGTGATCCCGACCTGCTCACGATCAAGGCCCATCGCCTGCTGCAGCAGTGCGATGCCCTCGTCTACGACTCCCTGGTGCCCAAGGCCCTGCTCGATCTGGTGCCGGAGGGCTGTGAGCGCCACTTCGTGGGCAAGCGCCGCGGCCACCACTCCGTGCCCCAGCCCAGCACCAACGCCGTGCTGGTGGAGTTGGCCGCCCGCTGCCGCCTGATCGTGCGCCTCAAGGGGGGAGACCCCTTTCTGTTCGGGCGCGGCGGTGAAGAGGCAGCCCATCTGGCGGCCCGGGGCATTCCGGTGCAGGTGGTGCCCGGGGTCACCGCCGGCATCGCCGCCCCGGCCTATGCCGGCATTCCGGTGACCCACCGCAAGGCCGGCTCCAGCGTCACCTTCGTGACCGGCCACGAGGAGATCGACAAGCAGCGGCCGGGTGTGGACTGGCGCGGCCTGGCCCGCAGCAGCGACGGTCTGGTGATCTACATGGGCCTGCACAACCTGGGCCGCATCGCTGAAGAGCTGCTGGCTGGGGGGCTGGCAGCCGAGACCCCGGCGGCGGTGATCCAGCAGGGCACGGTGGAGGGTCAGCGCCTGCTGCTCAGTCCCCTGGCGGAGCTCGCCGACCGCGCCGCCGAGCAGGGCTTCGCCTCCCCCTCGATCGTGCTGGTGGGGCAGGTGGTGGCCCAGCGGGTAGCGGCCTGCAGCCCTGACCCAGCGGCGGTGGAGATGCCGATTCCGTTCTGAGGGCTGTCTGACTTCAGCTGCACAAAGCAATCGAACGGTTCTGCAAGGCATTCGGGTCACTAGCCAAACTGACCAGTGTTTCGCTTGTTTCAGTAGTGGTTGCAACCGTTGCCGGGTTCATTGGTTCGTTTCACTGAGGGTCTCCCAGCCCACCACCTCAGCAGGCCGATGACTGCCTTCATGCCGAAGCCGGCACCGATGTTTGAGCTGATCCCCTACGAAAAATTCCGGGATACGCCTGCGGTGCGTTTCTTCGACATCACCGTTGCCACATCGAATGCGCGGGATCTGGTGATCCATTCCGGCCCCGCTGTGAGTCCACCGGATGAGGAGAAGACGGGCGCTTGGCAGTTCTATCTGCATCCCCATCAGGAGGACAATCTGCTAGCCCTGCATGGAGGCCGCACGTTCTATTTGGTGAACTTCGGCTGGAATTATCCGTACCACATTGTGCCCCTGGAAGCTGGTGGTGACATCCTGCGCATCCCACCGGGCACCTTCCATCGCTCCGTCTCCGACCCCGACGGTTCTGTGGTGCTCAACCAGGCTGTTCGCGATGAGGGAGCAAACGTTGTGCGCGAATTTCGCGTGTACAACAGCCGCCGCATTCCGCGCCTGTTCGCCGTCACCTTCAAGACAGCTCCCCTGCCCAAGCTGCACGGTCTGAACTGGTAGGGACGGATCCAGGGAATTCGGTTGCTGCCAAGCTCTCCTGGGCGCGCGTCATCAGGCTGTCGACCGAGTCGCCATTGGGATCCAGGCTGGCGATGCCCACCCGGGGCTGAGCTGTCAGTTCGGGATCCTCCCGATTCTCCAGGTCGCAGGACGGGCCGTCGCCGGCCCGATTAGCTAGGGGGCGGATCCATACGCCACCGATCGCAGCAAACAGGCTGGCTCCCAGTTTGTGCGCATCATCAGTGTTGCAGCCCGTCGCAATCACCACGAATTCCCGTTCCGAGTATCGGAAGAGGTGATCGGTGATGCGCAGGCGTTCGCGCAGGGCTTGCGCAGCCCCCTTGAGCAGTGCATCTCCAGACTGTGATCCGAACTCGTTGTAGGCCCGGTCCACTCCATCGAGGGCAAACCACAGGCAGGAGAGAGGCTCGCCACTGCGGCGGGAGCGATGCCGCTCCTCCTGAAGTCGCCCCTCCAGAGCCTGGCGGTTGCCGCAGCCGGTGAGCCGATCGGTGGTGAGCAGACGCTCCAGTTCTTGTCGGGACTGCAGCAGGTAGGCATTGCTGTCCTGCAGCTGGCGGTAGAGCTGGCTGGACTCGAGGATGCGTTGATTCAGTTGTCCGGCCAGGGTGCGCAGTTCGCTGACGGCGGAGAGCTGCAGGGGCGGAGGGTCGTCGCCCTGAAGATCTGTGGTTTGGCCCTGCTGGGGATTAAAAACACGATTGAATTCTCCCTCAAATTGTCGAGCCACCAGAGCGCTGAGCAACGCTCCAAGCACCACAACCCCCAGGCTCACCGCCAGCAGTTGACTGGTCTGTGCCTGCATGCGGGTGACCGTTGAGCTGGCTGGCTCCACCACCTGCACCAGGGCGGTGCCGCTCGGGCTCGTGGACTGACTGCTGAAACTCCAATAGCCGTTGACCCACTTGTGCAGGGCAGGCCCCTTCCCCTTGGGAATGAGTAGGGCAAGTTCACTGCTGTAGACCTGGCTTCGGCCGCCGTCGCTGAACATGCCATCGAGGCGCTGGAAGAGCTCTGGATCGGAGCTTGTTGTCCTGCCATCAGTTGCGATCCGCCGGTAGGCAAGATCGCCGCCGAGCTGCTCGATCAGCAGCTGATTGGTCTGCTGGCCCGCGCCCACGCGCGACACAGCCAGACTGATGGTCTTCAGGCCATCGAGCACCCCCTGCTCCACGGCCCGTTGCAGTTGGTGACCGGCCGCGATGCTAATCAGCAGGGTGGGCAGGGTGAGAGCGAGTAGGGCCAGGGCGATGATCACGCCCCGCAGCGACAGCCCAGGTCCGAGGTTGCGACGGGCCTGGAGGGCTCTGGTGATGATCAGGGCGGCGAAGGCCAGCTCGGCGTTCAGCACCCCGTTGAAGCTTTGCTTTACGGCTACCACCAGCACATTGGCCGGGTCGATGCGCATCACCAGTCCGTAGAAGGCGAAGACCAGAGGGGCTCCGATCAGCAGCCAGTAACCGATGGCCAGCAGCAGCACCTCACCGTTGCCACGGGCATCCCTTGCAGCTGGGGCGCGGCGCAGCCACAGCCACAGCCACAGCAGTTCCAGAGTGAAGATCACCACCGCCCAGGGATGACCCCAGAGGGGCCAGGTCTGCAGGCTGGCGAGCACACCGATCGCTACCCCCCACCAGCGCGGCCACAGCAGCAGAGCGAAGATCGCCGGCGCGGAGCCCAGCATCACTTGGATGCCAAAGAACAACGGCACGGGCAGGGCGTTGAGCAGTACGGCCAGTCCGCTCAACACGGCGAGCAGTGCCACCGTGCTCAACCGCGATCCGGTCGCTTTCCTCTTGTCAGAGGTCTGACTCTCTCTGTTGGGCTCTTGGAGGTTGAGCTCTTGCGCAGGCAGAGCCTCTGCAGAGGAGGTCATATCGCAGACTGGAACATGGGTGTGCGTCTCATGAAATAAAGGGTAGGGAGCGAAGGCGGCTGCGGCCCCTAAGGTTCGATTCAGTGATGGATTCAGGTCTGTGGTTTGGGTGGCTCGAGGCGGCCATTGCCAATCGCTGGTTTCGCCGCCTCCGCTTCAGTCCTACGGGTCCTGGATGCCGTTCGGTTTGCGTGCTCTGCTGTCAGGAGCTGGCCTGTTGCTGGCCGGTCTGGCGGTCGGTGCCTGCAGCAAGTCGGCAGCTGAGCTCACCCTGCCCATCTCTAACTAGCCGGGCTACGAATATTTCTATTTGGCTGAGCAGAAGGGGCTGGCTGCCGCCGAGGGCCTCAGCTTGCAACTTGCCGAGTTCCCCGACCCCCAGGCGATTGTCCATGCCTTCCTGCGGGGTGATCTGCAGGTGGCTCAGCTCACCACGGTGGAAGCGGTGGATATTTGCTCGCGGTCGCCGGACCGCTGCCCGGTGGTGGTGCTGGTGCTGGATGAGTCCCGCGGGGGCGATCAGGTGGCGGTCCGGCCGGGGATCGGCTCTCTGGCTGAGCTGAGCGGTCGTCGGGTGGGTCTCACCCTCTCCACGCTGGGGCCCTATGTGCTCAGCCGTGCCCTGGAGCGCGAGGGACTCTCCCTCGACGATGTGCAGGTGCGCAACATGCCGATAGGGGGGATGGCGGATGCTCTGGCCAAGGGCACGGTGGATGCTGTGGCCTTCTTTCCTCCTTACAGCGAACAGGCTTATCGCAATGGCGTAGCCCGGAAGCTGTTCGACAGCAGCGCGATCCCCGGTGAGATCTTCGATGTGCTGGTGGTGAGCCCCGACTTCTTTGCCACCCATGGCGAGATGCTTGGCCGCCTGTTGCGCGCCTGGCAAGCCGCACACCACCTGGCGAGCGCTGAGCCGGCCATGGCCCGTGCGGTGATGGCCCGTCGGGAGGGTCTCACCCCCGATGAATTCCGCAGGGCTGAGGAGGGGCTTGTGTACTTGCCCCTGCGGGACCAGGAGGCCATGCTCGCCCCAGGGGGGGCGCTGGAGCGCAATCTCCTGGTCGTGCAGGAGGTGCAGAAAAAGCTCAAGCTGGTGAGAGCCGGCAGTGCCCTGCCCGGTGTGAGCCAGGCCCCGGTGCAGGCGGCCCTGCGCTGACCCTTCACGTCAGCAGTCCCGACCGATTCCTTCGACCGTGCTCCCTCCCCTTTCGTCATCGCCTGTTCAGCCCAACCACCCCTGGCGACGCTGGCTTCTCCTCTCCGTGGGGCTGGGGGTGGCCGCTGTCGCCGGGGTGCTTCTCTGGCAGCAGGCGCGCCAGCGGCGCCAGGTGTTCGTCTCGATCACCAGCTGGCCTGCCAATGAATATCTCTATCTCGCGGAGCAGAAGCAGCTTGGCCAGCCCTTTGGCATCGATCTTCGCGTCAAGCAGTCGAGCTCTCTGGAGGATCAGCGCCTGGCCTTCGTGCGTGGCGATGTGAATGTGATGGCCACCACCCTGCCCGAGGCCATCGCCGTGTGCCAGGAGGCCCCGGCCCGTTGTCCCGAACTCGTGCTGGTGATGGATGAGTCGGTGGGGGCGGATCGCTTGATCGCCCGGCAACTGCTCGCCAGTCCCGCAGCCCTGGCGGGTCAGCGGGTGGGGCTGGAGCGCACCGTGCTGGCGGAATACCTGCTGCTGCGCAGCCTTGAGGGCCATCCCGTCGACATCGAGGACCTGCAGCTGCGCTTCGAAGGTCCGGTGGCCCTGGTGGAGCTGATGCGAGCTGGCGCGATTGACGCCGTGGTCTCTTACCCGCCCTACGACTTCCCCCTGCGCCAGGACAAGCGCTTTCATGAGATCTTCAGCAGCCGCCTCATGCCCGGTGAGGTGGTGGACGTTCTGGCCGTGGCTCCTGAGACGGTGCGCAGCCACCAGCGAGAAATCCAGGCTCTGGTGCGCACCTGGTGGGCGGCCCAGGCCTATGCACGCCGCCACCGCAGCGAGGCCGTTGGCGTGATGGCGCAACGCCAGCAGATCAGCCCGGAGGAATTCAACCAGTCGGAGGATCGGTTGCGCTACCCCTCCGCCAGCCAGCAGCGAAGCCTGCTGGCCGATGACGGACCGGTGGCCCAGACGATCGAGCGTATGGCCGGGCTGCTCAGGGCCGCCCGGCGTATCCAGCCTGATGCACCGCTGCCCCGGCCGACCACCGCATTGCTGGCGGATCCATGATCCAACGCTTGTTCAGGGCGCAGGGCCACTCGGAGCTGCTCAGCCGACGGGTGAATCGCCAGCTCTGGCTTGACATGGTGCTGGCCGCCACCGGGGCCTCGGCACTGATGGCGCTGGTGGCAGGTGTTCTGGTGCTCTCCCAGAGTGCCCGGCAGCTGCAGCGGGATGCCGAAGGTCTGCAGCGGCAGCTGAGTGTGGGGCTCACCAGCTATGAGCCACTCCACGATCTGCAGCGCCGCCTGCAGACGGCTGCCGCTTCCCGGGATGTGGAGAGCGCCCTGGTTGTGGATCAGCGTGGGCTGGTGCTGGCCGCCTCCAATGCGGCGCTGGTGGGTCTGCCCATCCCCCAAGTGCTGCAGCTGCCGAATCAGCACTACCTACGCGAGCTGTTCGCCGAGTGCCCTTCCATCTCAACGATCATCGCCTGCCTCACCCGCGATGAGCTGCTGTTTCACGGCCCGGTGCCCTTGATCGGCGGCGATGCGCTGATGACCATGCGTCAGTACCCCCTGGCTCTGCAGGGCACCGACCGCTATGGCGACCGGGCCAGCCTGATCACGATCACCACTGTGCAGGCGGCCCGCAGGGAGGCGCTGGCCTTCGTGTTCCAGGTGTTTCTGGCCGGCTTGCTGCCACTGAGCGCCGGTTGCGTGGGTCTGATGCTCCAGTTGCGTCGCGTGCTGATCCCGGATTTGCTGCGTCTGGCCCAGATCGATTCCCTTTCCGGTATCTACAACCGCCGGGCCTTCACTGAGGCCGCCCAGGTGCAGCTGCGCCGGGCCGAGCAGACTGAGCGACCGATGGCGATTGCCCTGATCGATGTGGATTTCTTCAAGCAGATCAACGATACGCATGGCCATGACGCGGGTGATCAAGTGATCCGGCAGGTGTCTGAGCTGCTGCGGCTGGCAGTGCGCAGCACCGACCTGGTGGGCCGTCTGGGAGGTGATGAGTTCGCCATTCTCGTGCAGTTGCAGGGCGACGCGGCCACCCAGATGCTGGAACGCACCCGCGAGCTGATCCACGGCACCCCCATCACCACCGAGGATGGCCAGTCGATGAATGTGAACCTCTCGGTGGGAGTGGCCTCTACGGCAGGGCAGGCTGGCTATGACCTCTCCGCGCTGATGGGTGCAGCCGATGCCGCCCTCTATGTGGCCAAGGACCGGGGACGCAGCCAGGTGGTGAACCTCGAGAGCGAAACCTTGGCGGGCCGTCGGCGCCGTTCAGATGGGTTCGGCTACTGGCAGGTCGGTGGGATTTGAGGAGCCTGGCTGGGAGGCGGACCCGCCGCCGTCGAGCAGCTCCGCTTCGATCGCCCAGCTGAATTCGCTGGTCACGCCGGGGGGGCCGGAGAAGCTGCCGGTGATCGCCGCGGTGAGCTCCGGCTTGGAGGAGGTGGCCAGGGTGATGTAGCGATCGTCGATCGCGCCGATGCCGCTGGGATCGAAGCCCCTCCAGCCGGCGCCGGGGAGATACACCTCGGCCCAGGCGTGCAGGTCGTAGCGCTTGGGCTTCGGTTCCACCAGGTGGTAGCCGCTCACGAAGCGGGCCGGCAGCCCCACACAGCGGCAGGATTCCACCATCAGCATCGCCAGGTCCCGGCAGGAGCCCACCCGCTCCTTGAGGGTGCGACCCGCCGGCCAGGCCGGCCCGACATGGCGCTGGGTGTACTTCACCCGGTCTTGAATGATTTCCACCAGCTGCTGCAGGAACATCAGCGCCCGCTGGTCACTGCCCATCAGGGCTTCCTGGGCCAGGTCCACGGCCGCCGGGTCGTGCTGGCCGTTGGGCAGCCAGCCCTCCAGTGAACCCATCAGGTCGCCGTTGAGGTGGCCCACCGGGTAGGGCAGCTGGGGCTCGATCTCCTCCAGGCAGGCCTGCAGCAGCGGGGCTGTCTCGGTTTCCACCTCACTCAGCGCACGCACCTGGAAGTGGTCGGTGCTGCCCTGGAAGCGGGCCCGCAGGATTTCGTCGCCACTGGCGGCCACCAGCGGGAAGAGCCGGCTGGGCTCAGGGCTGATCTCCAGGCGGAAATCCAGCAGTCGTTGGAAGCCGTGGCCGCGGGGCTTGAGCCCGAAGCGATGGGGACCGAGCAGTACCGGGGCGTCGTAGTGGTAATGGAAAGTGTGAATTACGCGAGCACGCATGCCGGATCGGCGTTGTTGGGGTTGTGGGTGGTGGCGGTGAAGTAGCGCTGTTCAATCAGGCCATGCATCGTGTTGAGATCGCCCTGTAGCGCATCGATCGCCTCATGCAGTCCTCCGGCGATCAGATCTTCGATGCGGGTGTAACTCCAGCGGGCCAGGGTGAGGCCGCTGAGGCACTCCAGGGCATCGGGGGTTGCCGGCACGGCGGTGCCACTCACGATGCGCAGGGTTTCCTGGATCCGCTCCAGGCAGTAGCGCACGGAGCGGGGAAAGATCGGATCGAGCAGCAGAAAGGCCGCCACGGCCTTCGGTTCGATGGCCTGCTGACGCGATTGCCGGAACATCTGGTAAGCCCCGGCACTGCGCAACAGGGAAATCCACTGCAGTTCGTCCAGCACGCCGCCCACCTCGTCGGGGGAGGGCAGCAGCAGGAAGTACTTCACATCCAGGATGCGGGTGGTCTTGTCGGCCCGTTCCAGCAGGCGGCCCAGGCGGCTGAATTGCCAGGAGAGATCGCGGCTGAGGGTGGCATCGGTGATGCCATAGAACAGCTGACAGGCGCGGCGGATGTCGCGAAGAAGCTCCTGGGGAGGTTGGCTCCAGAAGCGCTCGTCCTCCATCATGGTCCAGTAGATGTCATTGAGGTGTTCCCACATTTCTGTGGTGATCACTTCGCGAATCTGGCGCGCATTTTCTCGGGCATGGCTGAGGCAGTTGCGGATGCTGCTGGGGTTGTCATCGGCCCGCACCAGAAACTCCACCACATCCTCGGGTGAACCCTGGGGGTAGAGCGAATCGAACAGTTCACGATCCCCACTGGCATCAATCAGTGGCAGCCATGGTTCGGCGCTGCCGGGGGGACAGTCCAATGCCATCGCCTCGCTCACTTCCACGAAGCGGGAAATGTTCTCGGCCCGCTCCACGTAGCGGTTGATCCAGTAGAGCGAGTCGGCAACGCGGCTCAACATGGCAGGGCCTCCTGGCTGTCGGTCACGATCCAAGTGTCTTTGCAGCCCCCACCCTGGGAGGAATTCACCACCAGGGAGCCCCTGCGCAGGGCCACCCGGGTAAGCCCGCCGGGGCTTACCCAGGCCCCCTTGCCACGCAGCACGTAGGGGCGTAGATCCACATGGCAGGGGAACAGTTCACCTTCGCTCAGGGATGGAACGGTGGACAGCTCAAGGGTGGGTTGGGCAATGTAATTGCGGGGATTGGCCTGGATCTTTTCAGCAAAATCGTCGATCTCCTCCTGGCTTGAATGGGGGCCGATCAACATGCCGTAACCCCCTGCTTCAGCAACAGATTTCACCACCAGGTCACCGAGGTGGGCCAGCACATAGGCCTGGTCGTCTGGCCTGGAGCAGATGTAGGTGGGCACATTTTCAATGATCGGTTCTTCGCCCAGGTAGTAGCGGATCATCTCCGGCACGTAGGCGTAGATCAGCTTGTCGTCGGCCACGCCGGTGCCCGGGGCGTTGGCGATTCCCACCCGGCCTGCGCTGTAGGCGCGCATCAGCCCTGGAACTCCCAGCATCGAGTCGCTGCGGAACACCTCGGGATCGAGGAAGTCGTCGTCGATGCGCCGATAGATCACATCCACCGGCTCCAGGCCGGCGGTGCTGCGCATCCACACCCGCTCGTCCTGGCACACCAGGTCGCGGCCCTCCACCAGCTGGATGCCCATCTGTTGGGCCAGGTAGCTGTGCTCGAAGTAGGCGCTGTTGTACACCCCGGGGGTGAGCAGCACCACTTTGGGGGTTTCCGTCCAGGGGGCCAGCTCCCGCAGGGTTTGCAGCAGATGGGAGGGGTAGTCGTCGATCGGTTGCACCGTGCGCCCCATGAACAGGCTGGGGAACATGCGCTTCATCACCCGCCGGTTCTCAAGGAAGTAGGCCACGCCGGAGGGGCAGCGCAGGTTGTCCTCCAGCACCCGCCAGGTGCCTTCGCCGTCCCTCACCAGATCGAGCCCGGAGATGTGACACCAGCGGTTGAGGGGTGGCTTGAAGCCCTGCATCTGCGGTCGCCAGCCCTGGGAGCTCTCCACATCGCCCCGGGGAATCACCTTGTCGTTGAGGATCCGCTGGTCGCCGTACACGTCGGCCAGGAACTGGTCGATCGCCTCCAGCCGCTGGATCAGCCCCCGCTCCAGCCGCAGCCAGTCGCTGGTGCTGATCAGCCGGGGCAGGGGGTCGAAGGGCAGGATCCGCTCCACCCCGCGCTGGTCGGAGCCGTTGAGGCGGAAGGTGGCCCCAAGCCGTTTCAGCAGCACGCCTGCGGCGGCGTGGTTGCGGTTCAGTTCGTCCAGCCCCAGACGACCAAGGGAGGACAGCAGCGGCTGAAGGGCCCTGCGGGGCTGGTCGTTGGCGCTGAAGTACTCGTCGTAGCCGCGGTTGGGGGTGTAGTCCGTGAACATGCCTATGGCCTGGAGCGGCTGGCGAATCATCCGGAAGCGCAGCGGCCCCCCGGGTATGGGTTGCTACGAAACCCGCCATTGACTGCAGGGGATCGTGGCCCGTTCAGGCAGAACGCTCTAACTTCGCAGCAGTGCAATTCCTCATTCAGGACTGCCTGGACTCCATCGCCTGCGGGCGCACTCCTCGGCTGAATCCATGGCACCAGCAGGTCCCGATCCAAGGCCTGACCTCAGCGGACGGGAGCCCCCGCCCCTGCCCCCACCTCCCCCATTTAGGGTGGGTACGGTTCTGGGTGGCCATCAACAGCGCACCGAGCCTGCTGAGGCGGCAGGGCAAGACACGCGCCGCCATCCCAGGGAGCACGCTTCCCCTTGCCATCCGATCAAGGTGCAGCTGGCGTCGAACGCCTGTTTCAGTGCGGACATCCTCGACATCAGTCTGGGGGGCCTCTGCCTGTTGATCACCGACCACCAGGACCTCTGCGTCGACCAGCTCCTCACGCTGGATTTCTCGGCACATCGGAGACCTGACGGCATCCAGTACCCCGGGCCGGTGCAGGCGCGGCTGCGCTGGTTTGTGCGCTCCGGCCCGGTCACCACCATGGGGGTGGGTTTTGTCATCCCCCTGCAGGAGTTGCCCGAGTTGCTCTAAAGCAGGAAGTAACGCTGGGCCATCGGCAACACCGTGGCCGGCTCGCAGGTGAGAAGCTCGCCGTTGGCGAACACTTCATAGGTCTGCGGATCCACCTCCACCTTCGGCAGGGCGCTGTTGTTCTTCATCGTTGCCTTGCCGATGCCGCCGCGGGTGTTCACCACGGGCACGCAGGGGCGCTTGAGGCCCAGCGTTCGGGGCACATCCGCATCAAGGGCCGCCTGACTCACAAACGTGAGGCAGCTGGGGGCTAGGGCCCCGCCAAAGGCGGCAAACATCGGCCGGCCGTGCACCGGGCCTGGGGTGGGAATCGAGGCGTTGGCATCCCCCATCTGGGCCCACACGATCGAGCCGCCCTTGATCACCAGCTCCGGCTTCACCCCGAAGAAGCCCGGCTTCCACAGCACCAGATCGGCCAGCTTGCCCACCTCCACCGAGCCGATCTGGGAGTCGAGTCCGTGGGCGATGGCCGGGTTGATTGTGGTCTTGGCGATGTAGCGCTTCAGGCGGGTGTTGTCGTTGCGGGCGCCGGCTGCGGCGTCTTCCGGCAGGGCACCGCGCTGCACCTTCATCTTGTGGGCGGTCTGGAAGGTGCGGGTGATCACCTCGCCCACCCGGCCCATGGCCTGGGAGTCGCTGGCGATGATCGAGAAGGCGCCCAGGTCGTGGAGGATGTCTTCGGCGGCGATCGTTTCGCGGCGGATGCGCGACTCGGCGAAGGCCACATCCTCCGGGATCCTGGGATCGAGGTGGTGGCACACCATCAGCATGTCGAGGTGCTCCTCGAGCGTGTTGATCGTGTAAGGGCGGGTGGGGTTGGTGCTGCTGGGCAGCACGTTGGCCTCACCGCAGATCCTGATGATGTCGGGGGCGTGGCCGCCGCCGGCCCCCTCGGTATGGAAGGTGTGGATGGTGCGGCCGCCGATGGCGCGGATCGTGTCCTCCACGAAGCCCGCTTCGTTGAGCGTGTCGGAGTGGATGCACACCTGCACATCGAGTTGGTCGGCCACCGTGAGGCAGCAGTCGATCGCCGCGGGCGTGGTGCCCCAGTCTTCGTGGAGCTTGAGGCCGCAGGCGCCGGCGCGGATCTGCTCCTCGATGGCCTCGGGGGTGGAGGCGTTGCCCTTGCCGTAGAAGCCCAGGTTCACCGGCAGCCCCTCGGCTGCCTGGAGCATGCGGCTGATGTGGAAGGCGCCCGGGGTGCAGGTGGTGGCGTTGGTGCCGGTGGCCGGGCCGGTGCCGCCGCCCAGCAGGGTGGTGACGCCGCTGGCCAGGGC
>JBIIDV010000042.1:0-22263 GCA_044238185.1 Prochlorococcaceae cyanobacterium | reverse complement strand
GATCATCGGCGGCGAACTGGCGCATGCCGGCGCTGCGGCGGATGTTGCCGGCCACGATCGTGACGGCCGCTTCATCGATCAGCAGGCAGCACTCCACCGAGGTGAGCTGGCGGCCCTGGGCCTTGTTCAGGATCTGGGCCACCCGGCCGTAGAGGTCCTTGAGCTTCACCGGGTTGGCCATGCCGCCGAAGCCCTTGAGGGTTTCGCCCACCGGCCGCACATCGGCGAGATCAACACTGATCTCGATCGGTGTGGAAACGTCGAACCGGGGGTCGCTGCAGAGCTCCAGCAACAGCTGGTAGCTGTCCACCCAGCCGCGGCGGGTGTCGCCCACCTTGATCGCCACCTGGTTGCCCTCGATGCTGTGGCTGGTGTGCTCCTGGCGGGCGCCGGCCGGGGTGGAGCCGATGTCAGTCACGCCGGTGATCACGAGCCGGTTGCGCACTGCCGGCAGCCGGTTGATCAGGTGCGGCTCGATGATGGCGCCGGTGCCGCAGCCCATCATCGCCAGGTCCATCATCAGACCGAAGGCTTCCCAGTCCACCAGGTTGGTGGAGGTGCAGTTGTAGGCGCCGCTGAAGTTCTCTTCCTGCTCGATCCAGGGGGTGCCGCCGATCCACAGCCAGCGGCCGGAGGGCAGGGCCTTCTGCTGCTGCTGCATGCGGCGCAGCAGGGTCACTTCATCGGCACTGAGGTTGCCCAGGCGGCGCAGGCCCTCCAGGTTGCGCTCGGCCACCTGGTACCAGCTCTCCCTGCCGGCGGGCAGCTTGCGGGAATAGGTGCGGTAGAAGACCGGATTGGCCGCCGGGGCGGTGGCGGGGAAATCGCCGCCCAACGCTGCCGCTGCGCTACCGCTGCCGCCGGTGCCCAGGCCATGGCTGCCATCGGTGTCTGGCCGCCCGGCAGGGCCGCCGGCTGGGCTGGTGGCTGGGCGCTGGGCGGAGAGGGTCACCGGCGATTGATCCAGGGGTTGGCGCACCATAACGCCAGGGATGGGGTGTGCAAGCTGCGGTCGCCACCATTGGCGGTGGTACGCCCGGAACCATCAGAGTGAGCGCTTCCGCACCTGCAGGGGCTGAGCCGATGGCATTGCAGCGCACCCCGGAGCCCGAGCTGATGGATGGGGCCGACCAGGTGGAGGCCTATGCCACGGCCGATTTCGCGGCCTCCGATCAGGCGATGGTCGACCGCCTCGCCCACCTCTGTGGTGGCTTCCCCGGCGACCGGCTGGCCGATCTGGGTTGCGGGCCGGGCAACATCAGCTTCCGTCTGGCCCGCCGCTGGCCTGAGGCCACGGTGCTGGGGGTGGATGGCGCTCCGCGCATGCTGGCGGTGGCCGAGCAGCGGCTGGCGGCCGAGCCGGAGCTGGTTGGCCGCCTGTGCTTCCAGCAGGCTCTCCTGCCCCTGCCAGAGCCCACGCCCCTGGCCGGCAGCTTCAGCGCCGTGGTGAGCAACAGCCTCTTGCACCACCTGCACGATCCCCTCGGCCTGTGGCGGGCCGTTGCCCAGCTGGCCGCCCCCCGGGCCTTTGTCTATGTGCAGGACCTGCGCCGCCCGGCCAGCGCCGCTGCCGTGGAGGAGCTGGTGGCTGCGTCGATGGCCACGGCTCCGGAGGTGCTGCGCCGCGACTACCGGGCCTCGCTGCATGCGGCCTTCACACCGGCGGAGGTGGGTGAGCAGCTGGAGCAGGCGGGTGTGGGCGGACTGCAGGTGCAGCCCCTCGGCGACTGCTATCTGGAGGTGTGGGGCCGGCTGTCCTGAGCTGCGCCCCAGCCCGCCATGGGCTGTTCTGCCAGGCTGGTCCCATGACCAGTAGCCCTGCCCTCGGCGCCTCCCCAGCCGCCTCGCCCGAACTCGCCGCCCTGGCGGAGGCCGTGGCTCGGCGCCGCAATTTCGCGATCATTTCCCACCCCGACGCCGGCAAGACCACCCTCACCGAAAAACTTCTGCTGTACGGGGGTGCCATTCAGCAGGCCGGCGCCGTGAAGGCCAAGGGGGAACAGCGCAAGGTGACCTCCGACTGGATGGAGCTGGAGAAGCAGCGCGGCATCTCGATCACCTCCACCGTGCTGCAGTTCGATTATTCGGGCAGCACGATCAACCTGCTCGACACCCCCGGCCACCAGGACTTCTCCGAAGACACCTACCGCACCCTGGCCGCCGCCGACAACGCGGTGATGCTGGAAGACGCGGCCAAGGGCCTGGAGCCCCAGACCCGCAAATTGTTTGAGGTCTGCCGCATGCGGCAGATCCCGATCTTCACCTTCATCAACAAGATGGACCGGCCGGGGCGGGAGCCCCTGGAGCTGCTCGATGAGATCGAGCAGGAGCTGGGCCTGGCCTGCTGGCCGGTGAACTGGCCGATCGGCAGCGGCGACCGCTTCCGCGGGGTGATCGACCGGCGCAGCCATGACGTGATCCTGTTTGAGCGGGCCGAGCGGGGTCGCCAGAGCGAGGAGATGCGGCTGTCGGTGGAGAACGCTCGCGCATCAGGTGCCGTGGAGCCGGAGCTGCTGGCTCAGGCCCTGGAGGAACTGGAGTTGCTGGAGGGGGCTGGTGCCGACCTCGACCTGGAGCTGGTGCATGCCGGCGAGCTCAGCCCCGTGTTCTTCGGCTCGGCCATGACCAACTTCGGCGTGCGGCCGTTCCTTGATGCCTTCCTGGAGCTGGCCCAGAAACCGATCGCCCGAGCCAGCAGCGCCGGCGGGATCGAGCCGGTGGCGCCGGGTTTCAGCGGTTTTGTGTTCAAGCTGCAGGCCAACATGGACCCCCGCCACCGCGACCGGGTGGCCTTTGTGCGGGTGTGCAGCGGCAAGTTTGAAAAGGACATGGCAGTCCAACACGCCCGCACCGGCCGGACCATCCGCCTCTCCCGCCCCCAGAAGCTGTTCGGCCAGGACCGCGAGGTGGTGGAGGACGCCTACCCCGGTGACGTGATCGGCCTCAACAACCCCGGCATGTTCGCCATCGGCGACACCCTCTACGTGGGCCCGAAGCTGGAATACGAGGGGATCCCCTGTTTCAGCCCAGAGATCTTCGCCTGGCTGCGCAACCCCAACCCCTCGGCGTTCAAGAGCTTCCGCAAGGGCGTCAACGAGCTGCGCGAAGAAGGCGCCGTGCAGATCCTCTACGACACCGACGAGAGCAAGCGCGATCCGATCCTGGCGGCGGTGGGCCAGCTGCAGCTGGAGGTGGTGCAGTACCGCCTGGAGAATGAATACGGCGTGCAGACCCGCCTCGAGCCCCTGGGCTTTTCTGTGGCCCGCTGGGTGGTGGGCGGCTGGGCTGAGCTGGAGAAGGTGGGCCGCATCTTCAACTGCAAGACCGTGCGCGACGCCTGGAACCGGCCGGTGCTGCTGTTCAAGAACGACTGGAACCTGGGCCAGCTGCGCGACGACCATCCCGAGCTCGAGCTCAGCGCCGTGGCGCCCGTGGTGAGCGGGGTGGAGCCGATCAGCCTCTAGCGAGACCCACACTCGCTCGGCAGCCGCGCCAGACTGACTTGTAACGAACCATCACGGCGATGCCTGAGCCGCTCTGGCTGGTGCGTCCCCGTCCTGACGGGGGCTGCGACTACGTGAGCTTTCAGCCACAACCGGCGCTGGAAGCCACTTCCACCACGCCCTCATCCATGGCCCCATCTCCCAGTGTTGAGATGCGACAGGGCAGCCACCTGCCGCCCCAGATGCCCCTGCTCAAGCACCGCAGGCGGCTCGACCCCGCGGAGGCTGAACGTTGGCGTCAGCGCTTGCAGCAGGAGGGGGGATTTCGCTGCAGCGATCCCCTTTTTTAAGCCTTGCCTCGATACGCTCTGCACAGGCGTTCCACTCCGCCTCCGCCGGTGATGTCCGACTCTCCAGACCCGAACGCCAACCAGGCCCTAACGCCCTACGAGCGTCTCGGAATCACCCCGGAGTCCAGCTTCGATGCAGTGCAGGAGGCTCGTCGTGCCCGTCTGCTCGAAGCGGGGGAGGACCCCCTGGCCCGCTCCCGGGTTGAGGCTGCCTATGACGCCGTGTTGATGGATCGGCTCAAGGAGCGTCAACAGGGCAAGGTGAGCACTGCTGCGCGCAGCGCTTCCGTCAAGGAGCAGCAGCAGGCCACGCCGCCGCCGCGCCTGGCCTTGCCCACGGTGCCGAAGGTGACCCTGCCCCGGGTCTCGGCTCCCAGTTTCAGCGCCCCTTCCTTCAGCCTGATCGAGGGCCAGGACCGCTGGCTGGCCCTTGCCGGTTCAGGCCTGCTGCTGGCCCTGCTGCTGCTGTTGCCCACTCCGCCGGCGGAGTTGCTGCTTGCCCTGGCCACGGCTCTTTGCGTGGTGTGTCTGCAGCGCCGCCGGCGCCGCTTTCTCGCTGCGGTGGGCTGGGGCTTCGGCCTGCTCAGCCTGGGCCTGCTGCTGGGTGGATGTTTGCTGGCCATCACCCAGGCTGATCTGCCCCTGGGACTGCCCCTCGATCGACTTCAGGTGCAAAGCATTCCTGCCCTGCTGCTGTTGCTGCTGGGTTCTCTGCTGGTGGCCTGAGCTTCAGCCCGCTGGGCTCAGCTCAGCGATCAGCTCCTCCAGCTCGCTTCCGCCCACCTGGTAAATGGCACTGCAGAAGTGGCAGGTCAGTTCTGCCTGGCCGTCCTCCGCCAGCATTGAGCGCAGCTCGTCACGGCCGAGGAGCTTCAGGGCCCCCAGGCTGCGCTCCCGGCTGCATGGGCAGCTGAAACGCACAGGCTGGCAGGGGGCGTCACCCCCCAGGGGCTGGGGATCGAGGTCGGGGAAGATGTCCTCCAGCAGACTGTCCAGGTGCCCTTCGCAGGCCGCCAGGCGCTGGCTGAAGCCGCTCACCTCGCGGCAGCGCTCTTCCAGCAGTGCCACGAGGGCAGGCTCCTGAGCCGCCTTAGGGAGGACCTGAACCAGCACCCCGCCACTGCAGGTCAGCCCCTGACTGCTGATCTGTTCTCCCACGAACACCGCTGAGGGCGTCTGTTCAGAGTGCAGGAGATAGGAGGCCACGTCCTCGCCGATGCCGCCGCTCACCAGTTCCACCGTTGAACTGAAGGGTTCGCCCTCACCCAGATCCCGCACCACGTGCAGGTAGCCGGTGCCGGTGGCCCGGCGGAAGTCGAACTGGCGAGCGCCCTGGTCGTCCTCGAGGAGGTCGAGTTCCAGCGAGGGTTCCCCCACGTAGCCCCGCACCGTGCCGTTGCGACCCGCGTCCACCATCAGGCCGCGCAGGGGGCCATCGGAGGAGATGCGCAGGTTCACCCTCCCGTGGGCCACTTTCATCGAGCTGGCCAGCAGCAGGCCAGCGGTCATGGCCCGGCCCAGCAGGGCCGTGGTGAGGAAGGAGAGCTGGTGGCGTTCAGCAGCCAGGCGGCTGGCGGCCGTGGTGGTCACCGCCACCAGACGGATGCCGCCGCCGGCGGCGGTGGCACGCAACAGCTGGTCACTCACGCTGGCCGGCTCGCAATGGGGGCATCGTACGGATCCTGTTCCTGCTGCTGCTGCCCGTGGCGGGGTGTGAGCAGGCCCCGATCCAGCTGCCAGCTGCGCTGCGCCAGGGGCTCGAACAGTTCCGGTTCGTGGGTCACCACCAGCACCGCCCGCTCCCGGGCGAGGGCAGCCAGCAGGTCCACCACATCGGCCCGCACGGCCCAGTCGAGGCCTGCTGTGGGTTCATCGAGCAGCAACACGGGCGGATCGCGCAGCAGCTGCACCGCCAGGGCAAGCCGCCGCTGCTGGCCGCCGCTGAGCTGCTCTGGCGGCTGTTGCGGAGATAACCCCGCCAGCCCCACCAGCTCGAGAATCTGCTCGACTCGCTCAGTGGGTTGGCGGCGCTGACCGAGGCGCAGTTCCTGGCCCACGCTCAGGCCAAGAAAATGGCGCTCGGGGAACTGGAACACCAGGCCGCACAGCCAGCGGCGTTGGCGGCTGCTGAGCACTTCGCCGTTCCAACTGATCCGGCCCCGCTCCGGTTCGGCCAGGCCGGTGATCACCTCCAGCAGGGTGGTCTTGCCACTGCCGCTGCGGCCGGCCACCAGCCCCAGCTGGCCCGGAGCCAACTGCAGGTTCACCCCATCGAGCACGGGCCGGACCGCCGTGGCCGGCTGGTAGCTCACGCCGCAGAGTTCGAGCATTCCCCCAGCATGCCCCCCCGGCTGAGCGGCTTGGGGGATAGTGAGGGTTCCATTCCCCCAAGCCGGCTGCTCCATGGAGGTGCGCTTCCGTGAATTCGATCCCTTCAACTGCTGGATCTGGATGCACTTCCCCCATCCGCCTGGCCAGGGGGAGCGCGGTTACCTGGAGACCACCTTCGACAGCTGGTTCTTCCTCGGCAAGCTGGGCGGCTTCAATGCCGAAAACCTGCAGGCCCATGAGGCCGACGGCGCTGATCTGGGCTGGATGGCCTACGACGCCGACGCGGCAGCCGGCAGCTTGCCCGCCCTGATGCACAACATGGGGCCGATGGACTACCAGGGCAGCTGGGCCCGCTGCTGGGTGGACCTGGGCACCAGTGATGCCTTCGGCCTCGACGTGCTGATCAATGCCCTGCGCCAGCTGGACAACGACCTGCTGGAGATCGAGGAGCTGTGCATCGGCGGCATCAACGACGACTGGCCCATCGACGAGCAGCCCGAGGCCCTCTTCCCCTACATGGGCGACTGAGGGGGACGGCCGTGACCCGGGAGTGGCGTCGGTTGCTGGTGGCTCCTGAACGCCTGGCCGCCTGCGCTGGCCGCCTGGCGCTGCTGGCGGACGAGAGCCACTACCTGCGCCGGGTGCTGCGGCTGCGGGGAGGCGAGCAGCTGGCCCTGCTCGATGGCCGTGGCCGCCTCTGGACGGCCCGCTTGGAGCTGGCCAGGCCGCCCGCTGGAGCGGGGCGCGGCCGGGAGGCTCAACTGGGGGCTGTGGCCGTGCTGGAGCAACCCCTCAGCCAGCCCCTGCAGTGTCAGCCCGCCGCCAGCCCGGCACTGGAGCTGGCCGTGGCCATGCCGCGGTTGGACGGGGATGCCCTGCTGCGCATGGCCTGTGAGCTGGGTATTGATCGCTTTACGCCCCTGCTGGCGGCACGCAGCGTGGCGATGGAGCGCCCCAGGCCCGGACGTCAGCAGGCGATCGTGCGGGAGGCTGTCGAGCAGTGCGAGCGGCTCTGGCAGCCCCAGCTGGCCCTTGAGCAGGAGGCCCTCCACTGCTTCAGCACCTGTCTGGCGCCCCCAGATGCTGGCAACGCTGCGGAGTTGCGTCTGCTGGCGACCACCCGCCGTGAGGGCCTGCCAAGCCTTGAGGATCTATCGGTCCAGCCCGTTCGGCCGCTGCAGTGGATTCGCATGGCGATCGGACCTGAGGGTGGCTGGACCCCGGACGAGGAGCGCCAAGCTGAGGAGGCCGGCTGGCGGCCGGTGAGCCTGGGGGACACCATCCTGCGCACCTCCACTGCTGCGGTGCTGGCCGCCGGTTGGATGGCGGCCAGGCGGCGACGCCATGGCCGCACTGGTGCAGCGCTCAGCTCTTGAACAGGTCGGCGGCCATCGCCTTGAAGCCAGCCAGATTGGCGCCGGCGGTGCGGCGGCGGCTGGCGATCGCGTTGGCCGGGTTCAGGCAGTCGGGGGCAAAGGTGGCGTTGCTGGGCGCGGGGCGGGATTCCTGGGCAGCCCGCAACTCGGCGGCGATCGCCTCGGCGGTGGTGAGCATCGGCTTGCCGCTTGCCACTGGTGCTGGGGCCGTTGCCTTCGCCTGCGGAGCAGCTGGTTGCGCTTCCGTGGCGGTACGCGCAGGAGCGGCAGCGGTGGCAGCAGAAGTGGCGGGCTCAGGCTGACGCACCGCCACCTGCACGGTGGCCGGAGCAGGCGCGGCCTGGCCGGCAGCATCAGACTTCCCTGCCCCATTGCCGAGGTCGAGAAAGAACGACTCTTTGCGCTTGAAGAACATCACCGCAGCCCAGGGTTGAAGCGATTATCCGTTGCTGGGACCGCCCCAGGCCCATCTCCGTAGGGCTGTGCAACACAGCGGCTGACGCCACACACTGGGGCCCCGCCCTGCTGTGCCCCACCGTGACCGCTCCGTTCCCGGACTGGCTGCCGGCCCAGCAGCCGCTCACCTGGTTTCTCGCCTTGGTGCTCAACGGCCTGTTGATCGGCCTGGCCCAGCGCCTGCCCCTGCTCACACCGGCCGGCTGGTGCCATGCCGCCATCCTGGGCACGATCCTCTGGGGGTGCCTGGGGGTTCGCGGCTGGCTGGCGGTGGTGGTGTACCTGCTGGTGGGCTCGCTGGTGACCCGCCTTGGGTTCCGGCGCAAGCAGCAGCAGGGATTGGCGGAGGGCAGGGGCGGCCGCCGCGGCCCGGAGAACGTGTGGGGCTCGGCGGCCACCGGTGCCCTGCTGGCCATGGCCATCGCCCTGACGCCCGCTCCCTGGCACCCGGCGCTGCTGCTGGCCTTTGTGGCCAGTTTTGCCGCCAAGCTCGCCGACACCTGCGGCAGTGAGGTGGGCAAGCGCTGGGGTCGGCGCTGTGTGCTGATCACCAACCTGCGGCCGGTGCCGCCCGGCACCGACGGCGCGATCAGCCTGGAGGGCAGCCTGGCCAGCCTGGTGGGCAGTGCCCTGATGGCTGGCCTTGGCCTGCTGCTCGGGCTGCTCCCCGATGCCGCCTCCGCCCTGCTGGTGACAGGCGTGGGCCTGCTGGCCACCCTGCTGGAGAGCGTGATCGGCGCCACGGCCCAGCGGCGCTTCGCCTGGCTGAGCAACGAGCTGGTGAACGGGATTCAGACGGCCCTCGCGGCGGCTCTGGCCCTGTTGGGCTCCAGCTGGCTGCTGGCCCCCTGAAGCGCCCGTCGCAGCTCTTCCGCCCGCTGCCGGCATTGCCTGCAGTCCCTGCCCATCCGCTCCGCCACCGCGCTCCAGCTCAGGCCATCGATCCAGCGGGCCTCCAGCAGCTCGCGATCGGCGGGCTCCAGCCCCCCCATCTGCCGCCGCAACCACTGCAGCTGGCTGTCGTCCTCATCCCTGGATCGGGGCGTGGGCGCGCTGATCTGCTCCAGCCAGCTGCCGCTCTGCTCTTCGCCAGTGCCTTCCCCCAGGGGCTGGTCGAGGCTGGCGACCCCCAGGGCGCGCTGCACGGCATCCGCCTCCTGCAGCCGCGCCAGGCTGCAACCCAGGGCTGCAGCTAACTCCGACCCCGACAGAGGGGGCTGACCAGCGGCCTGGCGCTTCTCCTGCAGCCGCCGCGCCCGTTGCTGCAGTTCGCGCAGGCGCCGGGGGGTGCGAAGCGGCTGCTGCCGTTCCCGTTGATCCATCCGCATTGCGCCCTGGATGTAGGGCACGGCAAAGCTGCTCAGGGCCACGTTGCGGCTGGTGTCGAAGCACTCCACGGCCCGGATCAGGCCCTCATAGCCGGCGGAGCAGAGGTCGTCGAAGGGCCTGCCGCTGCGCAGGCTTTCGCGGTTGGCCACCATGTGCACCAGCCCCAGGTTCTGGCTCACCAGGGCATTGCGCCAGTGCAGGCGGGCGGCGGCGGCGCGACTGCCGCCGAGGCGGCGCAGCAGCGTCTGGTTGGTCTGCTGCTGCTGGGAACGGGTTGATCGGGTCGCAGCTGCAGACGTTGGGGCTTGGCTGCTGGAGGGGGAAACGGCCATCGGACTGGCTGACAGTTGGAGGTGTGCATGGCCCCCCTGGGGGCCTGACATCAGCCTCCGCGCCCTGCTCAGCCCAGCCCTCCCCGGTTCGGGTGGTTCGGATCACCCACCTGGGGGATGGATGGGCTGCCTAGCTTGAATACACGCCGTTGAGCTGCTTGGCCCCGCCATGCCGATTGCCGCCACCGCTCCCCCCCCCACAGCCCGCCAAGTCACCGCCCCCGAGGCCCGGCGGATCCGGCAGCTGGAGCGGGACCTGGAAGAGGCCTTGCGCCTCGGCCGCTGGGTCAGCGATGACGAGCGGGCCGCCCGGGCGCTGGAACAGCAGCAGGAGCAGCAGGCCCGCCTGGAGCAGCGCCAGCAGCGCCGCAAGCTGCTGGCGCTGCTGGGGGTGTCACTGCTGATTCCGCCCCTCTGGCCCCTGGCGATCGTCCTGGCCCTCTATCTCCTGTTCCCCGCCACCACCGTGCGGGTGGCTGTGGCCACGGGGCTCAGCTTGCTGGTGCTGGGGGGTCTGGCGGCCGTGCTGCTCACCACCCTGGTGGTGGCCCTGCTGATGGCCCTGTTCTGACGGCCCCGGCCTCGCTGCTCTGAATGCCCTTGCTCAGACCTGCGGCGTAGCCATCTGCAGCGGCTGCAGCTCCGCCCACTGCAGCAGCGCCGGCCATTGGCGCACCCGCTCAAACAGTTGGCGGTGCCCTTCAGGATTGAGGTGCAGCCCGTCGTCGAGCAGCCAGTCCGGCCAGCCTGGATTGGCCAGCAGGTCGTCAAGCAGGGGCAGGAATGGAACCCCGGCCTCCATGCAGGCCTCCTCAATCAGGCCCTCATAACGACGTACATCCTCCAGCTGATACCAGAGCACTTCGGCGAAGGGCATGGCCTCCTCGTGCACCGGGGTAAGGCCAAGCATCAGCACCGGTGCGATGGCTCGGGCCTGTTGCAGCAGCTGTTGCAGGCCGAACAGGAAGCCCTCGGCGTCGAGCTGGGGGCGGCCGTCGTGACGGCCCACCCGGGCCGTGTCATTCAGACCAACCGCCAGCAGGATTCCCTGGGGCCGCTGGCGACGGAGTTCACCGCGGCAGTGCACCTCCGCCTGCAGCCGAGCCGCCACCCGCTCCAGCCCGTCGCCCCGCACCCCCAGGGGGTAAAGCACCGGCCCCACGGGCAGTTCCATCCAGTGGCGGCGTAGCCGTTCGCACCAGCCGCCCTCCAGGGGGTCGCCCCAGCCGTACACGCCGCTGTCACCCAACACGATCAGTTTGCGGGGAACGGCGGGGGGCATAGCAGCCGGCGACTGTCCCTGATCCTGCTCCAGCCCTCAAGGCGGCGGGCCACCATTCAGTCACCCCGTGCCATTGGCCGCGCGGCTGCCAGGCACGATTGGGCGATGGCTTCTCTTCCCTCTGGTTTGCCCTTCGGCCAAGGCAGCGACCCAGGCACCTGGGCAGCTGGTGGTGACAGCGTGCTGGCGGTGCCGGCGTTCCTGGCCGGCGGCGGGGGCCTGGTGGACGTGCGCAGTCCGGCGGAGTTCGCCCAGGGCCACATCCCCGGGGCCCACAACCTGCCGCTGTTCGATGACGCCGGTCGTGCCGCCGTGGGCACCCTCTACAAGCAGCAGGGCCGGCGGGCTGCGGTGCTGCACGGGCTGGCCCTGGTGGGGCCCCGGCTGGAGGGGATGGCTGTTGAGCTGGCCGAGTTGGCGGCGGCCATGCCGGGGCAACCGCTGCGGCTGCTGTGCTGGCGGGGAGGGATGCGCAGCGGCAGCGTGGCTTGGCTGGCGGGGCAGCTCGACCTGCCGGTGCTGCGGCTGGACGGGGGCTACAAGGCCTTTCGCCGCTGGGCCCTGGAGCTGTTTGAGCAGCCCTGGCCGCTGCGCTTGCTGGGGGGGCGCACCGGCACCGGCAAGACCGAATTGCTGCTCGCCCTGGCGGAACGGGGGGTGGCGGTGGTGGATCTGGAGGGCTTGGCCCACCATCGCGGCAGCAGTTTCGGCGGCCTGGGGCTGCCGCCCCAGCCCAGCAGTGAGCACTACGAGAACCGCCTGGCCCTGGCCCTGGATCAGCTCAGGGATGCCCCGGAGATCTGGCTGGAGGCCGAGAGCGCCCAGGTGGGCCGTTGCCGCATCCCGGGTGGTCTCTGGCGCCAGATGCAGGCAGCCCAGGCCCTGGAGGTGCAGCGTCCCCTGGAGCAGCGGGTGGCGCACCTGGTGTCCATCTATGGGGTGCAGGACCCCACGGCCCTGGCTGAGGCCACCAGCCGCATCGCCCGCCGGCTCGGTCCCCAGCGCACGGCATGGGCCCTGGAGGCGATCGAGCAGCGCGACTGGGCCGCCGCCTGCCGCCAGATGCTCGACTACTACGACCGCTGCTATGACCACGACCTCAGCAGCCACGCCACCCAGCCGGTGCAGCTGGGGCACCTCAGCCCTGCGGAGGCGGCGGAGCTGCTGCTGCGCCAAGGGCTGGTGAGCCGGCGCTGAGGCGCTGGCGCAGCCGGTCGCTCAGGTCCTCACCAACCAGGGTGAGTCCGGCGTACACCAGCACTAGGGCTGCGAGCTGATCCCAGGCAAAGCTGCTCAGGGCCTCCAGCAACTGGCTGCCCAGACCGGTGGCGCCCACCAGCCCCACCACCACCGATTCCCGCAGGATCACATCGGCGCGGTAGGCGCCGTAGGCCAGGTAGGGCCGTGCCAGGGGGCTGAAGCGCCCATAGAGCAAGGCCAGCCGCGGGCCACTGCCGCTGGCTGCCAGGGCCTGCTGAGCAGAGCTGCCGGCGGTGGCGGCGGCCTCCAGCAGCAGGCGCCCGAGGATGCCGAGGTTGTGGAAGCCCAGGGCCAGGGCCCCGGTGACCACACCCGGCTCGAGCACGAACAGCAGCAGCAGGGCGGTGAGTGGCGGCGGCCACAGTCGGCCCAGGGCCCAGAGCCCCTGCAGGCCCAGCCTGGCCCAGGGCCAGGGGGCCACCAGCAGCAGCAGCAGCGGCGCACAACCCACCGCGAGGGCCGCGGCCAGCGCAGTGAGCAAAACGGTGCCAGCGGCCAGGCGGGGCCAGGGCAGGCCTGCCACCGCTGGCCAATCGGCGGCAGCGAAGGGCGGCAGCCCCTGCCACTCCAGCAGCTGGCCGGGATGGATGCCCAGGGACCAGGCCACAGCTACCAGCAGGGGCAACAGCGCCAGGGCGGCCAGCAGCAGCTCCCGGCCCTGCCGGCCCACCGGTTGGGCCCCAGCGCAGAAGCGCAGGGGCATCGCCCAGCGACGGCGCAGGCCGCTCACCAGTGCCTCCAACAGGAGCATGGTGAGCAGCAGCACCCAGAGGCCGCTCCAGAGCTCGCGAAAGGCCAGTGATTGCAAGGTGAGCCGGAGCTCGGTGCCCAGCCCCCCCAGGCCGAACACGCCCAGCAGGGTGGCGCTGCGCAGGGCGCATTCCAGCCGGTAGCCGCCATAGCTGAGCAGTTGGGGCAGGAGTGGTGGCCCCAGGGCAGTGAGCAAAGCGGTCGGGGCACTGGCGCCGGCGCTGCGCAGGGCGTCCAGGCCCCCCAGGGGAAGGTTGTCGATCTGGTCGCTGACCACCCGCGCCACCAGGGCACCGAAGGGCACGGCGATGGCCGCGACCGCCACGGCTGGCTGCAGGCCCAGCAGTTGCAGCAGCATCAGCCCCCAGAGCAATTCATGAACGGCGCGGGGTAGGGCCAGCAGGCGGCGGATCAGTCCTGCCGGCCAGCGGCGGCCCCACGCCACCTGCCACACCACCCGCGAACTGGCGATCCCCAGGGCCAGCCCCAGGGCCATGCTGCCGGCCCAGCCCAGCAGGGCGATGCCCACCGTCACGCCCAGGCCCCTGAGCACCGAGCCCAGCACGAGGGGATCAAGGGAGGGTTGCAGGGCGGCGAGGGCAAACTGGCCCACCAGGTCCCAGCCACCACCATGGATCAGCTGGGGCAGCAGCCACGTCAGCGGCAGCAGCACCAGCGCCGGTAGCAACACCCACAGGGGTGCTGCCGGCCGCAGCAGGCCCAGGCTTGGAGCGCTGGCCTGACTCATCGGGATGGCTCCGCCAGAACGCCGGCACCCGCATCGGCCCGATCGCTGCCGGCATAGAGACGCTCAAGGGCAGCCTGATCAACCCCGTCCGTCGGCAGGTCGAATTCCATCCGTCCAGCCCTCAGCCCCACCACCCGATGGAAGCCCTTCAGCAGGTCTGGGCGGTGCAGGCTGAGCAGCAGGGCCCGGGGCGCCTCCCCTTGCGCCAGCAGCAACGCGAGCAGCTCACCCGCCAGGCGGGGATCGAGGCTGGCCAGCGGCTCATCGGCCAGCAGCAGCATCGGCTCCTGCCGCAGCAGGCGGGCCAGGGCGACCCGCTGGCGCTGCCCGCCCGAGAGCATCGACACGGGTTGGTTCAGCAGGGCTGGATCGAGATCCAGCCGCGCGAGCAGCTGCCGGCAGGTGGCCGTTTCGAGGGGGAGCAGCAGATTGAGCAGGGCCCGCGGCCACCCCCAGCGGGCCAGCCGGCCGGCATTGAGGTTCTGCTGCACGGTCAGCTCCTCGATCAGCCGCAGGTCCTGCCAGAGGGTGCCGATGCGCGCCTGCTGGTGCCGCCGCCGCCGGCCCGCCGCAGCCGGGGCCTCGCCCTGCCAGCGCACCTGGCCGCCACTCGGGGTGATCAGGCCATTGGCCACAGCCAGCAACGTACTCTTGCCCGCGCCGCTGGGGCCGACGAGGGCAACCCGCTCGCCCGCTGTGATCCGCAGCGAAACGCCAGCCAGCCGGGGGGCCTGGCGGCCTGCCACTGTGATGCTCTCCAGCTCCAGCAGGGGGGGAATGGCGATGCTCACTGGGGCGTTCACTCCAGGGTGAGTCGATAGACGATCAGGGCCAGGATCAAGGCCACCACGCTTACTTCCAGCAGGTCGGGGCCGCGTGGGTTCATCGTTCTCAGGGGCGGCGCTTCTCGATCCTGGATGCCGAGGGCAGGGCCAGGGCCAGACCGAGCAGGGGAACCTCGATCAGCAACTGGCCGTTGCCGAAGGCGATGAAGGCCAGATCCAGCAGGGCCACGCTGCGCAGGAACAGCGACCACGCCTCGTCGCTTTCATTGGCAGAGCGCACCCAGAGCACCAGAGCGGCCAGCACCAGCACCAGATCGATCAGCCAGACCACCGTTGGGCGCCGCGTGCGTCTCCCAATTGTGGTGGACTCCCTTGCAATCCATTGATTCAGCAGTTGCGTTGATCAGCGAATCTTGCCGATCTGCCGGCCCACCTGCTCGATCCGCTGGTAGTCGCTGGCTTTGGCGCCGGTGAACTGCTGGGCCCCGAACAGCTCCAGGATCTGCTTCTGCTGGGGGTTGCCGGGTCGCCAGCTGAGGATGGCGCCGCGCAGTTTGGTTGTGAAGCCGGCGCCGAAACGCTTGTCGAGATCGGGCTGGCCGATCCAGTGGTAATCGGGGTAGCCGGGGGTGCGCCAGAGCACGAACACCTTTCTGCGGTCGGTCTTGCCGCTGCGCAGGTTGGCCTTCCACACCTGCTCGTTCACGACGCCGGCGTCGTAGGTGCCGCTCTGCACCAGGGCGATGGTGGCGTCGTGGCTGCCGCTGAAGCCGGGGGCGCCGCCGGCGAAGTCCTTCAGCTGCACCCCCGCCTGGCTGAGGAACCACTGGGGCATCACCCGGCCGGAGGTGGAGCTCTCCGAACCGAAGGTGAAGCGCTTGCCCTCCAGCACCGTGAGCTGCTTCTGGCTCTGAATCGGCTTGAGGCCGCTGCGGGTGTTGGCGATGAACACACTGGTGAAGGCGGCGTCGATGTCGCGCTGGGCGATCACCTGGGCGCCGGGCTTCTGAAGCCGGGCCTGCACGCCGGTGAGGCCGCCGAACCACACCAGATCGAGGCTGCCGGTGCGGAAGGCGCTCACGGCGGCGGCGTAGTCGGTGACAGGCACGTACTGCACCTTCACCCCCAGCTGGCGGCCGAGCTCATCGGCCACCTGGCCATACAGCCGGTTGAGCTTCTCGGGATTCTGGTCGGGGATGGCGCCGATGCGCAGCACTTTTTGCTGGGCCTGGGCCCGCTGGAGCAGGGGCTGGGCGACTGGACCGTCGGCGTTGCCGGGGATGGGCGGGGAGACCGCCGGCAGGAGGGCCAGGCACAGCCCCGCCAGCACGGCGGTCCAACGTTCTCGGGCGGTCATGGGGTGGATTGGCAGACAGGAACCGTCTGATGTTCCTACACCCGGAGAGAACGACCTTGCCGTCCTTACAACCCGGAAAGAAAGCGCCCGAGTCGCTCCAGGCCATCGCTGATCGTGGCCGGCGAGGCGGCGCAGGACAGTCGAATGCAGCGGTCGTCGCCGAAGGCCACGCCGGGGACCACCGCCAGCCCCACCTCATCGAGCAGCCGGTTGCAGAGGGTCATCGAGTCGAGCCCGTAGCTGCTCACGTCGGGGAATGCGTAGAAGGCTCCCTCAGGGGGCAGCAGCTCCAGTCCGGTAATCCGGCTCAGGCCGTCGGAGAGCAGGGAACGGCGCCCATTGAACTGGGCTGCCATCTCCAACACGCAGTCGCGCGGGCCGCTCACGGCCGCCAGGGCGCCGTACTGGGCGAAGGTGCACACATTGCTGGTGCTCTGGCTCTGCAGGGCACTGGCGGCGGCGATCACCGAGCGGGCGCCAGCCAGCCAACCGATTCGCCAGCCGGTCATGGCCCAGCCCTTGGCGAAACCATTCACCACGAAAACCCGCTCAGCCAGATCCGGCGCCACCGCGGCGAGGCTGTGGTGCTCATGGCCGGGAGCCAGGAGAAATTCATAGATCTCGTCGCACACCACCGCCACCTGGGGGTGGCGGCGCAGCACAGCGGCCACAGCCTCCAGTTCGGGGCGGCTGAGCACCATGCCGGTGGGATTGGATGGACTGTTGAGCACCAGCAGCTTGCTGGCCGGGGTGATCGCCGCCTCCAGCTGCTCGGGCCGCAGCCGGAATCCCTGGGCGGCGTCGCTGGGCAGCAGCTTCACCGAGGCTCCGGCCAGCCGGGCGATCTCCGGGTAACTCAGCCAGTAGGGAGCCGGCAGCAGCACCTCATCGCCAGGGCCGAGGATCACCTGGAAGAGGTTGTAGAGCGCCTGCTTGCCCCCGTTGGTCACCAGCACCTGATCAGCGGTGGTGGGCACACAGTTTTCCGCGCTGAGCTTGGCCGCAATCGCCTGCCGAAGGGCTGGCTCTCCGGCCACCGGGCCGTAGCGGGTGTGGCCGGCCTCCAGGGCCTCGGCCGCTGCCCGGCGGATGAAGCCGGGCGTGTCGAAGTCGGGTTCGCCAGCGCTGAGGCTGCAGATGTCACGCCCGTCGGCCCGCAGTTGCTTGGCCTTGGCCGTGATGGCCAGGGTGAGGGAGGGCTGCAGGGCACTGGCCCGGGCGGAGAGGGGCAGGCCTGGCGTTGCGACAGGCTGGCCCCCGTTGGGCTCGCTCCCAGAGTCAGCGCTCTGGCTGGCAGGCGTCCCAGGTTCCGGCATCGGCGATGGCGCCGGCATCTACAAGGCACGGCATGAGCGTTGCGGCCATCCTGCCGTATGCCAGTGCACGGCTCGGTTGCCCGCTGAACGGTTCCCAGGCCCCACGGAATCCCTCGTGGCCACACCCACAATGGCCGGGCTTGCTGCAAGCTTCGGAGCGCCCGTGACCACGCCTGATCCGCTCGCCACTACGGCGCCGTTGGACCTCACCAGCCTGGCTGTCACCTGCGCTGCCTGTCGTCGCTGTGAGCTGGGATCCCACCGGCAGCAAGTGGTTGTGAGCCGGGGCAACCCCCAGGCCCGGCTGATGGTGATCGGCGAGGGACCTGGCGCCCAGGAGGACGCCAGTGGCCAACCGTTTGTGGGCAGGGCCGGCCAGCTGCTCGACCAGATGCTGGCCAGCGTGGCGATCGATTCCAACCAGGACGCCTACATCTGCAACGTGGTGAAGTGCCGGCCCCCGGATAACCGCAAGCCCACACCGGACGAGATGGCGGCCTGCCGCCCCTGGCTGGAGCAGCAGATCAGCGTGGTGGATCCGGCGTTGATCCTGCTGGCCGGCGCCACCGCTCTGGAGGGGGTGCTGGGGATCCGCGGTGGGATCACCCGCCTGCGGGGCCAGTGGCACCACAGTGACGTCCCGCCGCTGGCTGGCCGGCAGCTGATGCCGATCTTTCATCCCTCCTATTTGCTGCGTAATGCCTCGCGCCAGCAGGGCAGCCCCAAGTGGCACACCTGGCAGGACCTCCAGGAGGTGCGGCGCGTGCTGGATGGCCTGGAGGCTGGGGAAACCGTCAGCAGTCCGCTTTGCTCGCCAGTTCAGCAACGGCTGTGACAGGCTTTGGCGACGCGCCAGCCCCTCGCGATGACAGCCACAGCTCCGTCCCTGCAGGCCCCGGGCAGCGCTAATTCCGGCGCCGGTGACCTGGCCAGCGTTGACCTTGCCGCCTGGGCCAGCAACCCCCGCTACGCCACCACCCTGCGGCGGCGCAAGACCCGCAGCGTGCGGGTGGGCGATGTGTGGATCGGCAGCGAGCACCCGGTGGTGGTGCAGTCGATGATCAACGAGGACACCCTCGACATTGAGGGGGCCACCGCCGGCATCCGCCGCCTGCACGAGGTCGGCTGCGAGATCGTGCGGGTCACGGTGCCGTCGCTGGCCCATGCCAAGGCCATGGGTGAGATCCGCTCCCGCCTGGAGAGCACCTACCAGCCGGTGCCGCTGGTGGCCGACGTGCACCACAACGGCATGAAGATCGCCCTGGAGGTTGCCCAGCACGTCGACAAGGTGCGGATCAATCCGGGGCTGTTCGTGTTCGACAAACCCGACCCCAACCGCACTGAATTCAGCGACGCCGAGATCGCCGCCATCGGCGAGCGCATCCAAACCACCTTTGAGCCCCTGGTGCAATTGCTCAAGGAGCAGGACAAGGCCCTGCGCATCGGCGTGAACCATGGCTCGCTGGCGGAGCGGATGCTGTTTCGCTACGGCGACACCCCCCTGGGGATGGTGGAGAGCGCCATGGAGTTCATCCACATCTGCGATCGCCTCGACTTCCACAACATCGTGGTGTCGATGAAGGCCTCGCGGGCGCCGGTGATGATGGCCGCCTACCGGATGATGGCCGACCGGATGGATGCGGAGGGGTTCCACTACCCCCTGCACCTGGGCGTGACCGAGGCCGGCGACGGCGACTACGGCCGCGTGAAGAGCACCGCCGGGATCGCGCCGCTGCTTGCTGAGGGCATCGGCGACACGATCCGCGTGTCGCTCACCGAGGCACCGGAGAAGGAAATTCCAGTGTGCTACTCGATTTTGCAGGCCCTGGGGCTGCGCAAAACCATGGTTGAGTATGTGGCCTGTCCCAGCTGCGGCCGCACCCTGTTCAACCTGGAGGAGGTGCTGCACCAGGTGCGCAGCGCCACCGCCCACCTCACCGGCCTCGACATCGCCGTGATGGGCTGCATCGTCAACGGCCCCGGCGAGATGGCTGATGCCGACTACGGCTACGTGGGCAAGACCCCCGGCGTGATCTCCCTGTACCGCGGGCGGGAGGAGATCCGCCGGGTGCCGGAGGCCGAGGGGGTGGAGGCCCTGATCGCCCTGATCAAGGAGGACGGCCGCTGGGTCGATCCCTGAGCCGTCCCCACCAGTTCAGCGCTAACTTCAAAGAAGTATCCCGGCCCCCGAAGGCCCCCAGCCATGGGCAGTGATCGCACCGGACAACCTGACCACGCCGGTGCAAGCTCCAGGCGGAGAGCCCGCACGGGCCTGATCATGCTCGTGAGCCTGGGCGCCTGTGCGGCCACCGCCGTGATGGCCCGCGAGGCTGTGACCTCTCCGGGGGGCTCGGCCCGGATCATGGACAGCCCCAAGGAGGTGATTGACCAGACTTGGCAGATCGTTTTCCGCGACTACCTGGATGTCAATGGCAAGTACACCCCTGAGCGCTGGCGCGGTCTGCGCCGGGATGTGCTGGCCAAGAGCTATCCCAGTTCCAAGGACGCCTATGAGGCGATCCGCGGCATGCTGGCCAGTCTCGATGATCCCTACACCCGTTTCCTTGATCCCCGTGAGTTCAAGGAGATGCAGATCGACACCTCCGGTGAACTCTCGGGTGTCGGCATCCAGCTGAGCCTCGACAAGGACACCAAGGAGCTGGTGGTGGTTGCACCGATCGAGGGTTCACCCGCCTCCCGGGCTGGGGTGCTGCCTAAGGATGTCATCACCGCCATCGACGGCAAGAGCACCAAGGGCATGTCCACTGAGGATGCGGTGCGGCTGATCCGCGGCCAGGAGGGCACCCGTGTGACCCTGACCATTAGGCGCCGCAGTCAGGCGCTCGAGCTGGCCCTGACTCGGGAACGGATTGAGCTGCATGCGGTGGATACCCAGATCAACAGCGGTCCTGATGGGGTGCGGGTGGGCTACATCCGGCTCAAGCAGTTCAACGCCAACGCCACCAAGGACATGCGCAAGGCCCTGCGCGAGATGGAGGCCGCGGGCGTGGACGGTTATGTTCTCGATCTCCGTAGCAATCCTGGCGGTCTGTTGATGGCCAGTGTCGAGATTGCGCGCCAGTGGCTGAATGAAGGCACGATCGTCTCCACCAAAACCCGCAGCGGCATCACGGATGTGAAGCGCGCCACCGGCCGGGCTCTCACCGATAAGCCACTGGTGGTGCTGGTGAATGAGGGGTCTGCCAGCGCCAGTGAGATTCTCTCTGGCGCTTTGCAGGACAACAACCGGGCTGTGCTCGTCGGCCAGAAGACCTTCGGCAAGGGGTTGGTGCAGTCGGTGCGGGGCCTCTCTGATGGCTCTGGCATGACAGTGACCATTGCCAAATATCTCACTCCTCGCGGCCGAGATATCCACAAGCACGGCATCGTGCCGGATGTGCAGGCCAAGTTGAGCGAGCAGGATGCCAAGCGTCTTCAGCTTGAGGATCTTGGTAGCAGCCGTGATAGCCAATACCGCGTTGCCGAGAATGCCCTGGTCAAACAGTTGATGACCACATCGCGTCTTCAAAAGCCCTACAAGCCAGGCACGGCGAATGTACCGGCTGCGGTTGAAACATCGAAAACTGGCAAGCCTAGCTGGAAGCTGATTGGTGAGTGAAAAAAATCTTGATCAGCTCGCTGATCATTGTGATCTAAATCAATCGAAGTCGTCTATCTGGAATTTAAAGCCATGGTGGTGCCAGCCTTGGTCGATTCTGCTGACTGGGCTGATCGTTATCGCGCTGAGTTGGTGGGTGCTTCACATGCCAGTGCTCACTGTTTTGGTTGCATTGGCAGTGATTGCATGGTGGATGTTGTTTCTTGTCTTCGTGCCCGCAATGGATCGCCAGGTAGATCCCTGAAGGCTTCTGAGCCCTGGTTGTCCACTGTTCATTTGTTGATGGATTAGAAGGGTTTATTATTAGACCCCGAACCTGTCATCCTTGGGCGTCACCGTTCTCATTGTAGCAGATATTGCTGCCAATAATATGGGGGATATTGTTGCCGGTTTTTGCTCGCGGACTATCTGGTGATAATCGGTATTGAGGCTAATGATCAATAGTGCGGCTAATGACCAATGTTGAGGCTAATGATTGTCGCGAAGGTTTAGCCTAGCCTCGCGGCCCAGAAATGCCGGATGGGGCGATGTGTAGGGCCACTCACACCGTGAGCACCGCCTCATTCTTGGCCTTGCGGTGCTCGGCGCGCTGGGCTTCGGTGAGGCCGTCTTCGCCGGGGATCTGGGCGGCCATCTGTTGCAGCCAGCCCTTGAGTTCTTCCACCTGCTTCTCCATGGGCAGCACCCCTAGCCCGCGGGCCAGCACCTTGGCGGTGGTGCCGGATCCGGCCTGATACACCAGCCGCCCGTGTAGGTGCTGGGGCAGGCCCTGGCGCAGCAGACGGAACGCCGGCTCCTCCATCGGTGTGTCCAGGGCGATGTTGGGCTTCTCCGGCTTGATGCGCGAGAAGCCGCAGCGCCTGGCCAGCAGCTTGAGCTCCATCAGCTGCAGCAGGGCGATCACCGGTGCCGGCAGGGCGCCGTAGCGGTCCACCCAGTCGGCGGCCAGCTGCAGCAGGGCGTCGGGACCGGTGCACTCGGCGGCAGCCCTGTAGGCGGCCATCTTCTCGTCGTTGTCGGCAATCCAGTCGCCGGGGATGAAGGCGGTGATCGGCAGGTCGATCTGGGTGTCATCCACCGTGGGGATGTCCTGCCCCTGGATCTCGGCCAGGCACTCCTGCAGCATCTCCATATAAAGGTCGAAGCCGATGGTTTCCATCTGGCCGCTCTGCTCCACCCCCAGCAGGTTGCCCACGCCGCGGATCTCCATGTCGCGCATGGCCAGCTGGTAGCCGCTGCCCAGCTGGGCGAATTCCTGAATCGCCCGCAGTCGCTGTCGCGCCGCATCGCTCAGGGAGGCATCGCCGGGATAGAACAGCCAGGCGTGGGCCTGGATGCCGCTGCGGCCCACCCGGCCGCGCAGCTGATACAGCTGGGCAAGGCCGAACTTGTGGGCGTCCTCGATCAGGATCGTGTTGACGCGCGGAATATCCAGGCCGCTCTCCACGATCGTGGTGCAGAGCATCAGGTCGGCCTCACCGGCGTTGAAGGCCACCATGGCGCTCTCCAGCTCGCCCTCGGCCATCTGG
>JBIIDV010000041.1:0-22446 GCA_044238185.1 Prochlorococcaceae cyanobacterium | reverse complement strand
CGGGCACCAGCGGCAGCGGCACCGCCGCCCCATCCTCGGCGTCGCCGGCAAACACGAACAGCAACCCCTGGCCGGTGGCGGTGGCGTAGCTGCGGCACTGGCTGCGGGGGCTGGCGCAGGCCGTGGCCGCCGCCGCCGGCTCGGCCTGGGGGATGGCCGTGCACTGGCCGCTGCCGTTGAAGCTCCAGCCGTGATAAGGACACTCCAGCTCGCCCCGCTCGTTGAGCCGTCCCTCGCTCAGGGGCACCAGCCGGTGGGGGCACACATCGGCGAAGGCGCGCCACTGCTCGGCCGGGCGGTCGTACCAGAGCACCAGGTCGCTGCCCAGCAGGGTGAAACGGCTGGGCCGGGCCGGATCGAGGTCGTGCAGGGCCGCCACGGGATACCAGCGCCGCTGCCAGTGCTCCCGCCAGCGCTCCTGATCGAGCGCGTCCACGGTTGCCGGGATGCTGGGGGACTGGACGGGCATCGGGATGGTCACACTGCGCTGATGATGGCCAACCAGCCTGACCGGCGGAGGCACGGAGGCCCTGACTAGGGTCTGCGCCCTGGATTGCAGTGATCGGCTAAGGCATGGCGGCAACAGAACAGGACAGCCTGGATTCCACGCCTGAACAGGGCGGCCCCCTGAAGCTGCTGGCGGTAAGCGGCGCCAGCGGCAAGACCGGCTGGCGGGTGGTGCAGGAGGCCCTGGGCCAGGGGCTGGCGGTGCGGGCCCTGGTGCGGCCGGACTCCCAGCTGCCGCCGGGGCTGGAGGGGGCCGAGGTGGTGCGGCTGAAGCTGGGCGACACCGAGGCCCTGCACCAGGCCCTCAGCGGCTGCGATGCCCTGGTGATCGCCACCGGCGCGCGGCCGTCGGTGGACCTCACCGGCCCCCTGCAGGTGGATGCTCTCGGCGTGCGCCAGCAGATCGAAGCCTGCAAGGCGGTGGGGCTGCAGCGGGTGGTGCTGGTGAGTTCACTCTGTGCCGGCCGCTGGCGTCACCCGCTCAACCTGTTCGGGCTGATCCTGGTGTGGAAGCGGGTGGGCGAACGCTGGCTGGAGCAGAGCGGCCTGCAGTGGACCGTGGTGCGGCCCGGCGGCCTGAGCGAGCGGGAGGAGGGGCTCGATCCCGGCCAGGAGCAAGAAGGGGTGGTGTTCAGCGCTGCCGATCAGCAGGAGAGCAACAGCACCCCCCGGCGGCTGGTGGCGCGGGTGTGCATCGAGGCCCTGCAGGCGCCGGACTCGGTGGGCAGGATCCTGGAGGTGACCAGCAGCCGCGAGCAGCCCCGCCAGTCGCTGCAGAGCTGGCTGGCCCAGCCGCAGCCGGGCTGACCGCAGCCGGCTGGCTCAGAACAGCCCGCGGTAACGCACCAGCAGCTGCACCATCGCCCAGGAGCCCAGGGTCACCTTGAGGGCCACCAGCACGTTGAGCAGGGGGATCCAGCCGCCGCTGGCGATGGCGCCGAAACGGCCGCCGCTGCCGGCGGCCCCCCCGGGGAACACCCCCTCCAGGCTGAGCCAGGCCACCAGCAGGAAGGCCACCACCGCCGCCTTCTCCCAGAGGTCGGCGCGGTAGCGCTGGTAAAGGCGATCGGTGAGGCGGGCCGACCCACTGATCAGCAGCAGGCCGATGGCCGTGCCGCCGGCGACGCCGGCCGCGAAGCCGCCCCCCGGAGAGAGGTGCCCGCGCAGGGCCAGCTCCACCGCCACCAGGGCACACATCGTGGCTCCCAGCTGGCAGAGCACCACGGAAGGGGCGTCGTCGAGGGCCAGCACCCGCCGTTGCTGCGGTTCACCGCTGAAGATCCAGCGCACGCCGATCGAGGCCAGGGTGAACACCACCACCTCGGCGATGGTGTCGTAGAGGCGGGTGTGCAGGATCACGGTGGACACCAGGTTGGGCACCCGGCCTTGCTCGAGCAGTTCGGCAACGATGGCGCCCAGATCGGGCGGGGCCGGCAGGGCCAGCAGCAGGGGGGCGCCACAGAGCACCAAGGCCGCGGCGCCGTAGAGCAGAACGCGGATCCAGGTCATGGCGCCACCTCCCCGGCGGAATCGCTCACGCTGGCTTGATCACTCCCGCCCAGCTCTGGCTCGATCCGCTCCAGGGGGAGCAGCTCGGGTTGCCAAGCGCCGGCGGCCAGCAACCCTGCCAGTCGCTGGCGCAGACCACCGTTGTGCAGGAACACCCGCGGCGGTTCAGCCGCGCCCTGCCACACGAGCAGGCCGTGCAGATCCTGCGCCGCCGGCCCCTGGCTCACCAGCTCCAGGCGCAGGCTGGCGGGCTCAAGCCAGCGGGTCAGCTGGGTTTTCAGCTCGGCGGGTACCGCCTGGGCATCGGCACAACCCAGCCGCAGCACCATCGAAGAGCGCAGGGCCACCGCATAGAGCGTGGTGGAGAGCAGGGTGCCCACCAGAGCCTCGGTGAGGGCCACGTCGGCAGCGCCGAGCAGGGCATACACCAGGGCGGCCACGGCCCCGAGGATGCCCCGCAGCACCAGGGTCTGGTAGGGATTGGCCTGGGCCACGAGCAGGATCGCCGTGAGCGGCAGCAGGGCCGTGATCGGCAGCAGCAGCGGCAGATCGGAAGCGAGCGTGATCATCGGCGTGGGGGCGACTGGGAGCAGGCGGCCAGCACGTAGCCGAAGATCGTGTCCCAGATCAGCAGCGCCAGCAGGGCGAGCAGCAGCAAGGGCCACTCGCGGTTGAAGCGCAGCAACAGCCCGAGCAGCATCAGGGCCGATCCGAGGGTGTCAGCGACGCCGAGGTAGTGCAGCTTGGTGAGAAAGCTGGCGCGGCCCAGCAGGGGCCAGGTGCCAGCGAACCAGAACGCCAAGCCCAGGCCGAGCAGGCCCAGGCTGAGCAGCTCAGCGGCCCTGGCGAACAGGGCGCTCATGGATCCACCCCCCGCAGCAGGTTGGCCAGCAGCATCACGGCGCCGTTACCCACACAGAGCACGATCACGCCCACCAGGCCGACCATCCAGTCGTCGCGGACGACCGACACCACCAGCATCAGCATCGCCACCTTGGTGGAGACGCTGGCGAAGGCCGCCAGGCGATGCCACACGTCGGTGCGGCGGCAGACCACCAGGATCGGCAGCAGCAGGGCCAGCACCATGCCGAAGAGCAGGACGGTCATCGCTCCTCCAGCCGGTGCACCCGGTAGCTGGTGCCGCCGGCATCCATGCCCAGGGCAATGGTGAGGGGCGTGAGGGTGATGCGAAACACGTCGAGAAACACCAGAGCGGCCGGGGGATGGGTGGTGGAGCGGCCCTGGCTGGGCCACTCCACGGGGGTGTGCTCCAGCCGCTCCCGGGCCGGGCGCCGCAGCACCAGCGCAAACGCCTCGCCATAGGCCTGCGGGATGGCCCGCAGGCTCAGGAGCACGGCCCGCAGCAACTGGGAGGGGGGGAGGGCGCGATTGGGCCGGGGCTGGGGCAGGGCCAGGGCCACCGCCAGGCCGATGGCCAGGTTGGCCGCCTCCAGATCGGCGCTGAGCAGGCACCACACCAGCAGCCGCATCGCCACCACGATCAGCCGCGCCATGCCACCACCTCCGCCTCCACACCCAGGGGGAGCTCCAGGCCAAGACAGGCCAGCAGAAGCCCGGCCCCCATCACCGCCATACCGCCCAGCAGGTCGACGAGCCGCTCCAGATCCGGCAGTGGCAGGACAGGCAGGCGCAGTCCCGCCAGGGCCCGGCGCAGGGCCTCAACTCCGGCCCCGGCCGCCAGCACCGCCAGGGCCTTGACCAGGGAACCGCCCGCGGACGGCAGTGCCAGGGCCGCGCTGCCGACCAGCGGGCCGGCCAACAGCAGCAGCACGAGCAGCAGGGCCCCAGGGGCCTGCTGCAGGGGACCGGGCTGAATCGGCACCCAGAGAATCCGGGCGTAGACGGCCGCCGTTCCCACACCCAGCAGGGGCAACAGCCAGGCAGCCGTCGGCGCCGGCAGACCGGGGAAGCCCCCGAGGGGGGAACTGAACAGCAGCTGCTTCGCCCCATAGCCGAACAGCAAGGGGGCACCGGCGATCGACAGGCCCGCCAGCCCCAGGGGCAAGGCGAGCCCAGCCGGCAGGGATTGGCTGGGCCAGCGGTGGAGGTTGCGGGTGGCCGCACGCCCCGCCACCAGGAACAGGGCCGCCTTGGCCAGGCCGTGGCTCAGGGCATAGACCCCGCCCACCAGGGGATTGACCAGGATCAGGCCCACCTGGGAGAGGGTGCTCCAGGCCAGCAGGCGCTTGAGGTCGCCCTCCAGCAGGGCATAGAGCAGGCCGAGCAAGGCACTGGCCAGCCCGATCCAGGTGAGCACCGGCTGCAGGCCCGGCAACTGATCGGCCAGCCGCAGCAACGGGCAGAGCCCCCCGTCCACCACCACCCCGGAGAGCAGGGCGGAAATCTCGGCCGGGGCCTCGGCGTGGGTGCGGGGCAGCCACAACCCCGAGAGAAACAGGCCCGACTTGGTGAGCAGGCCCACCAGCAGCAGGGCCACGATCACCGCCAGGGCGCGATCACCAGGGGGGAAGTCGGCCAGCGCCATGAGCCGAAAGCTGCCGGTGTGCAGGTAGAGCAATGCCACCCCCACCAGGTAGAGGGTCATCACGGCATTGCCGACGAGCAGATAGCGCAGGGCTACCCAGAGCTGGCGCGGATCCCGTTTCTGCAGGATCAGCAGGAAGGCCGTGATGCCCACCACCTCCAGGGCCACGTAGAGGCTCACCAGGTCGACGGCGAGAAAGGCGGAATTGAGGCCGCCGAGCAGCACGGGCAGGAGCACCTGAAAGGGACCGGGTGTCGGCTGCCCCCAGCGATCCAGCAGCACGGCCAGCACCACCAACCCGTTGAGCAGCAGAAAGGGCGCCGCCGGGGCATCGATCTGCAGCTGCACGCCCAGCTCGCCGATCAGGTCGAGCTGGAACGAGCCGCCCAGGAGCGCCCAGGCCCCCACGGCCACGGTGGTCAGGGTTGCCAGCAACGAGAGGCCCGGGGCAAGCCGGGGCAGCAGGGCCGCCAGAAAGGCAACTGCAAAGGGCAGCAGCAGCCAGGTGATCAGCAGATTGGCCAGCAGCATTGATGCCAACTCAGGGTCGCGAGAGGGGAGTCGCCATCAGCGACTCGAAACTGGCGGTCTCCAGCAGGGGGTCGAAGCGGGAGAGGCGGGTGAGCACCACGAGCAACAGCGCCTGAATCGACAGGCCGATCACGATCGCCGTGAGGATCACTGCCTGGGGGATGGGGTCGGCCCAGCTGGCGGGATCGGCGAGCTCCGGGCGGCCCAGGATCGGCGTGCGGAGCCCGGGGCGGGCGGCCACCAGCACGAACAGGGCCACCGAACCGGTGCCCATCACATCCATGGCCAGGGCACGCAGGAACAGGTTGCGGCGCCAGATCATGCCCAGCAGACCCACCAGCACGGTGAGCAGCACCAGCACCTCCAGCAGGCGGAAGGGGTCGGGCATTATCAACACCAGCCAGGGGCTCCGCGAAACGTCGCGAGACCTTAGGCAGGGTGGTTCAGCCGTTGGGGCGAGCGGGCTCCTGCAGGAAACGGGGGGTGCCCGCCGGCAGGCCGCCGCGGCTGAAGGCCAACCAGCGGAAGTCGCCCAGGGCATGGGGATCCACCAGCCGCAGCAGGGCTTCCCGCCGAGGCAACAGCGCCGCCAGGCCGCCGGGATCGCTCTGCAGCCCATGCAACCGCTGGGCCAGCCCCAGGGCCAGCAGGGCCTCCCCCTGGCGGCAGCCGCCCAGGGGCTGCCAGCCGCTGGCGGCGGCAGCCCGCTCCAGCGTTTCGATGCAGAGGTGGGCGGTGAGGTCGGCCTGCCCCGGATCCTGCAGCGGATCGGCCCTGGCCGCCTGGCCGCGGTAGGCCATCAAGGTGCCGGCTGGGCGCTGGGGGGCGTAGTAGCGCCAGGCCTCGAGGGCATAGTCGATCACCAGCAAGGGGCCAACGTCCAGGGCGGCGGCGGCCTGGGCCAGCCAGGGCTTAAGGCCGGGGTGGAGCTCGGTGCACCAGCCGGGCGGACGCTGGGGGGAGGGGGGCAGCAGGGCCAGGGCTTGCAGGGCCCCGGCCCACTCCGGCTCCAGGGGCTCGCCGGCCTCCAGCCGCAGCGAGGGCCCAGCCCCGGCCCCCTCCTGAAGCGCCACCCGCTGCTGGCGCCAGAGGGCCCCGTCCCACACGATCCGCTCCACCGCCAGGGCATCGAGCACCTCGTGGGCCAGCAGCACCCCGCGCACCGGCGCGGCGGCCAGCTGCTCGACGCTGCTCCAGCGGCAGGGCAGGGCACAACCGGTGAGGCGCTGGCGCTGGCGCGCCGCCATGCCGGCGTTGGGCTCCACCAGCACCAGTTCGGTGCGGGCCGCCAGTGCGGGCCAGCCGCTGGCCAGGGCCGCCGCCAGGTCGGCGGCCAGCGAGCCCTCACCGGGACCGGCCTCCACCAGCGCCAGGGGCCGATCGCAAGGCTGATCCTCGGCCAGCTGCTGCAGCCACTCAGCCACCTGGGCGGCGAGCAGGGCGGCGAAGTCCGGCCCGAGGGAGGGGGCGGTGGCGAAGTCGCCGGCTGGGCCGATGCGCAACCGGCCGCTGCCGTAGGCGCCGTGCTCCGGATCATGGAGCGCCCACTCCATGTAGGTGCGGAAGGGCACCGCCCCGCCCTGCTCCACCAGCCGCTGCCGCAACCACTCGGGAACGCCCACGCCGGATCCGCAACTCAGAGAGAATGCATCTTCCCTGGAGACGCTGGATGGGTTGGGATCGGATCGGCGTGCTCGCCGGCTTGAAGCGGCGGCTGGCGGCCGGGCTGCTGGCCCTGTTCTGTCTGCTGCTGGGGGTGGCCCCGGCCAGCGCCGCCGACAACCCGGAGCTGCTGCCCGACCACCCCACGCCGGTGATCGACCTGGCCCGCTCCTTCAGCGACGTGCAGCGCACCAATCTGGAGGAGCACCTCAGCCAGGTGGAGACCAACACCGGCTGGAAGCTGCGGGTGCTCACCCAGTACGAGCGCACGCCGGGGCTGGCGGTGCGCGACTTCTGGAACCTCGATGAGCGCAGCCTGCTGCTGGTGGCCGATCCCCGCGGCGGCAACCTGCTCAACTTCAACGTGGGCGATGCCCTGTTCGCCCTGATGCCGCGCACCTACTGGGTGGAGCTGCAGACCCGCTTCGGCAACCAGTACTACGTGCGCGACCACGGCGAGGACGGGGCGATCGTGGACGCCCTGGCGGCAGTGGAGATCTGCCTGGAGCGGGGCGGCTGCCAGGTGGTGCCGGGCCTGCCCACCGAGCAGTGGGTGCTCACCCTGGCCACCTCAATCCTGGGGGGATTGATCGTGGGCTTCGTGGCCTATCCGCGCCAACCGGGTCGGCGGGTGGAGTGGGCCTGGGTGCTGCTGCTCTCACCCCTGTGGTTAATCCTGTTCGGCGTGTTCGGCGTGGCACCGATCGTGACACGCACCAGCGACCTGCTGCCCCTGGCCCGCAATGCCCTGGGGTTTGTGGGGGCCATCGCGGTGGGCTACGTGCTGGCCCAGACCGTGCTGGGCCGGGATCGGCTCAAAGGCGAAGGGGAGAGCTGACTCGGCTCAGCTGCGAGGACCCCGGGGACCCACGGTTTCGAGGGCCTCGAGCTGGCAGCGCAGCGAACCGGCCGGAACGCACTCAGCCTTGGGGGGCTCGGGGGGCTGGGCCGGTTGCATGGCAAGCATCGGGCTCGACTGCTGGGCGCGCAGATTGGACAGATTCCACTCATAGAAACGGCGCAGCTCTTCGTAGCGCTTCACAGGCTGGCCATAGAAGCTGCGGCCGGCCATGGTGGGGAAGGAGGCCCACTCAGGAGCCAGGCGATGGGCCAGGTCGGGTGAGAATTGCCCCTGATCGGCCAGATGCAGGGCACCCCGGCGCTGCACGAGGTAGATGGCCGCCTGGTCCTGCACGTCGGGGCCGAAGGCATTGGGGCCCGTCAGCTGGAAGCCGAGGGCGCGGCTGACCATCGCCCAGGTGGGGGGCATGAACTGGTACGCACCGGCGGCGGCACTGGCGTAGCCGGGGGTGCGGTTCACCCGGTTGGGATGGCGGTCGAGGGAGTCCATCAGGCTGCCACCGAACATGATCCGGTAGCCCACGTCCTGGCCGTTGGCCCAGGTGCCCTCGGCGTAGCGGATCGTGTTGAGCAGGGCGCGGCGCTCGGGCGTGATGGCGTACACGCGGGGCGCTGCCGGGGGCAGGTTGATGGTGCGAACGGCCTGCTGGTAGCTGGTGGGTCGCTGGTAACTGGTGGGCTGGTAGCTCGTCGGCTGGTAACTGAGCTGGTGATGGGCGCTGCTGGCGGCCCCGTACTCGCCGGCGTGGGCGGAGCCGATCAACGCTGAGCTGGCCAGGGGAGCAGCAAAGGCTCCGAAGCAGGCGGCAACCTTGAGAGCAACTGTTGTTTTGGCGAGCAACAACGACAAACCAAGCTCAATCAATTGCGCAACAATTTGCCTAACAATTCCCCCGAACGCGATTGATACAGTGCCAATCGCACAAGTGTCCACTTGTATCAAAAATGACGCCAACGAGTTGAAGACACGATCACCACTGGAAAAAGGGCAGCTTTAACAACAGAATCGCCGATCAAGTCAATCGCTATTGATCGGATCTGCTGATCAGCGCCTGCTACGACAGGAATTCCACCAGGATCTGGGCCGCCTGCTGGGCCCCAGCCAGGGGCAGCGGGCCCTGGCTGGGGGGCAGCAGCGGCTGATCGAGCTGCCAATCGCCTGCGCTGAACTGCTCCCTGCTGAGCAGGCGATGCCAGCCGTGGCGCTGCAGGTCGCGCTCCAGCACCGGCGCCTCGGCGAAGCCATCCCGGTGCACGAGGTGGATGCCAACCCCGTAGGTCATGGCCTCACAGAAGCTGCTGTATCCCGGCTTGGTGATCAGCCGGCCGCAGTGGCCCATCAGCTCCAGGGGCCGGATCGCCGTCGGCAGGGTGCGTCCATTGGGCAACTCCGCCAGCAGCGGGTCGTGGCCAATGAACAGATGCTCGGGCCAGCGGGCCAGGGGAGCGGGATCAAGGCGATAGCCCAGACCGCCGAAACTGAGCAGCACGTTGCGGTCGCGCGCGGGGTGCAGCGCCAGCTGGCGGGCCAGGACTGCCCCGTCGCAGCGGGGCTCGCCGGCGGTGAGACCCACCCGCCGCTCGGGGATGCCCCAGGCCATCGGCATCGAGAGCGGACAGTGCAGCAGCAGCTGACCGCGCCGGTAGAGATCCAGGCAGCTATCAACCCAGGGACGGAACGCCTCACCGAAGGGCGCGTAGATCGTCTCCCAGCCGAAGCTGGCCAGCCACACCAGCGGCACCTGCAGCCGTTCAGCCAGCAGGGCCGCCGCCGGCGGCACGTCGGCCAGCACCAGCACCGGCTCATCCTGCTGGGCCAGCCAGGCCTGCTCGCTGGCCAGCTGCTCAGGTAACCGCTGCTCCAGCTGAGCCAGGGCCAGCAGGGTGGCGTCGGGATCGGAGCCCAGGGCGTCGGCCTGGAGCACGCCCACATCCCACTGGCAGCGGCGCCGCTCCACGGGCAGGGGACCAAAGGCAGTGGCCAGGAAGGCCTCCGGCAGGGCGGTGGAGACCACCAACCGCCAGTGGGGCCGGAGCCGGTGCAGCTGGGTGAGCACGGAAGCCGTGCGAGAGCCGTGGCCAAAGCCGTGGCTGCTGATACAGGTGTAGATCAGCACGGTTCAGCGCAGAGGGGAGAGGGGGGCTGGGGCTCGCGCACCAGCAGGGTCTGTTCATAGATGAGCTGGGCATCAAGGCCATACCAGCGGTGGCTGGCGCGAAGCACCCGCGCGGCCTGGGGATCGCCGGTGGGCGCCTCCAGCTCCACCCAGCTGAAGTGGCGCAGCTCGCGGCCGCTGGCGTCGCGACCGTGGCGCGGCACACAGGCGGCGTTCAGGTACACCGTGCCCTGGCGGTCGATCACCAGGCTGCGCCGTTCCCCCTGACCCCGCTTGAGGGCGTGGTGCATGTGGCCAAAGGCCACCAGGGGCAGGGGCCTGCTGCGGCGGATCTGGCGGATGGCCAGGGCCAGGTCCTGGTCGCCCCAGTCGAGGGCAGGCTTCTTCCAGTCGCGGCCACAGGGGTCGCGGGACTCACTGCCCAGGCCACTGGGACCGCAGTGGGCCAACAACACCAGCGGCTGGGAGGGATCGGCCAGGGCCGCCGCTGCCGTGATCCGCGCCGCTGAGGACTCCAGGCTGAGCGGGCCGTAGACGGCCCGCACGGCCGGCGACACGTGGAAACCGCCGCCGGCCGTGCCGGGGCGGCCACCCACCACGGCCAGGCCCTCGAACTGGCGCAGCCCCCAGCCGCAGTGCAAAGGTCCAAGGCCATCGAGCTGGCGCTGGAGGGTGCGGCCGCTGTCGTCACGGCCGGTGTCGTGGTTGCCGAGCACGCAAGCGGTGGGCAACGTCAGCCGGCGCAGCAGGGCCGGGATGCGCGGCTTGCCGTCGCTGAGATCACCCACCAGCAGCAGGGCATCGACAGCCAGCCGCTCCAGGATCTCGCCATCGCGCTCGTCCCATGCACCATGCGGATCACCCACCACCGCCAGGCGCCGGATCCCCATCTGCCACTGCTTAGGCTGAACCATCCTGCCCCGTAGAGGATCCCGGTTGGTTTTCACGGCTGCCCAGAACACAGGCCAGGCGACTCTGGCGGCTGACGTAGCAGCGCTGCCGACCACGCCAGCCGAGCTGCGGGCCGGGATCGAGCGGCTGCGGCGCGAGCGCAACGCCGTGATCCTGGCCCACTACTACCAGGACGGCGCCATCCAGGACATCGCCGACTTCATCGGCGACTCGCTGGAGCTGGCCCGCAAGGCCGCCAGCACCACCGCCGATGTGATCGTGTTCTGCGGCGTGCACTTCATGGCCGAGACGGCCAAGATCCTCAACCCCAGCAAAACGGTGTTGCTGCCCGATCTGGCGGCCGGCTGCTCCCTGGCCGACGCCTGCCCGGCCGAGGCCTTCGCCGCCTTCCGCGCCGAGCACCCCGACCACATCGCCGTGAGCTACATCAACTGCTCGGCGGCGGTGAAGGCCAACAGCGACCTGATCTGCACCAGCAGCAACGCCGTGGATCTGGTGCGGCAGCTGCCTACCGACCGGCCGATCCTGTTCGGCCCCGACGAAAACCTGGGCCGCTGGGTGCAGGCCCAGAGCGGCCGGGAGCTCACCCTCTGGCCCGGCAGCTGCCAGGTGCACGTGGCCTTCAGTGAACAGGCGCTACTGCAGCTCAAGCTGGAGCACCCCGGCGCCGAGGTGCTGGCCCACCCCGAATGCCAGCAGCACCTGCTGGATCTGGCCGATTTCATCGGCTCCACCAGCAAGCTGCTCCGCCGCGCCGAGGAGAGCCCGGCAGGCAGCTTCATCGTGCTCACAGAGCCGGGGATCCTGCACCAGATGCGGCTGAAGGTGCCGGGCAAAACCTTTTATGAGGTGCCCGGCGCCGACGGCTGCAGCTGCAACGCCTGCCCCTACATGCGGCTCAACACCCTCGAGAAGCTCTGGCAGTGCCTCGATCAGATGGCGCCGGAGATCGAGATGGATGAGGCGCTGCGGCTCAAGGCCCTGGCGCCGATCGAGAAGATGCTGGCGATGAGCCGCTGAGCCAGCGGATGGGCCACAAGGGCCGCCTGGCTGGCCGTCTGGTTGATCACGTTCAGGCAGAGGATGGCGTCCTCCTCGCTGAGGCCCCCGCGGAGGAACTGAAATACGCGGCTGATCTTCTCGCCCAGGTCGTGGAGGACATCGGGCACCGCCGACACAGATGAGCTGATCGATGCTGAACAGCTGCGCAGGCGGGTCACCCCCAAGCAGCCACTGTGGCTGCTGGCAGACCTACACAGGCTGGGGCGGAAGGGGGCTCAGATGATGAAGAAATCCCCCACAGTCAGCGCCAGCCCGCTCCCGAGGAGCGCGAATGGGATCGGCGAGCTGGCCGACCCCGAGCCGTCTGCGTCGTAGTACAGCGCGCCGGTGGTCGAGTTGTAGATCAGGTAGTCGTTCGAATCGGCCGCGGTGGTCACGCCGGCGCCCGCGCGCAGCCGCCCGGCCGCGAGCGGACCGGCGGCGGCGAGCGAGGTGAAGACGGCGTTCTCGAGCTGGATCGTGTCGTCTTTGACGACGAAGTCGGCGATGCGGTCGACGTTGGTCGACGCGTTGAGCTCCGAGTCGAAGCGGATCACGTCCTGTCCCGTGCCGCCGGTCAGCCGGTCGCTGCCCGCCCCACCCAGCAGCGTGTCGTTTCCGCCGTAGCCGTTGAGCGTGTTCTTCGCGCTGTTGCCGGTGATCCGGTTGGTCAGCTCGTTTCCGGTGCCGTTGATCGCCCCGCCGCCGGTCAGCACCAGGTTCTCGAGATTCGCGCCGAGCGTCCAGGAGATGCTGCTCTTGACTGTGTCATTGCCGGCATTCGCCCCCTCGACGATCACGTCGGGCCGGTGCACGACGTAGGTGTCGTTGCCCGCGCCGCCGCGAAGCGTGTCGAACAGCAGCGGGTTCGACACCCGGAAGACGTCGTTCAGGCCGCCGTTTGCGTTGCCGGCGGCGAGGTTGCTCGCTCCGCTCTCGAACACGATCCAGTCGCCACCGAGCGAGATTTCGGAGAAGCGCGAATGCTGGTTCCCCTGCTTGCCCTTGGCGGCCTTCGACACGAGGGCGATCGCACCAGTCTTGAGGTCCTTGACGAACACGTCGTCCCAGCCGTTCTCATCGCCGTCGACGAGCTGTGGCGAGCCGCTCGTGAAGACGACAAAGCGGCCGTCGCCCGAGACCGCCGGGCTGCCGCTTGACCCATCGACTTGGCTGCCGTTGGCACGCGTCGACACACGCGTGAAGCTGCCGTCGGCGATGCGGTACGCGTAGATGTCGGTGGCATTGTTGGTGTCGGCCGCGACCAGGCTTTTGCCGGTCTCGAACACCACGACGCCGCCCGCCTTGCCGTCAGAAGCGACGTGCGGGTTGAGCACGTCGAAGTCACCACCCTTGCCGCCGGTGATGTTGATCAGCCTCTGCGTCGTGCGGTCCCACAGGTAGACGTCGGCGTGAAAGCTGCCGTCGTTGGCCGTGAGGTTCGTCGCGTAGCTGCTGAAGACGACATAGCGGCCGTCGGCGGAGATGTCCGCGTCGCGGCAGTCGGCGTTGGCGTCACCACCGCCCAGGCTGGACGACGCACGCCACAGCGCCCCGGTTGCGGTGTCCTTGACGAAGATGTCGTCATGGGTTGCTTCGCCGCCCGGGGCAAGGTTCGTCGCCCGGCTCTGAAACGCAACGTAGCGGCCGTCGGCCGAGACGGCGGGGTGGTCGGTCGACCCATTCGCGAACGCGTCACCGGCGGTGGTGGACACGGCGGTGACAGCCGGTCCGGATACCGCCGACTTGTAGATCGTTGAGCCCGGCGCGTTGGGCACCAGCGCCGAGTTGCTCCAGAAGACGAACCACTTGCCGTCGGCGCTGATCTCGGGCCGGCCACTGCCAGACAGGCCGAAATCGCCGCTGGCGGTCTTGTGCTCGTTGCTCACCGTGCCGCCCAGCAAGTCCTTCAAAAAGACGTCGGTGCTGTTGTTGCTCTGGCTGCCGAAGCCGGTCCACCCGCCATCAAAGGCAACGAAGCGGCCGTCGGCCGAGATGCTGGCGTCGCTGCTCGCGTTCGGCGAGCCGGTGCTGCCCACGCGTGAGACCTGCACGATCGGTACCAGCGGGCCGTTGCCGACGAGCATGTCGTGGCCGCCGGGGGTCGACACCAGGTCGGCTCCGCCAAGCGCCTGAACATGGACTGAAACGTTGGGATCAGAGAAGGTCGTGGTCAGTCCGTACGCGTCGCGGTACGGATTGGCCGTCCCGTCGCCCAGGCGCAGCAGCGACCCGGGCGGAAACTGCAGCGTCGCGCTGGGTAGCGACTCGAGCGCGATGCCGTCGAGAAAGACGGTCTTGGTGCCGAGCACAAGGCGCACCGCGTCACCGACCGAGTCGATGGCCAGCTCGGTTGCACTCTGGTCGAAGAAAATCGAATCGACCAGTGGGTCGAACACAAGTCGCTGCAGGCTCGTGAGTGCGCTGAACTGGTACGTAGCCAAGGCTGTCTCCTTCCTATCCCGGCTTGTGTCGTGCGCGGTGGCCATGCCCGGAGTCAATTATTATAGGTCAGCAAGCAGGCTTGGCCAATTACGAGAGTTCTCCGTAACCAAAGGGCTCGCGGCTGCCGTCGCGTCGCGGCCAGCGTCTTCCGCAGGCTGACATTGTCGTGCAGCCAGCACAAGGCCGCGGCCGTTCTGGTTAGTGAGGGCATCTTCCACGCAGTCGCGCCAGAGGCCCAACTCCTGTCGGTGCTGAGGCTGATGGTGCTCCAATCAGAGCCGCAGGGCTTGCCGCAGCACCTCCGGCCTGGAGACGCCCCTCTGGGGACAATAGGCATCGATCCGGTCACACTCCCAATTTTGCAAACCCACGATCACTATCAAGGGCAGGATGATGACGGCATTTGATGACACCATCGTGAGCCAAGGTTGCCTGGTCGCTATCCCCGCTCCCTTGACTCAATAGCTGTAATCGGCCACGAACAGGCTGGCGTCATCCGACGGTTCGCTGCCGGGCACGTAGTCGCCACGGCTGGCGGCGCCATTGGCGCGGGCTCGGGCCAGCAGGGACGCCTGGCCAGCCTCAGTGTCGCTGCCGGCCCAGTGCTTGAGGCAGGAGTGCTGCAGGGCCCGGCCAAAGGAGAAGCCCAGGTGCCAGGGGGCGTAGCCCTGGCTGGCCGTCTGGTTGATCACATTCAGGCAGAGGCTGGCGTCCTCCTCGCTGAGGCCACCGCTCAGGAACAGCACCGCCGGCACCGCCACCGGCACACTGCGGCTGAGGGTGCGCAAGGTGAAGGCTCCCACCTCCTCCAGGCAGGCTGGCTCGGGGCAGTCGGCACCGGCCAGGGTCATCGAGGGCTTGAGCAGGCTGCCCTCCAGAAACACGCCGTTCATCGCCAGGGCCTCGTAGGTGGTGCGCAGAACCCACTCCTGCACCGACGCGGTGGTGGCGATGTCGTGGTTGCCATCCATCAGGATCTCGGGCTCCACGATCGGCACCAGCCCCTGCTCCTGCACCGTGCGGGCGTAGCGGGCCAACCCCCAGGCGTTCTCGCGCACCGCCAGCTCCGAGGGACAGCCGCCGGCACTGATGCGCAGCACGGCCCGCCACTTGGCGAAGCGGGCACCGCGTCCGTAGTAGCTGGCAGCCCGCTCGGCCAGCCCCTTGAGCCCCGTGCACCAGCTCTCGCCCGCCAGGCCGCCGGCCAGGGGTTCCACGCCCTGGTCCACCTTGATGCCGGGCACGATGCCCTGCTGCTGGAAGAGGGCCACGATCGGCGGGCCGGGCACACCGGCGCTGTCCACGCTGTCCTGGAACAGGGTTTCCTCGTAGAGAATCACGCCGCTGATCGATTCAGCCAGGCCGTGTGAACTGGCCAGCAGGCTGCGGTAAGCGCGGCGGTTCTCCTCGCTGTTCGCCACGCCGATCGCCTCGAAGCGCTTGCCGATCGTGCCGGTGGATTCGTCGGCGGCCAGCAGGCCCGTGCCCGGTGCCGCCAGGGCCGCGGCGGTGGCGGCCAATTCGTCGCGAAAGTCGTCCAGCGCCATGGAGCCGCCAATGGATATCCCCCTCTGGCTAGGAGCGGCTGGGGCAGGCGTCAACGCTGACCCTGGCGTTGCCGCACAAACGGCCCCACCCTGCTTAACCGCGAAACACTGAAGACGGGGTGCAGCCGTACTGGCGGCGGAACTCACGGCTGAACGACACGGCGCTGAGGAAACCCACGGAGCGGCCGATCGAAGCCACGCTGTCACCGTGTTGCGGTTGTTTGAGCCGCTGCATCGCCCGGTGCAGCCGCCGCTGGCGCAGCCATTGCATCGGCGTGCAGCCGCAGGCGCTGCGGAAGGTGTACTGCAGCGTGCGCCGCGACCAGTGCACCTGGGCCTCCAGATCAGTAAGGCCGATCGGCTGGTCGAGATTGGCGTCAATCCACTGCAGCAAGGGCTCCAACCGGCGGCGGGCCGCCATCGATGCGACCGGCGCGCTGGACCTGGGGCCGTCCTGCTGCAGCTCGGGCAACAGCAGCAGCACCATCAACCGCACGAGCACGTCATCCAGCCTCAGCGCCAGAGCATCCGCACCACTGGCACTGGTGAGCTGATCCACGGTGAGCAACACGGCATACAAGCCATTGATCAGACGTGCTGAAAGGGGATCGCTGAGGAGCAGCCGTTGAGGCTGTTGGAAGACCGCCAGACGATTGGACCCAACACCTTCCGGGCCTGCCATGGTGATAGCAGTAGCGATCAATGTGGTGGGGTTCACATTGAGAGACACCCCTGAGGTGATGTCGTTTTCCAGGTTTAGAGGAGCTGGCGGAAGATAGAGCACCGATTCACCCAGTGGATTCTCATACACGGTCTGCTCAATCCGCCAGCGCCCGTTGCCGCGATAGGGAATCAGAAGCTGGGCAGAATGGTGCTGATCGGTCGTGAGGGTGATCGCAGATCCCTGGGTGGCGACCATCAGCACCTTGCCCAGATTCAGGACGGAGGCATCATTGCGAAAGGGCAAAGCCTCCTGAAGTGGCTCACAGATCCGCACCGGAGTGGTGACACACACCGCCTGGGCCCAGGCCTGGGGATCCTCCGATGTCTGTCGCAGGGCGGGATGACCCAGCAAGGGAATCGACAGCAAGGCGGGATTCAGCAGTGAGGTCATTCAGCAGTTGGGCTATTCAGCAGTAGGGCTATTCAGCAATCAATCATTCAGCAATCAGCGAAGGTTGGGAGTGAAGGATGGGAGAGAGGTGAATGGGTTCACTGGTCGAGCAATGCAGGCCGGCAACATTTTGGAGCCAACGTCCCACCCAGACCATGCTGCCGCAATCCTGAACGCAAGAGGGATTGCGCCTGGTGATCAGTTCGCTGCGCGCGAGGGCAACCAATGCCAGTGGATTCGCGCAGATCATGGACTCTCTCTGATCGGGGTCTGTGGGTCGCAAGGCCGTGGTTCTGCTGGTGGCGCACCTGCTGCCGCTCGCTGTGATCCCACCAGGCGGAGCAGGCCTGGCCCAGGAGCAGGACGACGACGCGGGGCTGAAGCAGCTGGAGCGCCTCGAGCAGGACCTGGCGGCCTCCCGGCAGCGGCTTGATGAGCAGCAGGCCCGCCTCAACGCCGAACTGGCTGAACAGCAGCGGCTGGCGGATGAACTGGCGGTGCTGCGCGCCCGGATCACTGGCACCCCCCAGGCACCGGCCCCAGCGGAGGTCACGCCTGTTCCACCAGCAGCCCCGGCAGTGGCCTACACCCCCGGCGGCGGGTTCAGCCTGCGCAGCGGCGACAGCCTGCTGAAGATGTGGGCCGAAGCGAAGTTGCTCAGCTTCTCCAGCAACCGGTATGTGTTCAATCCGGGGCAGCCCCTGATCGTCAGCCCCAAGGATCCGGACACCTCCTTCGACCTCACCGCCCAGCAGAGCACGGTGGGGATGGCCTTCCAGGGGCCGCGCTGGGGCAGCTGGACGCCCGGGGCCTACGCGCTGTTCACCCTGCAGGACAACATCCTGGCGGAGGGCTACAGCTTCACGCCGATGGTGTTCTACGGCGACCTCAGCGGCAGCGGCTGGCGGGTCGCCGCCGGCCAGCAGTTCGATCTGTTCGCCCCCCGCGATCCCGACAACCTCACCAGCGGCAAGCTGGCCACCAGCGGCAACCCCGGCGCTTACCGCCCTCAGCTGCGGCTGGAGCGCCGCGATGCCCTATCCCCCAGCAGCGAATCGCTGCTGCAGCTGGGGGTGTCGGCACCGATCACCACCGCCCTGCCCAGCAGCTTCGACCTCACCCGTCTGCAGGAGCAGGAACTGGTGGAGGACAACGGCTGGCCCAATCTGGAGGGGCGGCTGAGCTTCGGCTTCGGCGCACCGGCGGAGCGGGCCGGCGGGCGGCAGCTGCGGCCCCTGGAGCTGGGCGTCTCGGGGGTGGTGGGCCAGCTGCGGGTGCTCGACAACATTCGCTCCACCGATCCGATCACCCTGAGGGCCGATCGCTCACAGGTCACGGTGTGGGGCGCGGCACTGGACGGCCGGCTCGCCCTGGGCCGGAACCTCAGCCTGAGTGGTGAGCTCTACAGCGGCCAGGCCCTCGGCGAATACATGGCCGGCATCCTGCAGACCTACAACCGCCGCAGCAATCAGGCGGTGGCCACCAGCGGCGGCTGGGCCCAGCTCAGCGCCGCCATCAGCGACAACCTGCGCTTCAACGCCGGCTACGGGATCGACACCGCCGACGACAGCGGCCGCTTCGGCCTCACCCTGAACAACACCGCCTTCGCCAATGTGATCTGGGAGGTGAATCCCTGGCTGCAACTGGGCCTGGAGGGCAACTACAAGCTCACCACCTACGACACATTCGGCGACAAGGACGCCTGGGTGGTGATCACCCAGCTGCTGCTGCGGCTCTGATCCCGTTCCGGCAGATGGAAGGATGCGGAGGGGGGCCAGGTGCCGCAGGCCCGATCCAGCTCGTCCAGGTAGGCGGCGTTGGGCAGTTGAGCCATCACCCTCGCCTCGGCCTCCCGCGACCACAGCTCCGGCCGCACCAGGACCTGGAGCTCCCGCCGATCCTGGCGGGTGAGACGACGGGCGATCTCCTCGTTGCCCAGCCAGGGTCGATCCCGCAGGCAGAGGCTCTGCACCAGATGCCAGCCCTCATGGCGCAGGGTGAGGCTGCGATCGCCCCGCTCGCACACCACCACCTCCCGCCGCCCGCGTTGGTAGAGGCCATCGAGATCGGGCTCACGGCAACGGGGATGGTCGCTCACCACCGCCACCCCGCGCTCGGCGAAGGCCGCCTGGAGCTGCTGCCAGGCCACGGGATCGGTGCGCGGCTGGGACCGGCCAGACGGCAACAGGAACAGAAAGGCGAAGAGCTCCATAGCAGCAGTGTGGCGAGCAGACTGCAGCCATGCCTCTCCCCCCCGGCAGCCTGCTGGAGCTCACCCCCCAGGGGCTCTACTGCCCGGCCGCGGGGGCCTGGATCGATCCCTGGCGGCCGGTGCCCCGGGCCCTGATCAGCCACGCCCACGCCGACCATGCCCGCCCCGGCTGCGGCGAGTACTGGGCGATCGGCGCCAGTGAGTCGATCCTGCGCCAACGTCTCGGCGCAAGCATCAACCTGATCCCGGTGGACTACGGCGCCCTGCACCGCATCGGCGGGGCGCGGGTGTCGTTCCACAGCGCCGGCCATGTGCTCGGCAGCGCCCAGATCCGGCTGGAGGCCGGAGGCGAGAGCTGGCTGGTGAGCGGCGACTACAAGCGCTGCGCCGACCCCAGCTGCGCAGCCTTTGAACCAGTAGCAGCCGATGTGTTCATCAGCGAGGCCACCTTCGGCCTGCCGATCTACCGCTGGCAGAGCGGGGCCGATGTGGCCCGGGAGATCCTGCAGTGGTGGCGGGCGGCGCCGGAGCGGCCCTCGATCCTGTTTGCCTACGCCTTCGGCAAGGCCCAGCGGCTGCTGGCGGAGATCGCTGCCGTCGGCGTGGGCGAGCCCGGGCAGCCCGGCGGAGCAGGCAACGAGATCCTGCTGCACGGCGCCGTGGAGGCGCTGATGCCGGCCTACCGGGAAGCGGGGGTGCGACTGCCGCCCACTTTGCCGGCGAGTGCCGTCGGCAAGGGCGAGTCGCTGGCCGGTCGGCTGGTGATCGCGCCGCCCTCAGCCCACCGCTCGGTGTGGATGAAGCGCTTCAAGCTGCCGCAGACGGCGTTTGTAAGCGGCTGGATGGCCGTGCGCGGCGCCCGCCGCCGCCGCGGCTATGAGCGCGGCTTTGTGATGAGCGACCACGCCGACTGGTCCGGGCTGATCCAGAGCGTGAAGCAGAGCGAGGCCCGGCAGGTGTACGTGACCCACGGCAACAGCCACGGCCTGGCCCGCTACCTGCGCGAGGTGGAGGGGATCAGCGCCGAGCCGCTGGGGGGCGACGTCCAGGGTGAGAGGGACGATGGGCTGGAGCCGGCTGAACCCGAAACGCACGCCAATCAACCGCAAACGCAGCAGAGCTGACGCCCCGCAGCCCCGTTTCTAGCCTCCGGGCACCTGTCTGTTGCCACTCCTGGCCATGCCCCAGCGCGCCCACCATCGGCAAACTGCGTCCCTGCCGGTCCTGCTGCCGGCGATCGCCATCGGCCTGGCTGGAATCGGTCCCAGCGTGGGCGCCAAACCGCGGATTCAGCCCGCGGACATCCTCTACACAGGCGGCACCATCCTCACGATGGCCGGCGAGCAGCCGGGCACGGTGGAGTCCCTGGCGGTGGCGGGCGGCCGCATCGTGCACGCCGGCCCCCTGGCCTCAGCACCCCGCTCCGCCGCCACCAAGGTGGTGGATCTCCAGGGCAAGACCCTGCTGCCCGGCTTCATCGACACCCACGGTCACTTCATCTACTTCGGCAAGAACCTGATCGATGCCGACCTGTTCGGTGCCGGCTCGATTCCCGAGATCGTGCGGCGCATGCAGGAGCAGGCCACGAAGGTGGGGCCCGACGAGTGGATCGTGGGCTTCGGCTTCCGTGCCAGCGATCTGGAGCGCTACCCGAGCGTGGCCGAACTGGATGCGGTGTCGGCCGATCGGCCGGTGATGGTGGTGGACAGCTCCGGCCATGCCGGGGCGATGAATTCAGCCGCCTTCCGCGCGGCAGGCATCAGCGCCGCCACGCCGGATCCGGAAGGCGGCAAGTTCGAGCGGGGTCCGGACGGCCGCAGCCTGGCGGGCAAGGCCGAGGAAACGGCCCTCAACCTGGTGCGCGAAAAGCGGCCGCCCTTCACCGGCGCCACGGCCGACGCCGTGGCCACCCGCGCCAGCGCGCTCTGGGCCAGCTACGGCCAGACCACCGCCCAGGACTGCGGCATCGGCCTGGGTAGCGACGACATCGACCTGGTGCGCAACGCCATCGACAAGCGGCTGCTCAGCCTCGACCTCTACATCTGCGCCAAGGATTCCAACGTGGAGGCCATGGCCGGCGCCGCCGCCCGGGTGGTGGCGGATTACGGCAAGCTCAACCCCAGGGGTGATGGTGACTTCCGGCGGCAGGAAGGGATCGTGAGCGAAGCGGCCGGCGGTACGGCCGACGCCAGCGGCCGGTTGCTGCAGCTGCGGCCAGACCTCGACAAGCGCTACGTGAATCGCGTGCGCCTGGGTGGCATCAAGTTCTGGCTGGATGGTTCGATCCCCACCGCCTGGATGAGCCAGCCCTATGCCTTGAACCCGCCCGGCACCGAGCCGGGCTTCCGCGGCTACCAGCAGATCCCCGATGGGGTGCTGGAGGCGGCCTTCGCCCGCTGGTGGCGGAGCGGCGTGCAGATCAACATGCACATGAACGGCGACGCGGCAGCGGAACAGGCGCTGCGCGCCATCGAGAAGGCGGTTGCCGGGCAAGGCATGGCCGATCACCGGCCGGTGTTCATCCACGCCAGCTACCTGCGGCCCGACCAGATCCAGCGCATGAAGGCCGTGGGCGCCGTGCCCAGCTTCCTCACCACCGGCCTGATCCCCGGCGGCGAAACCGTGGTGAAACTCTGGGGTGCGGAGCGGGCTGCCAAGGCCATGGCTGCCGCCACCATGGCCCGCAACGGCATCCCCTACACCTTTAGCCACGACGCGCCGGTGTCACCGCAGCCCTGGGTGCTGGCCCTGGTGGATGCCGGCGTGAACCGCCGAACCCCTTCGGGGTTGGTGATCGGCCCGGCCGAGCGGGTCTCCGCTTATCAGGCCCTCAGGGCCGTCACCGCCCACGCCGCCTGGCAGATCAAGGAGGAGCGCAGCAAGGGCACCCTGGAGGTGGGCAAGCTGGCCGACCTGGTGATCCTGGAGCGCAATCCGCTCAGGGTGGATCCGGCCACGATCAAGGACATCGCCGTGCAGGAGACAATCAAGGAGGGCCGCACGATCTTCCTCCGCGAGAGCGACGGCGCCCGCAGCCAGGCGATGGCCGGTGGCAGTTCCCTGCCCTGCCTGCACGACCACGACCATGGCGCGCCGCCTGCGCTCACCGCCAGCGCCCGGGGCACCCTGAAGCTGCTGGTGCGGGCTGCGCAGCAATGACAACAGACGCCCTGGATCACCCTGCCCAGCCCAACTGCCTAGCGTGAAGGGTGATGGCAGAGCGGGTGGGTGACCATGACCTTCGTACTCGACGCCCCCCTGCGCCGCCGGCTCACGGGAACCAGTGGCGACGACCTGGTGCGGGGCAGCCGCCGCCGACCGGCCCTCACGATCGGCCGTGGCGGCCAGCTGCACCTCAAAGGCGGCAACGACCGGGTGTTGGGCATCATCGGCGCCCCCGGTGAAGCCGGCATCGACCTCGATGAGGCCTGGATCCGCACAGGGGGCGGCAACGATGAACTGGTGGCAATCGGCGGGCTCGA
>JBIIDV010000040.1:0-22562 GCA_044238185.1 Prochlorococcaceae cyanobacterium | reverse complement strand
CGAGGCTGGCCTCCGAGGCCCGGGCCCAGTTGAGGTTGCCCAGCAACGTGTTGATCTCACCGTTGTGGCCCAGCAACCGCATCGGCTGGGCCAGGGGCCAGCGGGGCAGGGTGTTGGTGCTGAAGCGGCGGTGATACACCGCAAACGTCACGGCGAAGCGCTCATCGCGCAGATCGGCATAGAAGCGCGGCAGCACCTCCGAGCGCACCATGCCCTTGTACACAAGGGTGCGACTGCTGAGCGAGGCGAAATAGAGATCGCCGGGGCCAGGCCCCCACACGGCACGGGCCCGGTCACCGCAGCGGCGGCGCAGCCGGAAGAGCAGGCCCTCCAAAGCATCGCCGTTCTGATCGGCAGCCAGCAGCCACTGCTCGATTACCGGGGCGGTGCCCAGGGCCATCGGGCCCAGCACCGTGGGGTCCACCGGCACAACACGCCAGCCGAGGCTGCGCAGGCCCAGGCGCTCGGCCTCCTCGGCGCAGAAGGCCCTGGCCTGCTCGCGGCGGGCCGGGTCGGCGGGGAGGAACACCATGCCCAGGCCGCGGGCCTGGCCGCTGGCAGCGGCGGCCTCTGGCCACACTGCATCGAGATAGCTCCAGGGAATGCCACACAGCACGCCGGCGCCATCGCCGGAATCCCCATCGCCACCGCAGCCGCCGCGGTGCTCCATGCAGCCCAGGCCCCGCAGAGCCTGCTGCAGCACCCAGTGGCTCGCCTCCCCCTTCAGACTCGCCAGGAAGCCCACACCACAGGCGTCTTTCTCGCCTGCCACAGCCGCCGGCGCCGGGCTGTCGCAGTGGGGCCAAACAGGGCGCGAAAACTGGGGCATATCCAGGGGGGTTCCGGCAGTCGCTGCAGGGATGAGGTGATCAGAGCACAGATGGGCGGCTGATCCGCCGGCATCTGGCCGCCGGTGATTGGGGCCTGTCGGCATGGCTTGAAGGCCGCGTCGGGTGGCTGGATCAGACCGGTTGAGAACCGGCGTCGCGGCGCGCCCTCAGGCACGAGCGTCGGCGGAACCTCAGATCCTAGTTACAGGGGGCCCGGCTGCCGCGTTTAGCGTCTTCAAACCATTGCCACGGCCGCACCGGTCCCCGTCATGCCTCGTGCCACCGCCTCAGCAGCTCTGGTCACCCTGGTGCTCGGCAGCGTGGTCAGCCAAGTGGTATGCGGCTGGCAGGCCGCCAGCGCCGCTGCGCGCCAACCGCTGCCCTCCGGCCGCAGCGGCCAGCCCCAGCGCAGCCACGCCAACCCCGCGCCCAGCAGCCGCGAGGGCAGCAGCCTGGTGATCAACGGCCGCAGCCAACAGGCCCAGTGGCGCTGGATCGGCCCCAGCGACCAGCCCCCCGAGCAGCTCTGGTTGCCCCTGGAAGTGCTCCAGAACCAACTCGGTGTGAGCAGCCGCTCCCTTCCCGACGGCACCCTTGATCTGGAATGGTTCGGCCAGGGGGTGAAGGTGCCACCGGCGGGCCAGCAGGCCCTGGCCGATGAAGTGGCCCTTGATGCCCTGCCTCTGCTGCGGGCCCTGGGTGTGGCCGTGGAGGCGGAGGGACCGCAGCTGCGCCTCAGCCTGGCCAATGCCAACCTGCTGCAGGTGCGCAGCTCCAGCCAGGGCACCGGCCGGCGTGTGGTGCTCGACATCGACGCGCCAGCCCTGGTGCGCCAGGACGGCAACGAGCTGGTGCTCGACGTCCGCAGCGGCCCCCAACTGCAGACCCAGCTGCGCGAACTCGGCCTGGCAAACCGCCCGTTGGGCCAGGGCCTGGCCCTGCGCAGCACCCTGGGGGCACCCCAGCGGGTGTTCAGCCTCGGCGAGCCCAACCGGCTGGTGATCGACCTGCCCGCAGGCGGCACGGCCACCGCCCCCACGGCACCGGCGCCGATCGATCCCCGCCTGCAGGCGCTCCTGGGTCGCGGCGTGCGCTGGGAGCAGACCAGCCGCAGCGGCATGCGCATCAACGCCGTACGCGTGGAGCCTTTAAACGGCCCGCTGCGGCTGGCCCCTTTGGCCCCCGCCGGAGGAATGGAGGGACTGGTCAGCCTGCCGCAGCTGGCCCAGCAGAGTCAGGCCCTGGTGGCCATCAACGGCGGCTACTTCAACCGGGTGAGGCGGCTGCCGCTTGGAGCCCTGAAACTGAACGGTCGCTGGCTGTCCGGACCGATCCTCAACCGGGGCGTGGCCGCCTGGAATGGCCGTGATCTGCCCCGCTTCGGCCGGCTCAGCCTGCAGGAATGGGTCACCGGCGCCGACGGTCAGCGCCAGGCGCTGGTGGTGGTGAACAGCGGCTTTGTGCAGCGGGGCATCAGCCGTTACGACGACGCCTGGGGCCAGGTGTACCGCGCCCTCAGCGGTTCGGAGTCGGCCCTGCTGCTGCGCCAGGGCGTGGTGAGCCAGCGCTTCGAGAGCAACCAACTGGAGCAGGGGGTGCCCCTGCGGGCGGGCGACACCTTGATGGTGGCCCGGGGTGGGGCCGTGCTGCCCTGGACCCAGGGCGAACGGCTCACGATCAACAGCCAGCCCAGTTCACCTCTGGGGAATGCCGAACAGGTGATCGGAGGGGGGCCGCTGTTGCTGCAGCAGGGTCAGCTTGTGCTGAACGGGGCAGCCGAAAACTTCGGGGCGGCCTTCATGCAGCAGGGCGCCCCGCGCACCGTGTTGGCCAGCGACGGGCTGGAGGTGTGGCTGATCACCGTCGAAGGAGAGAACGGCCCCGGGCCCACCCTGGAGCAGACCGCCCAGATCCTGCGCCAGATGGGCGTACGCGATGCACTCAACCTCGATGGCGGCAGCTCAACCGGGCTGGTGATGGGCGGCAGCCTGCGGGTGATGGGGCGAGGAGTAGCAGGCCGGGTGCACAACGGCGTGGGGCTGGTGGCTCCCTGACGGATCGCACGCCGCCAGGTGGCTGGCTGGCCCACCCGCTGCCAGGATGGCTCAATCCTGATCACACCCGGCACAGCCGGGTCTGCACCCCCACCATGCCCAAGGGCCACAGCCTGCGCCTCACCGCTGCCGCCGCTGCCGAGCTGGGCCGGCAGGCGGCGGTGGCCGGAACTCCTGGCCTGATGCACCTCGACCTGGTGGAAGGCGGCTGCGAACAGTGGACCATCCGACTGCGGCCCGGCCATCTGGCGGGGGTACCCATCGCCCGCGCCGATGGCGTGACCCTCTATTCCCCGGGCGAGCAGCTCGCCCTGTTGGCCGGCCTCAGCCTCGACTACCGCGGTGACCTGAGCGGTGGCGGATTTCTGGTGCGCAGCAGCACTGCGTTGAAGAGCTGCGCCTGCGGTGCGGCCTTCAGTCGCCAGGCCTGAAGAGGGGGGTCAGACGACCCAGTAAGGTGGCGGATTGTCGAAAGCGGTCGGTCGTCCGACCACTGTTCCCGGCCCCCGAACCTCCGGCCCTCGATGCCCACCATTCAGCAGCTCATCCGTACCGAGCGGCAGACCCTGACTCGCAAGACGAAGTCCCCTGCCCTGCGCGCCTGCCCCGAACGGCGTGGTGTGTGCACCCGCGTGTACACCTCCACCCCGAAGAAGCCCAACTCAGCGCTGCGCAAGGTGGCCCGCGTGCGCCTCACCTCCGGCTTTGAGGTGACCGCCTACATCCCCGGCATCGGCCACAACCTCCAGGAACACTCCGTGGTGCTGATTCGTGGCGGCCGGGTCAAGGACCTCCCGGGTGTGCGTTATCACATCATCCGCGGCACGCTCGACACCGCCGGTGTCAAGGATCGCCGTCAGTCCCGTTCCAAGTACGGCGCCAAGACACCCAAGGATTGATCCAAGCGCGACCTCCGGTCCGCCCCCTGACCCTCCTCCCTCCAGCCCCTCACCCGTTCCTCCATGTCTCGCCGCAACGCTGCCGAGAAGCGCCCGGTTCTTCCCGATCCCCAGTTCAACAGCCGTCTGGCCTCGATGATCGTGGCCCGGCTGATGAAGCACGGCAAGAAGTCCACCGCCCAGCGGATCCTCTCGGACGCCTTCAGCCTGATCAACGAGCGCACCGGCAACGATCCCCTCGAGCTGTTCGAAACCGCTGTGCGCAACGCCACTCCGCTGGTGGAAGTGCGTGCCCGCCGGGTGGGCGGCGCCACCTACCAAGTTCCGATGGAAGTGCGCCAGGAGCGGGGCACCGCCATGGCCCTGCGCTGGCTGGTGAACTTCTCCCGTGCCCGCAATGGCCGCAGCATGGCCCAGAAGCTGGCTGGCGAACTGATGGATGCCGCAAACGAGGCCGGCAGCGCCGTTCGCAAGCGGGAGGAAACCCACAAGATGGCCGAGGCCAACAAGGCCTTCGCCCACTACCGCTACTGAGCAGTAGCACCCATCAGGCCTCAGAGCACCGCTCTGTAGAGTGGCCTTCACATTTGTAGACCCTTCGGAGACCTCCCACTGTGGCCCGCGCCTTTCCACTGGAACGCGTCAGAAATATCGGTATCGCCGCCCACATCGACGCGGGTAAAACCACCACCACCGAGCGGATCCTGTTTTATTCAGGTGTCGTTCACAAGATGGGTGAGGTCCACGACGGCGCTGCCGTGACCGACTGGATGGCCCAGGAGCGCGAGCGGGGCATCACGATCACTGCTGCGGCCATCTCCACCAGCTGGAAGGATCACCGCATCAACATCATCGACACCCCAGGCCACGTCGACTTCACCATTGAGGTGGAGCGCTCGATGCGGGTTCTCGATGGCGTGATCGCCGTGTTCTGTGCCGTGGGCGGTGTGCAGCCCCAGTCGGAAACGGTGTGGCGGCAAGCCGACCGCTACAAAGTGCCGCGCATGGTGTTCGTCAACAAGATGGACCGCACCGGCGCCGATTTCCTCAAGGTCTACGGCCAGATCAAGGATCGGTTGAAGGCCAATGCCGCCCCCATTCAGTTGCCGATCGGTGCCGAGGGCGAATTGAGCGGCATCATTGACCTCGTCAAGAACAAGGCCCTGATCTACAAGGACGACCTTGGCAAAGACATCGAAGAAACCGATGTGCCAGCTGACATGGTCGACCTAGTTGAGGAGTGGCGCAACAAGCTGATGGAGTCGGTTGCCGAAACCGATGAAGATCTGGTGGAAGTGTTCCTTGAAACTGGCGAGCTCAGCGAGGAGCAGCTGCGCAAGGGAATTCGTGAGGGCGTGCTCAAGCACGGTCTCGTGCCCATGCTCTGCGGTTCGGCCTTCAAAAACAAGGGTGTTCAGCTCCTGCTGGATGCAGTGGTCGATTACCTGCCTGCCCCTGTGGACGTGCCCCCGATCCAGGGCATCCTGGCCGATGGCAACGAAGCTCTGCGTCCGGCTGACGACAGCGCTCCCTTCAGCGCTCTCGCGTTCAAGGTGATGGCCGACCCCTTCGGCAAGCTCACCTTCGTGCGCATCTATTCCGGTGTGCTGCAGAAGGGCAGCTATGTGCTCAACTCCACCAAGGACAAGAAAGAGCGCATCTCCCGCCTGATCATCCTCAAGGCAGACGAGCGTGAGGAAGTGGATGAACTGCGCGCCGGCGACCTCGGCGCGGTGCTGGGGCTCAAGGACACCACCACAGGCGACACCCTGTGTGTGGACAGCGATCCGATCATTCTGGAATCCCTGTTCATCCCCGAGCCGGTGATCTCCGTTGCAGTGGAGCCCAAGACCAAGGGCGACATGGAGAAGCTCTCCAAGGCGCTCATGTCACTTTCCGAAGAAGATCCCACATTCCGGGTCTCCACCGATCCGGAGACCAACCAGACCGTGATTGCCGGCATGGGCGAACTTCACCTGGAGATCCTGGTGGACCGCATGCTGCGCGAATTCAAGGTGGAGGCCAATATCGGTGCACCCCAGGTGTCGTATCGCGAAACTATCCGCACCAGTTCCAAAGGCGAAGGCAAATTTGCTCGTCAGACCGGTGGTAAAGGCCAATACGGCCACGTGGTGATCGAAATGGAGCCCGGCGAGCCGGGTTCGGGGTTCGAATTCGTCAACAAGATCGTTGGCGGCATCGTTCCCAAGGAGTACATCGGCCCCGCCGAAGCCGGCATGAAGGAGACCTGCCAATCCGGCGTGATTGCTGGTTTCCCCATGATCGACGTCAGGGCGACCATGGTCGACGGCTCCTACCACGACGTCGACTCTTCGGAGATGGCGTTTAAGATCGCCGGATCCATGGCCTTCAAAGACGCTGTCAAGAAGTGCAATCCAGTACTTCTTGAGCCGATGATGAAGGTGGAAGTCGAGATCCCCGAGGATTTCCTCGGATCGGTCATCGGCGACCTCTCATCCCGTCGCGGCCAGGTCGAAGGGCAGTCCATTGACAATGGGCAGTCCAAGGTCCAGTCGAAAGTGCCCCTGGCCGAGATGTTCGGCTACGCCACCCAGCTCCGATCCATGACCCAGGGTCGGGGTATCTTCTCGATGGAATTCAGCCACTACGAGGAAGTTCCTCGCAACGTGGCCGAGGCCATCATCTCCAAGAATCAGGGCAAGTCCTGATCTTTTCCCCCTAACCCACCTACCCCCGATTCTTTCCTTCCATGGCTCGCGAGAAGTTCGAGAGGAATAAGCCCCACGTCAACATCGGCACCATCGGCCACGTTGACCACGGCAAAACCACCCTGACGGCCGCCATCACCAACGTGCTGGCCAAGAAAGGACAGGCCAAGGCCCAGGCCTATGACCAGATCGACGGTGCTCCTGAGGAGCGTGAGCGCGGTATCACCATCAACACCGCCCACGTGGAATACGAGACCGACGGTCGTCACTACGCCCACGTGGATTGCCCCGGTCACGCGGACTACGTGAAGAACATGATCACCGGTGCCGCCCAGATGGACGGAGCCATCCTCGTGGTGGCCGCCACCGACGGTCCGATGGCCCAGACCAAAGAGCACATCCTGCTGGCCAAGCAGGTGGGCGTGCCCGCCTTGGTGGTAGCCCTCAACAAGTGCGACATGGTCGACGACGAGGAGATCCTCGAACTGGTGGAACTGGAGGTGCGCGAACTGCTCTCCAGCTACGACTTCCCCGGCGACGACATCCCCGTGGTGAAGGTCTCCGGCCTCAAGGCCCTGGAGGGTGACGCCGAGTGGGAAGCCAAGATCGATGAGCTGATGAACGCGGTCGACACCGCGATCCCCGAGCCCGAGCGCGAGATCGACAAGCCCTTCCTGATGGCTGTGGAAGACGTGTTCTCGATCACCGGTCGTGGCACCGTGGCCACTGGCCGGATCGAGCGCGGCAAGGTGAAGGTGGGTGAGGAAATTGAGATTGTGGGTATTCGGGACACCCGCAAGACCACCGTCACGGGCGTTGAGATGTTCCGCAAGCTGCTCGACGAGGGCATGGCGGGCGACAACGTCGGCCTGCTGCTGCGCGGCATCCAGAAGGAAGACATTGAGCGCGGCATGGTGCTGGTGAAGCCTGGCTCCATCACTCCCCACACCAAGTTCGAGGGTGAGGTGTATGTGCTGAAGAAGGAAGAGGGTGGCCGCCACACCCCCTTCTTCGCCGGTTATCGCCCGCAGTTCTACATCCGCACAACGGATGTGACCGGCCAGATCACCGCCTTCACCTCTGACGACGGCGCCAACGTGGAAATGGTGATGCCGGGCGACCGCATCAAGATGACCGGCGAGCTGATCTGCCCAGTGGCCATCGAGCAGGGCATGCGCTTCGCCATCCGCGAAGGCGGCCGCACCATCGGTGCCGGCGTGGTGTCCAAGATCCTGGCCTGACCTCCAGCCAGGTCTTCCCGCTGATCTAGGTTCACAGGGGTGGGCGATTTTGTTCACCCCTCTGCCTTGATCCCCCGTATCTCGACAACTTCACCTCGATCCGAGGTCACCATCCCCCGGCCCCGGCCGGTTTCATCGCTCTCTGCAGCGGCCCCAGGTACGTCTTTCCCCCATGTCCACCGCCATCGCCCAGCAGAAGATCCGCATCCGACTCAAGGCGTTTGATCGCCGCATGCTGGATCTCTCCTGCGACAAAATCATTGAAACGGCCGATCACACTGCCGCAACGGCAATCGGACCGATCCCCCTGCCCACCAAGCGCAAGATCTACTGCGTCCTGCGCTCACCCCACGTGGACAAAGACTCTCGTGAGCACTTTGAGACCCGCACCCACCGCCGCATCATCGACATCTACAGCCCCTCGGCCAAGACCATCGATGCCCTGATGAAGCTCGACCTGCCGAGCGGCGTGGACATTGAGGTGAAGCTCTGAGTCGGCGACGCGCCGGCCACGGGTTGTTTCTAGGATTCGTGGGCACCTCCTGCTGAAGCCATGGGCGAACTGGCCGTACGGGAGCTGCCCCTGTTTCCCCTGCCCGATGTGGTGCTCTTCCCCCAGGAAGTGCTGCCCCTGCACATCTTCGAGCCGCGCTACCGCATGTTGCTGCGCACGGCGATGGCGGAGGACCAGCGCTTCGGCGTGATCCGCTGGGATCCCCACGAGGGGCGGATGGCAGATGTGGGCTGCTGCGCCCAGATCATTCACTGCCAGACCCAGGAGGACGACCGCAGCAACATCGTGACCATGGGCCAGCAGCGCTTCCGCGTGCTGGACATCGTGCGCGAAGCCCCCTTCCGGGTGGGGCTGGTGAGCTGGATTGAGGATGAGCCGGACAGTGACACTGACGGGATTGCCCGCCTGGCGGATGAGGTCCGCGAAGCCTTGCACGACGTGGTGGAACTGACGGCCAAATTAATCGGCAAGCCCGCCCAGCTTCCGAACGATCTGCCAGAACTACCCCGGGAGCTCTCCTTCTGGATCGGCTCCCACCTGGGCGGGCCCGTGGCCGATCATCAACAGGCCTTGCTGGAGATCACCAGCACCGGCGAACGCCTGCGCCAGGAATTCGACCTGCTCGACCACACCCGCCGCCAGCTGGCCGCTCGCACCGTGCTCAAGGACACCTTTCAGCCCCAGTGACCGGTCTGCCCCTCACCCTGGGCGTCACGGCCACCGCCGTGAGCGCCGCGGCCTTGCTCGCCTGGCAGCAGCGCAATCGCCGCTACACCAACAGCGCCAGCGTGGCCGATGCCTACGACCGCTGGACAAACGACCAGCTGCTCGAGCGCCTCTGGGGGGAGCACATCCATCTCGGTCACTACGGCAATCCACCCGTCCGCCCCGGGGCGGTGGACTTCCGCCAGGCCAAGGCCGCCTTCGTGCACGAACTGGCCCGCTGGAGTGGCCTCGACCAATTGCCGCCGGGATCACGGGTGCTCGACGTGGGCTGCGGCATCGGCGGCAGCGCCCGCATCCTGGCCCGCGACTACGGCCTGGACGTGCTTGGCATCAGCATCAGCCCGGCCCAGATCGCCCGTGCCACAGCTCTCACACCCGCCAGCGAGCCCCACTGCCGCTTCGCGGTGATGGATGCCCTGGATCTCTCCCTGGCGGCTGGCAGTTTCGACGCCGTGTGGAGTGTGGAGGCCTGCCCCCACATGCCCGATAAGCAGCGCTACGCCAACGAACTGCTGCGGGTGCTCCGGCCGGGAGGCCGGCTGGCGGTGGCGGACTGGAACCGGCGCGACCCCGTCGACGGGGCCTTGACCGGTCTGGAGCGCTGGGTGATGCGCCAGCTGCTTGAACAGTGGGCCCACCCGGAATTTGCCAGCATCGCCTCGCTGCGCCGCAACCTGGAGATCAGCCCCTGGGCTGGCGGCTTGGCTGTGACCACCGGCGACTGGACCGCTGCCACCCTGCCCTCCTGGATCGACTCGATCCTCGAGGGACTGCGCCGGCCTGGGGCGGTGCTCGGGCTGGGCCCGGGGGCCGTGCTGCAGGGACTGCGGGAAACACCCACAATCCTGCTGATGCACTGGGCCTTCGCCACCGGCCTGATGCAGTTCGGCGTGTTTCGCGGGACCAAGCCCGCTCAGACCACCACGGTGAGCGGGTAGGTCCCGAAGAGAGCCAGGTGCTCGCACAGGGGCCTGAGTTCCGCCAGAGCGTCCTCCAGCCCAGTGGCCGCCCCGGACTCCGCCGCCTGGGATTCAGCGGCGGAGAGCTCTAGATCCACGAAGAAGATGTACTCCCCCATCTCCCGCTTGGAGGGTCGCGACTCGATCCGGCTCATGTTCAGCCCCCGACGGGCAAAACAGCCCAGGGCCTCCAGCAGAGCACCGGGCTGGTTGGAGTGCAGGGAAAAGGCCAAGCTGGCCACCAGACCACTGGCCTGGCGAGCTTCCCGACGGAGGAGCAGGAAGCGGGTGCAGTTGCCGGCTACGTCGTTGATCGGATAGGCCAGCTCCTGCAATCCGTGCTCCTGGGCAGCCTGGCGAGACGCCACCGCTGCCCGGAAGCGGCTGCCCGCGACCATCCGCGCCGCCTCAGCCGTGGAACTGGTGGGCAGCTGAAGGGCATGGGGCAGATGCTCAGCCAACCACTGGCTGCACTGCGCCAGGGCCTGGGGATGGGAGAGCACCTCGCTCACCCCCTCAAGCGGGCCACTGCCCAGCAGGGCATGGCGGATGGGCAGCACCAAAGCCCGGGTGATCGCCAGGTCTGGGTGCTCCCACAGGGCATCCAGACAAGCCGTCACGCCACCCTCCACCGAGTTCTCCACCGGCACCACCGCCGCGTCACAACTGCCGCTGGCCAGGGCCTGCACCACAGCGCGGATGCCCGACTGGGGCACGAATTGCACATCCTGGAGGCCTTCCAGCTCCACCAGCTGCTGAGCCGCCTGCTCGCCATAGGTGCCAACGGGGCCGAGAAAGGCAAGACGCATCACAACAGGAGCGGAACGGCGAAAAGAAGCTTGGCCAGACGAAGGGGTCCAGGAGCGGACCGATAGGATCATGCCGCGCCGGCCAGCAGGCCATGCCCCTGGCCTTCAGTGCCAGTCAGCAACTGCAACTCACCGTGAGCCACCAGCCGCAACGGCTGGCTCACTACCTGACCCAGGAGGATCGGGTGGTGAAGGCCCTGCTCAACCCCAACCAGCTCGAAGCCCTCGGGCCGGGCCGCTACCGCTACGCGGTGACGCACCTGCAGGTGTTTCAGCTGCAGATTCACCCCGTGGTGCAGCTGCTCACCCATGCCAGCCTGGGCCGAATCGAGCTCGAAGCGATCGACTGCCAGCTGGAGGGGCTGGGGCTGGTGGACGACTTTGAACTGACCTTGCACTCCTGGCTGGAGGCCACGGAGACCGGACTCACCGGCGAGGCCCGGCTGGACGTACGGGTGAGCCAGCCGCCGCTGCTGCGGCTGATTCCTGCCCGGGTGCTGGAGGCCACCGGCCGATCCCTGCTGGCCGGCATCCTGCTGGGCATCAAGGGCCGGGTGGGGCAGCAGTTGTTGGCTGACTACGAGAGCTGGTGCCTGGAGGGCTGAGCCCCCAGCAGCTTGCGTAGAAAGCTGCGGCGGTGCAGGGGTGTGGGGCCAAGTTCCAGCAGAGCCTGGCGATGCTGGGCGGTGCCGTAGCCCACATGGCGCTCCAGGCCATAGCCCGGAAAGCGGTCTGACAGGGTGTCGATCACCAACCGGTCGCGGGCCTGTTTGGCCAGCACGCTGGCCGCCGCGATCGCCGGACAGAGACGATCGCCCTGCACCAGGGTTCGCTGAGGTCCGGGCCAGCCCCGCAGGGGCAGCACCCCATCCACGATCACCAATGAGGGGCAGTGGGACAGTTTCTGCAGAGCGCGCACCATCGCCTGTTCGGTCGCTGCCCGAATCCCCAGCCGGTCGATCTCAGCCGCCGAGGCCTGGCCGAGGGCCCAGCCCTGGGCGAGGGCCGTGATCGCTGGCACCAGGGCCGCCCGGCGACGGGCCGTGAGGGCCTTGCTGTCGGTGAGCCCGCGAGCTTGCAGCGGTGCCACCGCCTCATCGGCGAGAACCACCGCAGCGGCAAAAACGGGGCCGAACAGGCAGCCCCTGCCCACCTCATCTACCCCGGCCGTGCTCATCCGGCCTGGCCCGCCTCAAGAGGCAGCCGAGGAACGGCGGCGGCGGCGGCGCGGCTGTCCGTCCTCCTCCTGCTCGATAGCGGCGGTGGTGGCGGCGACCAGAGGCTGGGGTTCGGATTCAGCCTGGACCCGGGTAGGCACCGAAACGGTGACGATCGTTTCCGGTTCCAGCTGCAGGGGCAGAGGCGTGATCTCAACCGTTGCGGGACGACGTTCCTCCTGCGTTTCAGACTCCTGGAAGTCAGCGTCGCGCGGGGCGGAGCTTCCGTTGGCCATGCCGGAGGGGGCGGCACCACCCCCACCGCCACGACCGGAGCGTCCCCGCCGGCGACGACTGCCGCTGCTGGCCAGCTGCTGGCGTGCTGCCTCCAGCACAGCGTCGGCATCGGCATCGGGGCGGACCACCCGCACCACCACGTTCTCAGCCGCCGGCGGCTCATCGAGCAGCAAGGTGGGGTTGAGACCCAGCCAGCCATACACCGCTTCCTGATCGGCATCCATCGGCACCGCCACCAGCTCCGGCTCGGGCCGGCGGCTGGCGGCCGGCGAGTCCGATGCACCGTTGAAGCCGGCTGGCTCGCCAGACACCAGGTCGTGGCCATCGAGCAGGGGAGCAATGGGCATCAGCACACCCGAATCAGCAAGATCGCTGCTCACAGGGACAGGCGCTGCTGCACGGCCACCCCGCCCGCCCCGGCGGCGGCGACCGGAACCCGTTTCAGCAGCAGCCCCGGGGGCCAGCACCTCGGCACGGGCCGAGGCGGCGGAACGCACCAGGCCGGTGGCGGTGGCCAGCGGCTGCAGGCTGTCCTGGCCAGGGAGAACGGCCACATGGCCCAGCCCACCGCAGCTGGGGCAGGCCCGGCCGAACAGCTCGTAGATGTTCTGGCCCTGGCGCTTGCGGGTGAGTTCCACCAGGCCCAGTTCGGTGAGCTGGGCAATCTGGGGACGGGCCGCGTCGTCACGCACCGCCTGGGTGAAGTGCTCCAGCAGCTGGAGCTGGTCCCGGCGCGACTCCATGTCGATGAAGTCGATGATCACCACGCCGCCGATGTTGCGCAGCTTCAGCTGGCGGGCAATCTCCACCGCCGCCTCACAGTTGGTCCACAGCACGGTTTCGCGCGCGTTGGCGGAGCGGGTAAAGGAGCCCGAGTTCACGTCGATCACCGTGAGCGCCTCGGTGGGCTCGATGATCACGTAACCGCCGGAGGGCAGATCCACCCGCGGCTTGAGGGCATCGCGGATGGCGGCATTGACCTTGAACGCCTCAAGGATGTCGGAGGGTTCACTGTGGGCCTCCACCTGCACGTTGGCGTGGTCAGCGCCGAGAAAGGCGTTGGCCCGGGCCACGGCTGCGGGGGTATCCACCACCACCCGCAGCACCTCGGGGTTGTAGAGATCGCGCAGCACCCGGTGGATGAAGTCCTCATCCCGGTTGAGCAGCACTGGCGGGCTGGCCGTCTCTGCCGCGTTCTGAATGGCCTCCCATTGGCGCAGCAGCGCTTCCAGGTCATCAATCAGCAGGTCTTCGCTCACCCCCTCCGCCTCGGTGCGGATCAACAGGCCAGCACCGGGGGGCTTGATCAATACGCCCAGAGCCCGCAGGCGATTGCGCTCGTGATCGCCGTTGATGCGCCGGGAGATGTTCACCCCCTGGCCATGGGGCTGAAGCACCAGAAAGCGGCCGGGGAGGGTGAGGTTGCCAGTGAGCCGGGGCCCCTTGGTGCCCGTGGGCTCCTTCATCACCTGCACCAGCACCTTCTGCTTGGGCTCAAGCAGCTCGGTGATGCCCGCAGCGCCTTTTCTCAAGCGCAGAGGGCCGAGATCTGTGACGTGAATGAAACCGTTTTTTTCACTCTCGCCGATGTTGACAAAGGCGGCGTCAATGCCGGGGAGAACATTCTCAACCGTGCCCAGATACACATCGCCGATCTGGTAACGGCCCTGGGCTACAACCAGTTGATCAACCCGCTCATCGTTGAGAACCGCGGCGATCCGCAGTTGCTCGGCAATGACGATTTGCTGTGGCATGGGGGAAGGGGTTTGGCCTGCTCTGGCCGATCCGGTTGACGAGGTCGCTGCGGAGATGGCGCGGGGTGGCCGCAGCCTCAACCCGCAAAACGACAATGAAGACTTGGAAATGGGACCATTCAGGTCACCATGTGAAGCGGTGCGCCGATGAAGGCTGGGGCGAACGGCCGGCTGGGGTCAATCTCCGAAATCGTGAACCCTGGTGGGTCCCGTCTGGAGAGGACAGCAGATCAGGGCTGATCTCTGTGAGGGCGCCTGGGGTGCCGGATGGGTCTGATTCGCGATTCAGCTGAATGGTGCTGGTCGCTGGAAAAGCTTTCGAGTTGGAAGCTCGGGAGAAGCTCGCAGGCAGCCTGCCTGATCGCCTCTGTGGAGGCTATCACGGCCGTTCTGCTTGCGGTGACTCTCTCAACAGCAGGGCAATTCGGCATTGCTCCCCAAGGGCGAGACCCTGGCCCAGGCGCTGGGCCAACCAGTGGGCCACCTGGGCAGGACGCAGACTGCGCCCGGCACCATCGATGGCAGCCTCAAGCTGGAGCACCAGCTCCCCCGTGGTGGCCTGCGCTCCGCAGGCGTGAGACTCCAAGATGCGCAGATCGCGTAGCGCAGGCCGGCAATCCCGCTCGCGGGAACGGCCCTTCTTGTCCGTGTCTTGCCAGATGAGCACGTCGGCCGCCAACAGGGCCGCAATGGCGTCCTCGCAGGCCTGAGGGTCCAGGCCCACGCCGGTTTCAGGCCTGAGGGCAAAGCGCCAGTGGGCCGCCGCCAGCTCCTGGCTGAGGCTGGGAGCGAAGGTGGGCACCACAGCAGCTGAGAGCAGCTGCAGGCCCGGCGGCAACTCGGCTTGCAGGCGCGTGCGCACCGCTGTGGGATCCACCGCCTCGGTGAACTCCAGATCCAGCCACTCGCCCGTGCCCTCCACCCCCAAGGGAAGGGCCAGGGCCACCTGGAGGCGCGGCAGAGGGTGGAAGCCGCCGGTGAAGCTCACCGGCAACCCGGTGCGTCGCAGGGCCCGCTCCAGCAGGCGCAGCAGATCCAGGTGGCTGATCAGGGCCAGGGAGCCGCTCTTGGTGAAGCCGATGCGCAGGCGGCACACCCGCTCGCTGGCCGGGGCCCGCTGGGGCAGGGTGGGCGGAATCTCGGGCGGTGGGATCACCACGTTGTGACCCAGCTCGGGTCCGCACACCCCGCAGCTGCTGCAGCCTTCAAACGAGCAGTCGGGCACCACGGCGGCGGCCAGGGCCCGTTGCAGGTCGTCGGCCAGCCAGCGCTTGTCGAGGCCCGAATCAATGTGATCCCAGGGCAGGGGCTGGCGGCAGAACACAGCCAAATCTGAGGCCTCCATCGCCTCGACGGCGCTCCAGGCCCCCAGCTCCAGCTGGCGGTAGCGGCCGCCCAGGCCGGCGGCCTCGATGGCACCGGTCCAGGCGGCGTAGCTGCGCTCGGCCGACTCGAACCAGGCATCCAGCCCTGCCCCCGCGCGCCAGGCGGCCTCGATCACCGGCGCCAGGCGCCGGTCGCCGCGACCGATGAAGTCTTCAATCGCCGAAAGCCGCACATCGGTGTAGTTGGTCTTGATGCCCCGCAACTGGCGCAGGGCGCCTCTCAGCAGCTCCTGGCGGCGCCGGAATTCGCCGGTGCTCACGCTGTGCCACTGGAAGGGGGTGTGGGGCTTGGGCGTGAAGTTGGAGATGGTGAGGTTGAGCTCCAGGCGCCCCAGATCGCTGCACTGCTGCTGCAGAGCGCGGCAGGTGTCGGCGATGCCGAGCACATCGGCGTCGGTTTCGCCCGGCAGGCCGATCATGAAATAGAGCTTCACCTTGCGGTAGCCGCTCGTCATCGCCGTGCGGATGCCGGCCAGCAGTTCGGCATCGGTGAGACCCTTGTTCACGATGTCGCGCAGGCGCTGGCTGCCGGCCTCCGGGGCAAAGGTGAGGCCGCCCTTGCGGGTGCCGCCGAGAATGTGGGCGATGTTCTCGTCGAACCGGTCGACCCGCTGGCTGGGCAGGGTGAGGCTCACATTCTTGTCAGCCAGGCGGTTGCGCAGCTCGACGCCCACCGCCGGCAGGGCCAGGTAGTCGGAGCAGCTCAGCGACAGCAGTGAGAAATCGGAGTAGCCGGTGCGGCGCATGCCCTCCTCAACGGCATCCACCACCGCTTCCGGCTCCACGTCGCGGGCAGGGCGGGTGAGCATGCCGGGCTGACAGAAGCGGCAACCGCGGGTGCATCCGCGGCGGATCTCCACCGTGAGCCGGTCATGCACCGTTTCGATGTGGGGCACGAGCCCCATGGCGTAGTGAGGCATGGGCGTGGCGGTGCGCCGCTGGATGCGCCCCGGGATGTCGGGGTCGAGGGGCTCGATCGTGACGCCATCGGCGCCGGGGCCATACAGGGACGGCACATAGACCCCTGGCACCTGGGCCAGATCCCGCAGCAGCTCGCGGCGGCTGAGACCGGCGCCCCGGGCCTCGGCCACCACCAGGCCGATCTCGGGCAGCAGCTCTTCGCCATCGCCCAGGGCAATGAAATCGAAGAAAGCCGCGAAGGGCTCGGGGTTGCTGGTGGCCGTGGGGCCGCCGGCAAAGATCAGCGGTGGGGCAGCCGGATCGCTGAGCGGCAGGTCACCGCGGTCGGCGGCCCGGATCGGGATGCCGGCGAGCTCCAGCATCTCCAGGATGTTGGTGCCGCCCAGCTCATAGCTGAGCGAAAAGCCGAGGATGTCGAAGGCGGCCAGGGGCCGGCGGCTCTCCACCGCGAAAAGGGGGGCGCCGCGCTCCCGCAGGCGGGCCGCCAGATCCGGCGCCGGCAGGTAGCTGCGGTCGCATAGCTGACCGGGAACGCTGTTGAGGATCGAATAGAGAATGATGTGGCCGCTGTTGCTGGCCCCCACCTCGTAGACCTCGGGGTAGGTGAGCGCCCAGCGCACCCCGGCTGCCTGCCAGTCGGCGTCCCAGTCGCGGGGCTGCACCCCCAACTCGTTGCCTAGATAGCGGGCGGGCTTGCTGATGCCCAGGTCGATCAGGGCATCGAAGTCGATGGGCGCCTGGCTGGCTACGTCAACGGAAGCGGCGATGGTCACAGGCGGCAGCGGCCGGGTGCCGGCAACGGGGTGCGGCCTTGATCGTATGCAGCCCGGCCGCAGCAGGCCCAGGCAGCCACGCCTTGCCCGCTCCGGCCGCGTAGGACAATCGCGCCAACTCTCATCGGGCCCGGCGGCGGCCCAGCGTTCGCAGCATGGCCCAGGTCAACGGCAATTACCTCAAGCTCAAGGCGGGCTATCTCTTCCCCGAAATCGCCCGGCGGGTGAAGGCCTTCAGCGAGGCCAAGCCCGAGGCTCCGATCATCCGCCTGGGCATCGGCGACGTGACCGAACCCCTGCCCGAGGCCTGCCGCACTGCCATGAAGGCTGCCATCGACGCCATGGGCACCCGCGAGGGGTTCCACGGCTACGGCCCAGAGCAGGGCTACCTGTGGCTGCGCGAGGCGATCGCCCAACACGACTTCCAGGCACGCGGCTGCGACATCTCGGCCGAAGAGATCTTCGTGTCCGACGGCTCCAAATGCGACAGCGCCAACATCCTCGACATCCTTGGGCCGGAGAACCGCATCGCCGTGACCGACCCGGTGTATCCGGTGTACGTGGACAGCAACGTGATGGCTGGCCGCACCGGCGATGCCGATGACGCGGGCCAATACGGCGGCCTCACCTACCTTCCCATCAACGCAGGCAACGGCTTCACGGCCCAGATCCCCACGGAGAAGGTGGATCTGATCTACCTCTGCTTCCCCAATAACCCCACCGGCGCGGTGGCCAGCAAGGAGCAGCTCCAGGCCTGGGTGGATTACGCCCGGGCCAACGGCGCCCTGATCCTGTTTGATGCCGCCTATGAGGCGTTCATCCAGGATCCGACCCTGCCCCACTCGATCTACGAGATCGAAGGGGCCCGCGACTGCGCGATCGAATTCCGCTCCTTCTCCAAGAACGCCGGCTTCACCGGCACCCGCTGCGCCCTCACCGTGGTGCCCCGGGGCCTGATGGGCACGGCCGCCAATGGCGAGCAGGTGGAGCTCTGGGCGCTGTGGAACCGGCGCCAGTGCACCAAGTTCAATGGCGTGAGCTACATCGTGCAGCGCGGCGCCGAAGCGGTGTATTCCCCCGAGGGCCAGGCCCAGGTGAAGGCGCTGATCAGCTTCTACATGGAGAACGCCGCGATCATCCGGCGGGAGCTCAGTGCCGCCGGATTGCAAGTGCATGGAGGCGAGCAGGCGCCCTACGTGTGGATCAAGACCCCTGATGGGGTGGATTCCTGGGGCTTCTTCGATCTGCTGCTGAGCCAGGCGCACGTGGTGGGCACCCCCGGCAGCGGCTTCGGCGCCGCCGGCGAGGGCTACTTCCGCCTCTCGGCCTTCAACAGCCGCGAGAACGTGCTGGAGGCGATGCGGCGGATTCAGACGGCACTTGCAGGCTGAGGTGGCCAGGTGCTCATCCGCAGCGGTGGCAGCACGCTGCCGACGAAGCACCGCCTTGGTCGCTTCCTAAACTGATCGCACTTTCTGAGGCCACCCCCAGCCACTCGACCGCGCTCCCCAGCCCCCTGATGGCCATGTCTGTCGTTGCCAATCCAACCGCAACCAGCACCCCAAGCCGTTCCCCCGGCGGTGCCACGGTGCTGGACAAAGCCCCCGAGCGGGTTCGCCAGCCCCAGCGCCGCTACAAGGTGCTGCTTCACAACGACCCGGTGAACACCATGGAATACGTGGTGACCACCCTCCGCCAGGTGGTGCCCAGCCTCAGTGAGCAGGACGCCATGGCCGTGATGCTGGAGGCCCACAACACCGGCGTGGGCCTGGTGATCGTGTGCGATATCGAACCGGCGGAGTTCTATTGCGAAAGCCTCAAGGCCAAGGGGCTCACCAGCACGATCGAGCCCGAAGAGTGAGCCAACGGGCAGCGGGCCGAGGTCGGCCACGCCCGCTGGGCACCCTGCTGTATGTGCCCCTGCTCTACGGCGCCGGCTGGCTACTGTCCCGACCCCTGGCTGTGCTGGCACCCAGCTGGCGGCCTGACCAGGTGGACCTGGCCGGCGCCGTAATCGCCCTGCTGCTGCTGCTGCTCAGCCTGCCGCAGCGGCTGCGGCAGGTGTGGGGCGATTCCCATCCTTGGCGGCGCCTGGGACTGGCGGCTGGGGGCTGCGGGGCCGGAACGCGCGGATTTCTGGAAGGGGTGCTGCTGTCGGCGGTCCTGCTGGCAGCGGTGGCCGGCGTGCTGCTGCTCGGTGGCCAGGCCCAGTGGCGCGGCCTGGCCAGCCCGGCATTGCTGGCCAACGGGCTGGCCCTGCTGATCGGGGTTGGGTTTGCCGAGGAGCTGCTGTTTCGGGGCTGGCTGTGGGGGGAGCTGGAACTGCTGCTGCCAGAGCGGCGCGCTCTCGGCGTGCAGGCCCTGCTCTTTGCCCTGGTGCATCCCTGGTACCGGCTGCCGCCGCCCAACGGGTTGGCTCTGCTGGGCGGCCTCACGCTGCTGGGACTGGCTCTGGCCCTGCTGCGCCGGCGCCAGGACGGAAACCTGTGGGGGGCGATCGGCCTGCACGGCGGCCTGGTGGGCGGCTGGTTCCTGCTGCAGAAAGGACTGCTCGAGCTTCAGGCCGGTGCCCCGCCCTGGCTCGTGGGGCCCGGTCGGGTAGACGTGAACCCCATCGGCGGCCTGCTGGGCTGGCTGGGGCTGGGGCTGCTGCTGGTCGCCCTGCAATGGGGTCAGCGCACCGCCGTGGCCAGGGCCCGCCGCCCCTCCACCGGCGCATGAAGCGCCTCCTCCAGGGGCGCCAGGCCGTAGGCACGCTCGAGCAGATCCATCACAGTGCGACCGAAATCGCCTGGGTTGGTGTCGAAGGCCTCCAGGCAGATCCGGCCGAAGGTGCTGCCCATCGGCTCCGGGTTCCAGAGCATCTTGCGAGCCGTCCAGGGCATCATGCTCATCGGGTTGTAGCCGGGCTGGATCAACCCCTGATCGAAGCCGTACTGCTCCAGGTGGGTGTGGGGCTGCAGGCCGATGAAGAAGATCGCCGGCTCCACCTTGTCGGCCCCAAAGATGTGCTCCAGCTCACGGTGATAGGCCACCGTCTGGCGAATCGTTTCGGGCCGCTCATCGATCACGTTGAACGAGTAGTTCACCGACACATGCTCGCGGAAGCCGGCACGGGCCAGCATGCGGCAGCTCTCCAGCACGGTGCGCAGGTTGTAGCCCATGCGCATCTTGCGCACGAGCTCCTGGGAGCCGGAGGTGATGCCGATCTCGAAATACTCCATGCCGGTGGCCACCATCAGCTCGGCCAACTCGGCATCCAGGTTGTCGGCGCGGATGTAGGCGGCCCAGCGGATGTCGTTCCAGCCCTCGGCCTGGATCGCCCGTAGCAGCTGCTTGGCGTCCTCGATGTAGCGGCGGGCCGGGATGAACTGGGCATCGGTGAACCAGAAGCCGCGCACACCGCGGGCGTAGAGCTGGCGCATCTCGGCGATCACCTCCTCCACCGGGTTCACGCGCACGGCCTTGCCCTCCACCACCGTGTACACGCAATAACAACAGTTATGAGGGCAACCGCGCTTGGTCTGCACACCCACGTAGAAGTCGCCGGCCTCCAGATACCAGTCGAGCTGGGGCCAGATGGAGGCGATGTAGTCGTAGTCGCAGGCCGTTTTCTCCATGCCTGCCGGCTGCTCATGGATCAGGCCGGGCCGGGGCGTCTCGCCAGCCAGGTAGCAGCGCTCGGCGGCCAGGGACTCAGCGCGGATCAGCTTCTCCAGCAGCGGCTCCCCCTCCCCCACCGACACCACCGTGCCGGCGGGCAGCCGGCGACCCAGCTGCTCGTAGAACACACTCACCGCCCCACCACCGATCACGGCCCGGGCCTCGGGATGAAAGCGGCGGGCCCGCTGCACGCCCTGCTTCACCAGGCGCAGGTTGCGCCAGAGCTCCCCATAGAACGAGGCCATCAACCCCAGACCGCCAAAGGCGCCCCGTAGGCGCTTGAGCGGATTGCGGGAATAGAACACCTCGAACGAGTGCTGCAACGGATTGCCGCTGCGACCATCCACCGGCGCATAGATCTGAATGTCGCGCCAGGAAAACACCAGCACGGTGGGCCGAAAGGCCTCCACCACCTGGGCCAGCACCCGCTCCACATCGAGCACCGGCACGGCGGCCAGATCGAGGATGCGCTGGGGGAGGTCCGGGAACTGCTTGTGGAGGTGATCGGCCAGGTAGATCGGGCCGATCGGGAAGATCGGGTTGCAGGGCAACCGCACCAGCAGCACCCGGTGATCCACCGCCATGGCCTTGGCCGCCTGCAAAAGCGGACGCTAACAACCATCTGAGAGCTGCTGGGCCAACCGCGCCGCCCGAAGCGCCAGGTGGCGCGGCAGGCGGTGAATCCAGTGGGAATGAACGCACAGGCGCGGCCGCAGCTGCCAGCCGGCATCGGCCAGCAGCTCCTGCAACCGCTGAGGTTGGGGCTGGCCGTAGGCGGGGTTGATCACGTCTTCGGTGTCGATGCCGCCGAGATCATCGATCCCCGCCTCCAGAGCTTCGGGCAAGCGCTCAAGGGGCCAGAGATTGGCAGGCAACTGCAAGTGCACCTCAGGCGGCAGGATCGCGCGGGCCTCGGCAATGGTGTCCAGCAGCCCATGCAGGTCGGAGCGGCTCAAGGGGAGCGGGGCCGAGCCATCCGGGCGGAACGGCTGCAGGATCACTTCCTGGATGTGGCCCCAGGTGCGCTGCAGCAGGGCGATCAACTCGAGGGCGTCGCGTCGCTCCGCGGAGCTCTCCCCCAGGCCCAGCAGCAGGCCGGTGGTGAAGGGAATGCCGAGGCGGCCGGCCTGCTCCAGCTGGCCGATACGGAGCTCCAGCCGCTTGCTGGGTGCATGGCGATGCCAGCGCTCCACCGCAGGGCCCAGGCCTTCCAGCATCAATCCCATCGAGGGATTGAGGCGCCCAAGTGCCGCCATCTCCCGCTCACTCAGCGGGCCGGCATTGGTGTGGGGCAAGCGCCCCTGGGCCAGGGCCAGGGCGCTGAGCCGCAGCAGCCGGGCAAACCAACGGCCGCGGGCGGGGGAGTGGGGCGGCACTTCGCCGCTGAGCAGCAGCACCTCCCGGGCCTCGGGCCTGGCCCGCAGCTGCCCCAGAGCCGCGCTGTCGCTGAGCTCCTGCTCCGAGGGTGGGGTTCCCCCCATGGGCTCAGCCAGCGGACGGCGAAAGCTGCAGTAGCCGCAGGCGTTGAAACAAGCGCGGGTGGGCACCAGGGTGACGCTGGGACTCCAGGTGACCACCCGAGAACGGGCCTCTGGCAAGGGAAAGGACATCCCCCTTCACAAACCGCGCAATGTTCCGTTACAGTCGCGAGTGACGGGATTCCGTCCCCGGCGCGTCCCGCCCTTGGCGGATGCAGCCCTACATACCCCGGTTGATCGGGATGCCTGGTTCGGCCAGGAGCTCCGAGACACCATCACTTCCCTGTTCTCATGACCACCACTCTCCAGCAGCGCTCCGGCGCCAACAGCTGGCAGCAGTTCTGCGAGTGGATCACCTCCACCAACAACCGCCTCTACGTGGGCTGGTTCGGTGTGCTGATGATTCCTTGCC
>JBIIDV010000084.1:0-6786 GCA_044238185.1 Prochlorococcaceae cyanobacterium | reverse complement strand
TTGCCGCTGCTGGTCATTCAGGTCTCCAATGGTCGGGGCCTCTGGACCGCCAGGCGGTACCAGGGCACACCAGGCCGCCGGCGCGATGCGGCCAAAAGCCATCTTGCCTCAGGGGGGTGTGGGACGTAGAGCTTCGTTGCTCAAGCGCTGCATCAAGGTCTCCAGCAGGCTCTCGTCCACAGGGCAGCGCAGGGCCCGTGGCAGGCGTCGCCGCCGGCGGGTTTCCTCCAGGCAGCTCAGCTGTGGACAGACATAGGCGGAGCGGCCCATGCCCTGGTCGAGTACGACGCCGCCTCCCGCCTGGCGCACCACGCGCCACAGCTCCCGCCGGTCGCGGAGGGTGCGGCAGGCCACGCAGCACCGCAGCACAGGCCTGCCGCCCGTCGTCATCAGGCCTCCCCGTCCAATGGGGCCTCATCGTCGGCCACCTCTGCCTCTGCCATCTCTGCCTCAGCCATCTCTGCCTCAGCCATCTCGGCTTCTGCAGCGGCCGGTTCGGTCTCGTCGTATTCCTCCTCGTCCTCCGGCAGGGGGTAGAGCTCGCGCAGGCGGGCGTCCTCCTCGGCGCGGGCGGCCTGTTCGGCGGCCAGCCGGGCCTCCGCCTCGGCCTGGAGCTGCTCCTCTTCCTGGCGGCGGGCGATCAGTTCGGCCACCACCGCGTCCTCCGAGGTTTGGTCGTACTCGTTGGCGTTCTTGATGTCGATCTTCCAGCCGGTGAGCCGGGCCGCCAGGCGCACGTTCTGGCCCTCGCGGCCGATGGCCAGGCTGAGCTGATCGGGGGGCACCAGCACGTGGGCGTGCTGCCCGTCCGGATCCACCAGGCGCACCATCTCCACCTTGGCGGGGCTGAGGGAGTTGGCGATGTACTGGCCCGGATCCTGCGACCAGCGGATCACGTCGATCTTCTCGCCGCGCAGCTCGTTCACCACCTGCTGGATGCGGGAGCCGCGGGCGCCGATGCAGGCCCCAACGGGATCCACTTCGCGCTCCACCGAATCCACGGCCACCTTGGTGCGCGGACCCACAGAGCGGCTGGGCGGATTGGCCTCGCGGGCCACGGCAACGATCCGCACCGAACCCTCCTGGATTTCCGGCACTTCGTTCTCGAACAGGTACACCACCAGGCCGGCATTGGCCCGGCTCACGAACAGCTGGGGACCACGCCGTGGCACTTCGCTCACTTCCTTGAGGAACACCTTGAAGGTGGCGTTGGCCCGGTAGTTGTCGTTGGGCAGCTGGTCACGGCGGGGGAGTTCGGCTTCCACCTCCGGCCGGCCCAGGCCGCTGCTCACGGCCATGATCACGCTCTGGCGCTCGAAACGGATCACCCGGGCGGTGAGCACCGGGTCCTCCAGGTCGGCGAATTCCTCCTGGATCATGCGGCGCTGCTGGTCCCGCAGCTTCTGGGCCAGCACCTGCTTGGTGGTGGAGGCGGCCATGCGGCCGAAATCGTCCTTCTCCGGAGTCACGTCCAGCACCACCGTGTCGCCCGCCTGGGCGTCCTCGGCTACCTGCATCACTTCGGCCAGGGCGATCTGGTGGTCGTCGCTCTCCACCTCCTCCACGATGATCTTGGAGGCCAGCACCCGGTAGCCCTCGTCCTCCAGGTCGAGCTGCACGTCGAAGTTGGAGAAGTAGTCCTCCTCGAAGGGATCTTCGCTGATGCCCAGATAGAGGGTGCGGCGGTAGCGCTCGTAGCCCTTGAGCAGGGCTTCCCGCAGGGCAGCCTCCACCACGGCGGGGGGAAGTTTTTTCTCTTCGCTGATGTCTTCGATCAGGTTGTTGAGCCCGGGGAGCAGGACCAGAGCCATGGTTCTTCGGTTTTGAGGGTGATTCGGTTGTGGGGGTGAGCGGCGCTCGCTTCAATCGGTGTCGCTGGCCGTCACCAGGCGCACCTGGATCACAGCCTCGCGAGGAATCCGCTTGATGCGGCCGCGGATGTTGAGCTGGAGCTCGGCGTCGTTGCGCTCAAGCAACAGCCCTTCACAGCGGGCCTCGCTGCCCTTGCCGTCGCGATGGAGCACGGCCACCGGAAATCCGCGGAAACTGCGGAAGTCGCGATCGTCGTGCAGCTCCTCGCTCACGCCGGGGCTGCTCACCTCCAGAACATAGGCCGTCTCGCCCAGCAGCCCAGCAGCCTCGATCGCGTCGCCGAGGGGAGTGCTCAGGCCCGCACACTCGTCCAGGCTGATGTCCTTGCCGTCGCGGCGCTGCACCAGCACCTGCAGGGTGAGGGGGATGCGGTGGCTGAGCAGGTGAACCCCGCGCAGCTCAAAAGAGGTGCTGGCCAGCGCGGCCTGGGCGAGCTGTTCCAGCTCGGGGATCAGCGGATGGGCCAAGGCAATGGCTGGATCTGTGCCTCAACCTACGAATCGGTAGCCGGGCCGCTGCCCGGCATGCCCAGGGCAGGTCCGAGGTCCATGGCCGGTGGTTCGGCGTAGTAGTCGCTGGGGGCGACACTGCCGCGCAGGTTGGCGTCCTGGTTGAGGCACTGGGCCCGCTGCTCGTCGCTCTTGAGAAACTGGCACACCCTCGCCCAGAGCTTGGCCCGGCTGCCCGGCCCACCCTGGCTGAAATACACCAGGTCGCCGCCGCCCACCATGCCCTGGATCTCCACCTGACAGAGGCTGCAGCGCTGGCGGCTGCCGGGGGGAATTGCTGCCATCGTGCGCATCAGGAGCAGGACCAGCAACTTAGGCCGATGCGACTGCTGCAGCTCAGCGATCCCCATCTTTTGGCGGACTCGGCGGGCCTGTATCGCCAGCGCCAACCCTGGGTGCGGTTGCGGCAGGTGTTGTGCCAGGCCCAGGCCACGGCGCCCCTGCCCGAGCTGCTGCTGATCAGCGGCGATCTCTGCCAGGACGAGACCTGGGCCGGCTACGCCCAGCTGCGGCAATTGCTGGAGCCCTGGCCGACGCCGGTGGCCCTGCTGCCCGGCAACCACGATCACCCCCAGCTGCTGCGCGCCGCCCTGGGGCGCCGAGCCGTCCTGGCGCCGGCCCTGCTGCCCTGCGCTGACGGCTGGCTGCTGCTGCTGGACAGCCATCGGCCCGGCTGTACGGCGGGCTGGTTGGGAGCTCCCCAGCTGACCTGGCTGGAGCGCCAGCTCCACCGGCTCCGCCTTCAGGCTGAACCGCTGCCCCTGCTGGTGGCCGTCCACCATCCACCGGTGCCGATCGGCGACCCCGGCATGGATGCCATCGGCCTCCAGGATGCGGCGCCGCTGCTGGAGCTGCTGGGCCGAGCCCCGGCACTGCAGGCGGTGCTGTTCGGCCATGTTCATCAGTACTGGCGGGGACGGCTCCCCGGCCGGGAGGAGGTGCTCCTGCTGGGCTGCCCCTCCACCCTCTGTGGCTTCGGGCCGGTGCAGCCCTGTCCCCTGGACCGGTCCGACGATCCGGGCGGCCTGTGGCTGGAGGTGGCGGCGGGCGCACCGCTGCGCCACCGGCTGTTGCGCTGGGCTGCGCCCCCGCTGCAGCCTGCTTAGCCTGAAAAAGACCCCGTAAATCTCAGACGTGCCCCCCACGCCACCCCGGATCCTGGGTCGCCTGTTTGGCCTGATGGCCCGTCTGCTGCTGGTGGCCTGTTTGCTGGTGGCCCAGCCCCTGGCCCTGCGGGCCGAGCCGGCGCCCCACAGCTTCGTGGCTGAGGCGGCGCGCCAGGTGGCTGCGGCTGTGGTGCGCATCGACATCGAGCGCAGCGTGGCCCGCCAGCCCTTCGATCCCGCCATGCTGGATCCGCTGCTGCGAGATCTGTTCGGCGATCCGGCCGGCAGCCGCCGCGAGCGGGGGCAGGGCTCGGGGGTGGTGATCGATGCCGGCCGCGGTCTGGTGCTCACCAACGCCCACGTGGTCGACCAGGTCGACAGCGTCGAGGTGACCCTGGCCGATGGCCGTCAGCTGGACGGCGAGGTGGTGGGAGCCGACGCGGTGACCGATCTGGCCGTGGTGCGCCTGCGGGGGGTGCGCGATCTGCAGGCTGCCCCCCTGGGCGATTCGGAGGCGCTGGAGGTGGGCGACTGGGCGATCGCCATGGGCAGTCCCTATGGACTGGAGCGCACCGTCACCCTGGGAATCGTGAGCAGCCTGCACCGGGACATCAACAGCCTGGGCTTTTCCGACAAGCGGCTCGACCTGATCCAGACCGACGCCGCCATCAACCCCGGCAACTCAGGCGGGCCCCTGATCGACGCCGCCGGCCAGGTGATCGGCATCAATACCCTGGTGCGCTCCGGCCCCGGCGCCGGGCTGGGCTTCGCCATTCCGATCAACCTCGCCAAGCGGGTGGCCGACCAGTTGGCGGACGGAGGCCAGGTGGTGCATCCCTACCTGGGGCTGCAACTGGTGCCGCTCACCGCCCGCCGCGCCCGCGAGAACAACCGCGATCCCGATGCCCTGCTGCAGCTGCCCGAGCGCGATGGTGCCCTGGTGCAGCGGGTGCTGGAGGACAGCCCGGCCGAGGAGGCCGGCCTGCGCCGCGGCGACCTGGTGGTGGCCGCCGGCGAGCGGCCGATCCGCGATCCCGCCTCCCTGCTGCAGCTGGTGGAGCACTCCGAGGTGGGCCAGCCCCTTCCGCTCACCCTGGTCCGCGGCCAGCGGGAGCTGAAGGTGTCAATCCGGCCGGCGCCCCTCCCTGCGGCTGGTTGACCCCTGCAGGTCCCACCGCTGCTACGGTCCCAGCGCAAAAGAGCTCTGGCCATGGCGGATCTGCAGGATCAGATGAAGCAGGCGGTGGCGGCCGCCGCCACCGAGCAGATCCAGAGCGGCATGGTGGTGGGCCTGGGTTCCGGCTCCACCGCCGCCCTGATGATTCACGCCCTGGGCGCCAAGCTCCGCAGCGGTGAGCTCAGCGACATCGTGGGCGTCACCACCTCCTTCCAGGGCGAGGTGCTGGCTGCAGAGCTGGGCATCCCCCTGCAGAGCCTCAACGCGGTCGACCGCATCGACCTGGCCATCGATGGCGCCGATGAGGTGGATCCGGCCTTCCAGCTGATCAAGGGCGGCGGTGCCTGCCACGTGCAGGAGAAGCTGGTGGCCCGCCGGGCCGAGCGTTTCGTGGTGGTGGTGGATTCCACCAAGCTGGTGGACACCCTCAATCTGGGCTTTCTCCTGCCGGTGGAGGTGCTCCCCGGTGCCTGGCGCCAGGTGAGGGCTGAGCTGGCCGCGATGGGCGGCGATGCCCAGTTGCGCATGGCGGTGAAGAAGGCCGGCCCGGTGGTCACCGATCAGGGCAACCTGGTGCTGGATGTGAAATTCGCCGGGGGTATCGCCGATCCGGAGAGCCTGGAGAAGGCGATCAACAACCTGCCTGGCGTGTTGGAGAACGGCCTGTTCGTGAACCTTGCCGACCAGGTGCTGGTGGGTGAGGTGGTGGACGGGGTGGCCGGGGTGCGCGACCTCGCGAGGCGCTGAGCCGCTCTCCAATTCTGCTGCGCTGCCGGCGGCTGGCCTCCAGAATGAAGCGATTCACAGCGGGCTAGGCCAAAGGTGCCCCACGGCGACCTCAGCAAGCGGCTGCTCCAGCTGCTGGCGGAAACGGCTGAGGCGTTCATCGTCGAGCCCACCAGTGAACTGGACGCCACCATCGATCGCACCCTGGGCTCCATCGGCGGCCTGTTCGACGTGCATCGGGCCTATGTGTTCTCCCTGACTCGCTATCCGGGTTTCGCCAGCAACACCCACGAGTGGTGCGCGCCCGGGGTGGAACCGCAGATCCACCTGCTCCAGCACGTGTCAGAGGTGTCGATCTGCTGGTTGATGGGAGAGATGCGGGCCGGGCGGGCGATCAATCTCGAGTCGCTGCTCGATCTCCCGGCCGGGGCCGATGCCGAGCGGGCCCATCTCAGCTCCCAGGGCATCCAGTCGCTGCTGGTGCTCCCCCTGGTGCGGCGGGGCCGGCTGGAGGGGTTCGCGGGCTTTGACCACATCCGCGGCAGCCGTCGCTGGAGCGAACAGGAGGTGGCCGTTCTCTCGATCGTGGTGAGCGGCTTCGCCCAGGGGCTGGAACGTCGGCTGATCGACCAGCAACTGCGTCAGCTGGCCTACGAGGATCCGCTCACCCGCCTGCCCAATCGGTCCCTGCTGAGTCAGCGGCTGGGCGAGGAGCTGGAGCGGGCCAGGCGCAACGGCACCCAGCTGGCGGTGGGCTACCTCGACCTGGACAACTTCAAACCCATCAATGACAGCCATGGCCATGCCGTGGGGGACCAGCTGCTGGTGGCCGTAGCCGAGCGCCTCTGTCGTTGCCTGCGACCGGGCGACACGGTGGGCAGGCTGGGTGGGGACGAATTCGTGGTGATCCTTCCCGGCCTGAGCAGCCTGGCCGAGCTGGAGTCGCTGGGTGAGCAGCTGCTCAGCGCGGTGGCCCAGCCCACCCTCATTGGCCAGACGCTTTGCGTGGCCATGAGCACCAGCATCGGCTTCCGGCTGGTGCCTCCCGACGATGCCGATCCCGATACTCTGCTGCGCCAGGCCGACCAGGCCATGTACGCCGCCAAGCGAGACGGTCCGGGGCGGATGCACCATTTCGACGTGGAGCTGGAACGGCGCCAGTTGCTGCAGCGCTCCCGGCTGGAGCAGGTGCGCCAGGCCATCGACGGGCAGCAGCTGCGCCTGTTCGTGCAGCCGGTGATTGATTTGGCCACCGGGCAGCTGCGCTTTGCCGAAGCCCTGGTGCGCTGGCAGCACCCCCAGCAGGGGCTGCTGGCACCGGAGGCCTGGCTGGGCTGGATCGGGGATCAACCGGAGATCATCCGCCTCGGCGACTGGGTGCTGGAGCAGGCCCTGC
>JBIIDV010000039.1:0-22836 GCA_044238185.1 Prochlorococcaceae cyanobacterium | reverse complement strand
GCTACGGCATCCGCTACGAGTTCGGCATCTTCGACCAGCTGATCCGCGACGGCTGGCAGGTGGAGATCACCGACAAGTGGCTCAAGAGCGGCTGGCCCTGGGAGCTGCCCCATCCCGATCAGGCCTGCTTCGTGGGCTTCGGCGGCCGCACCGAGAGCTACCGCGATGAGCACGGCCACTACCGGGTGCGCTGGATTCCGGAGGAGCACGCGATCGGTATCCCCCACGACGTGCCGGTGCTCGGCTACCGGGTGAACACCTGCGACCGGCTGCGGCTGTGGCGTGCCGACGCCACCGAAACCTTCGACTTCTACGCCTTCAACATCGGCGACTACTACGGCGCCGTGGAGGAGAAGGTGGGCAGCGAGACCCTCTCCAAGGTGCTCTACCCCAACGACGGCACCGACGAAGGGCGGCGGCTGCGGCTCAAGCAGCAGCACTTCTTCGTGAGCTGCTCCCTGCAGGACATGCTCCGCAGCCTGGAGGCCCGCGGCATTCCGATCGAGGAGTTCCCCGATCACTGGGCTGTGCAACTCAACGACACCCACCCGGCCATCGCCGTGGCCGAACTGATGCGGCTGCTGATCGATGACCGCCACCTCGACTGGGACAGGGCCTGGGAGATCACCACCCACTCCCTCTCTTACACCAACCACACCCTGTTGCCCGAGGCCCTGGAGAAGTGGGGCCTCGACCTGTTCGGCTCCCTGCTGCCGCGCCACTTGGAGCTGATCTACGAGATCAACCGCCGCTTCCTGCAGCAGGTGCGCATCAAGTACCCCGGCAACGAGGAGGTGCTGCGGCGGGTGTCGATCATCGACGAAGACGGGGCCAAGGCGGTGCGCATGGCCCACCTGGCCACCATTGCCTCCCATCACGTGAACGGCGTGGCGGCCCTGCACAGCGACCTGGTGAAGAGCGAGCTGTTTCCCGAATTCGCTGCCCTCTGGCCGGAGAAGTTCACCAACGTGACCAACGGCGTGACACCCCGCCGCTGGCTCGCTCTGTCCAATCCGCGCCTGACTGGACTGCTCAACGAAGTGCTGGGCGAAGGCTGGCTGAAGGACCTCGACCAGCTGCGCCAGCTGGAACGCTTCGCCGACGACAGCGGCTTCCTGGAGCGCTGGGGCGAAACCAAACTGGCCGTGAAAAACCAGCTCAGCCAGTACATCCATCGCCACACCGGCGTGCTGGTGGATCCCGCCTCCCTGTTCGACGTGCAGGTGAAGCGAATCCATGAGTACAAGCGCCAGCACCTCAACGCCCTGCAGGTGGTGGCCCAGTACCTGCGCATCAAGAACGGCCATGGCGACGGCATGGCACCGCGCACGGTGATCTTCGGTGGCAAGGCGGCACCGGGCTACTACATGGCCAAGCTGATCATCCGCTTCATCAACGGCATCGCTGACACGATCAACGCCGACCCAGACATGGATGGGCGGCTGCGGGTGATCTTCCTGGCCGACTACAACGTGAAGCTGGGCGAGCGGGTGTACCCGGCCTCCGACCTCTCCGAGCAGATCTCCACCGCCGGCAAGGAGGCCTCCGGCACCGGCAACATGAAGTTCGCCATGAATGGCGCGCTCACGGTGGGCACCCTCGATGGCGCCAACGTGGAGATCCGCGAGCAGGTGGGCGCCGAGAACTTCTTCCTGTTCGGCAAGACGGCTGAGGAGATCAGCGCCCTGCAACGGGTGGGCTACCGCCCCTGGGAACTGATCGGTTCGATGCCGGAACTGGCCGACGTGCTGCGCCTGATCGAACAGGGCCACTTCAGCAATGGCGACAGCGAGCTGTTCCGCCCCCTGCTGCAGAACCTCACCGGCCGCGATCCGTTCTTCGTGCTGGCCGATTTCGACGACTACCTGCGCGCCCAGGGTGAGGTGGACCAGGCCTGGGGCGATCGCCAGCGCTGGAACCGAATGTCGCTGCTGAATGCGGCGCGCACCGGCTTCTTCTCCTCCGACCGCTCGATCCGTGAGTATGCCCAGCGGATCTGGAAGGCTGAGCCCTACCCGGTGACGATCACCTGCGAGCTGGACTAACCCGGCAGGTCGGGGGTCTGATGCAGGAGGCGGTTGAGCCGGAGCCGGTCCGCGTTGAGCGGATCGGGGGCCAGCTCACCCGCCACCTCCCGGAACATCTGCTCCACTGGCTCGGGCACGCGCACATCAAAAATGCGCTCCATCAGGGCCTCGATCGAGAACAGGTGGGCGTTGATGTTCTCCAGGTCGGCCATCGCCTGCTGCAGGCCATCGGGTTCCCCCCCAGCCTCGGCCGTTGAGCCTGCCCCTGTGGAGGCCAGCCCAGGTGCGGAGGCCGCGCCGGACGGCCCCTGCGGCTCTGCAGCGTCGGACTGCTTGTGCAGTTCCTCCTGTTTTTGCAGCTCCTCCATCACCCGGCCTGCCAGGGTGCGGAACGACTGCAGCGCAGCCCAGTTCAGCTCCTGCTGCTGACGGAGGGTGGGGTTTTCGCGGATCAATCGGTCGTGTTCCCGATAGAAGCGCTGACAATCAGGGCACTGGCAGGGCTCTTCGGGCACCGCGCTCCCTTGTATTCACAAATCCCATCATGGCACCGGAACGGACGACTCAGGCGCTGAGCTCCTCTGCATCCGGTATCGGGATCTCGATCGAGCTCACCACCTGGATCACATCCCGCAGGCGCATGGAGTCGGCAAACCAGCCCATGGCCTGCTGGGTGTCGCCCCGGCGCTCGGCATCGCTGGCCTGGTCCTCGTGGGCTTCAGCCAGCAGAGCCAGCCAGCACAGGCAGCGGGCCTGCACGAGGGAGAGCTCCAGTTCATCGGGCTGGCTGTCCAGGATCCGCTGGGTTTCCTGCTGCACCAGCAGGCGCAGACGCAGGTCGTGCAGCTGGGTCATGCCGGTGCGTGCGATTGGCCCACGCTAGCCGTGGCGGCTGAAAACATAAAGGCACTGCTCGTAGTGCTCGCTACCAGCGCCGAAGGTGAAGACCGCAACAGATGGCCAACAGACCACGGCCCCACTCGCGGCCCCACTGCCTTTCAACAACTGACCCCAAGCTCAGCCTGATAAAGGCTGCGGGCGGCGAAGGAGGCGGCTCGCCTTACAGAAGGAACAAGGGCGGGTACCCGCCACCAGCAAGACACTTCACATGCCGTTACAATTCAGGCAACAATCCTCAACTTCCATGACTGATTCCTCCTCCCGTTTCGGTTTCGTCGCCTTCGCCGAAACCTGGAATGGCCGCATGGCCATGCTCGGCTTCGTGATCGGCCTGGCCACCGAGCTGCTCACCGGCCAGGGCATCCTTCAGCAAATCGGCCTCGGTTGATCACCATGGGTACCGATTACACCGCAGCGATCACGGCCATGTTCGGCCTGGTGGTTCTGTTCAGCGCCATGACGGCTTTCGTGCTGAGCCGCCCCAGCGACCTCGCTCCCACCCCCCAGCGATGACCGGCACCCTCGCTCTCCTGCTGATCAGCGGCTGGCTGGCCAGCGCCCTGCTTCTGCAGCCCGCAGCAGCCGACTGACCCCTCACCCCATCCCATCGCTCCGGAGGATCCATGTCCCAAACTCCCGCCAACGACAAGTGGTTTCAGGATCGCGCCACCCAGCAGATCCATCTCGAACAGCTCAGGCGTGCTGAGCTGTTCAACGGCCGAGCCGCCATGCTCGGCATCGTGATCGGCATTCTCACCGAAGCCATCACAGGTTCCGGCATCGCTCACCAGATCGGCCTCGGCGCCCTGGTGGATGGCTATGCCGCCTGCCGCACCCAGTTCCTGCCCTTCTGCTTCTGATCCGGCAATCCTGAGGCTCAGACCAACAACCCCCGGCCCGGTCGGGGGTTTTTTGATGACAACGATGTTCCTCACCACCACCCCATGACCGGTAACCTCCAGGCCATCGGTTTCCTGCTCACCTGGGTACTCGGCTGGGGAATCGGCGGCTCGCTGATCGATGCAGGGCTGATCAACGCCGGCGTCTACTCCCTGGAAGGAGGGCAACTGGGCACCGCCACCACCTTCGCGATCTGGACCCTCATCTGGGGCGGTGTTGGCGTGGGGCTCTATCAGCGCTGGACCCGGCCCGAGGAGCCGGGGGCTTGAGTCAGCAGTGATCTGCCAGCTCGCAGCTGTTCTGTCTTGGCGGCTCAATCCGTCGGGGCTTTCTGACGGTGTCGATCAGCAGGTTGTGCAACAGCTCACGGCCGATGTTGGGCCCGATCGCCTCGGTGGTTTCCCGTGGTGTGGGGAGGGACGCTCTCTCCATGGACTCCACAGCACGGTCTATTCCCCCCGTTTCCATCGCAGGCGCAGGGTGCCTCAGAACGTGGTCAATTCCAGGGCAATCCCTTGCTCCCTGATGCCAGTGCTCAGCCCTGGCCGTCCTGGTCCAGCAGCAGCAACACGGCCCCCAGTCGCGACTTCCAGCCGCTGATCACCAGCGCAGAGCCAAGGCCCATCAGCAGCATCGCCGCCACCAGCAGCACCGGCGCCAGCGGCAGACCCTTGGCCGCGATGGCAGCGGCTGGGCCGGCGAAGCCGGTGAGCTTGCCGACCAGCGCGTCCACGAACACCAGGCACAACAACACCCTGGCAATGCGATTGCAGGAGAGAAGGCTTGGAGATGGCAGCAGTCATGGGCAGGGGGATTTCAGTGGTTAGCCCGAGGTTGAGTTGGTAGGGCTGCTGATCAACCAGGCGTCTATGCCCGGCTCGGTGTTGGCAGCACCTGGCGCCCCGGCAAGGAGGTTGAGCGGCCAGTGCCCATGGTCCCCTTAGGAAGGAGGCAGTCTGAACCGATTTGCCAAGAAGCCTTGCCCAGCCGTGCCTAGCGCGAGGAGGAGGCCAGAGCCCCTTCAGGGACCTCCTTTCCTTGCGTTCACTGTCAGAACCGAGATTGAGAAGAACGGGGCTGGCGGGACTCGAACCCACGACCTACGGTTTAGGAAACCGTCGCTCTATCCGGCTGAGCTACAGCCCCAAGGATGCAGCCAGTTTGCAGCCCCGGGGAGACAACGCCTGGCCTGCCTGTGTGGATTTGCGCACACAGCCAGCCCGAGAGGGCTAGACGCCCTTATCCGGCCTGCATCCACCCACGTAACGTCGGCTTTGAAAGCAGGCGAGGTGATCGCGATCGGGGGTGGCACGGTCTTCGGAGCGGCCACCCGTCCGGTTGAGGAAAGTCCGGGCTCCCCAATGGCCAGGCTTGCTGGGTAACGCCCAGTGCGGGTGACCGTGAGGAGAGTGCCACAGAAACACACCGCCGATGGCCCGCTGGGGCAACCCTGTGGGATCAGGTAAGGGTGCAAAGGTGCGGTAAGAGCGCACCAGCAGCATCGAGAGGTGCTGGCTCGGTAAACCCCGGCTGGGAGCAAGGCCCAGGGACAACGGTTGGCCATCTCACCAGTCCCGACCCAAGTGCGCCGCTCGAGGCCGCCGGTAACGGCGGTCCCAGACAGATGATCGCCCCCCAGACCGGCTCCGGCCGGACCCTGGGTGAACAAAACCCGGCTTACGTCCTGCTTTCACCCCATTGACGCCCCAGCCGACTGCCAACCCAGTTCTTCCATCTCAGCCGTGATCCCGCAGCGCCGCCAACAGCTGCTCGCCCTACTCACCGACCTGGGGCTCGATCCATGCCAGCCCGGAGGCCCCGACGGCTCCGCCCAAGCGCTGGCTCCGATTGATGAGGCCCTCAGCCACACCTCGGCCAGGCTGGGGCGCAACCACGAACGGCTGGAATTCCTCGGAGATGCGGTGCTGCGCCTGGCCGCCGCCGAATATCTCGAGCAGCACCACGCCGTGCTCTCGGTGGGCCAGCGCTCAGCCCTGCGCGCCCAATTGGTGAGCGACCGCTGGCTGGCGGAACTGGGCGAGCGCTGCGGCCTGGAGCGGGTGTGGCGGATCGGCGCCATGGCCGCCGGCGACAAGGCAGGCCGAGCCACGCTCCTGGCCGAATTGTGCGAGGCCCTGATCGGAGCGATCTACCTGGTGTGGGGCGGGCCCAACGGGGGTCTGCTGGCGGTGGCCCGCTGGCTCACCCCCCACTGGCAGCGCAGCAGCCAGGAGCTGCTGCACGACCCGGACCGCCACAACTGGAAATCAGCACTGCAGGAATGGAGCCAGGCCCGTGGCCTGGGTTTGCCCTCCTATCTGTGCCAGCAGGTCAGCACCGGTCATGGCGATCTTCGCCGCTTCCATTGCACCGCCCGGCTGGCGATCGAGCGTGAGGCAGGTGGTCCAGCTTCAGAGGGAGCAGCTGCGGAAGAGCCAGCTCCAGAGGGAACCGTGATGGACTGTGTCGGCGAGGGCTGGGGCCCATCCCGGCGCGCGGCCGAACAGGCTGCCGCAGAGCTACTGCTCGCTGCGCTCAGGTCTGCTCCAGCAGGCTGAGGGGCATTGTCACCAACTTGTCCCAGTTGCCGCCTTCAAACAGAACGGCAGCCTGATTGCCACTGATGCGTTGCACGAAACCGCGATAGCCGTTGTAGATCGAGCGAACATCCCGCACCACCACGGTGGAGCCGGGCAGGATCGGCAGGTCTGCCATGGATGGGCGGAAGAGGGCTTGGATCCATTATCAGGGGACAGCAGCCAGGGTTGGCATGGCAGAAGGGCAGGACAGCCAGCACCGGGATCACCCCACAAGCCCCAACCAGACGAGTGCCCTCCGGACCAGCCACGACCAGACGGATGAACAGGATCTGCTGGTGGTGGGCCGGATCGTGGCCCCCCAGGGCCTGCGCGGTGAGCTGCGGGTCCTGCCGCTGAGCGACTTCCCGGAACGCTTCATCCGGCCTGGCCAACGCTGGCTGCGCCAGTCGAAGGGCCAGGCCAGGCCAGTTCAGCTCCTGGCCGGCCGCCCCCTTCCCGGCAAGGAGCTCTTCGTGATCCGCCTGGAGGCCTGCGACAGCCGCGAGGCCGCCGAAGCACTGGTGGGCCAGGACCTGCTGGTGCCGATCAGCGACCGCCCTCGCCTCGCCCGGGGTGAATTCCACCTGCTCGATCTGGTGGGCCTGGAGGCGCGCCTGCTGCCCGCCGGCGAGCTCCTGGGCCGGGTTACCAACCTGCTTCACGCCGGCAACGACCTGCTGGAGGTGGAATTGGCAGAGAACGGCCGCAAGATCCTGGTGCCATTCGTGAAGGCAATCGTTCCCCAGGTGGAACTGGGCGAGGGCTGGATCGGCCTCACGCCGCCACCCGGCCTGCTCGAGCTCTGACCGAGCGCCGGTAGGGCAGCTGGCGGCCGGATACGGCGCCACCAGGTCTCCCTGGGCGATCATGACCTCCATTCAGCCACGATCTGCCCCAGCGCCATGGCTCCCGACAGTCCCGTCCCCAGCGCCAAGGCCGCCAGCACCCTGGTGCCAGTGATCCTCTGCGGCGGCACGGGCACCCGGCTTTGGCCCCTGTCCCGGGCCACCTATCCCAAGCAGTACTGGCCGTTGGCCGGCGACTCCGACGACACCCTGCTGCAGCAGACCCAGCAACGGCTTCACGGGCTGCCGGGACTGGCACCACCGCTGTTGATCTGCAATGAGGACCACCGCTTCATCGTGGCCGAGCAGATGCGCCAGATCGGCGTGGAGCCAGCCGCCATCCTGCTGGAGCCGATCGGCCGCAACACCGCCCCCGCCGTGGCTGTAGCAGCTCTGAAAGCCACAGCCCAGGGAGAGGACCCGCTGCTGCTGGTGCTGGCGGCCGACCACGTGATCCGCGATGCCAAGCGCTTCCGCACCACGGTGAGCGCCGGCCTGGCGGCAGCGGAAGCCGGCGATCTGGTGACTTTCGGCATCGTGCCCAGCGCACCCGAGACGGGCTACGGGTACATCGAAGCCGCCCACAGCCTCAGCGGTGCCGAGACACCCGTGCCGATCGCCCGCTTCGTGGAAAAGCCAGACCGGGCTACGGCGGAGCAGTTCCTGGCCACCGGCCGCTTCACCTGGAACAGCGGCATGTTCCTGTTCAAGGCCAGCGCCATCCTGGCCGAGCTGGAGCGGCTGGCCCCCGAGGTGGTGAGCGCCTGCCGTTCGGCCCTGGAGCACGACTCGGCCGACCTCGACTTCCTGCGCCTGGAGCGGGAGGTGTTCGCCGGCTGTCCCAGCGTGGCCATCGATGTGGCCGTGATGGAGAAGACCGACCGCGGTGCCGTGCTGCCCCTGGAAGCCGGCTGGAGTGACGTGGGCAGCTGGAGCGCCCTCTGGGACACCACCGACCGCGACCCGGCCGGCAACGTGCTGCGCGGCCGGGTGATCAGCCAGGACAGCCGCAACTGCTACCTGCGCAGCGAGCACCGGCTGGTGGTGGGCCTGGGGGTGGACGACCTGGTGGTGGTGGAGACCGACGACGTGGTGCTGGTCGCCCACCGTGACCGCGCCCAGGATGTGAAGGGCGTGGTGGCCCTGCTGGAGCGCCAGGGGGCCCGCGAGAGCAAGGCCCACCGCAAGATCTACCGGCCCTGGGGCAGCTACGACGGCGTGGTGGAGGGAGAGCGCTGGCAGGTAAAGAAAATCGTGGTCAATCCCGGTGCCAGCCTGTCGCTGCAGATGCACCACCACCGGGCCGAGCACTGGGTGGTGGTGCAGGGCACGGCCCTGGTGGAGAAGGATGGCCAGCAGGAGCTGGTGGGCGAAAACCAGAGCACCTACATCCCCCTGGGCTCTCGGCACCGGCTCACCAATCCAGGCAAGATCCCGGTGGAGATGATCGAGGTGCAGAGCGGCACCTACCTCGGCGAGGACGACATCGTGCGCTTTGAGGACCGCTACGGCCGCAGCGATACGCCAACCGTCACGGCATGACTAGGGCCTACTCCACCGTGACGCTCTTGGCCAGATTGCGCGGCTGATCCACATCCAGGCCGCGGTGGGCGGCGATGTGATAACTCAGCAATTGCATCGGAATCACCGTGAGCAGCGGGCTGAGCAACTCGTCCAGCTCCGGCACCGGCAACAGCACATCGAAGATCTCGCTGTCCGGGCAGGCCGGGGCCACACCGATCAGCACGGCATCTCGGGCCTTGGCCTCCTGGGCGTTGCTGAGCACCTTCTCAAACACAATGCCGGGCACGGCGATCGACACCACCGGCACCCGGGCATCGAGCAGGGCGATCGGCCCGTGCTTCATCTCGCCGGCGGGATAGCCCTCGGCGTGGATGTAGCTGATCTCCTTGAGCTTGAGGGCCCCCTCCAGGGCGATCGGGAAGTTGATGCCCCGGCCAAGGAAGATCACATCCTGGGTGCTCTCGAACTGATGGGCCAGTGCCGCCGCCCGCTGGTCGTGATCCTCGATCAGCTGGCGCAGTTGCTCAGGGATCTGGCGCAGCCCAGCCACCAGATGGTGCAGCCGCTCGCGGCTGATCGTGCCGCCGCCGCCCTGCTGGCCCACTCGCCGCTCAGCGAAGGCCAGGGCCAGGCCATAGAAGGCCAGCAGCTGGCCCATGAAGGTCTTGGTGGCAGCCACCCCCACCTCGATGCCGGCGCCGATGTCCAGCACCTGGTCCACCATCCGCCCCAGGGAACTCTCGGGCCGGTTGGTGATCCCCAGCAGCCGCGGCGCGTAGGCCGGATCGGCCACCAGCTGGCGCCGCTCCTGCTCCATCGCCAGGGCCGCCAGGGTGTCGGCCGTCTCGCCCGACTGGGTGACGCCAATGGTGAGGGTGTGGGGCCCCAACGGCGGCGGCCCATAGCGGAACTCGCTGGCGTAGAACACGCGGGCGGGAATGCCGGCCAGCTGCTCCAGCAGGTGTGCCCCCACCTGGGCGGCATGGCGGCTGGTGCCGCAGGCCAGCACATCGATCCGCTCCACCCCCTCGAACAGCCCCTCATCCAGCGGCAGGGCCACCAGCCGCTCACCGACCTCGGGCAGGTGGCGGGCCAGCCACAGCGCCGCAGTCTCCGGTTGCTCGTGAATCTCCTTGAGCATGAAGTGGCGGAAGCTGCGCTTGTCCGCCACGTGCTCGGTACCGCTCAGCAGGCTGGGGCTGCGTTCCACCCGCTCGCCGGCCTGGTCGTAGAGCTCAATGCCCAGGGGGGTGAGCAGGGCCGTCTCGCCATCCTCCAGGGGCAGGATTGTGCGCGTGAACCCGGCCAATGCAGGCGTATCGCTGGCGCAGAGGAACTCCCCCTCCCCCAGGCCGATCAGCAGGGGCGCCGCCTTGCGCGCCACCACCAGCGCCCCCGGCGCCTCGGCCCACACCACCGCCAGGGCGTAGGCCCCCTGCAGCTGCGGCAGCACCGCCCGCACTGCCTCATGCAGCAAGGCCCCGCCGGCACGGCGGCCGGCGGCCTGCAGTCGCTCCAGTTCCAGGGCCAGCAGATGGGGGATCACCTCGGTGTCGGTGTCACTGCGGAACACCACTCCGCCGGCCTGAAGCCGCTCCCGCAGGCTGCGGTGGTTCTCGATGATGCCGTTCTGCACCACCGCAACCCGGCCTGATCCGTCCAGGTGCGGGTGGGCGTTGCGCTCCTCCGGCTTGCCGTGGGTGGCCCAGCGGGTGTGGCCGATGCCGCATTGGCCCGGGGCGCCACTGGCCTCATAGCGGACTGTGAGGTTCACCAGCTTGCCCTCGGCCCTGAGGCAGTGGAGCACCCCACCGCCGCCGCCAGCGGGCTCCACCGTGGCGATGCCGGCCGAGTCGTAACCCCGGTATTCCAGCTGCCGCAGACCTTCCAGCAGCAGGGGAGCAGCCTCCCGCGATCCGATCAGGGCAACGATCCCGCACATAGGGGCCCGCAGGGGGATAGGGACAACAAAAAAGCCCGGACAGGGCCGGGCATGAGCTTATTGGGACGTGATCGGAAAACTGTCCGTGATGGGATCTGCCTCAGTAGGCCAGGCCCATCGAGCGGGTGGTCTCGTCGCCCAGGTACACGCGGATGCTGAGGAAGTCGGTGGGGCAGGCGGTCTCACAGCGCTTGCAGCCAACGCAATCCTCGGTGCGGGGAGAGGAGGCGATCTGGCCGGCCTTGCAGCCATCCCAGGGGACCATCTCGAGCACGTCGAGAGGGCAGGCGCGCACGCACTGGGTGCAGCCGATGCAGGTGTCGTAGATCTTGACGGCGTGGGACATCTGAACTCCGGAGGTGCTGAGACTCGGCGTCTCGCCAAGGTACCCAACACCTCCGGAGGTGCTGGCACAGCAGCCGCAGCCCTTCACCCTTGTTCATACGTCGTCGCCGTGGCGGAGGCGGCGGGCAGGGTGACCCGTAGAGTGCCTCGACTCTCACAGCGGCCATGTCCCAGGAAGCGATCTTTGAGAAAGTGCGCTCGATCGTTGCCGAACAGCTCAGCGTCGACGCTGGCGAGGTGAAGCCCGAGTCGAACTTCCAGAACGACCTCGGCGCCGACTCCCTCGACACCGTGGAACTGGTGATGGCCCTGGAAGAAGCCTTCGACATCGAAATCCCCGACGAGGCCGCCGAAGGCATCACCACCGTGGGTGACGCCGTCAAGTTCATCCAAGAGAAGCAGGCCTGAGCCGCTCCATGGTTGAGGGTCTCCAGCGCGTCGTCGTCACCGGCCTCGGCGCGGTCACACCGATCGGCAATGACGTTTCCAGTTACTGGGAAGGTCTGTCGAGCGGCAGCAATGGGGTGGCGCCGATCACCCTGTTTGACGCCGGGCGCCACGCCTGTCGGTTCGCCGCCGAGGTGAAGGGCTTCGATCCCAGCGGCTGGCTGGAACCGAAGGAGACGAAGCGTTGGGATCGCTTCTGCCAGTTTGGCGTCGTGGCTGCCAAGCAGGCCATCGCCGATGCAGGCTTGACCATCGACGACAGCAACGCCCAGCGCATCGGCACAGCGATCGGTTCGGGCGTTGGCGGCCTGTTGATGATGGAAACCCAGGCCCAGGTGCTCAACGCCCGCGGACCGGACCGGGTGAGTCCGTTCTGCGTGCCGATGATGATTCCGAACATGGCCACCGGCCTGACGGCGATCGCCATCGGCGCCAAGGGTCCCAGCAGCGCCGTGGCCACAGCCTGCGCCGCCGGCTCCAACGCCATCGGTGATGCCTACCGCCTGATCCAGCTCGGCCTGGCCGATGCGATGGTGTGCGGTGGCGCCGAATCGGCGATCACCCCCCTGGGCGTTGCCGGTTTCGCCAGCGCCAAGGCCCTCTCCTTCCGCAACGACGACCCGGCCACTGCCAGCCGACCCTTCGACGCCGAGCGCAACGGCTTCGTGATCGGCGAAGGAGCCGGCATCCTTGTGCTCGAGAGTCTCGAGCACGCCAGGGCCCGGGGAGCCCGGATCCTGGCCGAGGTGGTGGGCTACGGCATGACCTGCGATGCCCACCACATCACCTCGCCATCCCCGGGGGGGGTTGGCGGAGCAGAAGCCATGCGCCTCGCTCTCCAGGATGCCCGCCTGGAGGCCGAGGCCGTCGATTACGTGAACGCCCACGGCACCAGCACCCAGGCCAACGACAGCAACGAAACCGCTGCTATCAAGTCGGCCCTCGGGGAGCACGCCTACCGGATTCCGGTGAGTTCCACCAAGTCGATGACTGGCCATCTGCTGGGTGGCAGCGGTGGCATCGAGGCCGTGGCCGCCATCCTGGCGATGGAGCATGGGCTGGTGCCGCCTACGATCAACTACAGCAATCCGGATCCGGCCTGTGATCTGGACGTCGTGCCCAACCAGGCCCGAGACTTGAAACTCAATGTTGTGCTCTCGAACTCCTTCGGATTCGGCGGCCACAACGTGTGCCTGGCCTTCAGGCGCATGAGCTGACCACCCCCTTCAGCTCCTGACACCCCTCCAGCCCGGCTGAAAGCGCTCCGGCGCCCCCACCGCGCCACCCCCCAGCGCCACCCTGAATTCCTCGCTCCTCCCCGATGGTCGCCGCCCCCTCCTCCCCCACCTCCTCCGCCAACCAGCTGGAGTCGCTGTGCATCAACAGCATCCGCTTCCTGGCTGTTGACGCGATCAACAAGTCGAACTCGGGCCATCCGGGCCTGCCAATGGGCTGCGCACCTATGGCCTATGCCCTGTGGGACAAATCCCTCAACCACAACCCCAAGAACCCCCAGTGGTTCAACCGCGACCGCTTCGTGCTCTCCGCTGGTCACGGTTGCATGCTGCTGTACGCCTTGCTGCACCTCACTGGCTACGAGTCGGTCACGATCGAGGACATCAAGCAGTTCCGCCAGTGGGGCTCCAAAACCCCCGGTCACCCCGAGACCTTCGAGACTCCGGGTGTGGAGGTGACCACTGGCCCGCTGGGTCAGGGCATCGCAAACGCCGTGGGCCTGGCCATGGCCGAGGCCCATCTGGCCGCCAAGTTCAACAAGCCCGAGTGCAAGCTGGTTGATCACTACACCTATGTGCTCATGGGTGACGGCTGCAACCAGGAAGGGGTGAGTGGTGAAGCCGCCTCCCTGGCCGGCCACCTGGGCCTGGGCAAGCTGATCGCCCTCTACGACGACAACCACATCACCATCGACGGAAACACCAACGTTTCCTTCACCGAGGATGTGCTGAAGCGCTACGAGGCCTACGGCTGGCACACCATCCACGTGGCTGACGGCAACTCCGATGTTGCCGCGATTGCCCGAGCCATCGAGGAGGCCAAGGCCGTTACCGACCGTCCCTCGCTGATCAAGGTCACCACCACGATTGGCTATGGCTCCCCTAACAAAGCCAACACCGCGGGCGTACACGGCGCCGCCCTGGGGGCCGACGAAGCAGCCCTCACCCGCCAGAACCTGGCCTGGACCTACGGCGATTTCGAAGTGCCCCAAGAGGCCTACGACCACTGGCGCCAGGCCGTGAGCCGCGGGGCAACCTCCGAGGCGGAGTGGAACGCAACCCTGGACGCCTACCGCGCCAGCTACCCCGCGGAAGCGGCCGAATTCGAGCGCCAGCTGCGCGGCGAACTACCCCAGGGCTGGGACTCCAACCTGCCCAGCTACGGCCCCGACGACAAGGGCCTGGCCACCCGCCAACATTCTTATAACTGCCTCAACGCCATCGGGCCCAACCTGCCCGAGCTGATCGGTGGTTCGGCTGACCTCACCCACTCCAACCTCACCGACATCAAGGGTGAGAAGAGCTTCCAGAAGGGTGCAGAGGAGAACCGCTACCTTCACTTCGGCGTGCGAGAGCACGCCATGGCGGCAATTCTCAACGGCCTCGCATACCACGGCAGTGGCCTGATCCCCTACGGCGGCACCTTCGCCGTGTTCGCTGGCTACGCCCTCGGAGCCATCCGCCTCTCGGCCCTCAGCGAGCTGGGCGTGATCTATGTGCTGACCCACGACTCGATCGGTCTGGGTGAAGATGGCCCCACCCACCAGCCGATCGAGACCCTGGCAACCCTGCGCTCCCTTCCCAACCTGCTGGTGATCCGGCCTGGCGATGGCAACGAGACCAGTGGCGCTTACCAAGTGGCAGTCACCAACCGCAGCCGCCCCACCGTGTTGATCCTCAGCCGCCAGGCGATGGCCAACCAGGCCAACTCCAGCCCCGCCGCCGTGGCCAAAGGTGGCTACATCCTCGAGGACAGCAACGGCACTCCCGACCTGATCCTGATCGGCACCGGCACCGAGCTGGAGCTGTGCACCAAGGCCGCCGCCCAGCTGCGGGCCGAGGGCAAGAACGTGCGGGTGGTGTCGATGCCCTGCGTGGAGCTGTTCGAGGAGCAGGACGCCGCCTACCGCGAGAGCGTGCTGCCGGTCGCCTGCCGCAAGCGCCTAGTGGTGGAAGCCTCCAGCAGCTTCGGCTGGCACAAGTACACCGGCTTCGAGGGCGACAGCGTGTCGGTGGATCGCTACGGTGCCTCCGCTCCAGGCCCCGTGCTGATGGAGAAGTTCGGCTTCACCGTTGACAACGTGGTAGATAAGGCCAAGGCCCTCGGCTGATCTGCATCAGCCCAGCACCCCCTCGCCAACCCTCAAGCTTTCAATGTCCCCGCCGAAAGGTGGGGCTTTTCATGACCGATTCAGCTGAGGGCATGCCCTCTGTCGAGGAGGCGGAGATGGGAGCGAGAACATGATCGATCTGTGACTTGGGCCAAAACAAAAACACCTACCTACACCGAATACCAGCTCAAGTTCGCTTACTTTTGCGGATCCAGGGGAAATGGTCGATGGGGTCGCCGCCACAGGACAACTGGAATGACCACAACCGATACCTAAGCCGAGACCCAAAGGCTCTATATCTAAGAATCAGTACATGAGAGGGAGCATACGCTAATGCTTCGTAGAGGCGAGCCAACCAGCCCAAGCAATGGGACTGCAAAAGAGATAAAAGCTGACGAAGGCCAAGGAACTTTGAGAGAGACTGAGCAAGCAAAGCCTCCTGCTTATTTTGCTGGATTACAATGATGTCAATGATGGAGGACATTGAGGAATTCGGCAAGAGACACTGGGAATCAACAACGTCAACCGATTCAGTCCAAAGAGCTTGATCACGAGGAAAAAACATTGCCCTTACCCATTCGTTTGAAGATTGATAGTGCTCTTCACAGTATCGACGGATTTCTTCAGTAGGCCGCAATTTGCCGTGAACTGCCTTATCGGACAAGGACGCCAGGAGAGATTTCATGAAGGCGCCATCTTTCTCCTGATTCAGATTTTTACTATTAAGATAGTTTAACACCTTGACCTGGTCTTGGGTTAGGGATAGATTGGCATTGAGAGGCTTTGATAGGCGCGCCAGATCTGACTGGCCAATTACACAAAGGAAATCATCGATAGTATCGCTATTTACAAGAGAATGTCTTTCGTATCGCCTGACGGTGACTCGTCCCGGGAAGACTTCCAGCCAATTAGAAAGACCTTTTCTATAGTCACAAGAGTAACCCAAGTTCACATGGTCCTTGGGGGAACGAATCTGCGGCAGATAACTTCCTTGCTTGATGGCCTCCATTGATCGGCCCAAGGCAAGCTCAGCCTGATTTCGAATATAACAAATTATATGAATATCATCAAACGCCGCAAATAGATTGGCCTTCAGCCGGCGCAGTGCTTGCACATCACGCATGCGTGAATAGAGCAACTCGCTTGACAATATACAAGTCTTATTAGAAGCGAGGGTTGCCATACGGGCCAGCTCTTTGCTCAGCTGCTTAGTGTACTTTTCGCGAAATACCGTATTTCGCTTAAACAGATACGCATCAAGATAATCAGTGAATTCTCGAGGAGCCCCGCTCAAATACAACTCGCCTGCATTAATAGTCTGAAATATATCGGGAAAGATGAAGCCCTTTGCGAAAAGAGCTTTTTCATGCCTCTTCAGAAATGCTTGAAGCGCAGTTGATCCGGTTTTTTCAGTTCCTATATGGAGGACAAGTTTCGCCACTGGCTTAGGTTAAAACGCCCACGGAAGCCATCTCCTCTACGATAATATCATCTTTCATTCAAAATGTCAACAAGAGGGTCTTATTGACCTCGTCAACCACTGGCGTTCAACAGGGAACCCAACAAAAAGCAGCTGCAAGACAAAGGCAGCCAATGCGCTTGAGCCAAACCCATCATCGCGTGAAGACAAGATGATCAGCCCATCAAGCTACATTACAGAGCCATTTGAGATCTTGCCAATCAGATAAAAAAGTCATATGCCGGGAACAGGCACTGCAAGAACGAGCGGAACAGACTCCAACCTTTATGCATCTGCTCATGTAGAGAGGGGCCAGTAACAGAGCATCCCTGCACTGGCATGCATCTGAAAGAACTCGTTGATCAGGCTGATACAGAAAGGGGGACCGTAGTCTCTATACCCTGAGTAAAAAGCTCGGCGGAGCCAGGCCCCTGCCCGCTCACACAGCCGCAGGCTGCCCGGCTTTCTGTTCCGCCAGCACCTGCTCCAGCCCCTCTAGATCCTTGTCAGTGATCTTGGTTTGCATCGGGCAGTGCTTCGGGCCGCACATCGAGCAGAACTCGGCCTGCTTGTAGATGTCAGCCGGCAGGGTTTCGTCGTGATACTCGCGGGCCCGCTCAGGATCCAGGCTGAGATCGAACTGCCGGTTCCAGTCGAAGGCGTAACGGGCGCGGCTGAGTTCGTCGTCGCGGTCGCGTGCCCCCGGGCGGTGGCGGGCGATATCGGCGGCGTGGGCGGCGATCTTGTAGGCGATCAGGCCCTCACGCACATCCTCCGCATTGGGGAGACCCAGGTGCTCCTTGGGCGTCACGTAGCAGAGCATCGCCGTGCCGTGCCAGCCCGCCAAGGCGGCGCCGATGGCGCTGGTGATGTGGTCGTAACCGGGAGCGATGTCGGTGACCAGGGGTCCGAGCACGTAGAAGGGCGCCTCGCTGCACTCCTCCATCTGCTTTTTCACGTTGAACTCGATCTGGTCCATCGGCACGTGACCCGGACCCTCCACCATCACCTGCACGTCGTGCTCCCAGGCCCGGCGGGTGAGCTGGCCAAGAGTCTTCAGTTCCGCCAGCTGGGCGGCATCGGAGGCGTCGTGCTGGCAGCCCGGCCGCAGCGAATCCCCCAGGGAGAAGCTGCAGTCGTAGCGCTTGAAGATTTCGATGATGTCGTCGAAGCGGGTGAACAGGGGGTTCTGCTTGTGGTGGTAGAGCATCCACTGGGCCAGGATGCCGCCGCCGCGACTCACGATGCCGGTGAGGCGGCCCTTCACCAGCGGCAAGTGCTCGATCAGCAGGCCGGCGTGGATGGTCTGGTAGTCGACCCCCTGCTGGCAGTGCTTTTCGATGATGTGCAGGAAATCATCGGCGTCGAGCTTCTCGATCGAGCCGTGCACGCTCTCCAGGGCCTGGTACACAGGCACGGTGCCGATCGGCACGGTGGAGGCGTTGATGATCGCCGTGCGTACCTCATCGAGGTTGACCCCGCCGGTGGAGAGATCCATCACCGTGTCGGCGCCGTATTTCACCGCCAGCCGCAGTTTCGCCACCTCCTCCTCGAGATCGGAGGCGTTGGGGGAGGCGCCAATGTTGGCGTTCACCTTGCAGCGGCTGGCGATGCCGATCGCCATCGGCTCCAGGTTGGGGTGGTTGACGTTGGCCGGGATGATCATGCGGCCCCGGGCCACCTCCTCCATCACCAGCGATTCCGGCAGGCTTTCCCGCTGGGCCACGTAGGCCATTTCTTCGGTCACCACCCCCTGGCGGGCGTAGTGCATCTGGCTCACGTTGGCTTGGCCGCGACGCTTCTCGATCCAGGCGCTGCGCATGACGAATGGGGGCAAGGGACGGAATGGCCGTGGTGGGGTTCCAGTTCCGGTTGCCGAGATCGCAGACGCACGCCATGGCGGCGCCTGGCTCACTTCCCTGCGCCGGCATGACCCGGATCAGGTGCGGAGGGTGTGATCTCAGCCCGACACTGCCTGACGCAGCCGGGCACCCCTAGTGACATCAGCAAGTTAGCAACGCCCAGCGGCAGCTGACCTAACCCTGCAATCCGTTGAGGGCAGCGGCCACGACCCGGTGGTCGGCATCGTCCTGCAGCCGAGCCAACAGCCCCCGAGCCGCTTCCGCTGCCGGCCCGCCCTGACGCACCAGCCGGCCCAGGATCTCCGCCCCGCCCACCCGTACCGTGCCATCGGCGGCGGCGATTGCCAGGCCGGCCAGTTCCAGCAGCTTCTCCGCCTCGGCCTGGGGATGTTCCGCCACCGCGGACAGCACGCTGCAACGCAGCAGCCACTGGTCGTCGCGGCGGAAGGCGGCCAGCAGCAGCGGCCAGGCCTGCTCCAGGCCGTGGCTCACCAGGGAGTTGGCCGCCTCCGCCCGTACGTTGGCGTCGGGGTCGGACTCCAGCGCCCGCACCAGGGCCTGCCGCCCCGCCGGATTGCACTTCACCCCCAGCCCGGCGCAGCTGAGCGAGCGCACCAGAAACGCCTCCTGCTCCAGCCCCAGCAGCAACAGGGGCACCGCCGACTCCACCGGCACCGCCCTCAGTGCCGCGAGGGCGGGCATCGAACGGCTGGGATCACCGCAGCAGATGGCAGCGCGCAGCTGCTCCAGATCGGGCGAGGTCAAACAGGGAACCGCTGGGGGCTCCAGCCTGGCTCAGGAGCCGGCCGCCGGAGGACCGCCCTGGCGCAGGGCCTGCAGCAGCTCCCGCCGGCGCCGGCGCCGGCTCACTTGGCTGGAGGTGGCCAGGCCAATGCCGATGGCCAGCGCCGGCAGGGCCAGAATCCGCTCCCGGCCCTGGCGCTGCACCATCAGCAGCAGCGCCAGCAGGATCAGCAGTGGCGCCGACAGCGCCAGCAGCATCTCCAGCAGCGGCCGGCGACCGGTCTCAGATGTGCTCATCGACACGGCCGGCTGCCCTCGCCCTGCTGCATCCAGCGCAACAAGCTGAGACTCAGCACCCGCACACCCACAGCCAGGGCGCCCTCATCGGGGGCGAAGGTGTTGCTGTGCAGTGGTGTACAGCCCTCGGGCCCCGCCACCCCCAGCCGGAACATCGTGCCGCGGATGCCCTCGCTCAACTCGGCGAAGTCCTCGGCGCCCAGGGAGGGCTGCTCCAGCCACTGCACTCGCGCATGGCCCAACAGATCCACCGCCGCCGCCGCAACCAGTTCGGTGAGTTCGGGGTCGTTGTGCACCGGTGGCGAGATGCGGCGGTAGCGCACCCGGGCCTCACCGCCATGGCCCCGGCAGAGGGCGTGCACGGTGTCCTCGATCCAGGTCGGCAGGCGATCATGCAGCTCCAGATCAAGGCAGCGCACCGTGCCCAGCAGACGCACGTGGTCGGCGATCACGTTGAAGGCCTTGCCCCCCTCGATCCGCCCGAAGCTCACCACCACCGGATGCAGGGCATCGAGACGGCGGCTGATCGCCTCCTGCAGGCCGCTCACCACCCGCGCCGCAATCCAGATCGCATCGGTGCTCTGGTGGGGGCGGGCGCCGTGGCCGCTCTCGCCCAGCACCTCGATCTCCAGCTCCCCGGCCGCCGCCGTGAGGCTGCCGCTGCGCACCCCCACCGCGCCCACCGGAATCGAGGGAAACACATGCACGCCGAACAGGGCGTCGAGGCCCTCAGTGGCCCCATCGGCCTTCATCCAGGCCGCCCCCTCGGCCGTCTCCTCTGCGGGCTGGAACAGCAGCCGCACCCGGGCCTGCAGCAGGTCGGGCCTCCGCTCGGCCAGGGATGCCAGCACCCCGGCCACCCCCAGGCCCACGCTGGTGTGCAGGTCGTGGCCACAGGCGTGCATCAACCCCTGCACCGTGGAGGCGTAGTCCAGGCCGGTGCGCTCCTCCACCGGCAGCGCGTCCATGTCCACCCGCAGGCCCACCAGCGGCGCAGGCTGGCCGCCCTCCAGACGGTGCGGCCCCAGCTCGGCCACCACCCCGGTGCGGCCCACCCCCTCACGCACGTCCCAGCCCCAGCGGCGCAGTTCACCGGCCACCAGGGCCGCAGTCTGCTGCTCGTGGCCGCTGAGCTCCGGGTGGCGATGGAGGTGGCGGCGCAGCTGAATCAGCTCCGGCAGCAACTCCTCCAGATCCTGGTCCAGCCCCAGCTCCCGCCAGCAGGGCCCAGATCCGGGCGCGGCGCCAGTGGCAGAGGCGGGGGCTCCGGGCAGGGGCGGCGGCGGTGGAGGTGGGGAAGGCATTGAAGGGCCGGAAACCTGGGGCGGCGACGCCTCAGTTGAGGGCGAGGAACTGCTGGAGCGCCGCCACCGGTACCGGCGGCCAGCGCCGCACGGCCAGCAGCCATTCTGGGTCGCGGTAGCGCGGATCGAGACCGGAGGCCGAGACCCAGTGGCTCTCCGCCTCGCCGCGGCCGCCTTGCTGCCAGAGCAGGGCCGTGAGACCGGCACGGGCATCGGCGAACAGGGGGTAGCGACGGATGATCGAGCGCAGCTGCTGTTCGGCTGCCTCCAGATCGCCCAGTTGGAAGGCGGCCAGGGCTTCGCTGGCGCGGGCCATGGCGAACCCCGGACGGGCCAGCGAGGCGGCGGCATAGCTGGCGCGGGCAGCGTCCCAGTCGCCCTGGGACCCCTGCACGTTGCCCAGGTTGTAGAGCGCCGAGGCCCGCGACTCGCCGCCATCGGCCTGCTCCAGGATCCAGCGGTAGTCGGCGGCCGCCTCCCCCCACCGGGCCAGGGCCTCCTCGGCTGTGCCGCGGTTGAGGTGGGCATCGCTGCTGGCGGGCTCCAGCTCCAGGGCCCGGTCCTGGTCGGCGATGGCGGCCAGGGGGTCGCCGAGGGCGAGCTGAACGTTGCCGCGGTTGCTCCAGGCCGCCGCATCCTGCGGGGCCAACTGGAGCACCTGATCCCAGAGGGGCAGGGCCTCGCTGAAGCGGCCCTCCCGGCTGGCCTGCAGCGCCTGGTCGAACAGCTGGGGCAGAGCGGGCCCAGCCAGCGTCGCCCCAGGGTGAACCAGCAGCAGGAGGGCCGCCAGCACCAGGGCCGGAAGCTGCCGCAGCCAGCGCCGCCCCCTCATGGCCCGGTCTCCGCCAGGTGGGCACGGCCCGCCTCGGTGAGCAGCCGGCCCCGGGGCGTGCGCTGCAGCAACCCCTGCTGCAGCAGGTAGGGCTCCACCACCGTCTCCAGGGTGGCGGGGTCCTCCCCAAGCCCCGCAGCAAGGGTTTCCAGCCCCACCGGCCCGCCGCCATAGCTCTCCAGCATCAGCGCCAGCAGCCGCCGGTCGTGGGCATCCAGACCGCGGTTATCCACCCGATGCAGGCTCAAGGCCTGCTCCACCAGGGCGGCACTGATCCGCCCCGCACCATTCACGCTGGCCACATCCCGCACCCGGCGCAGGAGGCGGTTGGCGATCCGCGGGGTACCCCGGCAGCGGCGGGCCACCTCCAGGGCCGCCGCCCCATCCAGGTCGATCGCCAGCAACCCCGCCGCCCGTTGCACGATCGCCTGCAGGTCGTCGAGGCTGTAGAACTCCAGCCGCTGGATCAGGCCGAAGCGATCCCGCAGCGGTGAACTGAGCGCCCCGGCCCGGGTCGTGGCCCCCACCAGAGTGAACGGCGCCAGGGACAGGCTGCGGCTGCGGGCGGTGCTGCCCTTGCCCACGGTGAGGTCGAGGCGGAAGTCCTCCATCGCCGGGTAGAGCAGCTCCTCCGCCACCCGGTTGAGGCGGTGGATCTCGTCGATGAACAGCAGCTCCCGCGGCTGCAGGTTCACCAGCAGGCCCACAATGTCGCGCGGGCGCTCCAGGGCGGGTGCACTGGCGATGCGACAGCGCACGCCCAGCTCCTCCGCCAGCACCAGCGCCATGGTGGTCTTGCCCAGCCCCGGCGGGCCGTAGAGCAGCACGTGGTCGAGGGCCTCCTGGCGGCTGCGGGTGGCCTCCACCGCGATCGCCAGCACCTGCTTGAGTTCGGCCTGGCCGATGTAGTCGGCCAGGCGCCGCGGCCGCAGCGTATCGGCGCGACCCGGCTCGGGATCATCGCCAGCGGCGGCCGGCTGCACCAGGCGCTCCGGCAACTGGCGGGGGTTGGCGATGGAGCCAGCCGTGGTGGCCCTGGCCCCCGGCCCCCTGCGGCCATCCGCTGCAGCCGGTCCCGAGGAGACAATCGCCATGGGTTGAGGCGCCATGGATGGAGGGTACCGGCCCCTGCCTAGGGTCGGGGAGACGAGGACGACAGCAGGACGGGACGCAATGGCCAAGGGTGGCACCAAGAAGCTGGCCGCCCGGGCCCAGCGGGATGCCGCCAACCGCCTGCTGGCCGACAACCGCTTCGCCCGTCACCAGTACGAGATCCTCGAAACCCTGGAGTGCGGCATCGAGCTGGTCGGCACCGAGGTGAAGTCGATCCGGGCGGGCCAGGCGAACCTGCGCGACGGCTTCTGCCTGGTGCGGGGCGGCGAGCTGCAGCTGCACAACGTGCACATCTCGCCCCACAGCCACGCCGGCGCCTACTTCAACCATGAGCCCCTGCGGGTGCGCAAACTGCTCGCCCACCGCCGCG
>JBIIDV010000038.1:0-23147 GCA_044238185.1 Prochlorococcaceae cyanobacterium | reverse complement strand
CGAAGGCGTTGAGCGCGCCATACACGATGTTCACGATGCCCAGCACGATCAGGGCCGGCGCCAGGGTGAGATGGGCCTCGGGCAGCATCTGCACGTTGAAGCGCAGCAGGGCGTAGCCGCCCATCTTGAGCAGTACGCCGGCCAGCAGCATCGACACCGGCGCGTTGGCCTCGCCGTGGGCGTCAGGCAGCCAGGTGTGCAGGGGAAACATCGGCAGCTTCACGCCGAAGCCCACCAGGAAGCCCAGATAACACAGCAGGCCGAAGGTGCCACCGGCACTGCGCTCCACCAGTTCACTGAGGTTGAAGGTGACAGGGCCGTTGAAGGCCAGGGCCAGGCCGCTCACCAGGATCAGCAGCGAGGCGGTGGCGGTGTAGAGGATGAATTTGGTGGCGGCGTACTGGCGCTGCTTGCCGCCCCAGATGGCGATCAGCAGATACACAGGCACCAGCTCCAGTTCCCAGGCCAGGAAGAAGAGCAGGAAGTCGTGGGAGAGGAACACCAGCCCCTGGGCCGAGGCCTGCACCAGCATCAGGGCGAAGTAGAGGCGGCTCTTGCGGCTGATGTTCCAGCTGGCGGCCACCGAGAGCAGGGTCACCAGGCCGGAGAGCACCACCAGCGGCGCCGAGAGGCCATCGGCCGCCAGCGACCATTCCAGGCCAATGGCCGGCACCCAGCTGAGCCGCTCCACCAGCTGCAGGTCACTGCTGCCGCCGTTGAAGTGCTGGCTGAAGCACACCAGCATCAGGCCCAGGTCGACGGCCAGGGTGCCGAGGGCCACGCTGCGGGGCAGACGCGGATCGCTGCCATCGCCAGGCAGCAGAGGCATCAGCAGGGCCACCGCGGCCGGCAGCAGCACGATCAGGCTGAGCCAGGGAAAAGACTGGCTGGACGGAACCGTCGCCAGCCCGGGGAGAGTCGCGGCCAGGCTGGGCAGAAAGACGTCCATCAGGGTCCGGGACGGTTGGCGAGGGTGGCGGGCTCACGCCAGCGCGGTCTGCACCGCCATGGACTGACCCGGCAGCCAGGCTATCAGTCGCCTGTGGGTCGCTGGGCATTTGTACTCATCGCCCGCGGTCTGCCTGGGTCGGCTGGCCGGACCTGCAACGGCCAAAAAAAAGGAGTGGCCGCAGCCACTCCCCCGTTGCGTCGAGAAGGACGCTGATCACCAGAGACCGCGGATCGGGGCGGGCTCGGGCTGGTAAACCGGAGCGGGAGCCGGCTGGGGACGGGGTGCGGGAGCGGGAGCAGGGGTGATCACGGTCTCCTCCACCACTTCCTCGACCACAGGGCCGCCAAAGCGGTAACGGGCACCGATCTTGAAGCCCCAGCTGTTGTCGATGGCGTCGTAGCTGGTGCGACCAGCGCGGAACGACTCGGCACCTTGGTACACGACTTCGCCGTAGATGTCGGTGTTCCAGTTCACGCCGTAGGCCACACCGGCCTTGGCCTGCCAGCCGAACAGGTCATCGCTGCCGCTGCCGGTGTTGATGCGGTTGATTGAACCGCTGCCGCCAACCCGCTCCAGGGTGTTCTTGCCCATGCTCTGGTTGATCCAGCCGATGCCGCCACCGATGTAGGGGGTCCAGCGGCTGCCGGTGTTGATGTCCCAGTAGGCACTGGCCATGATCCCGTTCTGGTTGCCCCCGTTGGTGCGGGTGGAATCCCAGTTGTTGTTGCGCTTGATGTCGTCAACCGCGGTGCGGTTGTAGACGTAGGTGAGCTCGGTGCGGAGAGGACCGAAGTCGTAGCCGATACCGGCATCCAGGGAGAAACCGCCCTCGGTTTCCAGTTCAATGCCGCGGCTGGGCTTGTTGTTGGGATTGACCCGGCCGTTGATGTCGTTGGGCCAGGTGGCACCCAGACCCACGGTGGCGTAGAAGCCGGTGCCCTGTTCGTAAGCGACAGCTTCCTCGACGATCACCGACTGGCTGATCAGGGTGTCCTGATCTTGTGCGGCGCCGCTGGTGGGCAGGGACGCCAGGGTGATGGGGGCTTCGGTGCTGACGGGGTCAGCAGCCTGGGCTGCGGGGGCGATCAGGCTGGTGCCAGTGGCAGCAGCTGCTGCCATGAAAAGAAAAGCCTTGCGTGAATTGCGCATTGCTCGGTAGGGGGAGAAGGCAAAGCCCTTTAAGCACACCTGAAAGAGTGCACCTTTGCTCGCTGGCAGATGCCAGATGCTGCACTGTCTATTGCTTGCCATAAGCATGTCAACGCTAATTTGCGACGGTTGGGATTGACCGGATCGCTGCACATCCGCTGCGCTGCACTGCGTGGTTTGCCCTTCTGTGCGCTGGCTCAACGGTCCTGCAGCGGCTGCCAACGGCTGCCCTCGGTCTGCAGGTTGAGCACCTCGGTGCGGCTTTCCACCCCGGCCTTGTGCCAGGCCAGCAGCATGGCCCGGCCAACGGCCTGGGCACGATCGGCCGTGCACAGCGCCAGCAGGCTCGGCCCGGCCCCACTGATCACGCAGCCCCAGGCCCCCGCCTCCAGGGCCGCGTCGCGCACTTTCGTGCCGCCCACGATCAGCCCCCAGCGGTAGGGCTCGTGCAGGCGGTCGTGCATGCCATCGCTGATCAGATCGCCGTTGCCGCTGCGCAGCCCCTGCAGCAGGAGGGTGAGAGCGCCGAGATTCATCACCGCATCGGCCACCGGGATCGCCTTGGGCATCGCCCGACGGGCCTCGCTGGTGGCCAGGCGGATGGCGGGGATCGCCACCACCGCCACCACCTCGCTGGACCATTCACAGCGCAGCACCCGCCAGCGGTGCGAGGCGGCCTTGGCCGTCATGCACAGCCCGCCCACCAGGGATGGCACCACGTTGTCTGGGTGGCCCTCGATGTCGATCGCCAGCTCCAGCAGTTTCTCCTTGCTGAGCGGTTCACCCATCAGGGCATTGGCGCCCATCAGCCCGGCCACGATCGCCGTGGCGCTGCTGCCCAGGCCCCGGGCCGGTGGCACCGCCAGCCGCACCCGGGCCTCCAGCCCCACCGGCTCTTCGCCCGCCTCCTTCCAAACCCGCTGGGCTGAGCGATACACGAGGTTGTCCGGACCGCCGCGCAGGTGGGCGCCCTCGCTGCCCTCGATGATCAGGTCGAAGCGGTGGCTGCCCCCCTCCACGCAGCGCAGCTCGAACACATTGTCGAGGTCGAGGGCCGCCCCCAGGCAGTCGAAACCGGGTCCGATATTGGCCGTGGTGGCCGGAACGTGGACCACAACCCCCTGGCCAACCTTGGGCCGCACCATCTGCCTGCTCCTGTTGGTGCCAGTGTCTCAGCTCGTCGGGGAGGGCCCCTTTGGCCTGAGCAGCATCCGCGCCCTGCAGGCGGCACTGAACTGGCCGATCGCCGGATCGGTGATCGCCGTGATCGGTATCGCCTCCAGAACGGTTGCCAGCCGGCCCTTGCCCAGGAAGGCCTGTTCAAAACTGGGTTGGCGCAGGGCCTGGAGCAATTTGCCGGCGGTGCCTCCCGCCAGCCAGATGCCGCCCCTGCTCAGGCCCGTCAGGGCCAGATCGCCACACACGCTGCCATAGGCCCCAAGCCAGAGCGCCAGGGCTTCCTGGGCCAGGCTGTCGCCGGCTTCAGCGGCCTGGGCCACGGCCGCCGGCAGGTCTGGAGGGGTATTCCGCTGGAGGGGATGGCTCCCGTCGGGGTGGCGTTCCTGCAGCAGCCAGCGGCCCACATGGCCAAGGCCCGTGCCACTCACCACCCGCTCAACCGAGAGGCGTTCCAGGCCCAGATCCGCCTGCAGCCAGCATTTCAGGCGCCACTCCGCCTCGCTGCGTGGGGCGAATTCGGCGTGGGCCGCCTCACTGGCCAGGGCGATCAAAACCTCGCCCGTGGGCTGGCCGTAGGCCACCCCCAGGCCGGTGCCGGCACCCAGCACCAGCAGGGTGGCCTCGGGGTCGGGCAGCCCCTGGCGCACCGTCGCCCGCTGGTGGGCCTGCAGGTGGGGCAGGCCGTAGATCAGCACGGCGAAATCATTCACCAGGTCCACCGTGCCGATGCCGGTCTCGGCGGCGAGGGTGTTCTCATCCAGCAGCCAGGGCAGGTTGGTGAGCCTGGCGCGGCCCCCCTGCACCGGTCCGGCCACGGCGAAACAGGCGGCGGCTGGGGGTTGAACGGGCTCAGGCACACACTGTGCGGACCCGCTGAGGAAGTGCCCCACCATCGGCGCCAGGTCCTCCCAGTCGGCGGAGGTGAAGCGCTCCTCCACCAGCAGCTCCAGGTTGTTCCCCTCGCTCCTGTACAGGGCCAGCAGGGTCTTGGTGCCGCCGATGTCGCCGGCCAACAGGGTTGTCATTGGGGTGCTCCTGGCTGGCGTCAGCCGGCGGGTGCGCCGGCCGTGAACCCCAGCCCAGCGTCGCGATTGCCATTGGCCGTGGCCGCTGCGGCCAGCAGGTCGGCCAAGGCCACGCTGCCCAGGTCGCCGTCGCGGCGGCTGCGCAGGCTCACCTGGCCGCTCTCGGCTTCCTTGGCGCCGATCACCGCCAGCACGGGGATCTTCATCTGCTCGCCATTGCGGATCAGCTTGCCAAGGCGGTCGCCGGAGTGGTCGATGGTGGCCCGGATCCCAACGGCGTTGAGCTCGCTGAGCACCTGCTCGGCGTAGGGGCGCACCTCATCGGTGACCGGCAGCAGCCGGATCTGCTCGGGCGCCAGCCAGAAGGGGAAATCGCCGGCGTAGTTCTCGGTCATGATCCCGAAAAACCGCTCCAGCGAGCCGAAGATGGCGCGGTGAATCATGATCGGCCTCTGGCGCGTGCCATCGGCGGCCACGTACTCCAGCTTGAAGCGCTCCGGCAGGTTGAAGTCGAGCTGGATCGTGGAGCACTGCCACATCCGGCCGATGGCGTCCTCGATCTTGAGATCGATCTTGGGGCCGTAGAAGGCACCGCCGCCCTCGTCGATCTTGTAGGCCCAGCCCTTGCGCTCGAGGGCCTCGATCAGGCCCTGGGTGGCCAGCTCCCACACCCCGTCTTCGCCGATGGATTTCTCCGGCCGGGTGGAGAGGTTGATCTCGTAGCTGCGGAAATCGAAGGTGGAGAGGATCTGTTCGGTGAGATCGAGGATCCGCAGGATCTCATCGCTGATCTGCTCAGGCAGGCAGAACACGTGGGCGTCGTCCTGGGTGAAGCCGCGCACCCGCATCAGCCCGTGCATCACGCCCGGGCGCTCGTAGCGGTACACGGTGCCCAGCTCGGCCCAGCGGATCGGCAGCTCCCGGTAGCTGCGCAGGGTGCTGGCGTAGGTGAGCACATGGAACGGGCAATTCATCGGCTTGAGCTGGTATTCCCGCTCATCCACCTGCATCGGCCCGAACATGCTCTCGCTGTAGAAGTCGAGGTGGCCGGAGGTCTTCCACAGGCTGATGTCGGCCACGTGGGGGGTGTAGAGGAGCTCGTAGCCGGCGGCGAAGTGCAGGTCCCGCCAGAGGTTTTCGATCAGCAGGCGCATGCGGGCGCCGCGGGGGTGCCAGAACACCAGGCCGGCGCCGGCCTCGTCCTCGATCGAGAACAGGTCCAGGTCGCTGCCCAGGCGCCGATGGTCGCGGCGCAGGGCTTCCTCCTTGCGGCGCTTGTGTTCGGCCAGCTGCTCGGGGGTCTCCCAGGCGGTGCCGTAGATGCGCTGCAGCTGGGCATTCTTTTCATCGCCGCGCCAGTAGGCCCCGGCTACGCTCTCCAGCTCAAAGGCCTTGGCGTTGAGCTCGCCGGTGTGGGCCACGTGGGGGCCGGCGCACAGGTCCCACCACTCCTCCCCCAGGGTGTAGAGGCTGATCGGCTCGCTGATCCCGGCCAGAATCTCCAGCTTGTAGGGCTCGTTCTGGGCCTGGATCCGGCTCTCGGCCTCAGCGCGGCTCACCTCGATCCGCTCGAGGGGGAGCTTCCGGTTGATGATCTTGATCATCTCCTTCTTGATGGCCTTGAGGTCGGCTTCGGTGAAGGGATCGGGGCTGTCGAAGTCGTAGTAAAAGCCGCTCTCGGTCCAGGGACCGATGGTCACCTTGGCCTGGGGGAACAGCTTCTGCACCGCCATGGCCATCACGTGGCTCATCGAGTGGCGGATGCGCAGCAGCTGCTCGCTCTCGCTGGTTTTGGGCAGGTGGATCTGCCCTGGCTCCTGGTCTGAGCCAGGGCTGCTTCCCGTGGATGCACCAGTTTCAATGGATGCAGGCGTGGCCACCGGAGCGGAGCTGGACGCAGCAGCGAAAGGGGGCACGGGCTTGCAGACCTGGTCGGCGAAGGCCGATCCTACGCAGGGGTTCCTAGGCTGGTCGGATGAGTGCCGCTCCCTCTCCTCCGGAGCCAGGAGCTGACCTGCTGGATCACCTGCTGGGGTCGCTGCTGGACGATTTCCGCATCTGGTTCGCCAGAGGGGAGACGCTGCTCGACTGCTGCCCTGATGCGGTGATGTCGCTCGACGAGCGGCAGGCGTTGAGAGCGGAGCTGCAGGAGGCCAGCCGCGAACTGGCGGCTGCCTCAGCCCTGCGCAGCGCCACCAGTGCACCGGTGGCTCTCAGCCTGGAGACCATGGCCCCTTGGCATCAGCTGGTGATGCGGCTGTGGGGACTCTCGGCCCGGTTGCGGGCCCAGCAGGTGAGCCTGCCCCAGCTGGACTGGCCGGAGCCACCCGCCTTTCCCGGCTGAGCGGGGCAGGCCTGGGCTCAGCTGGCGGCGCTGGCCTGGCGGTGGCGGCTCAGGGCCGACTGGTAGAAGCTGATCAGCTCCTGACGCTGCTTCACCGGTTGGCCGTAATAGCTGCCGCCGTGGTGGGCTGGCAGCGACGCCCATTCCGGGGCCAGGCGGGCCAGCACGTCGGCGTTGAGGCCCTGACGGTCGAACAGGTTGAGGGCACCGCGGCGCTGGATCAGGTGCAGGGCGGCCTGGTCCTGGTTGTGGGGCTCGAAACTGGTGAGTCCCAGCTGGCGGGCCACGCCAGCCCAGGTCTCAGGCAGGAACTGATAGGCCCCGGCGGCAGCACTGGTGTAGCGGCGGCGCACCACGATCTCCGGGTGGCGATCCAGCGCTTGCACCAGCGTGCCGCCGTAGAGCATGCGGTAGCCATCGGGCCGGCCCCCGGTCCAGGTGCCCTCGGCGTAGCGGATCGTCTCCAGCAGGGACCGGCGCTCGGGGGTGAGCTGGTAGGGCCCGGGCTCAGCCTGGCGAACACTCACGGCAGGCACGGGATCTGGCAGCCGCAGCTCGAAGGAGGGCCGGGACACGGCGGTGGCAGCCATCGGGATGGGCAGCACGGCGCTCAGGCCAAGAACCGTGAGGCGGGTGATCAGCGGGCTAGTCAGATGGGCGATCGGTGACGCCAGCAGACCTTGCTGGCCCGAGCCGGTGCAAGGCCAGCCCACCCCCCCAGGGGGTGGACAAATGGGTCTCAGTGTGTTCGAACGGACACGCTCGCCCTGGGTCTCGCCTGAGATGGTTGTGGTAGCCCGGGGGGCTGAGCATTTTCACCCAGCTGGCTCAGGTGGCCATGGGGGCGCCTTTGGCCGCGAAACCATCAGCGGCGCTGATTGATCCCGAAGACTTTGTTAAGGGCTACCGGGTGTGGATCTGCGGCGGTCAGGCGCCAAAAGCGAGGAAACCGAGGGCATCCCGCACCCGGCCCAGGGTGGCCTCGGCCACCGTGGTGGCCCGTTCCCGGCCCTGCTTGAGCACGGTGTCCAGGGCGCCGGGGTCCTGGCGCAGCTCCCGGTAGCGCTCCTGCACGGGCCGCAGGGCCTCCACGGCGGCCTCGGCCAGCAGCGGCTTGAACTGACCCCAGCCCATCTGGGCGCACTCCCGGGCCGCTGCGTCCCGACCCAGGCCCGAGAGAATCGCGTAGAGCCCCAGAAGGTTGTCGGCTTCGGGCCGCTCGGGATTGCCGAACTCCAGGCCCATGGTTGGGTCGGTCTTGGCCCGCTTGAACTTCTTGGTGATCAGCTCGGGGGGGTCGAGCAGGGTGATGCGCGACCCCTCGTTGGGGTCGCTCTTGCTCATCTTGCTGCTCCCATCGGTGAGGCTCATCACCCGTGCACCTTCCTTGAGGATCAGGGGTTCGGGCACCTTGAGGATCGCCTCCGGCTCGCCGTCCGGGCCCTTGGGGGCGAAGCGGGCGTTGATGCGCTGCTGGGCGATGTCCCGGGCCAGCTCCAGGTGCTGCTTCTGGTCTTCCCCCACCGGCACCCGGTCGGCGTCATAGAGAAGGATGTCGGCGGCCATCAGCACCGGGTAGTCGAGCAGGCCCACCGACACCTGGTCGCCCTGCTTGATCGCCTTCTCCTTGAACTGGATCATCCGCTCCAGCCAGTTGAGCGGCGTCACGCAGTTCAGCAGCCAGGCCAGTTCGCTGTGGGCGCTCACCTGGCTCTGCACGAACACGGTGGAGCGCTGGGGGTCGATGCCGCAAGCCAGGTAGAGGGCGGCGGTGCTGAGGGTGTCCTCTGCCAACCGGGCCGGGTCGTGGGGCACGGTGATGGCGTGCAGATCCACAACACAGAAAAAGGTGTCGTGGCTGTCCTGCAGATCGACCCAGTTGCGGATGGCCCCGAGCCAGTTGCCCAGATGGAGGGCGCCGGTGGGTTGGACGCCGGAGAGAACCCGGGGCTTGCTCATCGACCTGCGCTCAGCTCTCGGCGGGGGCGGTGTCGGCTGCGGCCTCGTCGGGCTGCGAGGCGGCCTCGGCGGTGACGGGCTGCTCCTCAGGGTTCAAGGGCTCCTCCGCAGGGGTAGCGTCGGCAGCGCTGGGCTCCAGCGACTCCATCGGCTCTTCAGCAGCGGCTGCCGGAGCGGGTTTGGCAGGGCGGGCAAAGGGATTCACCCGGGGGGCCCGCTCGGCGGGCCCACGCCCAGGACCTGAGCGCTCAGCGCCGCCCCGGCGGGGACGGCTGTCGTCGCGGTTGCCGGCCTGGGCGCGCTGTTGCTCCACCAGCTCATCGAGCTTGCCCTCCTCGAGCATCTGGCCGAGGGTGCGCACGGTAAAGCCCAGCACGGCCACGGTGGAGCGCAGCCGGAAGGCCTCCTGCAGGGCCCGGGCGGAGCGCATCTCGTTGTCACTCAGCCGGATGCGGAAGCCTCCGGGTTCGCGGTTGCCACCGCTGCGGGCGCCCTGGGGTGGCGTTGTGCTCGTCTCGTCAGCCATGACGACAACCTGGTAGTCAGGCGCAAGTGTGCCGCATCGACAGCCAGCTTCCGTGCAGCCACAGCAGCAGGTGTGGATCCCGGGTTCCAGCCCGACCCAGCACCAGCAGCGGTAGCCGCCGATCGCCCCTGCTGCTGAACTGCTCCCGGTAGCTGGTCACCAGCTCCAGGTAGCGGTTGAGGCTCCAATCGCCGGGATCCTGCTCCCGCTGCTGCCAGTGGCGGCGCAGGGCCTGCTGGCAGGCATCGCTGCCGAATTCCTGCCAGCAGAGCGTCTCGGCCTGCCAGGGGGTCAGTCCCCGGGCCAACCAGTGGCGGTAGCGCACCAGTTCGGGGGCTTCGGCGCTGGCATCGGGGGGCAGCTGGGAGGCCAGCTGGGCCACGGGCACCCGGCGCAGCCGCAGCCAGCAGCGCTCGAGCAGGGCCACCGGCAGCTGGCCATCCCAGTGGTGCGCGGCGCTGAGCTCAGCCTGCCACTGGCCCAGCAACAGCCTCTGCCGGGGCGTGAGGCCGGCCAGGATGGCTGCCTCGCGGGCCTGGTTGCCGGTCGGCTCAGGAGCCATGGCCTGCCTCCGGGCTGAGGGTGGCGCAGGTGTGGTCGAGGGGTTCGAGATGCACCGTGCAGCGCAGGGGCCCGTACTGAGCTTCGAGCCGCTGCTCCACCTGGTTGCTGATCCGGTGGGCGGTTGCTAGATCGGTTGGGGCCACCACCAGATGCAGTTCCATGAACACTTGCTCGCCCACGATCCCCCTGCTGGCGATGGCGTGGCAGTTGAGCACCCCAGGCACGGCCATGGCCACCGCTCGGATGGCCTCCGGCGCCACCGCCACCTGGTCGATCAACAGGGGCAGGTTGTGGCCCACCACCTGCCAGCTGGCCCGCAGCATCAGCCCACAGAGCGGCAGGGCCAGGGCCATGTCCAGCCAGGGGATGCCCAGGGCCACCGCCCCGGCCAGCCCCAGCAGCACCACCACGGAGGTCCACACATCACTTCTGGTGTGGGCGGCGTCCGCCCGCAGCAGGGAGCTGCCCAGGCGGCGGGCCTGCCACTGCTCGTAGCCCGCCAGGCCCACGTTGCAGACCAGCACCAGCAGCAGCAGGCCCAGCTCCGGCCAGCCCAGCTGGATTGGCTCCAGGCCGCTCAGCAGGCGCTGGCCGGCGCTCTTGAGGATTTCCCAGGCCGCCAACAGGATGAACAGGGCAATCACCAGGGCGCCCAGGGATTCCGCCTTGCGGTGGCCGTAGGGGTGGTTGCGGTCGGGCCGGGGGTCGGCCAGCTGGTTGGCCAGCAGGCCCACCAGGCTGGAGAAGCCATCGGTGGCGCTGTGGATGGCATCGGCCAGCACCGCCAGGGAGCCGCTGAGCAGCCCCACCGCCAGCTTCACCAGGCTGAGCAGCACGTTCACCGCCAGAGCCAGCAGCAGCACCCGCTGCACCGGCTGCCGGCGATCGGCGGCCTGGTGGCCGAGGTGATGGTCGAGGCGGTGGTGGGACCTGGCCACGGCATGGCCACGACTGTTTCACTGCCAACCTATCGGCGGCGGGCCTGGCCGGGCCCTGGGGTGTTGAGCTAAAGAGACTTCGATCGCACCCAGGGCGTTGACCACCCCGCAGTCCGGCACCACCCCGCAGCCCGGCACCACGCCGCAACCCGGCACTGGCAGCCCGTCCACCGGCAGCCCGTCCACCGGCAGCCCGTCCACCGCCAGCCCGTCCACCGCCAGCCCGTCCACCGCAGCGGCGTCCCTGCCATCCAGGCTGCAGGCCTCTCTGGCCGGTCAGGTTTGGCGGCGCGTGTGGCCCATGGCCGCCGTGGCGGTGGGGGGCGGCGTGCTGCTCGATGGCCTCGGCCAGGTGCTGCACGTGCCCCTGCTGGCTGCCTCCACCGCCACCGCCGGCCTGGTGTTGCTGGGCGGCTGGTCGCGCCCAGGCCGTCGCCCCAGCGGCCTGGGCGCCACCAGCAGCGCGGGCTGGCTGGAGCAGCTGGAGCGTCTCCAGCAGCAGTTCGCCCTGCTCGATCCCGACCCGGCAGCCGCCGCCCTGCGCAGCGCTGAACTGGATCGGCAGCGGGCCCAACTGGAGCGCGCCGGTCTGCATCTGGCCCTGGTGGGGGCCTGCCCGGAGGATTCAGCCTGGCGCGAGCAGGTGGCGGCGAGTTTGCGCGGCCCGGCTGCCCTGAGCCTTCACTGGAGCCGACCCCTGCCCGCGGCCAGCGGTGCCTGGTGCTGGCCGGAGCCCTTCGCCAGCTGCGATCTCCTTCTCTATGCCCTGCGGCCGCCCCTGCTGGCGGCGGATCTGCGCTGGCTCCAGGCCCTGCCTGCCGGCCAGCCCCTGGTGCTGTTGGTGCAGGTGCCCAGCCAGGCCGCCACCCCCGCGGTGGAAACGGAACTGCGGGCCCAGCTGCCGGCAGCTGCCCAGGTGGAGCTGCTCTGCTGGCACGACCAGCCTGCGTTGGCCGCCCAGCTGCAGCCGTTGGCCGCCCGCTGGGCCGGCGAGGCGAGCAGCCTGCGCGCCCAGCGCCAGCAGCGCTGTCTGGCGGGCCTGCACAGCCGCTGGCAGGGGCAGCTGGAGGGTCTGCGCCGCGGCCGGTTCCAGCAGCTGCAGCAGCGCACCCAGTGGCTGGTGGCCGCTGGGGTGGTGGCCGCCCCCGTGCCCAGCCTGGACCTGCTGGTGCTGGCGGTGGCCAATGGCCTGATGGTGAAGGAGATGGCCCGGTTGTGGGACTGCCCCTGGGGGGTGGAGCAGCTGCAGGCCACCGCTGCGGAACTGGCCCGCGCCGCCCTCACCCTGGGGGTGGTGGAGTGGACCAGCCAGGCCCTGGCCGGGGTGGTGAAGTGGCACGGCCCCACCTGGCTGCTGGGCAGCGCCGTGCAGGCCCTCAGCGCCGCTTACCTCACCCGGGTGGTGGGCCGGGCGATGGCCGACACCCTGGCCCGCTCGGTAGGGGTGGCTGAACCGGATCTGGAGCGGATCCGCCGGGAGGCTCCACTGCTGGTGGCCCAGGCGGCCGAGGCCGAGAAGCTCGACTGGCCGGCTTTTCTGCGCCAGGGCCGCCGCTGGCTGGCGGACCAGGCCCTGGGGGAGCAGCTGAGTGGCCAGCAGCCGAGTGGGGAGCAGATGACAGGGGCGCGGCCGGCCTGAAGCTGTGTAACGGAGCTCGGTGAAGAGCTGTTAAGCAACTGGGCGAATGATTGCGAGCTGTGGTTAATCAAGCCGTCGTCATTAGGTTTCATTGAACCCCGCTGTTTGCTGTCCCACCGCCAGCCCTGTCACGCGTTGCGCCCTGCTTGCTTCGCGCTGATTCACGTCGGTTGTGGAACGCCAAGGCTGGGCCTGTTCTCATCATTGGGTCTCGTCGTTCTAGTTTTTCTAGTTCTTCCAGTTCCACTTCTCTTTCTTCTTTCGCTGAATTCTGTGCCATGACCACTGCCATTCGCAGCGGCACGAACAGCAGCTGGCAGAACTTCTGCCAGTGGGTCACCTCCACCAACAACCGCCTCTATGTGGGTTGGTTCGGGGTGTTGATGATCCCCTGCCTGCTGGCCGCCACGATCTGCTTCATCATTGCCTTCATCGCCGCTCCGCCGGTCGACATCGACGGCATCCGGGAGCCCGTTGCCGGCTCGTTCATTTACGGCAACAACATCATCTCCGGCGCTGTGGTGCCCTCCAGCAACGCCATCGGTCTGCACTTCTACCCCATCTGGGAAGCTGCGTCCCTGGATGAGTGGCTGTACAACGGTGGCCCCTATCAGCTGGTGGTGTTCCACTTCCTGCTAGGCATCTCGGCCTACATGGGCCGCCAGTGGGAGCTCAGCTACCGCCTGGGCATGCGCCCCTGGATCTGCGTGGCCTACAGCGCCCCGCTCTCGGCTGCGTTTGCCGTGTTCCTGGTGTATCCCTTCGGCCAGGGATCGTTCTCCGATGGCATGCCCCTGGGCATCTCGGGCACCTTCAATTTCATGTTGGTGTTCCAGGCGGAGCACAACATCCTGATGCACCCCTTCCACATGCTGGGGGTAGCCGGTGTGTTCGGCGGCAGCCTGTTTTCCGCTATGCACGGCTCGCTGGTGACCAGCAGCCTGGTGCGGGAAACCACGGAAACCGAAAGCCAGAACTACGGCTACAAGTTCGGCCAAGAGGAAGAGACTTACAACATCGTGGCCGCCCACGGCTACTTCGGTCGCCTGATCTTCCAGTACGCCAGCTTTAACAACAGCCGCAGCCTGCACTTCTTCCTGGGGGCCTGGCCTGTGGTGGGGATCTGGTTCACCTCCATGGGCATCAGCACCATGGCGTTCAACCTCAACGGCTTCAACTTCAACCAGTCGGTCCTGGATGCCCAGGGCCGCGTGTTGCCCACCTGGGCTGACGTGCTCAACCGGGCCAACCTGGGCATGGAAGTGATGCACGAGCGCAACGCCCACAACTTCCCCCTGGATCTGGCCACCACATCCGCCCTGCCCGTGGCCCTCACGGCACCGGCCATCGGCTGATCAGCACAGCCCCCATGCTGTGGGCAATGGGGCGCCGAGCCTGAACCGCTGGCTCTGCCCCCTGTCTTGCAGACTCCATCCCTTCGCCTCCTGGCCATCCGGCAGGTCGCGGAGGGTTTTCTGTCGGTTCCGGGCCACGCCCTCCAGGTCAAGCCATCGCATCGACCCCGCGGTCTCCATCCTGTCGGGCAGTGAGCTCCTGGAGTAGCAGCTCTTGCGGCAGACGACAGCCTGGCCTTGGGGATCGGCGCTGGCTGCTCTGGCCTACAATGGTCAGCCCTGATGGGACAGCTTGAGCCTGGGTCTGGGCAGTTGTGCTTGTCCATCAAGCAGGACCCTGCAGCAGCATTGAATTGGCTATCGAGTGGTTCATAGAAGTTTTTAATCCAGGCGCTAAAGATCAGTTCTCACGGTTTGCTTAGCGATCGTATTCTCGATTGCTAAGGTGCTTTATCAGTTGACAGATCTGGCATGTTGCGGAGCATTGCGGTTTTTTAAATGAAAAGCTTTGCTGCTTATTCTTGATTATCTCTCCCTGCTGTTTGGCTGGGGCGATTGGTCAGAAAATCGCTAGGAGCCCATGAAGAATTTAGATACGTTCAGATTTACAGCACGTTCGGACAGGGCTTTCTCCGCGGATGGCTGGTTTTTGCCGGCTGGGGCTGCTGTTGATGCCTTGTCGGGCAATGATGTCATCACAGGAGAGAGTGGTGAAGTAGGCATCTCCATTGCTGGAACGCTTGATGCTGGAGATGGGAATGATTCCATCCTTGCTATAGGCTATTACGACTCATTGCTCAATTCGGGCACCATTAGAACTGGTGCTGGTAACGACCGGATTGAAGGCAGCTCGACTGAGAATGGGGGCATCGTCAACAGTGGATTCATTCATACTGGTTCTGGAGCGGATGCTCTGTATGGGATGGCAGACGATGCCGGTTTCGGAAGCCTTTCCAATACAGGGGTTATCGAGACAGGCGCTGGGGGCGATATCGTTGATGCGAATGGAATAAGTAATTCAGGCTTAATCTCCACTGGCCCAGGTGGCGACCTTGAATAGGACAACCATTTGATGGTTTTTATGGGATCGAAAATTCGAGTCGTATTATTATGGACAGCGGCAATGATCGCATCGTTGCCAGTGGTATTTATAAGGGTATTTGGAACCATGGGCAAGCCTTGATCAGCACTGGGGATGGAAATGACACTATTCAAGCTGCTTTATCGGAGGAATTTGGAGCTGATCAATATGCAATCGCCAATGAGGGATTAATTCGTACCGGCAGGGGCAATGACTTGATCAGGACAAGCTTGTACGGGACAAGAGGAGGTTCGCCGATTGACAATTCCGGTTCTATTGTTACTGGCAAGGGTGCGGACGTCGTCGATGCTCTTTGGGGTGGCTTCTTCGGGGACGGATTGACGAATCTTGGTTCGGGGCGTGACCGATTATGGGGCTTTGGTACAGGACTGTTTAGAGGGGGGACTGGGATTGACACGTTGGTCTTTACGCCCGGCAGGTATGCCATCGAGCGCCTTGGTGGCGGTGAGTTCTTGATTGGTGGACTGATGAGGGTTTCTGGCTTTGAAGCCTTTGGACAAGGCGCTAATGACACCAGTTTTGCAACTGCTGCATCCAACGGGTTTGTTCTATTCGCTTAAGCCGCATCTTCTAGCCGGGTGCCCCATGGCCGGCAGCCGCTATCAGCTCGGTGCCGGGGTGCCAATTGAGCGATTGGCTTCAGGCTGGCTGCGTGAGCTGGGCAAGCAGCGTCCCCCAGGATCTCCTGAGTGACAGCACCGGATGGGGTGCGACCCATGCCATCGCCCTGGATCAACCCGCCGCATCGCAGGGGCGATCGACCGGCCGGCTGTTTTTGCCCGCTCGACGGCCTGCGATTATCAGCCCAGTTGTTGTGTTGATCGGGGGCTCACCTGTGCCAGTGCCGGATTCCCAGGTTCTGGATTCGCGGGTTCTGTTCGCCTTCCTGCTCACGCTGGCGGCCGGGCTGTCCACCGGCGTGGGCAGCCTGCTGGGGCTGTTCAACCGGGGGTTCAGCCCTCGGGTTCTGAGCCTGGCCCTCAGTTTTTCGGCCGGGGTGATGCTCTATGTGTCGTTTGTGGAGATCATGCCCAAGGCCCGGCAGATCCTCAGCGGCCCCCTCGGCGCCCAGCCCGGCCATGCCCTGGCGGTGCTGGCCCTGTTCGCCGGCATGGGGGCGATCGCCCTGATCGACCGCCTGTTGCCGCTTCCCGAGACGGCCCTCACCCCCGCCCTGCAGGCCAGCCGGGACGGGGTTGCCGGCCCGGTGGTGCGAGATCAACAGGCCAGGGCCAACCTGATGCGCACCGGCCTGTTCTCGGCCCTGGCCATCGCCATTCACAACTTTCCGGAGGGGCTGCTCACCTTTCTGGGCGCCCTCTCCAGCCCGCGCCTGGGCATCGGCATCGCCATTGCCATTGCCATCCACAACATCCCGGAGGGCCTGGCCGTGTCCGCGCCGATCTACTACGCCACTGGCAGCCGGCGGCAGGCCTTCTGGATCTCCCTGGCCTCGGGCATGGCCGAACCTCTGGGGGCACTTGTGGGCTACCTGTTTCTGCGGGCCGTGCTCACCGACACCCTGCTGGGCCTGGTGTTCGCCAGCGTGGCCGGGGTGATGATCTACATCTGCTTCGATGAATTGCTGCCCACGGCCCAGCGCCTGGCCTCCCACCACCATCTGATGATCGGCGGTGTGCTGGCCGGCATGGCCGTGATGAGCATCAGCCTGGTGCTGCTTGGCTGAGCATCGGCCACCCTGTCCTGAACCCGCCTGGCGTTGTCCGCTCCGTCCTCGCTTGCACCCTCCAGCCCTGGTGAGGTGGCCCAGCAGCGCTGGCCCTGGTGGCCCCTGCTGCCCCTCTACCCCTACGGCCGCCGCCGCACCCTGCTGCAGGAGTTGATCCCCGGCCAGGTGTGGAGCTTCGAGCAGCTCCAGGGCATCTTCTACGTGGCGGTGCCGATCCGGATGACGGTGCTGCGCCTGCGGCGTGGCCTGTTGCTCTACGCGCCGCTGCCGCCCACCGCTGAGTTGCTGGCGGCCCTGAGGGAGCTGGAGCAGCGCCATGGGCCGGTGTGCACGATCGTGCTGCCCACGGCCTCAGGCCTGGAGCACAAGCTGCCCACCCCAGCCCTGGCCAGGGCCTTTCCGGCCGCCCAGGTGTGGGTCACGCCGGGGCAGTGGAGTTTTCCGCTCGCCCTGCCCCCCAGCTGGCTGGGATTCCCGCCGGGCCGCACCCGGGTGTTGTTCGAACAGGGATTGCCCCACGAGGATGAACTCGCCTGGTGCGGCCTCGGTCCGCTGGACCTGGGCCTGGGCCGGTTCATGGAGGTGGCCTGCCTGCACCGGGCCAGCGGCAGCCTGCTGCTCACCGATGCCCTGGTGGCCATCGGCGCCGATCCGCCCGCTGTGTTCGAGGCCGACCCCACGCCCCTGCTGTTCCATGCCCGCGAGCGGGGCGATCAGCCGCTGGAGGACACGCCGGAGCAGCGCCGCCGCGGCTGGCAGCGGCTGGTGCTGTTTGCCTCCTACCTGCGGCCGGCTCCCCTGGAGGTGCCGGGCTGGGGAGAGGTGCTGGCCCAGGCGATGGCCCCCGGCCTGCGCCAGCGGCGGGCCTACTTCGGGCTCTACCCCTTCCGCTGGCAGCCCAACTGGCAGGAGGCCTTCCGGGAGCTGGTGCCCGGCGATCAGCCCAACCTGCAGGTGGCGCCGGTGCTGGAGCGCCTGGTGTTTCCCCGCTGCCGGGGCGCTCTGGTGGACTGGATCGGCCGGCTGGCGGAGCTGCAGGAGGTGCGCTGGTTGATCCCCGCCCACTACGAGGCGCCGGTCGCCTGTGACGGTGATCGGCTCAGGCAGCTGGCCCAGGAGCTCCTGAGTCGGCCCTGGGCGCCGGAGCAGGACAGCTGGGCCACCCTGGCCCGCCTGGACAACACCCTGCTGCGGCTCGGGCTGGTGCCCCGCAATCCCCAGGCCTGAGCTCGGCTCAGAGGCGCAGGGGGCCGGGGTCGGCGTCGTAGCCGTCGTTGGCTTCGCTGCCGCCGCTGGCGATCAGGCTGGCTTCCAGCTCCATGCGCTGCTCCATCTGGCGCAGGAAATAGCCCGTCATCATCGCCGAGGCCAGCAGGCTGGCCAGGTTTTCGCGGTTGGTCTGCACCTTCACCTCAAAGTGCTCGCCGGGCAGCATGCCCAGCAGCCCCTGCACGTTGTGGCGAATGATGTCCTGAATCTCGCCGCTGGCCGAGCGGGCAACCCGTTGCAGCACATCCGGGGACTGCTCCTGGAGGTACTGGATCAGGGCGTTGCCACTGATCGATTCGTTGTCGCTCGTCAGGAACTCCGGGTTGAACATTCCTCGGTGTGCTCTGCGTCACTTGTGCACCCTAGTCGAGTTACCCTGCAGCTCCACCCGGCTGCTCGGTTGGGGAGAACCGAATCGGCCCGAACCGGTTCAGGGGCCAGTAGCGCAGCACCGCCGTGCCGATCAGCTCCTGCTCGGGCAGGGTGCCCCAGAGGTGGGAGTCGAGGCTGGCGTTGCGGTTGTCCCCCAGCACCAGCAGCTGCCCCGGGGGAACCGTGCGCTCCGGCAGCTCATAGGCCATCGGCTCGGCGCCCCAGTCGGGTCGCACCGGCTGGCCGTTGCGCCAGAGCTGGCCGTCGTGCACGGCGATGCGGTCGCCGGGCAGTCCCACCAGCCGCTTGATCAGGGCCGTCTCGGCGCCGTAGCCCGCCGCCTGCAACTGCGGTGGCGGGTGGAACACCACCACCGTGCCGGCGGGCAGGGGCCGGTGCAGCCGCACCCGAAGCTTTTCCACCAGCACCCGGTCCTCCAGCTGCAGGGTGGGCAGCATCGAGCCGGAGGGAATCCAGCGGGGCTCGATCACGGCCCAGCGCAGCGCCAGGGCCAGGGCCACCCAGAGCAGCAGGGTGCGCAGCTGCTGCCACCACTGCACCCCAGGGTTCGGGCTTGGGGTGGGATTCGGGGTCGTGGACAAGGGCAAGGGGCGCCAGTGGGTCCATCCTGCAGCTCCCCATGGCCAATCCCAGCAGGCTCAGGCCTGCTGCTGGACTGCGAGCCCGCGGGCTGATTGGCCATCGCATCGCCAAGAATTGTTCTGGCCCCCTTCGCCGTTGGGGCTGGCTATGGCCCAAATGTTTACGTCTTCATTTCAAAAAGATCACGCGCAACGGCTGATGCTCAGGTTTCTCGCGTCTTGAGAAGGGCTTGGCAATATTGGCTATTCTTGGCTGGTTTGCAGGAGGCAATGCGAGGATTGCTTGTTTTGCTCTTGTCGTCGAGCTCATGTAAAGCTATTGCGGCTTTGATTTCTCTACTCGCAATTGGCTCGGTGAAGAAGTGTTGTTGGCGATAATCATTCGTTGTTGGAATCATTGGTCTTGCTTCAACCATGCCATAGGCTCCGTTAAAGACGGGAATGATGTGGGTTGCCGTTGCTTTTTCGCTGGGGAAACGTTTCGAGTTTTCCGCAGGGATCCTGCGCCAATGATTCGTCGGGCGTAGGAGTGGTCGGCGAGGCGTCGTTTGCTGGCGTGCGACTCGATTGCCTCCTTGGTGGGTTCTAGTTCTTTGACGACTACTTTTGGGGGGAGTGATGCTTCTGATGCGAGAATGAACTGCTTGCTGTAGTACATCTTTCCTTCGTAGGCCACCCAAGCAAGATTGTGTAAAAGTAATGCCCTGAAATTGCTAACGTTCTCTGTTTCTTGGTTGAATCGTACTGGCAGGATTGAGTCGGAGGCCGCATTGTCTTTGGTGTTTGCCTGTGGTGCTGTATCACCTTCTTCGGGAAGTGCATCAGATTCAAGGCGAACACTGATGTTCACGGGTCAACGGAGGGTCGGCTGCAGGATGGGGCCCAGATCGCGCTAACGCCCCGTTCGCAGGTGGACAGCTCCGCATTCAGCCCACCCCCACCGCCACTCGCAGCGCCACTCGCAGCGTCACTGGGCGACCCTGCCCTGGCGGGCCGGAATCTGGACGCGGCCCTGCGGCTGCTGGCGGGCCTGGGTGTGGAGCACTGGGTGGTGTGTCCTGGCAGCCGCTCCGGTCCCCTGGCCAGTGCCGTGGGCCTGCTGGTGGCGGCCGGCCGGGGCTGTCTGCACACCGCGATCGACGAGCGCTCGGCGGCCTTCTTCGCCGTGGGCCTGGCCCTGGCCAGTGGCGAACCGGCGGCCGTGATCACCACCTCCGGCTCGGCGGTGGCCAACCTGCTGCCCGCGGTGGTCGAGGCCGACTACGGCAGCGTGCCCCTGCTGCTGCTCACGGCCGATCGGCCGGAGCGGCTCAAGGGCTGTGGTGCCAACCAGACGGTGAACCAGGAGTGCTTCCTGGCCCCTTGCCTGCGCTGGTTGGGCCAGGGGGCGCCCACGGGCCTGGCGGCGATGGCTCCGGGTGAGCTGGAGGCCCTGGGCGCGACGGCCCTGGCCCACTGCCGCGGTGCCGCGGGCCAGGCGCCGGGGCCGGTGCATCTCAACCTGCCCTTCGAGGAACCGCTGCATGCCGATGCCGCCGCCTTGCGGCAGCGGGCGGCGGCCCTGGCCCTCAACGCGCCGCCTGTTGGCAGCCAGCCGTCTGTCCGGGGCGCTGCCCCCGGGGCGGCGGCAGCGGTGGTGGCTGGGCTGTCCGGGTTGGATCCTGATCGCCCCGGGCTGGTGGTGGCCGGGCCCTGGCGGGGCCATCCCCGGGCCTGGGCTGGCTTTGTTCAGGCCCTCGGGCGCTGGCAGCGGCGCACGGGCTGGCCGGTGCTGGCCGATGGCCTGAGTGGCCTGCGCGGCTGTCCGGAGCTGGAGCTGGTGACGGGCTACGACCTGGTGGGGGCCAACCTGCCGCGACCCCTGGCCGCCAGCCTGCCCGCCCTGCAGGTGCTGCGCCTGGGGCCCCTGCCGGCCAGCCGCCGCCTGCAGGCCCTGCTGGAGGCCTGCGGCGGCCCTCAGGTGCTGGTGAGTGAGGGCGACCCGCGGCCGCTCGACCCCCTGGGCCGCTGCGGGGAGCCGTGCGCCGCGGGGCTGGACCGCTGGCTCGCCCAGCTGCCGCCGGCCAGCCTGGCGGCGGGGCCTGCCCCCGAGTGCCGCCACCAGGCCGCCGCTTGGCGGGCCTTGGAGCAGCGGCTGGAGGGCCTGCTCGAGCAACAGCTGCCGGCGGCCTGGGGGGAGCCGGCCCTGGCCCGCTGGTTGGCCCGCAGATTGCCCCCGGGGCTGCCCGTGGTGCTGGCCAACAGCTCGCCGGTGCGCGACTGGGAGAGCTTTACGGGCAACGCCGCTCCGTCCAGGCCGCTGCTGGGCTGCCGCGGCGCCTCGGGGATCGACGGCACCCTCTCGATCGCCTGCGGGGTGGCCGAGGCGGCGGGCCGGGCGGTGCTGCTCAGCGGCGATCTGGCCCTGCTGCACGACAGCAACGGCTGGCTGTGGCACCGCCAGCTCCACGGCCGCCTGCTGGTGGTGCTGATCGACAACGGCGGCGGCGGCATCTTCGAGCAGCTGCCGATTCGCAGCCCCGAGCTGGGCCATGGCGAGCCGGCCCCGCTCGATTTCGAGCGCCTGTTCGCCATGCCCCAGGCGGTGGACCAGGCCGCCCTGGCGGCGGCCCATGGCGTGCCCAGCCGCGTGCTCGCGGGCTGGGATGGCCTGGACGACGCCCTGGCCTGGGGCCTGGAGCAGCCCCTGGCCCTGCTGGTGCTGCGCACCGACCGCCGCGCCGATGCCGCCTGGCGCCAGGCGCTGCGCAGAATGGCCAGCTCCCTGGTTGATCCGCCATGAGCGTTGTGTGGCAACCCGCCGGCAGCTACGAGGACATCGTTCTGGAGGTGAGCGAGGAGGGCATCGCCCGGATCACGATCAACCGGCCCCACAAGCGCAACGCCTTCCGCCCCCGCACGGTGACCGAGCTCTGCGATGCCTTCGCCAGGGTGCGCGACAACCCCCGCATCGGCGTGGTGCTGTTCACCGGTGCCGGGCCGGCGGCCGATGGCGGCTGGGCCTTCTGCGCTGGCGGCGATCAGAGCGTGCGCGGCGACGGCGGCTACGTGGACGAGGACGGTCTGCCCCGCCTCAACGTGCTCGACCTGCAGCGGCTGATCCGCAGCCTGCCCAAGGTGGTGATCGCCCTGGTGGCGGGCTATGCCATCGGCGGCGGCCAGGTGCTGCACCTGCTCTGTGATCTCTCGATTGCTGCGGAGAATGCCCGCTTTGGCCAGACCGGCCCCCGGGTGGGCAGCTTTGACGGGGGCTTCGGGGCTGGTTACCTGGCCCGGGTGGTGGGCCAGCGCAAGGCCCGGGAAATCTGGTTCCTCTGCCGCCAGTACGGGGCTCAGGAGGCCCTGGCGATGGGGCTGGTGAACGCGGTGGTGCCCTTGGAGCAGCTGCAGGAGGAAGGGGTGCGCTGGGCGCTGGAGGTGCTGCAGCACAGCCCCACGGCGATCCGCTGCCTGAAGGCGGCCTTCAATGCCGAGACCGACGGCCTGGCCGGCATCCAGGAGCTGGCGGGCCAAGCCACCCACCTCTTTTACCGGACGGCCGAGGGCCAGGAGGGCCGCAATGCCTTCCTGGAGAAGCGTCCGCCCGACTTTTCCGCCGAGCCCTGGCTACCTTGAGAAGCAGATGTGATGTGCTGCTGCGCCCGGCGGATGGTTGTCCTCAGGACGCTTCTGGCCCTGACCTGTGGGTTGACCCCTGGCCTGAGCTTGGCTCTGCTGCCTGCGGCTCCGGTGCTGGCTGCCCCCACGCAAGCCGAGGTTCCAGCGGGTTTGCCGCCGGCCGCTGCCGCCCTCGGCGGCGGCATCCGGGTGAGCGCCCCATTTCGTGACGCCCCCCCTGCCCCTGAGCAGGTGGCGGTGCTGCAGGAGCAGGCGCCGGTCCAGCGGGAACTGGTGCTGGATCGCCGCAACCGCCACCTCACGGTGCTGGAGAACGGCCGGGAGCTGCGCCGCTTCCCGGTGGCCGTGGGCCGGCCCGGCTGGGAGACGCCGGTGGGCCGTTTTGAAGTGATCGAGCGGGTGGCCGATCCCAGCTGGGAGCATCCGGCCACCGGCGAAACGGTGCCGCCGGGGCCGGCCAATCCCCTGGGCAGCCGCTGGATCGGCTTCCACCGCGACTGCCTCGGCCGCTCCGGCTTCAACGGCCGTGAGCACCTGGTGGTGGAGGGCTGCGTGAGCTCCGGCTTCCACGGCACCCCCAACCGCGACAGCGTCGGCCAGGCGGTGTCCCATGGCTGCGTGCGCCTGTTCGACGAGCACGTGCAGGAGCTGTTCGAGCTGGTGCAGCTGGGCACCCCCGTCACCGTGCTGCCCTGATCGTTGCCGGAGGGGGTGGAGACCGCCCTTACAGTTGCGCCCACCTGGTGAGTGGTGGAGATGCGCGTCCTGTTCGCCGCGGCTGAGTGCGCACCCCTGGTGAAGGTGGGTGGCATGGGCGATGTGGTGGGTTCCCTGCCCCCCGCCCTGGCCCGGCTCGGCCATGAC
>JBIIDV010000037.1:0-23232 GCA_044238185.1 Prochlorococcaceae cyanobacterium | reverse complement strand
CATTGCCGTGTCCGTCTCGGCCGGGACCATTGGCCCCTGGCCTGCTGTTGCTGCTCTCCCTTCCTCGGCCTCCAGGTGGCTCAGTTTTGGTGTCGCCTCTGGCTCAGTTTTCGATGTCGCCTGACAAGCTGGCTGTGCTCGGGCAGCTGTGTCTGGCAATCGGCTTGTTCCCGTTCAAACAGGTCCTGGGCTGAACCGTCGGCAGATCGCCTTCAGTCGTCTCCACAACACGCAGGCTGGTCCAACCTGAACAACGCTTGCCTCCCTTGGAGAGCGGTTTTCTTGCCCATGGCTTTTGACTCACCCCGCTCGACCATGCTGCTTTCCCTGGCAGCGGCGATCGTGACGATCGTGCTGAAAACAGTTGCCTGGCGTCTCACCGGTTCGGTGGGTCTGCTCTCCGATGCGATGGAGTCGGTGGTGAACCTGGTCGCCGCCCTCGGCGCGATCTGGGCGCTCACCCTGGCCGCAAAACCTGCCGATCGCAGTCATCCCTACGGCCATTTCAAGGCCGAATATTTCTCGAGCGGCCTTGAAAGCGTCCTGATCGTGGTGGCAGCCCTCGCCATCATGCATGCCGCCCTCGGCCGCCTGCAGCAGCCCCAGCCCCTGGAGCAATTAGGCGTTGGCCTGGCCATCTCCCTGGCGGCAACCGCGCTCAACGGGGGGGTGGCCTGGGTGCTGTTGAAGGCCTCACGCCGCTTCGACTCGATCACCCTGAGGGCCGATGCCCACCATCTGCTCACTGATGTCTGGACCTCAACGGGTGTGGTTCTCGGCATCGGCCTGGTGAAGCTCACCGGCCTGACGATCCTCGACCCGCTGATCGCGATCGCGGTGGCGTTGAACATCGTGGTGACCGGCTGGAAGCTGTTTCACGAAACCGCCTCGGGCCTGCTGGATCGATCTCTGCCCGATCACGAGCAACAGGTTCTGGAGGATCTGTTGGCGGCCTGCGAAACGGACGAGATCCGTTTCCATGCCTTGCGCACCCGCGTGGCTGGTTCACGTCGTTTTGTTTCCTTCCACGTGCTCGTGCCTGGCCACTGGAGCGTGCAGGCTGGCCACGACCTCTGTGAGCAGCTGGAGCGCCAGGTGGCAGCCACGTTGACCCGTACCCACGTGCTCACGCATCTAGAGCCGATCGAGGATCCCAAAGCCTGGGCGGACCAGGGCTTCCGCTGGGAGCAGGGCTGATGCGCGGCCCGTAAAGCCCTGGAGACCCAATCCTCGCGACGTTCTGATTTCTCATTTGGCGCCATGTCCCGCCCCTACCAACCCTCCCTCCTGCGCCTGCTGCATGGCACCACTGCTCTGCTCGTGCCGTTGGCCTGGCTCACGGGCTTGGTGGTGTTTTCCATCGCCGACGGGCGCTTTGGTCGCCTGCCCTTCACCCTCGCCGGCGAATGGATCGACATTCATGGCACGGTGGGAGTTCTGCTGTGGCCGATCGCCCTGCTCTTCGCTGCCTATGCGATCACCGTCGGTCGTGCCCGGCTGCGCCAGCCAGCCAATGCCCTCGCCCTGCTGGCCCTGGCCCTGGCGGTGGGCAGCGGCAAGCTGATGGATGAGAACTGGCTGCGAGACGGCCAGTTGCATCACGTCGTCTACAGCGTGCATCTGCTGGCCTGGCTGCTGATCGCCCTCGCCGTGATCCTGCATGTGTCGGCTGTGTTGCAGCGCGGCGGCTGGCCCCTGGCCCGCTCAATGGCGAGCCTTCAGCTGCGCTCCGGCGACCTTCCCGGCAACTGGTTCGACCAGATTCGCAGGTTCTTCAAGGCCAGAGGCTGACAGGGGAGCACCCCCCGCGATCCTGCGCAGCCGCCGGATCAGGCGGTAGCCACGGCGTACCCCGTTCAGCACAGCCCCGGGCACCCGCAGCCGCAGTGGCGCGCTCAGCGGCCGGTAGATCGTGCGGTAGGCCCAGCGCAGGTCGCTCCAGGCCCGGCAAGGCTCTGGGTTGAGGAATTCGGAGATGTCCACGATCAAACCCCGGCCCTGGTGGTGCATCACGTTGCGGCCATGCAGTCGTAGAGGGCGATGCCGTGCAGTCGCCGCAGCACGAGATAGCCATCCCCCACGTGGATGCACTCGGAGTAGGCGGGATGGGAGCCGATCCGGCGGTAGACCTCGGCCTCCTGCCCCAGTCCCGGCCTCCCAGGTCCATACACCTTCACCACCAGCTCGGGAAGGCCGGGGTTCGGAGCGGCGGGAAACATCGACCGGATGGGGGGGCTTCTGGGGCCGGGCAGCGCACCAAGGCTGGCGTACGCGGACCCCTCAACGACAAAGAGCCCCCGGCCGGAGCCAGGGGCAGGGGTTCTCATGAGCAGGGCTTCAGCCCAGGGAAGGCGTCAGGTCATCAGCCCTCCACCTGCACGGTGACGGTGCTCACCTTGTTGGCCTTGGGAGCGGTGACGGTGAGCAGGCCATCGCGGTACACCGCCTGCATCTGCTCGCGCTCGATCGGCTGGGGGAAGCGGAAGCTGCGGCTCCAGGTGCCGTAGCGGAACTCGCTGAGCAGCGTCGCGGGGGCAGCGTTGCTGGACTCAGCCTTGGCTTCCGCTTCTCCATCAGGCTGGGCACTGACGGGTTGCTGGCGCTGGTTGTGGCGCTCGGCGCTGATCACCAGGGTGCGATCAGTCGCTTTCACCTCGATGGCGGCCTTGTCCACGCCGGGCAGTTCGAGTACGAGCTCATAGGCCTCGGCACTCTCGTGGACCTCGGCGGCAGGCACCCGCTCGGCGCTGTGCAGCTGCTGGCTCAGTTGTTGCTCCAGGCGATCAAACAGATCGAAGGGGGAGGAGGAACGCAGGGTACGCATGGTTCGGATGGCGAAGGTTGGAGTGGCGGGGTCGTCATTCGCCCCCGGTGGATTCACTGTCGCCGCCATGGATCGGGCGAGGGGAGGGGTGAGCCGAACCGATCGATTCGGTCTGCACCACCTGAGTTCGGAGCACCGAATCGCCCTGGTGGGGCAACCGAATCGCAGCCATTAGCTCGTGGCAAGGGCAGGCGCCAGTCCCAGCCAGGCAAGCAGCGTGGGGAGGCGCGTGACAGCTGATCGACCACAGTGTTGTCAGCAACGGGCTGGTGGCTGCTTCCGTGATGGCACCCCCTCAAATCGCCATCGGGGAGCGACACACTGTCCGACTGAAGCCAGATCCAGCGTCCGATCAGGTTGCTGAGCTGGCCACCTTCAACCTTTGATCCTGGGCCAGCCTGAACAAGCCCTACCGCCCGCAATCGGCTGGCTATAGTGATGGCGTCAATGGGGACAATCATGCTGTCAGGATCAGATCTGCTCGCCAAAGTCAAGGAGCTTGGCGATGCGTCCAAGTCTGAACTCGTGCGTGAGTGCGGCTATGTGAGCACCAAGAAGGATGGCGCCGAGCGCTTGAACTTCACCGCCTTCTATGAGGCGCTGCTGGAGGCCAAGGGTCTCAGCCTGGGTGGTGATGGTGCTGGCCGGGGCAAGGCCGGCCGCAAGCTCAGCTATGTGGCCACCGTGCAAGGAAACGGCAACCTGCTGGTGGGCAAGGCCTACACGGCGATGCTGGATCTGCTGCCCGGCGATGAGTTCGAGATCAAGCTGGGCCACAAGCAGATCAAGCTGATCCCTGCTGGCAGCGCAGAAGAAGAGAAGTCGGCATCTGCGGCCTGAACCATCCGCTCTTCACTGTCCATTGCGATCAGCGCCGCCTCTCACCCCAGTCCCATTTGTTGATACCAGGTGTCCGCGCCCTCGACGCCGAGCCGAGCACCGGGTCGCAAGATCCGGAGACCCCCGCCAACGGCGGGGTTTTTCGATGTCCCAAGCGTGGCCCTGGGGGTGACGGCCAGCTGGTTGGTAGAGCCAACGGGTTGCAAAGCAGGAGGATGCACCCCGCGCCCAAGCCAACGCCTCCTAGCGCAATGGGAGCAACTTCAGCTGCGAGCGGTGGATCTAGAGGAGTTCGAGGCACTCACCGAATTAAGGGTGTCACTGCCCATGGGGGAACTGCAAGGGTCCTGAATCAGGCCCTTCAAGGAGTCGATCACAGCGTTGGTTCCCCGGCAGGGTTTGCCTGTGTCTATTTCGACTACATTACAATGCCAATCTCCCCCTCGCTGGTGCTGGCCAGGGTAGCAACCCACGTGCCTCTCAAGCGAGCCAATGATTGGCTTGCTGATAACAATCGCTTTCTCAGTGTTGAGGTGGAGCGACGGACGCGTGAGGTGCAGAAAGTTCAGGAGGTCACGATCATGGCGATGGCCTCCCTCGCTGAAACCCGTGATTACGAAATCGGCATGCACATTCGCCGTACTCAGAATTATGTTCTGGCCCTGGCTGAGGATCTGCAGTGGAACTCGACCTATGGCGCTTTTCTGGATGCCGTCAGCATTGATATCCTCTACAATTCAGCCCCCTGCATGACATTGGCAAGGTGGGTATCCCCGATGGCATTCAGCTCAAGCCCGGCAAGCTGACGTCGGATGAATTTGAGGTCATGAAAAGTCATGCAGCGCTCGGGGCGCAGATCATCGCTACCGCTGCGCAGCTGCTGGATGCACCCAGCAGCTCCTACACTTTGCCTGGGAAACTGCCCATCACCATCATGAGAACTGGGATGGCACTGGGTATCCAGATGGTCTGGTTGGTGAGGCGATTCCCCTGGCCACCCGTCTGATGGAAGTGGAGGATGTCTACGACGCCCTGATCTTCAAGCATTGCTAGAAAATTCCCTACATCTACGCCGATGACAGCGCCTACCTTGAAGCTCTGGCAGGCAGCAAATTTGATCCCGAGCTCGTGGAGGCGTTTCAGCGGATCGCTGCCGAATTCGAGGATATTGCTAGAGCTTTTATTAATCAGCCGCTTGTGATGATGTTCGGCTTGGGCCGACCCCAGGGCTTTGTCCCCACCTAGGGAACTGGAATCGAGACTGGTGTCGACAGGGCAGTTCAGTCGTCATACACCCGGCAGTTCGCGTTAGAGGGGTTCAGATCGCAAAAAACCTCAAAGGGGGATGGAGCCACATCCTGATCTGGATGACGTTGCTGAAATTCTTCAAGTTCCTGGATCTGTTGCTGCAGCTTGCGGGCAATTGCATCATCACCTTTGGCCTGAGCCTCGGCGAGCGCGGCTTGGTAAACCTGATGCTGCTCAGCAATGGTAGCCATGGCAGTGCACTGTTTGGATGTTGGATTGATTCCATGAATCTAGCGCTATGAGGGTGCGGCCAGGGAACGTTGCCTACGCATACCGAAAGGCACCATTTGGATACCCCCATTGGGGGACAATGGCCAGCCTGGTGTCCATGATCTCCAATGGGGTAAGCCGGATTTCGCCATCATCAAGGCCTACCCAGTGGTGTTTCGAAATGGGCACTCATCACTACCTAAACCCGAGTTCTCAGATGGTGATTCTTTGTTGTGTCGGACACGATTTCTTTTTTCACGATAAGGTGATCTTTCCGTTTGAGGACTGCTGTTCTCCTGTCCTCCTTCCAGTCGTGTTGACATCTTGACCCATGGCATTAGTAGTTCGGAATTGCTCGATTTAATGCCGGCGGACGATGTGCAGGCTTCAGCCCAATGTGGCGGACGCGATCGTGCCAGCCCTTGATCTAGCGCCCGATTTCAGCATCATCGAGAACCAGTCACCTGGACTCTCAATCGAGTTGAAGCGTTGCCCCCGGGTGCTGGGGCGTCTGCGGGATCTGATCAAGCAGTAGCACAAGCGCCAGAGCGCTTCCTGGCTCGCTGACCCAGCCGCCCACCGCCCGCTGGGTGAGGCTGAGACAGCGTTCCCGTAGCTGGGCGTCACGGCCGGGTCCTGGGTAAATCATTGGCGGGGCCGCCTCTCCTCCAACCAGAACCGCAGGATTTCGGCGGCGGTCTCCCGGCTCTGATCCTTGCCGGTGCGGGTACTTCATTTCACAGGGGTGTACCCCCGGGGGCAGGCCTCGAACGCCTTGACCACCGGCCCCATTCCTCTTTGATGGCGTTGCCGTTTGGGTGCAGCTGAAACCATCGGCGATCAGCATTCCAAGAACAAAGCCCGGGTCGAGGCCCCCGGGCATTTGTCTGCTCAGCCGCGGTTTTGTCCCAGGGGATCGGGCCTAGGGGGGGTGTCGTCCATCCGTGGAGCCTCCGAATCCCGTTGCCACCCCGATGGCTCTGCCAGCGGGGGGGGGGCGTCAGGTGCTGCAGAGCATTTGATACCGCTCTTCACCGTCGGCAACGGCTCTTCATGAAGGGGGGTTCACGGCGCCGCCCGGACACCTCCAACCAGCCTCCAGCAGGCCACGGCAGCCTTCGCGCTGTCTGCAGCACCACCAACCAGGCCGGTCCGGCCGTGCCGGCGCCGATGCGCAGGTCGTGCAGCAGGTAAGGACCCAGCTTGTAGTGGCGGTGCCACCGATCCTGGTCATCGCGCGCCCCGCCAGAGCCGATAGGGTGCCGCCATCAAGGGTGTGCGCATGGGCTGGAGCCAACTCACGGCGATCAACACCGCCAAGGCGCTCACGATCGTGTTGTTGCTGGTGCTGGCAGGCGTGTTGGGGGTGCCGGGCATGCGCCAGGTGATCTACCTCAGCCTGCACATCAGCTACTGCCTCTGGTGGCTGCTGGAGCAGTGGCTGTTCCCCGAGCGCACCCGCCAGCTGTTCAGCGAGCGGGTGGGGGTGGTGGGCTTCGGCTTCGCCCTGCTGTTCATCGGGGTGCTCTACAGCCTGCCGGGGTTGCTGGCCTTTCTGAATCCGGTGCCGATCTCCCAGGCTGCCGTGGCCGTGGCGCTGGGGTTGTTCAGCTTCGGCAGCCTGATCAACGCCAGCGCCGATGCCCAGAAAACCACCGCCAAGGCGATGGGGGCTGGCCTGGTGAGCGACGGCATCTGGCGGCGGGTGCGCCATGTGAACTACCTCGGCGATCTGCTGCGCTATTTGAGCTTCGCGGTGGTGGCCGGCAACGGCTGGGCCTACCTGGTGCCGGGGCTGGTGCTGTTGATTTACCTGCAGCGCATCGGCCAGAAGGAAACGCAGATGGCGGCGAAGTACCCGGAGTTCAACGCCTGGCAGCAGCGCAGTGCCCGGCTACTGCCAGGCCTCTGGTGAGGCTCACCCAGCCGGATCCGGATCCTCGATCTGGGGCAGGGGCCATCAGTCCAGGGGCTCCAGCCCTCACTACCAAACTGCCGGAACGTTCAGACCGATGGCGTAGCTGGCATCCTGCGTGCCGCACACCCGGTCCCAGAAGGTGAAGTAGAGGCCGAAGTGCACCGCAGGCCGCCTGTGGTGCAGGGAATGGTGCGCCGGACCGATCACCCAGCGGCCCAGCAGGTGGTGAGGGAAGCGGGGCGGCAGGCAATCGAGGCCGAGGTGGTTCACGATTGCCCACACGGTCATGGTGCTGAGCACGGCCAGCAGGGTGATCAGGTGCAGGGGGATCAGCATCACAATCGCCACCAGAAACAGGGCCTGCACCAGGGCTTCCGGCGGATCGAAGGCGAAGGAAGTCCAGGGGGTGGGTCGGCGCGAGCGATGGTGGCCCCGGTGGAACGCGGCATACAGCGCCGGATGATGGAACAGGCGGTGGGTGGCGTAGAAGAGGGCATCCTGCAGGATCAGCACCGCCACATAGCTCACCCCCAGGTACCACCAGGTGTTGGAATCGGCGCCCGTGTACAGCCGGGTGCAGCCGTGGGCCTGCAGCCACAGCACCGCTGCGGCGGCCACGGCGAAGACCGCCGTCGAGAGCACCGACAGGCGAATGTCATGGCGGATTCCGTCGCGGATCCGCTGGCCCTGCAGCTCCGACACCGCCGCTGCAGCGCGGGGACGGCAACGATGCACCAGCCACCAGCACCCTCCAGCCACCAGGAAATAGCGCGCCAGGATGATCAGAAACAGTGCCAGACTGTCGGCTCCAAAGGAATGAATGGCCCACATCTGCCCTAGTTCCTCAGGATCGAAGTGAAACAGGTGTGCTGTCTGGATGAATCCGATGGCGCGACCGATGCTGAGGGTGATGCCGATGCCACTGCACCGATTTGATCACGCTAGAGACAATCCGCCCTGCGAGTGGCAGCAGCGATGCAGCGTTGGTTGATCGGTCATCGCACCTTCTACAGCGAGGACGCTGCGATGGCCCGGAATGCGTAACACAACTCGGTGGCCTAGGTCCGTTTCGCTTTGGCAGGGCCTGTATGTCCCGGCTGAGCGGCTGGAGACCTGCGCCCTTCTGCAGCCAATCAGCGCCCGTATTCATGGTCTGTTCCGCGACGAGAGGTCCAGAAGAGGCCGGCGCGCAACCTCCCGCCTTCACCCTCAGCAGCGGCTGTGGCTTCTGCCGCGCCGCTGGTCATGGCAGCTGCTGAGCAGCTGGCCGTCGCCAGTTCCTCAGCCCAGCGGCGCAGCCAGGCCCTGGTCACCCTGCGCTTTCGCTGCGCCCCCTGGGCCTTCGCGTTCATCCGCGAGGGGCTGCAGCGCTACCCGATTGTGCACCCCCGCTTCTCCGCGCCCCTGCCCGGCGACAGCTGGTGGCATTACCCCAGGGCCCCGCACGTGCTGGAACCAGGCCCCGCCGAGTCCACTCACCCCTTACCCGGTGGTGCCCGATCTGCCCCCCTGGACCGTGGCGGCCGACATCGATCTGCGCAGCTGGCTGTTCGCCTTTGGCGGCGGCATCCGCATCGACAGACCCGATGGCCTGCGCCAGGAGCTGGTGGAACGCTGCCGGCAGGAGATCGAGGCCAACCGCAGCAGCGAATCTCCCACAACGGTGTTCAGCCAGCGGCGGCGATCCAGGCCGGATGGAGAGATCGCTCAATGCAGGCTCCGCATCAGCTCGCCGATGCAGGCGCTCGATCCGGCCGTGCGTTGGGGATCAGAACTCAGCACAGTTCCCCTGCAGGCTGGGTGAAGGTCCCGCTTGTGCCTCAGTCTCTGGGGCCTGCCAACAGAAAACCCCCGCGATTGGCGGGGGGGTTCCGGAGCTGCCGAGGCTTCGCAACACGGCAGCTCTGATCGGCGTCGAGGGCGCTGACGCCTGACCTCAACCATTTAGCGGGGCAGACAGGCAGTGCAGCTGTTCGCAATCAAACATTACGCAGCGAGATCAGCGGCGTCTTCATCCTCTGCGCTGCCAGCTGGCACCAGCTTGATCTGCTTGCGCCCCAGCTTGATCTCGAATTCATCGCCGGGCTGGAGGTCCAGCATCGCCGTGTAGGCCTTGCCCACCAGCAGGTTGCCGTTGCCCTGCACCGTGGCCACATAGCTGAGCTTGCGGCCGGCCTTGCCCCGGCCAGCGCCATCACTGCCCAGGCTCAGACCTTTGGCCTCCAGCAGCGCCTCATAGAAGGCGGTGAAATTCAGCCGCTCGGCGCCATCCTTTTTGGTGCTCACATAGCCGCACTCGCGCACCAGTTCAGACTTGGACACATTGCCAAGTTCTTTGACTTTGGCCAGCAGGTCTGATCCGGTGAGCATGATCTTCAAGGTGGTTCTCAATAATGATAAGCGACGGATTGAATTTGGAAAGTCATCAGTCAACGCCATCCACCTGGTCGATTCCCCGTCTGCGCCTCAGCACACTCTTCGCTGCGGCGGATTGTTCCGCAAACCAGCTTCCTGGCACTGTGATGGTGGCAGCAACATTGACAACAACCGCAGCAATGGGCCAGACGGCCAGCCCAGCTCCAACACCAGCAGTGCCAGTCAAATCCTCGGCTGGCTGGGGTCCATTGGCTATGCCTGATCACTGGCCATGGGCAACCACCACAAAGACCACCGGAGCGCAGGGCATGATCTGCTGGCGTTCTGCCCCCCTTGGGGTCGGACTCTCATCTCCCCGGAGCGGCCTGGTGCGGCCGATCCGTAGGCCCCCGCCTCCGCTGCTCGCGTCCCGCTGATCAGAATCGACGCCATGGAGCTCCATGCCGACCTCAGCCAACGCGCGCTGCTCAACACCAGTGCCCTCGCCTGGCGGCCCTCCCCCATGGCGGGGGTGGACCGCCGCCTGCTCGATCGCCGCGGCGGCGAGGTGGCCCGGGCCACCTCGATCGTGCGCTACGCCCCGGGCAGCCACTTTGAATGCCACAGCCATGGCGGCGGCGAGGAGATTCTGGTGCTGGAGGGCACGTTCTCGGATGAGCAGGGGGATTACGCCGCCGGCACCTACCTGCGCAATCCCGTCGGTTCCAGCCATGCCCCGTTCAGTGAGCAGGGCTGCACGATCCTGGTGAAGCTGCACCAGATGCACCCGGCTGATCAGCAGCGCCTGGTGATCGACACCCGCAGCGCGGCTTGGGTGCCGGGGCTGGTGAGCGGGCTGGAGGTGATGCCGCTGCACGCCTTCGGTTCCGAGCACGTGGCGCTGGTGCGCTGGGCACCGGGCACCGTGTTCCAACCCCACGGCCATCCCGGCGGTGAGGAGATCCTGGTGCTCGCCGGTGTGTTCCTCGACGAGCACGGCAGCTATCCCGCCGGCAGCTGGCTGCGCAATCCCCCCGGCAGCGTGCACCGGCCCTGGAGTGACGCCGGCTGCACCATCTGGGTGAAGACCGGCCACCTGCCGAGCAGCCTGGGGCCCGACGGTTCAGGTGCGTGCGACTGAGGGCAGTATCCCCGGATCCGCATCACCGCGGGCATGCCATAGCTGACCGACGGGGCAAGGCCATGTTGAAGGTTTCGCCGGCGCTGTGGTGTTCGGCAAGCCGTGGGCGAAAAATCAGCAGTTCTGCGGCGCCTGATTGCCGCTGCTGCTGTGCAGCGGCTGAACCATCAGCCCTCCTGAAGGATGGAGTTTTCCCCAGGAGTGAGCGGTTTCCCACGACAATCAGCAGGTTTTCCACAGGATGAACGGCTGAGACCCACGCCCCAGCCGTCGGATTGCGGTTGTTGATGCGGAAAACGGCTCTCCTCTTGACTCCCCCTGCGCGCCATGTCGCCAGGGAGCACAGGGGCCGCATGCTGGCGGCAAAAGCGCACCATACCTGCAGTCTTGCTGGGAGACCCGTTCTTCCCGGAGTGGTTCTGCTGCTTTGACGGAACCGCTATGGCCGTGGATTGATGGAGGCGTCCACGCGGTGCGCCCATGAGCCAGATCCCCGACCATCCCCCGGCCCACGTGAGCATCGTCAATGAGTTCCCCGAGGACCTGTACGCGTCGATGCGGGAGTACATCGCCAGCCATCCCAACTGGGATCAATACCGCCTGCTCCAGGCTGCCTTGGCCGGGTTTCTGTTCCAGCACGGCTGCAAGGACCGGGCCGTGACGCGCCACTATCTCGACGGCCTGTTCCAGCGCGATGCGGCTCTCGCGGTGGAGCCCCGCTCCCAGAACTGAGGGTGCTCCTGCGGACCGACCCCTTGGTCTGAACAGCTGGTGCAGAAGGCGCGATGCATGGCTTGTGCCGTGAATGCGCAGCTTGGCAACTAGACGCGCTGGCTTGCACAACATGATTCAGGGAAGTTGCGGAATCCTGAATCGGTATGCGCATTCTGCTGGTTTATCCGCGCTTTCCAAAAACCTACTGGAGTATGCACGGCGTACTCGAACTTGTGGGTAGCAAGGTGTTGTTGCCACCGTTGGGACTGATTACGGTTGCCGCCCTCTTGCCCCGTTCGTGGGACCTGCGGATGATCGACTGCAATGTGCGTGAGATCAGCGATGACGATTGGCGCTGGGCTGATCTGGTGATCGCCTCAGCCATGATCGTGCAAAAGCAGGATCTGGTGCGGCTGATCCAGCAGGCCGCCGCTCACCAGCTGCCTGTGGCGGTTGGTGGTCCCTATGTGAGCTCCACTCCGGACGCACCTGAGCTGCAGCAGGCCCAGTACCTGATCCTCGACGAAGGAGAACTCACCATCCCACTGTTCCTGGATGCTTTGAACCGTGGCGAGACGCAGGGCCGGTTCAGCGCCAACGGTGACCGCCCTGATATGGGCCTCTCGCCGATTCCACGCTTCGATCTACTGGAGATGGAGGCGTACAACATGATGGCCGTGCAATTTTCGCGAGGCTGTCCATTTCAATGTGAGTTCTGCGACATCATCGTGCTGTATGGGCGGAAGCCGCGCACCAAACAGCCGCTGCAATTACTGCAGGAACTCGACCAGCTTCATGCCCTGGGCTGGCGTGGTGACATCTTCCTGGTGGATGACAACTTCATCGGCAACAAGCGAAATGTGAAGGTATTGCTGCCTGACCTCAAGCACTGGCAGCAACGCCACGGATATCCCTTTCGCTTCACCACGGAAGCTTCCGTGGATCTCTCCAGCGATCCCGAGCTGATGCAGGCCATGGTAAGCAGCGGCTTCAGACGGGTGTTCCTCGGCATCGAGACCCCCGACCAAGCCAGCCTGCGGGTCACCAACAAACTGCAGAACACCCGCAGTCCGCTGGTGGAGGCGGTGGATGCGATCACCGATCACGGCCTGCTCGTGATGGCCGGCTTCATCCTGGGGTTTGATGGCGAGCAGCCCGGCGCCGGCCAGCGCATCGTGGAGTTTGTGAACCGCACCGCCATTCCCCTGGCGATGCTGGGCATCCTGGTGGCTCTGCCAAACACCGCGCTCTGGCATCGCCTTGCTAGGGAGGGGCGGCTTCTCGATGCCGACGATCAGTTTGACCAAGGCGTGCAGACCCATCTGCTGAATTTCCTGCCCGATCGACCCATGGCCGACATCGCGGCCGAATTTCTGCAGGCCTTCAGCGACCTCTACGACCCCGTCGCCTACGCCCAACGGGTGCATCGCTATGCCTGCAAGCTGGCGCAAGGGCGCAGCCGCCATGCCAAGGGTATCCCCAGGGTCCGAGCCAGGATCCAGAGCAGCGGCTGGCTGGGTGGTGTGCTCATCATGATCTGGAGACAAGGAGTCAAACGCCCCAGCCGTTCCGTGTTCTGGCAGCAACTTGCAGACATCCTGATCAACCATCCGCTGATCCTTGATGATTATCTCTGGCTGCTAATGCTCAACGAGCATTTTCTCGATTATCAGCAAACGGTGGTTCAGCAAGTGGAGGAGCAGCTGGCCTACACGCGCACGCGCCACCTGTTGAGGCCTGCCTGCCTGCCTGTGGCCAGCGGGCCGTGAAAGTGGAGAGGGGCCTAGCCTTTGCATTGAGCGCATCACTGTGATGCCTCGCTGCGCAATTGGAATGCTCTGGAGGCATCCGTTCATCCGCCAACTCACAATCGGAGGGTCTGCACCCTCTGTTTGCCGATGTGACGCGCCACTCTGACTGCCCTGCTGGCTGTCCCGTTGCCGGTTGTTGCCGAGGTGGCTCAGGTGATGCCATCGACGGCTGAAATTCGCCAGATCGCCCGGGATGCCTACGTGTATGGCTTCCCGATGGTGGACAACTACCGAATCCAACACGCCTACTTCCTCGATCCTGCCAACCCCGACTACAAGGCGCCCTACAACCAGCTCCTCAACGTTCCCCGCGTCTACACCCCAGCCGACACGGCTGTGCAGACCCCCAACTCCGACACGCCCTACTCCTGGGTGGGCCTGGATCTGCGCCGGGAACCGATCGTTTTCACCGTGCCCCCGATCGAGCAGAAGCGCTACTGGAGCATCCAGCTGATCGATCTCTACACCCATAACTTCGCCTATCTCGGCAGTCGCACCACCGGCAACGGCGGTGGGTCGTATTTGATCGCTGGTCCCGGCTGGACGGGCACCCCACCCGCGGGGATTACCAAGGTGATTCGCTCCGAGACGGATCTGGCCCTGGCCCTCTACCGCACCCAGCTGTTCAACGCCGGAGACATCAAGGCGGTGCAGGCGATCCAGGCCCAATACAACGTGCAGCCGCTCTCGGCGTTCCTCGGTCGGCCGGCGCCGGCGGCGGTGCCGGCCCTTCGCCTGGAGAAGCCGCTCACGCCCGAGGAGCAGAAATCCTCGCTGCGGTTTTTCGCAGTGATGAACGCCCTGCTGCCCTACGCCCCCGCCCATCCTGCCGACCAAAAACAGCGCGCCGCATTTGCCCGCATCGGCATCGCGCAAGGCCAGCCCTTCGACCCCAGCAAGCTTTCTCCCCAGACCCGCGCGGCTCTCGAGGCGGGCATGGCCGACGCCTGGCGCGATTTCGCCACGCTCAAGGCCCGCATCGACAAGGGGGAGATGACCTCCGGTGAGCTGTTTGGCACACGTGAGTTTCTGACCAACAACAACCTCAACCGCATGGCGGCCGCTGTACTGGGCATCTACGGCAACAGCCGTGAGGAGGCGCTCTATCCGGTGTATTTCGTGGATGAGGGCGGCAACAAGCTCGACGGCCGCCGCAATGCCTACCGTCTGCGCTTCGCATCGGGGGAGCTGCCACCGGTGAATTCGTTCTGGTCGCTGACGCTGTATCGCCTGCCGGAGAGCCTGTTGTATGCCAACCCGCTTAACCGTTACCTGATCAATTCGTCGATGCTGCCTGGGCTCAAACGGGATCCCGACGGCGGCCTCACCCTGCTGGTGCAACACCAGCCCCCCATCAAGGCCCAGGAGGCGAACTGGCTGCCCGCACCCGATGGGCCCTTTTCGCTGACCATGCGCTTGTACTGGCCGAAAGCGGCGGCGCTCCAGGGGCAGTGGAAACCGCCGGCACTCAAGGCCGAGCCGCTCCAGGCTCAGGTGCCCCAAGCCCAGGCCCCATCGCCTGGTGGCGAGGTGGTGACGCCCCAGACCTACATCCGCGCCGAGACCGATCGCACCTTCCACAACATCGCCCGCCAGGCCGGCGGCGTGAACCGCTGGTTTGTGATCCGCAAGCCCACGCCGCTGGAACAGCAGACGGTGGTGCGGATGAATCTCGACACCCTCTATTCCGCCTCGATCGTGGACACCTCCAAGGGTGCGACGGTCACGATCCCGCCGCTGCCCAAGGGGCGGTTCATGTCGGTGCAGCTGGTCGACAACGACCACTACTCCCCAGCCGTGTTCTACGAACCCGGCACCTACCCGTTGCCGAAGGACACCAAGTATCTGGCGGTGGTGGTGCGCACCCAGCTGTTCAACCCCAAGGATCCAGCGGAGATCGCTGAGGTCAATCGCCTCCAGGATTCGGTGGTGGTGAAGGCGACCAATGGCGATCCGCTACCGCCGCAGCGCTGGGATCAGGCCTCCCTCAAGGCCCTCACCCAGCGTTATGAGCAGGAGGCCAAGGCCTATCCCAGTTACAAGGGCATGATGGGTCCCCGCGGCACGGTGAATGAACGCACCCGCCATCTGGCGGCAGCTGCTGGCTGGGGCCTGAATCCGGAGGTCGATGCCACCTATCTCAGTACCACCGGTGCGTTTGATCACCGCCTGTGCCACACCGCCACCTATGCGGTGCCGGAGAACAAGGCCTTCTGGTCGATCACCCTCTACGGCGAGGACGGCTACATGAAGCATGCCAATGCGGTTGTTAATTCCAGCAACGTGGTGCTCAATCCCAATGGCACCTTCACCATGGCCTTTGGCTCTGAGCAGGCCTGCGGTAATCGACCCAATCGGGTGGATGTGGCACCGGGCTGGAATCTGCTGATGCGCATTTATCGGCCGGGTGCTTCGGTGCTGAGCGGGGCCTATCGATTACCGATGCCTAGCCCTGCCCCCTGAGGTTGCTTAGCAACACTCATCAAACCCAGCCTTGTTCCTGTGATCATCCCAGCGGTTGATACTACGCGCATTCCACTGTTGGGCCAGCCTGGGGTGAGCTATCACTTTGAGGATCCGCAGGCTTGGGCTGAGCAACTCAATGCATTTACACCCAGCAATATCTGTGAGCCAACCTCGCGGCAGGGTCCTTTCAGTAATTCCATGGCGATGCTGCCGATTGGCGGCATGCGGATTCTGAGCACCCTTGGCTCGGCCATCCAACTCGAAAGTAGCGGATCAGGGCTTGCCCATCTTGTGATGCCCTACAAGGGACTAACGCGATGGCGGGTCGACCGCCACTGGCTCGATAGCTGGACGCGTCAATCCCTGTTGTACGTGCCGCCCGGTCCACTCCAAATTGAGAATACAGTGACGGCTGGCATTGTCACGTTTGTCGACCCAGACACATTGCTGGAAACTGCTCTGTTGATGGCGGGGCCAGATGAAACTGCTGCTCGAATAAAGACAAGACTCGCGTTCCCCCGTCTCATTACAGTGGAAGAACGATGCAATTGGCGTCTGGCCGATGTGCTCTACTCCTCATATCAAAACCTTGATAGTCTGCTTGCTGCTGGTGGCACGCTCGTGCATCAGTCCCGTATTGATGATCAGATTCTTCGTCTCTGGGTGCTGCTCCTGTTGCCTGAACTTCGAGACATCACCGGTGGTGATGGCATAGCTCCCTTGAATGGTGAGATATCGGCCTGGGTACACGCGCTCGCTGATTGGATTCAGGCCCATGCTGCCCAGCCATTGGCACTCTCCGACCTGGAACGGCAGGCAGGGTATTCCCGCCGCACGCTCCAGGTGGCATTCCGCACGCACATTGGCTGTACTCCCATGCAGTGGGTAAAGCGATGCCGGATGAGCATGGCCCGCGAACGGCTCAAGCATCCCCTGCCTCACGACACAGTGAGTTCGATTGCCCAAGGCTTGGGCTTTTTGAGCGGGGCATCGTTTTCCCGTGATTTCAAGCAGCTCTTTGGTGAGCAGCCTTCAGCGGTTCTTTGGCAGGCGCGCAATTGGCCGATCTCCAACCTTTGACCTGCCTGGGAGTCATGCAGGACCGTGCCGTACTGAGGGTCTGCGCTTATCACAGTGGTTCGCGCGGCTGCTCCATGCGGTTGACAAGATTGCAGTTCCATTGGGTTCTGGCTGATAACTCAATCGACGGGTTCGCCATCTTCATTCACGGTGCTCCGGCGGTGGGCTCTTGCCTCGAGCAGCTTTTTCGTGGGGCCTGCAGCCACTTCGCCGATCAGGATGGCGGTGCCCAGCATCAGCAGGATGCGCGCGGCCGAGGCAATCATGTGTATCGCCACGTCCTGGGTGGCCATGGGAGGCCGGGAGGAATCAGTCATGGGGATTGGAGCCATGTCGATGGTTCGTTGAACCTGGTCATAGGCCGGTCACCACGGCTTGGGGCTTCGTGCAGCAAAGCTGCTGGACCCAAGCCAGCCACAGGGCGATGTTCAGAGCCGACCAAGCCCGGGTGGTAGAGGCTGCAGACAGGGTGCTGCATGCAGAAACCATCGGGCTTGCCGTACAGCCTGCTTTTGAAGCAGCGGAGCGGCAGCTGCGGCGGTTCAGTTGCCACAACAAAGCCCGGGGCGAGGCCCCCGGGCATTTGTCTGCTCAGCCGCGGTTATGTCCCAGGGGATCGGGCCCAGGGTGGTCGGGCGCAGCTGTGCGAGGTTTTGGCTGGATCGGAATATGGTGATCTCGTGGGATCACAGGATCTTCAGTTGTGGGCGGAGCTGCCGGCGCTGGCACCTGGGGCCAGGTGTCGATTGGGACGTTCCGTTGAATCCGGGGCACCTCAAGCGATGCAATGGACGGCGATCACGCCAGGAACGTCAGAGATCCGTCGAGAGTGTTGGAGCAGGGGCCGGATCGTCAGCGCGCTCCTGACTGGTGCTCAGGGGGGGTGTCGTCCATCGATGGAGCCTCCGAATCCCGTTGCCACCACGATGGGCTGGCCTGCGGAAAGCGGCAAGGCCAGCAGAGCATTCGATACCGCTCTTCACCGTCGGCAACGGCTCTTCATGAAGGGGGCTTGCGCTCAGGGATCGCTGCAGTGCCGTCAAGACGTGGGCTGGCTCCAGTGTGGCTCTGGCGCAGCCAGCGAGCTGAGGGGGCGGCTCATCACCTGGGAAGGAAAGAGAGCATCACCTCATCAGGATCGCTAGCTCGCATGGCGCCCAGGCCATCCGCACACCGCTTTGCCGAACAGCATTCGTGCTGCAGGCAACGATCAGCCGGATTGATCTCTTCATGCTGGCAGGACCACTGTGTTGGTAGAGCCACGATGAAATCAATGGCACGTGGCCGTTGGAGCGTTGCTGGCGCCATCACCGCCGGTGTACTGCATCTTTCTGGAACGATTTGCGGCCTTGCTGGGATGGCTGCCCCGCCACCCACAGGCGGTGCAGCAGCAGCCCCCATGGGGATGCCGATCAGAGGCCGATCCGTCGATCAACGCTTCATCGTGATGATGACTTCCCATCACGATGGCGCCATCGCCATGGCCGAACTGGCGCTGGTCCGCGCCCAACGACCTCAGATCAAGGCTCTGGCTGCCCAGATCAAAGCCAGCCAGACGGCAGAAAATGCCCAGATGGGCGGTTGGTACCGGCAGTGGTACGGCAGCGACGTACCGACTTGGTCTGCTGGTGTCACGGGCATGGGCATGGGGCCCGGCCGGGGAATGGGTCGGGGAGCAGGGATGACCATGGGGCAGGGGATGCCTGGCATGGCCACCAGCCTCGACGTTCTGAAGAATGCCCCCGATTTCGATCGTGCCTTCATCGAACAGATGATTCCCCACCACCGCATGGGCGTGATGATGGCCTCCCATGCCCAATGGCACACCCAGAACCAAGAGCTCCGGGATCTGCAGTCCGCCATGGTGAAAGTGCAGAGTGAGGAGATTGCCCAGATGGAGCAGTGGTATCGCCAGTGGTATCAAGCTTCGGCCCGCTGAAGACGGGGGCTCGTCTCGGAATTCCAAACCACCCATCAGGCCTTAACCGTCCTCGCTGCAGCTGATCGGTGGAAGCGGTAGATCTGCAGGACCAAGTTGCGACGCTTCCTGCGGTGGAGGATGAATCGTGGGGGTAACGCTTGTTCTCCCACCGTGCGCGCACTTGCCGTTTTCTTGGTGACTGCTGGGTTCTGCGCTGCTCCTGTCCTGGTACAGGCGGCACCCTCCGAACACCACCAGCATCATCACCAGCTTCAGCACCACAACGCCGTTCCAGGTGCTGGCCGCAACAGCCACAACCAGGAGCTCGGTCCGGCCGGCGCCACCTACGACCAGCGCTGGCTCGATGCGATGGTGCAGCACCACACCGGTGCGTTGCGCGTGGGTGAATAGGTGTTTGACATTGGCTCTCCGGGCGTTGGCGCCCGGGCCAATGCGATCTGGCGTGACCAGGCCCGAGAGATCAAGGCCATGGGCCCGTGGCGCAAGGCCTGGTTCCCAGAGGCACCTGTGTATCCCCTGCCGCTGCGGGCTGGTGGAGATCCGAACAGTCTCAGCGGCCTGGAGCGCATGAACCCAGCCCAGATGGAGGCGATGCGCATGACTGACAGCTCCCCCACCAGATCCATCCGTGTCACCTGGTTTCTGGAGGGGATGATTGCCCACCACGGCGGTTCCCTCGTGATGGCTCACGATGCCCTGGAGAAGACCTCCAACTCGACGATTCGTCGGCTGACGCGGCAGATCATCGTGGCCCAGCGCCACGTCATTCTCGAACTTCGGCGCATGCTGGTCGACCTTGATAGACCTGAGTATTACTAATACGACAGCCTGTTCTCTTTGTGATCAAGGCACATGCTTGAGTTCGTGATCAAAGCTTGACGGACCGATGCCATTGCCTTGACCTAAGGCCGCACAACACCGAACATGGGACCACAAGCCCAGCATCCTGGCCACTTCAAGCGTGGCAGGTTTTGCTTGTGCAAGTGGCTTGCGAGCCTTCATTCATCGCGGGTCAAGGAGATCCTGAATTGGTGTTTTGTTGGTAGCTTTCTGAATGAGCGCAGGCATGATCCAGGGCCAAGACTGATGTGGCTGATGAGATGCTTGCTAGAGAGAAGTGTGATGTTAGAAAAATTGCTCTTCATCGTTTCGGCTGGCCATCTGCATTGGGTTTTCGACGGCCTAATGGGTGGTTCGTTGGTTGCAGGAGATTGCGCAATTCGTCGACATTCAGTAGTTGTGCGGGCGCGAGGGAGTGCTTTTCCATCACTGTGAGGCCGGTCGTAGCAAGTTGTGTTTCATTGTGAAAATGGTATAGCTCGATATCCCGCGCTCTGTTGCAAAGCCCTTTAGGGTGCGTAGAGCTGATGTTTTGATGGCTTAGCGGCGCTGTCTTGGCTGTTGACCATGTCACCTTCGTGTGCTGCTTGTAGCGCACCTTGGGGCTGTTGGCCTTGCCTCGGCCTCTGCCTGAAGTCATGGTCACGCCCTCATCCTGGACAGCATCTTGGAGCCCTCTCCACAGCCCCTACCTTCGGCCCCACCCGCACCTCCTGACCCCCAAGCGCCGCTGCTAGACCAGCGGCGGTGGTTGCTGTCCCAGCGACTGGTATTCGGCAACGATCAGGTGGAGATCCGCTACGACAGTGCCGACCTTGCGGATGAGATCGGCCTCACCGTTAACCTCACCAGCTTTGAGGCCCGGGAGTTGCGCCAGGCCTTTGCCCATCGCGCTTCCTTTCTGATTGCCGGCGACGTGGCCTTCAGCGCTGCTGCCTACATGCCCCTACGGTCCAGCACTGAGGAATACAGCGAGAGCGTCCTGGAGATCCCCTACTTTGGCAGCTCGCGTTTTTGGATTGAGGGAAAGGAATGGTTCGATCGGGCCGGCCAGCAGGCCCTTTATTTGCCGGGGCAGGCCATAGACGTGGAAACGGAGCACTTCAGCGGCCTGCTGTTCAACCTGAACCCCCAGCAGCTGGTTGAAACCATCGCCCAGGAGAGCAGGCGCGTGGTGCCCCTCGAGTTAGCCGAGCGCTGGGTGCAGCGGCCTGTGCCAATCGACCTTCAAGATCCGCGAGTGCTGCAACAGCAGCGCAGCCTGGAGATCCAGCTCGACCAGTTAGCTGCTTTCCGTGGCACCGTTCCGGGTCACCCCTACGGAGCTCTGGCTCTGGCTCTGGAAAAGCAGGCTTATCGGTGCAGTGCCCGCATGATCCTGATTGCTATGGGATGCTGTCCCCCAGAGCCCCCAAATGGTGAATCAACGTCCGACGCGAACACCTCGGATGGAATCCATTAATCCCAATACGTTGAGAAGCCAGACAACAACCGCGACCACCACCACAGCATTTAGGATCTGTTTGATCTTCCGATCCATTGGTATGTATGTGTTGACGAGCCATAGGAGGACTCCAACAACAATCAGTGCAATGATGAGCGAGATCAAATCCATCGGTTAGCTGGCGAATGGGTAGGGTGAGCGGTTGCTGCCTCTTGCTGATCATTGAATTGATTTGTCAGGGCAGTCATTGTGGTGCTGTTAGCGAATGATTGCTCATTTGCCGGAAGGCTTTACTTTTGGAGTTGCCGTCATGCGGAGAGGACCGTTGTATTCAACTATCACCTCTTTGGTGTCAGGTGATACCAGCACTTCGGTTTCAATGGTTGCCTGCTCTCGCTTGCTTGCCCAGCCAGGGGCGCCACCGAGAAAACGGAAGCGGTAGCCTGCCTCCGTATCAGACACGAGACAGTCGCCACCACCGCCCCTGTGCATGCAGTCATCCGCTGAATAAAGGCTTAAGCCACCATTGAGCGTTTCGGCTTGCATCCGAGCCATGTTGGCCGCTCGCATCTGCGATTCACTGATGGACTGCGCCAATGCTGACAGCGGCATAGCTGATGAGCAGATCATCAGATACAGGGGATAGAGAGCAAGAACCAGGGTGCGCATGACATCAAATGAGATTTTCTCAAGTATGGAAAGAGCTGATTGGTGAGGCCGTTATGACAGCACGACTGCCGCCGATTTAGAGCATAATTGGCTGCAGCTCATATCCGATGTCGTTCTCCTGAGCGTTTTGGTGATTGGTCTAGGCACTATCAGTTGCCTAGTCTTGCAAATTAGTTGTGGCCTTGAGGTTTCGCGGGGTTTCGGTTTGGCATGGCTGATCGCCGGTACAGGCTGTCATTAGAGGAGTTGTGAAACTCTTCTAACGACAGCCATTCACCTTGCTACTTGTGCCGTGATCAGCTCAGGTCATCAGCCACCTTTCCAGCGGCATCGCTAGCTTTCTTTTTCATCGTCTTTGCGGTCTCTTTGATGTCCTCTGCAGCGTTCATAGCCGATGCTTGAACCTGTTTGGCCTTCCCTTTGAGCTGGTGACCTTTGTCGTCTGTGAGCTCTCCATAGGTGGATTCAAGTTTTCCTTCAACATCTTTTGCTGTGGCCTTTGCTTTGTTCGACATGGTTCCAAGTGCGATGGGGATGATGACCTGATTGCTGGCAAGCGCCATCACAGGCATTGGCATCAGGATGCTGCTGAATGTGAGTATGAATGCAGCAAGAAGGGCTCTAAACCTTCGTGAGAGGTGACCCATTCGTGTCCTCGTTTCAAGGGTTCATAAAAAACCTAGTCATCATTTTTTGCGCCGGTCGAAACTCACGACAAGCCATTCCCTGCCAGGCCTGCAATCCATGTCTGAGTTGCGGCAAGACTGCCACGATCAGGCTGGCAAGAGGTACGGGAACAGGTACCCCCCAGCCCCACCCATGGCGTGCCGATGGCCTAACTTGAAGTTGAGGGGAGGCCAGGGGTTCAACCCAACCCTCACCCTCCAAGAGAACCCGGCCAGGCACCACCCGAGCCGGTGCGCAACCAGGAGGTGCGCCCGATATGCGTCAGTCCAAACGTGACAGGGATGGCGCGGCGCGAACGCTTTCCCATGTTGGCAGCGAGCCATACGCCAGTTCTGCTTCCAGCCTGTTGACCCCCCGGGCTGCATAACCCGGGCCTGGATCACAACTGTGAAGGTCAAGCCCCGAGCATCTCTTCCCAGAGACGTGATCCCGTTCCTTGCCTGCCAGGCCCAGGACAGGCCACCCATGCCCCACAGACACCTGATCGGACCAGACCCCAGATGCCAAGGTCATGATTCGCAACCGGTGCAAAGGCGTCCCGCACGGGGCGCCTTCCTGCATCGCCCAGGTCGTGGCCTCGCGGCTGTACTGCCGCGTTGTCGCCAGGATGACTGGCGTGCAGGGCAGCCATCCTTAATCTTGCCGGCCCCGTTGCTGGCGCTATGGCCTCCGCAGCTGATCACTACCAGGCCTATGCCCTGATTCAGCTGGGCAGCCGCTTGCCCCTCTACACCACCTGCGCGAACCGCCGGGAGATTCGCGTGGCCAACTTGCGCTTGTGGCGAGGCGAGCTGCCGCTGCGCTACGTGCCCAGTGCAGCCCAGGTGGTGGTCGGCCCATGACGCGGGGTGATGGTTCAGCACGCCCACCCTTGATGCCTGTCAAGCGACATCGAAAACTGAGCCACTTCCGACATCGAAAACTGAGCCACCCCTGGCGCCTGAGGGGCGGCTGTTCTCGGAGTCGTTCCGCCTTGGCTTGGC
>JBIIDV010000036.1:0-25002 GCA_044238185.1 Prochlorococcaceae cyanobacterium | reverse complement strand
GTGGAACCCTCCTGGGCGCGCGCTTTCTTCACGTAGCGCACGAGCTGACGCTCGGAGATGCCGTAGTTGAAGCGAAGCTTCTGCTTCTCTTCGAGGCGGATGGCGTATTCGGAGCGCTTGCGCCGGGCTTGGCCGTGCTGACCGGGGGGATAGGACCGCTTTGCGGCCTTCCGGGTGAGACCGGGGAGGTCTCCCAAGCGCCGCGTGATCCTCAGACGAGGGCCGCGGTAGCGAGACATGCTGAACGTTCGAAGGACAGGGACGCCACTGGATGGGCCATGCTGGACGTCGATCCAGCTGGCCCGCTGTGCAGCGCCAACGTTCGATCCTATCCGTTGGCCCCGAGGCCCTTGGTTTTTCCGGCTTACCGGTTGAGGCTGCTGCCTGCGCTCCGGGGGGGGCTCTCGCCCGGGTCGTGGCCGGGCTGCTGCTGTGGCTGATTGCCGCCTATCGCCGCTGGATCTCCCCCTTGCTGGGGCCCCGTTGCCGCTTCATTCCCAGCTGCAGCGCCTATGGGCTGGAGGCGATTGCGCGCCATGGCCCCTGGCGGGGTGGCTGGCTCACCCTCAGACGCCTGCTGCGCTGCCATCCCTTCACCCCCTGTGGCTGCGATCCGGTGCCCGAGTGATGGCTGACCTGGTGCTCTACACCCGCCAGGGCTGCTGCCTGTGCGAGGGCCTGGCCGAAAAGCTGCTGCTGCTGCAGCCACCTCCCCATCTGCGCCTGATTGATGTGGACAGTGATCCGGACCTGCAACGACGTTTCGGTCTGGAGGTGCCGGTGCTCGCCCAGGTGCTGCCTGCCGGCGAGCGGCAGCTGCCGCGGGTGCCGCCCCGGCTGGCGGGGGAGCAGCTTGGACGCTGGCTGGTGCAGCAGGGGGTGGAGCTGGAGTGAGCATGGCCCACTCCAGGCTTTGGTTGCCGGGGCGCTGTGTGGGCTTTGATCCCACTTAGAACGGTGCGGATCCGCAGCGTCCAGCGATGACTTGCCTGCTCCATGCCCTTCTGCACGAGGTGGGTCTGCAGGTGCCGCCAGGCCTGGCCAATCCGGATGTGCGGCTTGTGAGCTGCGATTCCCGCCGCCTCGGACCAGGCAGTGTGTTCGTTGGGTTGCCCGGCACCCAGGCCGATGGTGGTCGTTTCTGGCGCCAGGCCCTGCAGGCCGGTGCAGTGGCTGCGCTGATCGGCGCGGATGCCGCAGCGGCCGAGCCACCGGCGGCAGACGATCCGGTGCTGGTGGTGCCCGACCCGGTGGCCCGCTGGGCCGGACTGCTGGCCGCAGCCTTCTGGGGGCAGCCCAGCCAGCGGATGGCCTTGATCGGGGTGACGGGCACCAACGGCAAGACCACCACCACCCACCTGATTGAGCATCTCGCCGACCATGCCAGCCGGCCCTCAGCCCTGTTCGGCACGCTGGTGAACCGCTGGCCTGGCCACAGCGTCACCGCCCAGCACACCACGGCCTTTGCCGACCTGCTGCAGGGCCAGCTGGCCCAGGCCGCCGAGGCCGGTGCCCAGATCGCCGCCATGGAGGTGAGCTCCCACGCCTTGGATCAGCAGCGGGTGGCCGGCTGCCGCTTCGCCGGCGCGGTGTTCACCAACCTCACCCAGGACCACCTCGACTATCACCCCTCGATGGAGGCCTACTTCGAGGCCAAGGCCCAGCTGTTCGCCGAGCCCCTGCTGGCGGCGGGTGGGGCCAGGGCCGTGATCAACGGTGACGATCCCTGGGGTGCCCGGCTGGTGGAGCGCCTGGGCGAGCGCTGCTGGCGCAGTTCCCTGGAGGATCCTTCCGCCGAGTTGTTCATTGACGGTCTGGCGATCGACCAGCACGGGGTGAGCGGCACCCTGCACAGCCCCCGTGGCAGCGGCAGCTTCCGCTCGCCCCTGGTGGGTCGCTTCAACCTGATGAATCTTCTGCAGGCGGTGGGGGTGCTGCTGCAACAGGACCTGCCCCTGGCGCTGGTGCTGGCCGGTCTGGCCGACTTCCGCGGGGTGCCCGGGCGGATGGAGCGGGTGTGGGCCGGCTCCAGTGGCGACCTGCCGGCCGTGCTGGTGGACTACGCCCATACCCCCGATGGCCTGGACAATGCCCTGCAGGCCTGTCGTCCGTTCACCCGGGGGCGACTGATCTGTGTGTTCGGCTGTGGCGGCGACCGCGACCGCAGCAAGCGACCCCAGATGGGGGCCATTGCCGCCCGCCTGGCGGACGCGGTGGTGGTGACCTCCGACAATCCCCGCACGGAGGATCCCCAGCAGATCCTCGACGACGTGCTGGCCGGGATTCCCGCTGGCACCGCCCTGCAGGTGGAGGCCGACCGGGCCCTGGCCATCGCTTCGGCAATCGCCGAGGCGGCTCCTGACGACCTGGTGCTGATCGCCGGCAAGGGGCACGAGGACTACCAGATCCTCGGCACCACCAAGGTGCACTTCGACGATCGCGAGGAGGCGGAAAAGGCCCTGCGCCGGCGGACAGCCGCCTGATGCGCCGGGCCTTGTCGGCAAGTGCCGATGGGCAAGCCTCAGCCCCTGCGGGCTGAAGCCACGGACGTGCGGTGGCGCAGGTTGAGATCGCTCTCCCGTACCCAGCCGCCGCCATCCACCTCCAGCCAGTCGTTGGCGGATCGCCCGGTGAGGGAGACCATCTGGCCGTTGCTCACCCTCCGGCGCACCAGGGAGTTCTGGTCAGCCAGTTCATGAATATCGGCCTGGCCGTGCTGGCCGTTGGCCGCGGCGATCCACGACTCTGTCGTGCGGCCGCCGATCGGCTGCTCAGGCTGGCCGTAGCCGAGCTCCTCGCCGGCACGCCCTCGCAGGGCAGCCCAGCTCAGGCCAGCCAGGCCGATGGGCAGCAGCAGCCACCAGGCGTGGGAGCGGTTCACAGCCTGCGCTTCACTGGCGGCGGTGGCCATCGAGCGGGAGAAATCCTGGCCAAAGTCGGTGCGCTCTGCGCCCCCGTTCAGCGCCGCGCCCAGGTCGGCCATCTCGCCCACCACGCCGGTGCGGGCGCTGAAGGGGCAGGTGAGCCTGGCCTTGTTGGCGCCGTCCTTGGTGAGATCGAGCACGATCTCAACGCGGTCGGCGTCGATGGCACGGCGGGAGACCACGCTCGCCTGATCGGCGCGCCAGCCCTCGCTCGCTGCCTTTTCAAGACAAGCTGTTTCAGCTTTCTGAAGCATTTCAGCAGGAGCGCTGGCCCGGGCGATGCCACCTGCAGCCAGCAGAGCCACACCGGTGGCAACAGCAAGCAAGGGGCGGCGAAGGGCTGGAGAAGTGACCGGTTTCATGATCACGGACATATGGGGATAGGCGTGGGTTGGGAGAGAGAAAACCTTCAGCGGCTCGGGGGCTGTTGCCGGTTCTGCTCAACAGGGCCGTCCGCACGATGGCGTCGTCCACCCACGGTTTCACCGTATACAGATCTGTGCAGATGGCAACACAGTGTCGCCAAATTGCTGGTTTGGAAGGCTTAGTCAGCAGATGCCGTCCATTTGGCTTTGCATAGATCGCTTCTTTTGCTGAAAACCGTAGAAGGCGGTGGCCAAGACGGCAGTGTTGCGCCGGTCTGTTGGCGTCTCGCGCGCAATCCTGCAGTCTTTTCCTGTCAAGTACTGGCGCAGCCTCGCTCCTGGCTGGCACACTTGCGGCGTCTTTGTCGACCGCCCATGGCGTCCACTCCCTCGCTGTCCAAAAAGTTTCTGGCCGAATTGTTCGGCACCTTCTGGCTGGTGCTCGGCGGCTGCGGCAGTGCCGTGCTTGCCGCTGCTTTCCCTTACAACGATGCAGCGGCCAATCCCTTCGGCCTTGGCTTCCTGGGGGTTTCGCTTGCCTTCGGCCTCACGGTGCTCACGATGGCCTATGCCATTGGCCATATCTCCGGCTGTCATATCAATCCGGCCGTGAGCTTCGGCCTCTGGGCCGGTGGTCGCTTCCCGGGCTCCCAGCTGCTGACCTACGTGGTGGCCCAGGTGCTCGGCGCCATCATCGCCGGTGGCTTCATTTACCTGGTGGCCAGCGGTCGTGAAGGGTTTGCCCTCGCCGGCAGCAACCCCCTGGCCACCAATGGCTTCCTGGCTCACTCACCGGGTGGTTATGGCTTCTTCTCGGCTCTGTTGATCGAGGTGGTGCTCACCTTCTTCTTCCTGATCGTGATCATGGGCGCCACCGACCGTCTGGCTCCCACCGGCTTCGCCGGTGTGCCGATTGGCCTTGCGCTCACCCTGATCCACCTGATCAGCATCCCGATCACCAACACCTCGGTGAACCCTGCCCGCAGCACCGGTGTTGCCGTATGGGCCGGTGCTGAAGCCATGGGTCAGCTGTGGCTGTTCTGGGTTGCGCCGATCGCTGGTGCCCTGCTGGCCGGCTGGGTGTATCGCAACCTGCTCACCCATGAGCCTGCGGCGAATGGTTGATTCCCTCTGAGCAGATCTGAGCCGCTATTCCTTTGATCTGATTGATCTGATTGATCTGATCGGTGAGGTTTCGGTTGTGCCCGGGGAGTCAGCTCCCCGGGTTTTTTGTGCTCAGCTGCGTTGCAGCTCCCGCAGGGCATGCAGCAACCGCTCCAGGTCGGCTGTGGTGGTGGTGAGGTGGGTACAGGCGCGCAGGCAGGCAGGCTCGGGGAGCGACCGCAGCCAGATCGCCTGCTCCCCGAGGGCGGCCACGATCGCCTCCGGCTTGATGGCCCTGCCAGCGGAGTCTGCGATGGTGAAGCTCACCAGCCCTGCGGGGGGTGGCTCCTCGAGCAGCAGTTCCACGCCAGGCACCTGCTGGAGTCCCTGCCAGAGCTGGGTGGCTGTGCCGCGGATGCGCTCCAGGCGCTGTTCCGCCGATCCCTCCGCATCCAGCAGCTGCAGGGAGCAGTCCAGTCCGGCGAACAGGGGAATGCAGGAGGTTGCCACCTCAAAGCGGCGCCCGTCGCCGTGAAAGGGGGAGGCTCCGGGGGCCACCTGGGGGAGGCTGACCTGCTCTGACACCAGACTTCGCCAGCCGATCAGCGTCGGCTGGGCTTCGGCCAGCAGCCGCTCCGACAATGCCACCACCCCCAGGCCCTCCGGGCCGCAGCACCACTTGTGGCCGGTGCAGGCATAGATGTCGGCGGCGCGGGCGGCGGCAGCCACTGGCACTGATCCCAGACTCTGGGCCCCATCCACCAGAAGCCAGGGGTGGTTGGGATGGATGCTGAGCCGCTGCCCCACCCGCTCGATTGGCAGCAGCTCACCGGTGTTCCACAGCAGGTGGGAGAGCACCACCAGTCGGGTCTGGGGCTCCAGGGCCTGCTCAAGCCGCTCCAGCAGCAGCGTTTCCGTGTGGTCGCGCCTGCCTCGCAGGTCGCTCACCCTGAACTGGCGGAGCTGCAGCCCATGGCGCCGTGCCAGCTCCTGGCAGGCCGCCACCACGCCGGGATGCTCACAGTCACTGAGCAGCAGGGATTCGCCCTGCTGCCAGGGCAGGCCCCACAGGGGCAGTACACATCCGGAGGTGACGTTCTCCGTGAAAGCCAGGCGTGCGGGAGGAACCCCCAGCCAATGGCCAAGGTGCTCGCGCAGGCGTGCGGTGGTGGCGTTCACCAGCGGCCACACCGTTGTTGTGAACGGCCCGAGTTCCTGAATGGTTTTCCAGCAGCCCAGGATTGCCTGGAGGGAGGGATCCGGCAGGGGACCCTGGCCGCCGTAGTTGAAGTAGGTCTTGTTGTGCAGGGCAGGCATCGTCGCCCGCAGCTGCTCGTCAATACCAGGCATCGGAGTCCCAATCCTCGGGGTACCAGGCACCAGGGTGGGTGGCGGGTAGGGCCAGATTTAGTCCCCACCCTCCACTTTCGATTCCAACACCCCGGTGGGACGTGCCGGCTCCGCCGCTCAGACCGACCCGAAGGCCACCTGACAGGCCGCGTTCACCAGCTCAGCCTCGGACAGGGATGTGGGGACCTCTCCGTTGAGCAGGCCATCCTCGCAGTCGGCCTCCATCTCATAGGTGTAGTTGCCATTTGCCGCCACGAAGGTAACCTCGGTTCGATCCCTGGCTTCCACCGATCCGTAGTACAGCCTCATCGAGCTGTTGGGCACAACGACTGTGGTCTGGCGGTCGCGAATGGCGTTGTTCACCGCGTTGTTCACGATCAGGGACGTGGTGAGGGCATTGATGCCCCAGCCAAGCGCCTGCCCGCCCCACCAGCTCCAGTTGGAGTACCCGGAGTTGTACCAGCCACCTCCCCAGGGACGGTTGTAACCCCAGTTGGGGCTCTGGGCCCACATGGGATAGCCACCCCAGGGGCGGTTGTAGGCAACCGGCTGGACCCAGATGTTGCGACGAGAGTTGTTGTAGTACTTCCACTGATTACTGTTCCAGGATTTCCATTCCTGGCGCTTGGAATTGCGGTAGGCCTTGTCCTTGCCCTTCTTCTTGCCGTCATCAAAACCCTTGTCATAGCCTTTGTCTTTGCCTTTCTGTTTGCCAGCGTCGTAGCCCTTGTCATAGCCCTTTTCACGGCCCTTTTTCAGGCCGTCCTCGCGCCCTTCCTGGTAGATCTTGTCGCGCTGCTTGTCAGAAACTTTGTTCTTATTGGGTTCGTTGTCTTTGGTGGACGTGTTGCTGTGCTGCTTTGTCTGGGGCTTGGAATGATGCTGTTGAGTGTTTTTAGTGGGCTGGGATTGATGCTGTTGACTGTTCTTCTGAGTCTTGTTGCTTGGCTGGTCTTGTTTTTGTTTCTTCTTATTCTTCTTGTCGTTGTTGTCGCTTTCGGCCAGCAAGAGCTCGCTGTCTGTGGCGAGTATCGCAGTGGCTTGCCCGTTCTGCGTGCGGGGCAAGGCGGCCAGCGCCGGCAGGGTGCCTGTGCCGGTGAGCAGCAGGGCAGCCGCCAGGGCGCCCAGGGATTGTCCGCTTGCTTGGAACCTTGCCATTGTTGGTAATAAAGGGACCTTTCGTTCCGAATCTGTTTCAGGTTAGTCGGGCGGGAAAGGGCGGAAAACAGAACCTTCCCTCCCCGCTGTAGGGCTTAGAGGAGTTGGCCGGCCATCACGGCTGCAACGGCTGAGAACAGCGTGATCCCCAGGGCGGTGAGTGGATTCTGGCCCTGGGCCACGGCCACGCTGGTGACCACACCGGCACCGATGCAGGCCACCGCCAGTTGGTTCACCAGATCGCCGTGATCGCGGGGGGTGGGGCTGGGGGTCACGGCTCGGGCTGCGGATGCACAGGACCGTAGGGGTGGTCGGCTGTTACGCCATCGCCAGGCCGCTGGCTTTGTTACGCCGCGTCGGAGTTCGTCATACCCCGCAATCTCGAGGCCGGCCTGGCCCGGCCGCCCTGGGCCCACGCCTGCAGTTGCTCCAGCTGTTCCCGGGCCGTGCGCGAGAGGGGCACCACCTGACTGGCGGCGGCCACCAGGTCGGCTTCGCTGAAGTCGCGGGCTTCGGCGAAGGCCAGATGCATGGCCTCGATCACCGTTTGCTCCAGTTCGGCGCCAGAGAAGCCCACGGTGCGATCCACCAGCACATCCAGAGGGATCTGATGCTCGGACCGCCGCCGGCGCAGCTGCAGGTCGAGGATGGCGCGGCGCTCCTCGGCGCTGGGCAGGTCGAGCAGGAAGATCTCGTCGAAGCGGCCCTTGCGCAGCAGCTCGCCCGGCAGCCGCTCCACGGCATTGGCCGTGGCCACCACGAACACGGCGCTGGTCTTCTCGGCCATCCAGGTGAGCACCGTTCCCAGCACCCGCTGGCTGGTGCCGCCGTCACTGCGGGAATCGCCGCCAAAGCCCTTGTCGATCTCGTCGATCCAGAGCACGCAGGGGGCCATCGCCTCCGCCCGCTGGATCATCTCCCGGGTGCGGGCCTCCGAGGCCCCCACCAGACCGGCGAACAGGCGTCCCACGTCCAGGCGGAGCAAGGGCATGCCCCAGCTGTGGGCGATCGCCTTGGCCGTGAGCGATTTGCCGGTGCCCTGGGGGCCCACCAGCAGCACCCCCCTGGGCAGGGGCAGGCCGTAGCGGCGGGCCTCTTCGCTGAAGGCCATGCGCCGCTGTTCCAGCCAGTGCTTGAGCGCGTCCAGACCACCGATGTCGGCCGGGGTGGCCTCGCTGGGGCAGTACTCCAGCAGTTCACTCTTGGCGATGGCCTGGCGCTTCTCCTCCAGCACCTCGGCCAGATCCTCCTCGCTAAGCCGCCCCCGGCGGGCCAGGCCCCGGGCGGCCAGTTGGCGCACCCGCTGGGCGCTGAGCCCATGGCAGGCGCTGGTGAGCTTGTCCAGCACGCTGGCTGGCAGGGGTTCACCACAGGCCTGGGCGATGGAGCTGAGCAACTGGCTGATCTCTTGCGCATCCGGCAGGGGCAGCTCCAGCACGGTGACGCTGTCATCCAGCTCGGCGGGGAGCTGCCAGTCGGGGGCGGTGATCACCACGGTGCGGGCGGCCTGGCGCAGCGCAGCGGCCAGGTTGCGCAGGCGCCGGCAGATGCCGGCGTCCTCGCAGTAGCGGTGGAAGTCGCGCAGCAGCAGGATCGCCTCCTGGTCGGCTGGCAGGGGGTCGAGTGCGGCGAGAGCCGCCATTGGGTTGCGGGCCGCTTCCCCATCGCGGTTGGGAGCACCGCTGAGGCCATCCACAAAGTCCCATCGCAGCACGGTGCGGTTACCAAGGCGCTGGGCTGCTTGCGCCAGCAGGCTCTCCACCCGCTCCTCCTCGAGGCTGCGGATCCAGAGGATCGGCGTGCGGGCACGGATCAGCAGATCCAGCTGGTCGGCCCAACTGCCGGCGGCGCTCATGGGGCCTCGGAATCTGCCTGCTTCAGGGCCTGAAGGGCTGCCCAGCGGGGATCGACCCCTGCGTTGGCGCTCCCCCAGCTGGAGGGTCCTGGGCAGTCTGGGCCGCAGCGGTTCACGGCCGGCAGTTGCAGGCTGAGCTGCTCAAAAGTCCAGTGCGCCGGATCAAACGAGCCCTGGGGGTCGAGGCTCTCGCTGAGGGCGTCGGGGTCGAGATCCAGCACCGCTTCACCCCCCTCGATCAGGCTGGTCTCCAGGCCCTGCTGGCGGGCCTGTTCTCCCAGCCAGAGCAGCTCGTGGGTTTGAAAGCTGAGGGGGTGGTTGAAGTGCTGCAGGCAGCGGTCGCAGCAGAGGGTCACGATGGTGGACGCTTCCCCATCGACCTCCAGCACGTTGCCGCGGTGGCGGGCCTGCACATGGCCGCGCACGGGGGTGAGGCTGGCCAGGTCGGACAGGACCTCATCGATCTGCCAACGGCGGCCTTCAGCCAGGCCACTGAGCTCCTGGATGGAAACCGGCCGCAGGGCGCTCACTTCTTTCCCTTGGGCTCGAAGGGCAGCCGATCGCCACCGTTGGCGCTCACCGTGACGGCCTGCTGGACCCTCTGCTGGTCGAGGATCTTCTGCAGGTTCTCCGGCAGGGCCTCCCGGCTGAGCAGGAAGGTCTGCAGGGCCTGGAAGATGTTGGCCACCACCATGTAGAGCAGCACCCCGGCCGGCAGAGGGAAGAACAGGAACATGGCCGTGATCATCACCGGGGTGATCTTGTTGGCCGTGCTCTGCTGGGGGTTGGCGGGCATCCCCATCCCCGAGAGGATCTGGGAGATGAACAGGCTGGCGCCGAAGGCGGCCACCAGGATGGCGATGTCCCAGTTCACGCCGCCATCGCCCATGAAGCCGACCTGGCCGAGGGCCTGGATGAACAGGAAGCCGGTGCGGGCGGCCAGGCCGGCCACCTTGGCCTCCACCGTGGCGTCACCGGGGGCCAGGGCTGTGATCGTGCCGCTCTGATCAACGCTCACCACGCCTTCACCCTTGGTGATGCTCCAGCTGGGGGCGAAGCGACTGGCGTTCTCGGCCTCGGCCAGCACGTTGGCAAAGCTGGTGCCCTGTTTGGTGTGGAGGTTCACCGTGGCGGTGTCGCCCACGCCCAGCTTGGTGCCCTTCTCCAGGGTGCCGATCACCGGCACGTGGTTGCTGCTGCTCAGAAAGATGGAGTGGCTGGGGCTGTTGAAGGGCTTGGGCTCAATGGCCGCGATCTGCTCGGCCGGCAGCACCTTCACGTTGAAGGTGTAAGGCACATCGGCGAACGGTGAGCCCCGGAGAGTGGCGAACAGGGCGAACAGGATCGGCATCTGCACCAGCAGGGGCAGACAGCCGGCCAGGGGGCTGCCGAACTCCTGCATCAGCTTGCCGAGTTCCTCCTGCTGCTTCTGGGGGTTGTTGGCGTGCTTGCTGCGGATCTCCGCCTGGCGCTGCTGCATCACCGGCTGGGCAATGCGCATCCGGCGGGCGTTGCGGATTGAACCGGCGCTGAGGGGGAACAGCGCCAGCCTGATCACCACGGTGAGGGCGACGATCGCCAGGCCATAGCTGGGGACCAATCCATAGAAGAAATCGAGGATCGGAATCAGCAGGTTGTCGGAGATGTAGCCGATCACGGCGCAGGGGGTGCTGGGGTGGATGGGTCAGCGTGGCTCAGTGTGCCTGAGCGGGGGCAGGGGTGAGGGGTCGCTTCAGGCGGCCATCCCCTTGGGCTTGGCCGGTTGACCGGTCTGGCGACGCTCCTCGATGAAGTCCTCGAGTTCACGGAAGCGAGGCACCGAGCGCATCTCCAGCTTGGCGCCGTCGTTGAGCACCAGCACCATGTCGCCCCAGGCGCCGAAGCCGCGGGGCACGCTGCGCACCTCGCGGATCTGGCTGTACACCACCTGGCTGCGGTCCCGCCCCATCCAGCCGCCATTCACCTCGATGCGGCGACTGGTGATGCGGAAGCGCAGCCACAGGGCCCGCACGATGGCCCCCACCGCGAAGGGAATGCCGATCAGGGTGAGGCCGAAGAGCAGGTTGAGCAGCAGGTCCCCCCGGGCCGGCCCCCCTTCGTAGAACACGGTTTCCTGGATCTGGGCGCCGGCGGATGCGGGGGAGGGCTTGCTCATCAACTCAGGCCTGCGCGCTGCAGAAGCTGATCGCATTCTCCCAGCAGGCTGGCAGGATCGCGCTCGGCGCTGCCAGGCTTGCAGCTCAACAGCAGCCACACGGGACCCTCCGGACGGCCAATCGGCAGCTGCACCAGATGGCCGTGCAGCAGGCGCCGCAGCCGGTTGCGCTGCACGGCCCGCTTGTGCACCTTGCTGCTCACCACCACCCCGCAGCGCCAGGGGCTGGAGGTGTGGAGGCGCTGTTTGGGCGGGAGCAGGTCGGGCTCGGCGGGCAGCCAGCGCAGCATCAAAAAAGGGCCGTGGCTGGCACGGCCCCTTCGGTAGAGGCGATCGAAGACGCGTTGGCCCTTGAGCCGGTGCCGCTGGGGCAGGGCCATGGGGTTTGGCTCAGACAGCCAGGCGGGCGCGGCCCCGGCGGCGGCGGGCACGGATCACGCGCCGGCCGGTGTGGGTCCGCATGCGGACGCGAAAACCGGAGACCCGCTTGCGCTTGCGGCTGGTTCCTTCAAGAGTGCGCTTGGTCATGGCCGGATGCTCGCTCCCCTCTGCTCATCAGGATTGGACTGAGCAGACAACCTATCAGGCGGGGGGTGAGCCTCAGTTGTTGGGGGGTTCGATCTGGATCAGCCAGCTGCCCAGGTAGCCCGAGATCGGCACATCCCCTGGGGCCTGAGCCAGGGCGTTGAACTGATACATGCCGGCATTGAAAGGATTGAACAGGCGCATGTGCACGCCGATGGTGCCCGTATCGGGAATCGGCGTGTCGGGGAAAATCTCCAGGGCCCGACCGTTCTCCGCCAGTTCGATCGTGGCCGGAATCTCCTCCAGACAGCTGGTGCGGGCCAGCATGCCGCCTTCGCTCATCCGGCAGAGCCGCACCCTCTTGGTCTCGATCGTGGCGTCAAACGAGGCAGGAATGGTGACGCTGAGCTTGAGAATGGCGGTCTTGCGGTCCCGCGGCCGGAGCATCAGGTAGTACTCGGCGCGCCGCAGCCTCTGGGTGTTGGTTATGTAGAAGTAGAGCTTGCGGTAGTCGCTGCTGTTTTCCCATCGAAACTCAAGCAGCCCAGGGGTGCCCTGGGCTGCTGCTGGTTGTGTCAGCGGACCATGGCCTGCGGCGCCCAAGCCCACCAGCCCTGCGGCCCCCAGGCCGGCGGCAGCAGCAAGACCGGCCAGGGGTTTGCCCAGCCACGCCAGTGGAGGAATGGCCATTCGGCGAAGGTGTCTCATTCCTCGATTCTCAGCAGCTTGTGCGCAGGGCTGGTGAGATCAGTGGTCGGCCCGCTAGCTGGCGCGGTCCGGACGGAGCCTGCTGGCCTCGCGCAGATAGGGGTGGCACGGCTGGCGCTCACCCTCCAACCAGGCGTGGGCCAGCAGGCGGATGCAGCGGGGCAGATCGCCCGCCACGGCCATCTGTTGGCAGTCGAGCAGGGCCACCTGCTCCCAGCCGTTGCGGCGCCTGGCGATCGCCGCCGGAAACACGGCATCCAGATCGGCGGTGACCGAAAAGGTCACCGACACCACCCGCGCCCCCTCCAGCCCGTTGCGGGCCACCAGGGCATCCACCAGTTCGGCCACAGCGTTGGCAATGGCTTCGGCGGTGTTGGCCTCGGCGGTGGTGGCCCCGCGCAGAGCCCGCAGTTTCAGGCCTTCGCTCATGGCCGCCAGAGCCAGAGGGGCTGGCCGGCCCAGGCCAGTTCCAGGCTGAGGGCCTGGAAGAAGGCCCGCAGGGCCGAGCGCCCCGGCAGCAGGCCAGCGAAGCGTCGGGGGGCGGCGCCGAACTCCGTGGGCCTGGTTTTCTGGGGATCGAGGCCAGCCAGGCTCGCGGCTAACTCCCGGGCCCGCTCCTCGTCGCCCAGCTCGTCCACCAGCCCCAGTTCCAGGGCCTGGGCGCCGCTGAACACCCGGCCATCGGCAAAGCTGCGCACCTGCTCCTCCGCCAGGCCCCGGCCCTCGGCCACGGCCGTCACGAACTGGCTGTAGCTGGAATCGATCAGGCTCTGCAGCAGCTCGCGCTCCCCATCGGTGAGGGCCCGGTCCGGCGAGAGGATGTCCTTGTAGAGGCCGCTCTTCACCGTCTCGAAACTCACGCCAACCCGCTCCAGCAGCTTGGATAGGTTGTTGCCCCGCAGGATCACGCCGATCGAGCCGGTGATCGTGCCGGGGTTGGCCACGATCTTCTCGGCGGCCACGCCCACATACACCCCGCCCGAGGCGGAGATGTTGCCGAAGCTGGCCACCACCCGGCAGCCCTTTCGGCGCAGGCGCATCAGGGCGGAATGGATCTCCTGGCTGTCACCCACGGTGCCCCCAGGACTGTCGATGCGCAGCAGCAGGGCAGGGCACTCCCGTTGCTCCACCTGGCGCAGGGCCTTGAGCACCCGCTTGCGGGTACCGCCGGCAATCGGACCTTCCAGCGCAATCCGGGCCAGGGTGCGACGGGACTTGCGGCGCCAGAGCCAGACCATGCGGCAGCGGTTGAGGTGGCTGGATCTTAAAAAGAAGCAGTGATCCGGCCCCGGCCTCCATGCTCCAGGCCCCGCGCTGGTCCGTCCTGCGTCCGTTTTTCTTGCTGTTGCCCTTTGCCCTCTGGGGCACGGCAATGGCGGCGATGAAGCCTCTGCTGGCGGGCGGTACGCCCCTGCAGGTGGCCTGTCTGCGTCTGTTGCCCGCTGGCCTGGTGCTGGTGCTGGTTGCCCGTGGGCTGGGCCTGCCCCTGCGCATCGACCGGCGGGACTGGCCGTGGCTGCTTGCCTTTGCCCTGGTGGACGGCAGCCTGTTTCAGGGGCTGCTGGCCAGGGGGCTGGAGCAGACGGGTGCCGGTCTGGGCTCGGTGCTGATCGACTCCCAGCCCCTGCTGGTGGCCCTGCTGGCCCGCACCCTGTTCGGCGAGGCGATCAACCCGGTGGGCTGGCTGGGGCTGATGCTGGGCCTGCTGGGCATCCTCTGTCTGGGGCTGCCGTCCGCCCTGTTGCAGCACTGGTGGCTCGATGGACCGGCTGCCATCGGCGTGCGGGCCTGGAGCCACGGGGAGCTGTGGATGCTGGGCGCCGCCGCGGCCATGGCGCTGGGCACGGTTCTGTGCCGCTACGCCAGCCGCCACAGCGATCCGGTGGCGATCACCGGCTGGCACATGCTGATCGGTGGCCTGCCCCTGGCCCTGGTGGCGGCCCTGCCGGTGCGGCACGGGGCGGCCTGGCTGCCGGCCTGGGGGCCAGGGGAGTGGGGCCTGATGGCCTACGCCACCCTGTTCGGCAGTGCCCTGGCCTACGGCCTGTTCTTCTGGTTTGCCAGCAGTGGGGATCTCACCGGCTTCACCGCCCTCACCTTTCTCACGCCGGTGTTTGCCCTGGGCTGTGGCGTGTTCTGGCTTGGGGAGCAGCTGCGGCCCCTGCAGTGGCTGGGCGCTGCCCTGGCCCTGGTGTCGGTGCTGCTGATCAATCGCCGGGCCCAGCTCTGGCAGGGTGGAACGGCGGAGATCCCAGAGGCTGCCGCGGAGGCCCCCTGATGCGGATTCTGGTGGTGAGCACGCCCGTTGGACGCCTCGGCAGTGGCCGGGGCGGGGGTGTGGAGCTCACGGCCAACTCCCTGGTGGCCGGCCTGTTGGGGCGGGGCCATGCCCTCACCGTGCTGGCGGCCGAGGGGTCACTGCTGCCGCCTGCCTGTGCGGGCGCCGAGCTGTGGTTGGCCGCAGGCCACGACCAGCCCAGCTGGCAGCACCAGGCCCGCCAGGCCGCCGTGCAGATTCCGGCTCAGTCGCTGCTGGGGAGCCTCTGGCGCCGGGCCCTGGCGGAGCAGCACCGCTTCGACGTGATTGTGAATCTGGGCTACGACTGGCTGCCCCTCTGGCTGACACCCCACACCGGCACACCCCTGGCCCACCTGGTGAGCATGGGCTCGGTGGCCGAGGCGATGGATGCGGTGATTGCGGAGATCGCCCGCAGTCACCCCCACCATCTGGCCTTCCACACCGCCGCCCAGGCCGCCGATTTCCAGCTGCCAGGTCTGCCCCGGTTGGTGGGCAATGGCTTTGATCTCGACCGGTATCAGCTGGCTCAGCAGCCCGAGGCCCTGCTGGGCTGGGCCGGCCGGGTGGCCCCTGAAAAGGGGCTGGAGGATGCCGCCCTGGTGGCGGCCCGGCTAGGCCTGCCCCTGGCGGTGTGGGGCCTGCGGGAGGATCCCGCCTACGCGCTCCGGGTGGAGGCGTCAGTGCCGGCAGGCACGTTGCAGTGGCGGGGCTTTCTGCCCACCCATCTGCTGCAGGCCGAGCTGGGGCGCTGCGCCGTGTTGCTGAACACGCCCAAGTGGAATGAGGCCTTCGGCAACGTGGTGGTGGAGGCGATGGCCTGTGGCGTGCCGGTGGCGGCCTATGCCCGGGGGGGGCCGGGGGAATTGGTGCAGGAGGGCATCAATGGAGCCCTGGCCCCCGCCGACGACCTCGATGGCCTGCTGGCGGCCGTGCATCGCGCCCGGCGTGTGCCACGCCAGTCCTGCCGCCGATGGGTGGAGCAGCACTGTTCCTGCCAGGCCTTCGCCGCGCGGCTGGAGCAGTGGCTGGAGGCCGTGTGCGAGGGCTGGACCCAGCGCGGATAGGGTTCGCCTTTGGGGCTGTGGACCGATCCGTTGTCTGTTAAGTCGTCTGTGACGCCTGCCATCCCGGCCGCGGCGGCTGGCCGGCGGCTGTGGCTGTTGAGCCTGGGGCTGGGCTTGCTGCTGTTTGTGTGGCAGCTGGGCAGCACGGGCCTGGTGGACGAGACACCGCCGCTGTTCGCCGCCTCGGCCCGGGCGATGGCCGAGACGGGCAACTGGCTGATTCCCTGGGTGAACGGCTTGCCCCGCTTCGACAAGCCGCCGCTGGTGTACTGGGCCATGGGGGTGATCTACGGCTTGCCCGGTCAGGCCGGCTGGGATCCCCTGGGCACCTGGGCCGCCCGCCTGCCCTCGGCCCTGGCGACGGTGGCGGTGATGCAGGTCCTGGTGCACACCCTCCTGCGCTGGCCCCAGGCGCGCCGCCGTCCTGGTCTCACCGCCCTCAGCGCCGCCCTGGCCTTCGCCCTTTCCCCCCTGGTGCTGATCTGGGGCCGGATCGCCGTCAGCGATGCCCTGTTCAGCGGCTGCCTGGCGATCAGCCTGCTGCTGTGCTGGAGCAGTTACGCCGCCGGAGGCCAGCGCTGGTGGGCCGGCTGGTTGCTGCTGGGGCTGGCGGTGCTCACCAAGGGGCCGGTGGCCGTGGTGCTGCTGGGCCTCACCCTGCTGGGTTTTGGCTGGCTGCAGCGGGATCTTGCCGGCCTGGTGCGCTGCCTGCGCCCCCTGCGCGGGGGGCTGATCACCGCGTTGGTGGCCGGGCCCTGGTACGGCCTGGCCCTGCTGCGGGAGGGGGAGCCCTTCTGGAACAGCTTCTTCGGTTATCACAACCTGCAGCGCTTCAGCAGCGTGGTGAACAACCACCAGGCGCCCTGGTGGTTCTTCGGCCTGATCCTGGTGCTGGCCAGCCTGCCGGCTACGCCGCTGCTGCTGCTCGGCCTGGTGCGGGGCCTGCGGGGCCGGCCCCTGCCGCCGCCGCTGTCACTGCAGCGCTTCGCCGCCTGCTGGCTGCTGGCGGTGCTGCTGTTCTTCACGGCGGCGGCCACCAAGCTGCCCAGCTACTGGCTGCCGGCCACGCCGGCGGCGGGCCTGCTGATCGCCCTGGCTGCCCAGCGGGGGGCCTGGCTGGCCTGGCGCCTGCTGCTGCTGCTGGCGGCCCTGCTTGCCTTGGTTCTGGCCCTGGCGCCCCGCTGGGTGCCGGCGATCGTCACCCCCGAGATGCCCACCCTGCCGCAGGAGTTGCTGGCCAGCGGTCGCCTGCCCCTGGCGGCGTTCTGCTTCGCCCTGGCGGCCGCGGTTGGCCTGGTGGCCGGCTGGCGCCGCGGCAACCCAGCCGCCCTGGTGGCTCTGCAGCTGCCCCTGGTGGCCTTCGTGCTGCTGGTGCTGTTGCCCCTGGCCCAGCTGGGCGACCGCCTGCGGGCCGAGCCGGTGCGTCAGCTGGCGGCCAGTGCCCAGAGCCTGCGCACCAGCGGCGCGCCCTCCCAGCTGGCGATGGTGGGCATGTTGAAACCCTCCCTGCACTTTTATGGTCGCCAGGTGGTGGTGTACGAGGAGGCGGGCCCCCGGGGGCTGGTGAACCTCAGCGACCGGCTGGCAGGGGAGCGACGCCAGGGCCAGATCCCCACGCCCGCCGATGGCCGCGGTGAACTGCTGCTGGTGATCGATGCCGACACCGCCGCCCAGCCCCACTGGCAGGGCCTGGCGCCCGAACGGCTCGACCAGGCGGGCATCTACCGGCTGTGGCGGCTCGACCGGCGCCGGCTGGAGCAGCGGGCCTCGGCCCTGCGCCGCCAGGGCTGGCAGCCGAACTGGCGCGAGCCCCGTCCCGAGCGCTACTGAACGGCCGGCTTCACGGGACCCCTGGGGCAGGGGCCTCGCTGCCCAGCTCCTGCCGGCGGCAGAAGCTGCAGTGGCCCCAGCGGGCCATCTCGCCCGCTGGGGCCGGGCTGGCGCAGCGGGGGCAGATCCCCATGCCATGCACGTCCGCCCGGCTGGGGTGGCAGGCCCATGCGGCCAGTTCCTCCTCCATGCCAGGCCGGGCCAGGGGGCTGGCGTGGTGCTGTTCAACCCGCAGTTCGCGCACCTGGAACCCAGCGGCCCGCAGGGCGCCCAGCAACTGGTGGCGGTTGTACTGGAGCGCCTGCAGCCAGGGGCCCGGAGCAGCCCCCACCGTGAGCCTGGAGCCCTGCAGCCGCAGGGGCCGGCAGTGGGGAGCCAGCTGGGGGCCAGCCAGGCTGGGCCAGCGCTGCCACAGGGCCGCCAGATGACCCTGGCGCTGCCACTCCCCTTCCAGGTTCTGCAGGCACTGATGGAGGGCCGCGGCAGGGGGGCGGGGGGCGGGCAACAGCAAGGACAGGTTGCCGATGCGGCGGCTCGCTTGATCGGGCTGACGGGGAATGGGGGGCATCCTGGTCCAGCCGTTCTGGTGGCTGGGGCCGGTTGTGGTTAGCCTCCCAGCATCGCCCCTGTCTTCGCCAACCCGTATCTCACGATGGGCTTCTTTGAACGACTGAGCCGTCTGTTCCGCGCCAACGCCAACGCGGTGATCAGCAGCATGGAGGATCCCGCCAAGATCCTCGACCAGTCGGTGGATGACATGCAGCGGGATCTGGTGAAACTGCGCCAGGCCGTGGCCACCGCCATCGCCAGCCAGAAACGGATCCAGAACCAGGCCGAACAGGCTGAGAGTCAGTCGAAAACCTGGTATGAGCGAGCGGAACTGGCCCTCAAGAAAGGCGAGGAGGAGCTCGCCCGTGAGGCCCTCTCCCGTCGCAAGACCTACCAGGACACCGCCACGGCCCTGAACACCCAGCTCCAGACCCAGTCGGCCCAGGTGGAGCAGCTCAAGAAGAGCCTGCTGCAGCTCGAGAGCAAGATCTCGGAAGCCAAGACCAAGAAGGACATGCTCAAGGCCCGCGCCCAGGCGGCCCAGGCCCAGGAGCAGCTGCAGAGCGCGGTGACCGGCCTGGGCACCGACAACGCCATGGCGGCCTTCGAGCGCATGGAGGAGAAGGTGCAGTCGCTGGAGGCCCGCAGCCAGGCCGCCGCCGAGCTGGCTGGCGCCGATCTGGAGAGCCAGTTCGCCGCCCTGCAGAGCAGCGATGTGGACGAGGAGCTCGCCGCCCTGCGCAGCCGCCTGGACAACAACCAGCTGGAGCCCAACCAGGAGCCGATCGCCCTGCCCGCCGAGGATGGTCCGGCACCTCAGCTGGAGCCGGTGAAGGTGGCCGAAGTGGATGCGGAACTGGAGGAGCTGAAGCGCTCGATCGACCAGCTCTGAACCCGCCAGCCCCGGCTGGCTCCATACAATCCACCTTTCGCCCAGCCGCCGTCGTGTCCGTCGCCCAGCTCACCGACCTCAACTTCGAGAGTGAAGTGCTGCAGGCGACCACGCCGGTGCTGGTGGATGTGTGGGCAGCCTGGTGCGGCCCCTGCAGACTGATGGCCCCGCTCATGGACTGGGCGGCTGACGCCTATGCCGGCAGGCTGGCGGTGGGCAAGCTGGAGGCCGACCCCAACCCTGCCAGCCGTGACCTGCTGAAGGTGCAGGGCCTGCCGGCTCTGGTGCTGTTCCACAACGGCGAAGAGGTGGCCCGCCATGAGGGGGCCATGGCCAAGGCCCAGCTGCAGGCCTTCCTGGATGCCCATCTCTGAACGGCTGGCCCACCTGGGCAGCGGCGTCTTCGCCCGCAACGACCGTCGCAAGGGCGCCTACCTGAGCCGCGCCGCGGCTCCAGGCAGCGGCTTGCCTCCCTTGCTGGATCTCTCCCTCGGCTCCACCGATCTTCAGCCTCCGGCGGCAGCGATCGAGGCGATGGCTGCCCAGCTGGCCCGTCCGGAGAGCGCGGCCTACTGCCTGCATGCCGCCACAGCCCCCCTGCGCCGTGCCGTGGCCGGCTGGGCCCAGAGGCGCTTCGGCGTTGAGGTGGATGCCGAACGGGAGGTGCTGCTGCTGGTGGGCTCCCAGGAAGGCACCGCCCACCTCCCCCTGGCCGTGCTCAATCCAGGCGATGGGGCCCTGTTGCTCGACCCCTATTACCCCTCCCACATGGGCGGCCTGCGGTTGGCATCGGCCCAGCCCCGTTTGCTGCGCCTGGATCCGGCCGCCGGTTGGCGGCCGGACTTCGAGCAGCTCACGCCCGATGAGTGGCAGCAGCTGGGGCTGATGGTGCTGGGTTTTCCCCACAATCCCACCGCCACCACCGGCGAGCAGGCCTGGCTGGATGCGGCTGTGGCCAAGGCCCTGCAGCACGACATCGTGCTCGCCCACGACAACCCCTATGTGGATCTGGCCCTGGACGGCGAGGCGCCGGCCCTGCTGCGCAATCCTGCCTGGCGGCAGTGCGGCATTGAGTTCTTCTCCTTCTCCAAGAGCTGGTGCCTCGGAGGCTTCCGCCTGGCGTTCGCCATCGGCGCGGAGTGGCTGATCACGGCCCTGCGCCAGCTCAAGGGGGTGGTGGATTTCAACCAGTCGCTGGCCCTGCAGGCCGGGGCGATCGCCGCTCTGGAGCAGGCTCCCGACTGGCCGGCCCAGCTGTGCCGGGTGTACCGTCGCCGCCGCGACACGATGGCGGCCGCCCTGCAGGCCCAGGGCTGGCCGGTGCGGTTGCCCTCGATGGCCCTCTACCTCTGGCTGGAGTTGCCACCGCCAGCCCGGACGATGGAGTCCGAGAGCTTCTGCGCGGCGCTGCTGGAGGCCACGGGGGTGGCGCTCACCCCCGGCAACGGCTTTGGTCCTGGCGGCGAGGGCTGGCTGCGCCTGGCACTGGTGCATCCCGAGGCCGAGCTGGAGGCAGGCGCCGGGCGGATCGGCCGGTGGCTGGCCAGCCTCTGATTGCCCTGCGCTGGCAGCGCAGACGCCTGCCGGTGTGCGCCAGCACGGAGATCGAGCTGGGCCGCTGGCTGGCCGCCCGGGAGGCCGCTGGCCGTCCCCTGCCCGCGGACGGCATCGCCCTGGTGGTGGTGGCCCGGCGCCAGCGGTTCGGCAGGGGGCAGCAGGGCCGGCATTGGCACTCCCCCCCCGGGGGGCTGTGGCTCAGCGCCGCCATCCCCTGGCCCTCCCGGTCCGGCAGCGCCGCCCTGGGGTTGGCAGTGGCCGTGGGCCTCGCCCTGCAACTGGAGCAGCTGGGGCTGAGGCCCCAGCTCAAGTGGCCTAACGACCTGCTGCTGGAGGGTCGCAAGCTGGCGGGGCTGCTGCCCCGGCTCCGCCATCGCGGCGGCCAGGTGCGCTGGGCCCAGGTGGGGATCGGCCTGAATGGGCGCAACCGCGTGCCGCCGGGGGCGATCAGCCTGGCGGAAGTCCTGTCCGCTGGCTGCCGGGCGGGCCACCCCCAGACCATGCCCCGGCAGCTCGAGGGGCGGGTGTTGGCTGCCCTGGCCTGGGCGGTGGCGGCGGCTGACGCCGCCGAAGCAGTGCGCGATCTGGCGGCGGCGCGCCTGTGGCGACAACCTGAGGGAATCGAGCATGCCGGCGTGCGCTGGCAGGTGGAGGGGCTGGAGCTCGACGGCCGACTGCGCCTGCGCAGCGGACCGCTGCTCACCCGCCTGCAGCGGCAGTTCTGAGGCGCTGATTCTGTGAACGGCGCCATGGTTTTTATACTTTTGTCGCCGTTTCCGTCCAGAGCCCAGGCCCGGCTGCAGCTCAGCCAGCTGCCCGTCCCGCCCCCCAGCGCCCTGCCTGGTCCAGAGTTAACCCTCAGCCCGCCCCTCAGCCCAGGTTTCACCGTGGCCCGCCCTCCCGTCCGTCCCTCTCTGCCCGGGGTGCCCCTGGTGGTTGCCGTTTCCTTAGCGGCCGCCCTGCCCGGCCTGGCTGGCTTGGAAACCATCGAGCATCCCCTGCCCCCGGCCCCGCTGCCTGCCGCCCCCCCGCCAGCGGCGGAAGCGCCCCCTCTCCGGCAGGCCCCAGCTGCGATCCAGCCGCAACCGCCCCAGTCGCGGCCGCAACTCATTCAGCCAGCGGCACCGCTGGCCCGCCCCCAAAATCAGACTCAGCCCCAGTTGGCCCGGCCTGCTGAACCGGCCTCCTCCGAGCCCCTGCGCTTCGACCAGTCGCTCGATGAGCTGGTGCGCCAGGGGGTGGTCAGCCCCGCCGAGCGGCAACGGATCCGCAGCGGCGCTACGGCCACGCCCCAGCAGTCTCCAGCTCACCAGCGGGCCTGCAGCAGTGGAGCCCTCTCCGAGCAGGAATGCAACACCGGAGTTGTGGTGCGCTGGCGTGGCAACAATGACAGCCAGGAGCCGTTGCTGCAACGGCCCGGTGATCCCCAGGCCCCTCTTCCCTCCGCCAGTGAGCTGGCGGCGATCGGTTTCAGTGAAGGTGGCCCCCAGCCCCTCTCCACGCCACTCACGGTGCCGGTTTCAGCCTTGATGGCCGGTGCCGATGGCAGTTTCAGCCTCTCGAGCGTGTTTGCCATCACCCCGCGGCCGGCCCCGGTGGCGGGCAATGGCAACCGCCGCCTGTTGTTCCCCCTGATCGGTCCGGCCGCGATCAGCAGTGGCTTCGGCTTCCGGCTCCATCCCGTGCTGGGCAGCTGGCTGATGCATGCCGGCAAGGACTTCGCGGCACCCGAAGGCACGCCGGTGGTCTCCGCCCTCGGTGGACGGGTGGTGAGCAGTGGCATGGCCGGTGGCTATGGCCTCACCGTGGAGATCGAGCACGACAATCCCAGGCGCCGCACCCTCTACGCCCACCTCAGTGAGCTGTTCGTGAAGGAGGGGGATCGGGTGCGCCAGGGCGAGGTGATCGGCAGGGTGGGCAGTACGGGCATGAGCACCGGCCCTCACCTCCACTTTGAGCTGCGCCTTCCCCAGGACGGCGGCTGGGTTGCCGTGGATCCAGGCGACCTCGATCCGGGGCCAGCCGGTCTCGGGGTGGGCAACGACGCCATTGCCCTGCTGATGGGCCAGCTGCTGCAGCGGCTGGAGCGCCCCCAGATGCAGGCCCAGGCCCAGCCATCACGTCAGTCAGCCTTGCAGCCTCAGCTGCAGATCCAGCCCCAGAGCACGGTCCTCAGCGCACCTGCCGACTGATCATCCGCCCGTCCCGGAACTGCACCACCTGCTCCGCCCGGGCGGCCACGTCGTCTTCGTGGGTCACGAGCACCAGGGTGATGCCGCTGCGGTGCAGTTCGTCGAAGATCTCCAACACCTCTTCGGTGGTGCGGGAATCGAGGGCGCCCGTGGGCTCATCGGCCAGCAGCATGGCGGGTTGGTTGATGATCGCCCGGGCAATCGCCACCCGCTGCTGCTGGCCGCCGGAGAGCTGGTTGGGCTTGTTGTGGAGGCGCTGGCCGAGGCCCACCCTTTCCAGGGCCTCCTGGGCCCGCTGGCGCCGCTGCTCAGCGGGCACGCCGGCGTACACCATCGGCAGCATCACGTTCTCCATGGCCGTGAGCTGGGGCAGCAGATGGAACTGCTGGAACACGAAGCCGAGCTGGTGGTTGCGCAGGTCGGCCAGGGCATCGTCGTCGAGTGTTTCCACCGGCACGCCGTTGAGCCGGTAGCTGCCCCCGCTGGGCCGATCCAGGCAGCCGAGAATGTTCATGGCCGTGCTCTTGCCTGATCCGGAGGCACCCATCACCGCCAGATAGTCGCCCGCCTGCACGGTGAGGTCGAGCCCATCGAGGGCCCGCACCTCGGCATCGCCGCTGCCGTACACCTTCTCCACGCCGATCAGCTCGGCGACCGGTGGAGCGTCGCCGGCCATCAGCCCAGGGCCGCCTGGAGCATCGGTGTGCCCACCACGGCCTGGCTGGCCCAGGTGAACAGGGGGCTGGAGAGGATGCCGCCGACGGCAGTCACAATCACACAGCCCACCAGGCCGGCCCGCAGGGCAGGCATGCCGGGCAGGCTCCAGCTGATCGCCGGATAGGCCTTCACCACGTCAGAAGCCTCCTGGGGCTCCTTCACCACCATCATCTTGATCACCGAGATGTAGTAGTAGATCGACACCACCGAGGTGATCAGGCCTACCACCACCAGCAGGTACTGGCCGTCGGCCCAGCCGGCGAAGAACAGGTAGATCTTGCCGAAGAAGCCCAGCATCGGCGGGATGCCACCCAGCGACAGCAGACAGAGGCTGAGCCCCAGGGTGATCAGCGGATCCTTCTGGTAGAGGCCGGCGTAATCACTGATGCGATCACTGCCGGTGCGCAGGGAGAACAGGATGATGCAGGCGAAGGCGCCCAGGTTCATGAACAGGTACGCCGCCATGTAAAGCACCATGGCGGCGTAACCGTCTTCGGTGCCACACACCAGGCCGATCATCACGAAGCCCGCCTGGCCGATGGAGCTGTAGGCCAGCATCCGCTTCATCGAGGTCTGGGCCAAGGCCACCACGTTGCCCAGCACCATGCTCAGCACCGCCAGCACGGTGAACAGCAGCTTCCACTGGGTGTCGAAGCTGCCGAAGCAGCCCACCAGGATGCGCAGGGCCAGGGCAAAGCCGGCCGCCTTGGAGCCCACCGAGAGGAAGGCCACCACCGGGGTGGGCGAGCCCTCGTACACGTCGGGGGTCCACTGGTGGAAGGGCACGGCGGCGATCTTGAAGGCCACCGTGGCCAGCACGAACACCAGGGCCAGGGCAGCGATCGGGCTGGCGCTGGTCTGCAGTGCCACGCCCACCGCCTCCAGGCTCGTGGCACCACCGGTGAGGCCGTAGAGCAGGGAGGCGCCGTAGAGAAACACGGCCGCCGCCGCCGAGCCCACCAGCAGATATTTCAACGCTGCCTCGGAGCTGCGGGCGTCGCGCTTCATGTAGCCCGACAGCAGGTAACTGGCCACCGAGAGGGTTTCCAGCGACACGAAGATGCTCACCAGATCGGTGGAGCCGCACAGGAACATCGCCCCGAGGGTGGCCGCCAGCAGGATCGCCGCATACTCCCCAACCGGCGTGCCGCTCTGCTCCACGTAGCGCCAGCTGAGCATCAGGGTGATCAGGGTGGAGGCGGCCACCACCGCCCGGAAGGCGATCGCCAGGTTGTCGGCCAGGAAGCTGCCCAGGAAGGAGGGGGCCAGGGCCGGATCACTCCACTGCAGGGCCAAGAGCACCAGGGCCCCACCCAGACCCGCGTAGCTGAAGGGGGGAACCCAGCGGCTGGCGGCTTTCTCGCCGGCCAGATCCACCAACAGGCAGGCCAGCAGGGCCAGCAGCACCGCACCTTCCGGCGCGATCGTGCCGGCATTGAGCTGGCTGGCCAGGTTGGCCACACCTGCCCCACTGCCGATGGCCTCAACCGCGGGATTGACCGCAGTGAGCAGGGCGCCGGGCAGGGACATCACAGCGGCTCGAGCCAGGTTTGCTGGGGGTGACTGTAGCCGTGCTGTTTCCACCCCCTGGACAGGTGGTGCGATAAAGAGGGAAGTGATCGTCCACCTGCCTGTGGGTCACACCCTCGTCATCGTTGAGAGCCCCACCAAGGCCCGCACCATCCGTGGCTTCCTGCCCAAGGAGTTCCGGGTGGAGGCCTCGATGGGCCACGTGCGCGACCTGCCCAACAACGCCAG
>JBIIDV010000083.1:0-7563 GCA_044238185.1 Prochlorococcaceae cyanobacterium | reverse complement strand
CGGTGAACAGAGCCTCAAGCTCCTGGGCATCAAACGTTTGCGGCAAGTTGCCGACGTAGAGACGAACGCTCATGGCTGGAACGGGAAAGGGAAAAGGGAAATACTTCAGCTGGCGATGAACAGCTGGCGAGGACAAACCTCAGACTCACGCCTTCGCACCCAGAAGTTAACCACGGCGGCTGGCCAGCCAGCGGCGGGCTGTCAGCAGCGTCTGATCGCGTTGGCCGGCGCCAGCGGGGGAGATGCGCCCGAAGGCTCGTTCCTGGGTGAGGTGTTGCAGCAGGGCCCCCAGTTCCGGCCCGGGCTGCAGCCCCAGTGCTGAGCCCAGCTCCTCGCCATTCAGGGGCGCTCGAGGGTGATAGAGGGGGTGATCGGCGTCCCGCCAGTGCTCGAGTGCCTGCCGCGCGGCCGGCGCGGGCAGCCGCAGCAGCAGGGCCGGCAGCTCCTGTTCCAGCTCCCGCTGCAGCTGCAGCCGCCCAGCCTCGCTCAGGCCGTCCAGCCATCCGGATTCGCTATCACCCAACTGCCCCCACCAGTGGCGCAGCCGGGCGCAGCCTTGCTGCAGGCGGCGGCTGCCGCGCAACTGCCGCACGGCGGTGCCCGGCAGCAGCGTGGCCAGCCGGGCCAGGGGCAGCAGCTGGCTGGTTTCTGCGGGGGTCAGCCCTCGCTCCGAGGCCGCTTGCACCGTCAGGTGGGCGAGTGGGGCCAGGGCTGCGGGATCGGCTCCCCACGGCTTCAGCAGGCCCAGGTCCAGGGCCAGGGCCAGCCCCCGATGGCCCAGGGGGCTGGCGGCCAGCCGCTCCAGCTCCGCCAGCACCCGTTCGCCAGCGACCCTGGCCAGCTCCTGGGCGTGGCGTTGAATCCAGCTGATGCTGGTTCCCTCCAGCTCTAGGCCGAGTTCCCAGGCCAGCCGCACGCCGCGGAGCAGGCGCAGGGGATCGTCGAGCAGGTTCGCCTCGCTCACGGCCATAAGGCGGCCCTGGCGTAGGGCCTCCAAGCCCGCGGTGGGATCCAGGAGCTGACCCCCCTCCTGCAGGGGCAAGGCCAGGGCATTGGCGCTGTAGTCCCGGCGCAGCAGGTCGGTGGTGAGGTCTGGCCCCTGCTGGCGGGCCAGATCGATCGTCCAGCCCGCCAGCACCAGCCGGGCCATGTCCCGTTCGGCATCCAGCACCACGCAGGTGCCGCCGTGCTGTCTGGCCAGGCCCCGTGCCAGGGGGATCGCCCCATCCGTCACCACCAGATCGAGATCGGGCCGGGCCGCCAGCCTGCCCAGCAGCGCGTCCCGCACCGCCCCCCCCACCAGCGCCGTTCCGGCGGGCAGCTCCTCGCGCCGCAGCGGCCAGCGCTCCGCTGCCAGCTCCCGCCAGAGCCGGGCCTCTAGCTCCCCGGGAGCAGCCGTGGCCGCCACAATGGGGCTCTGGCGGGGGGCGGCCGGAATGTGCATTTGCGTGGATTGCCGCTGGGTCGACCGGTGTCAGGCCTACCACGCGGTTGAGCGCCAGCACGCGGTGGCCCACCTCTGCGACCAGCCTGACTTTGAGCCGCGGCAACCGCGCATCCATGTGCAGGTGCTGGATCTCCCCGGAGGTGGGGTGGGCGTGGAGTGGGATGTGCGCGCCTGTGAGAGTTTTGAGGCCGATCCCGGCCGTTGGCAGCGGCTGCGGCCAGGCGAGCCGCTTCCGGCCTGACAGCCCCCTCCTTTCCTCCAGCCGGCCTGATGACCGCAGCTCCACCTTCCCCTGACCCTGCCGGGCCCCACCCGGGGGGCACGGTGCTGGCCCTGCACAGCAGTGGTTCGCAGTTGGGCGTGGGCCTGCGCTGGCTCGATTCGTCTCAGCCCGACCGGATCCGCTGCTTCGATCGGGGTCGGGAGCTGGCCAATGCCCTCATCAACTGCGTGGAGGAGGTCTGCCCCGCTGGGGACTGGCCGGGCCTGGTGCGCCTGGCGGTGGCCACGGGGCCCGGTGGTTTCACCAGCACCCGGCTCACCGTGGTGCTGGCCCGCACCCTCGCCCAGCAGCTGGCCTTGCCCCTGGATGGGGTGGGCAGCCTGGTCCTGATGGCCCAACGGCTTGCCCTTGCCTGCCCCACCTGGCTGGTGCAGCCCCTGCCGCGGCGCGGGCTGGTGGCCGGTCTCTATGGTCCTGATCCCGGCCGGCCAGGCGTGATGCGGGAGTGGGCAGCCCCCAGGTTGCACGCTGATGAGGCCGCTCTGCAGGCCCTCAGGCCTGCCCCTTGCCAGGCGGTTGCCGAGGATGTGGCGGCCGACGTGCTGGGGTTGCTGGAGCGGGCCAGCGCAGCCCAGTTGCAGAGGGAACCCGCACCCTGGCAGCCGGTGTTGCCGATCTATCCCACCTCGCCGGTCGCGCTGGTCTGATGGGGACTCCTGCCCAGCCGCCCCGCAACCGGCCACCTCGCAATCAGTCGCTGCGGGCACCGGGCCCCGCACCAACCCCTCGCGTGCGCCGCCGGCGCAACTCTCCCCTCCCGCGATTCGCGTTGCTGTTTGCAGCAGGGGCCCTGCTCTGGCTCTCCCGCGGCTGGTGGTGGCCCACGCCGCCGCCGCCCCAATTGATTCTGGTGCTGGGGGGGGATGTGGATCGGGAGCGCCATGCGGCCGCCCTGGCCCAGGAGCTGGGCCTGCCCGTGGTGGTGAGCGGCGGCAGCAATCCCGAGTACGCCCACTGGTTGTTCGAGCAGCGCCAGGGTCTCCCCCCCGGCCAGGTGCAGCTGGATTACCGAGCCCGGGACACCCTCTCCAACTTCACTTCGCTGGTGGACGACCTCCAGCGCTCCCGGATCCGCCATGCCCTGCTGGTCACCAGCAGTGATCACATGGATCGGGCGATGCTGGTGGGCCGGATTGTGGCCGGCAGCCGGGGCATTCACCTCACCCCGGAGCCAGTGGATTGCGCTGATCTGTGTCGCCCCGAGGGTCGGCGCAAGATCTGGGGGGATGGCCTGCGGGCGGTGGTCTGGCTGGTTACGGGTCGGGACCTGCGCCACTGGGCGGCAGAGCATCTGGAACGCGGGCGCTGAGCAGGTCGCGGCTGTCCACCAGCCCCTGGGCGAGCAGGGCATTGATCTGCTGCTGACAGGCGGCGGTGGCCGCGTCCAGGTCGGGCCGCCGGCGGGATGGCGGGGGCGGGATGGGGGTGCCGATGCGGATGTGCACCGGCACCAGCCGCAGGCGTCCACCGCCTGGGCCCAGGGCCCGGTGGCTGTTGATGATCGCCACCGGCAGCAACGGCACCCCGGCCCGGGCCGCCAGCAGGGCGGCACCGGCCTGGGGGGCGTTCACCCGGCCGTCGCGCTGGCGGGTGCCATCGATGAACACCCCGATCGCCCAGCCCTCCTCCAGTCGGTCGGTGGCGGTGCGGATCGCCTCCCGATCACTGGCGCCGCGAGCCACCGGGTAGGCGCCGCAGGCCCGGATGATCGCCCCCAGCAGCGGCACCCGGAACAGTTCGGCTTTGGCCATGAAGGCCACCGGCCGGCCCAGAGCATGGCCCAGCAGGGGCGGATCCAGGTGGGAGCCGTGGTTGGCCACCACCACCAGCGCGCCATCCAGAGGAACCTGGCCATTGCCGGCGGTCCGGCCCCTGAACAGCAGCCTGTAGACCGGAAACACCAGCAGATAGCTGATCAGTCGGTAGGTGAGGCTGGGGCGTGGGGTGCGGATCAGGGCAGGCGGCTCAGCCCGTTTGCGTCGCCTCAGCGCCCGTTTCATCGCGTTCACCGGGCGACTGCCCGGCCGCATCCCTGGGGTGGTCACAGGCCCAGATCGGCGGCGTTGGCGATCTGGGCGGTGCTGATCGCCGGGCAACTGCGTTTGATCAAGCCACTGAGCACGTTGCCGGGGCCGATCTCCACGGCGGTGTCGATGCCGGCAGCGCCCAGGGCATCCATGGTCTCCCGCCAGCGCACGCCGGTGGTCATCTGGCTGCGCAGCCGCTCCTTGAGAGCGGCCCCATCGCTCTGGGGGGTTGGGTCGGTGTTGCTCAGCACGGGAATGGAGGCATCGGTGAAAGGCACTGCCTCCAGGGTTGCGGCAAAGCGGGCCGCAGGCCCAGCCATGAAGGGGGAATGGAAGGCGCCGCTCACCGCCAGGGGAATGGCCCGCTTGCACTGCAGCGCACCGCTCACCTGGGCCACGGCCTCGGGCGTGCCGGAGAGCACCACCTGGGCGCTGCTGTTGTCGTTGGCGATCACCACGTCGTCGTGGGCGGCCACCAAGGCCTCCAGCTCAGCGCGGTCGAAGCCCATCACTGCCGTCATCGCCCCGCCGCCGGCCTCGGCCATCAGCGCGCTGCGGGCCTGGATCAGCCGCAGGCCCGTGCCGAAGTCGAACACCCCAGCCGCGTAGAGGGCCACCAGTTCCCCCAGGCTGTGGCCGGCCACCAGATCGGCCGTGCGCCCCTGGGCCCGCAGGCCGTCCACCAGCAGGCTCTCCACCACGTACAGCGCCGGTTGGGTGTTGCTGGTGCTGTTCAGATCGGCGTCTGGGCCTTCGGCGCTGCCGTCGCAGATGGCCAGCAGGTCGCGTCCCAGCAGGTCCGAGGCCTCGGCAAAGCGCTCCGGGGCGCCCGGCAGGTCGAGCACGCCGGCAGCCATTCCCACTTTCTGGGAACCCTGGCCGGGAAACACCCAGGCAATCGCCATGCTGTCGCTGTGCGTGTGTTGGCTCCGGAGGTTAGGCCTCAGCTTGTGGGCCACTCCAGCGCAGCAGCGCCGCCCCCCAGCTCAGGCCAGCGCCGAAGCCGCTGCTGGCCAACAGGTGGCCGTCGCGCACCCGGCCGTCCCGCACCGCTTCATCGAGCATCAGGGGAATGGTGGCGGCGGAGGTGTTGCCGTAGTGGGCCAGGTTGCTGAGCACCCGCTCCGGGGGCATGGCGAAGCGCTCGGCCACCGCGTCGAGAATCCGCTGGTTGGCCTGGTGCAACAGCAGCCAGTCGAGCTGGTCGGCCTCGGTGTCGGTGTGCTCCAGCAGCTCCTCGAGGATCTGGGGCACTTCCCGCACGGCGAATTTGTACACCTCCTGGCCGTTCATCTGAATCGGCGCGAAGCCGCCCTTCTGGGCGGAGAGCTGGTCGAGAAGGGGCTCCCGTTCGTCGTACTGGGCGAGGGTGAGGCAGGCGTTGCGGCGTCCATCGGAGCGCATGCGGAAGCCCAGCAGGCCCGTGTGCTCTGCGGCACAGGCCTCCACGGCCACCGCCGCGGCGCCATCGCCGAACAGCACACAAGTGCGCCGATCATCCCAGTCCACCCAGCGGCTGAGCTGGTCGGCCCCGATCACCAGGGCCCGGCGCACGGCGCCGCTGGCGATGTACTGGCTGGCGGTGACCAGGGCAAACAGGAAACCGCTGCAGGCTGCCGTGAGGTCGAAGGCCACGGCCCCCTCGGCGCCGATCGCGGCCTGGATCCGTGGCGCCGTGCCGAACAGGTCATCCGGACTGGAGGTGGCCAGCAGGATCAGATCCACCTCCTGGGGCTGCCAGCCCGCATGGGTCATGGCCGCCTGGGCTGCCCGGCTGGCCAGCACCGTGAGGGGTTCGTCCCGGCCGGAAATGCGCCGGGCGCCGATGCCGGTGCGGGTGCGGATCCAATCGTCGCTGGTCTCCACCCGACGGCTCAGGTCGGTGTTGCTGACGCTGGCGGCGGGCATGGCGCTGCCGCAGCCCACCAGGGCCATGCCCTGGTGGGGCAGAGCCCGCTTGCCGGGGCCTGTGAGGCTGAGCGACACGCCAAGCGGCACGGGATTGGCCCGCAGGTTGGCTCAGTCAACCACAGGCCACCGCGCCCCCAGCTGGTTCACTGAGGGCGTGCAGGTCGTCCATCACGTGGTGGTTGGCGGCGGAGTGGGCCAGGCGCAGGGCACTCAGCACGGACAGCGCTTTGCTGCTGCCATGGCCGATCACGCAGACGCCGTCTACCCCAAGCAACAGGGCCCCTCCGTGCTCGGCATGGTCGAGCCGCTTCTTGATCCGGCGCAGGTTGTTGATCAGAAACGCTGATCCCACCTTGCCGCGGCGACCGCGGGGCAGCTCCACCTTGATCACATCCAGCAGCACACTGCCAACGCTTTCCAGGAACTTCAGCAGCACGTTGCCGGTGTACCCGTCGCACACCACCACGTCGAAGCGTCCCGACAGGATGTCGCGCCCCTCGCAATTGCCAGCGAAGTGGAAGCGCTGCTCTGCGCCCAGCAGGCTGTAGGTGCGCTGGCAGAGGTCGTTGCCCTTGCACTCCTCCTCGCCGATGTTCACCAGGCCGATCCGGGGTCTCGCCACCTGCAGCACGTCGCGGCTGTAGATGTTGCCCAGCAGGGCGAACTGGTGCAGCCACTCCGGCTTGCAGTCCATGTTGGCGCCCACATCCAGCACCAGCACCTGCTGTTCGGGGTCGCGGGTGGGGAAGAGGGCGCCGATGGCCGGGCGGTCGATGCCCTTGAGTCGCCCCAGCCGGAAGATCGCCGAGGCCATCACCGCTCCGGAGTTGCCCGCCGAGTACACGGCCGTGGCCTGCCCCTGCTTCACCAGGTCCATCGCCAGGTTGACGCTGGCGTCGCGCTTCCGGCGCACCACCGTGGCCTCCTCGTCCATGCCCACCGACACCCCGCTGGGCACCAGCTGGATCAGCCCCCTGGCGATGGCTTCGTCCAGCTGGTTCTGCATGCCCAGTGCGGCAACCGCCGGCATCAGCCGGTCGAGCTCGGCCACGAAGCGCACCCGCAGGGGCAGCCGCTCCACGGCCTGGAGGCAGCCCTCCAGAATCGGACCGGGGGCGTGGTCGCCGCCCATGCCGTCCACAGCCACCCAGAGGCGGTCGGCATCGTTGATCGGTGCGTCCTCGTCGGGTCCCCCCAGGCCGCGCTGCAGGCGCCGCAGGGGGTCGAACACCAGGGGCTGCAGCACCGTGTTGGCTGTTCGGGTGGCCGCGCTGGTGGCTGCTCCGGCCACGCTGCCGGCGGTGCTGGCCGCCGAGGTCGCGGTGCCCACCAGGCTGGTGACGGCGGCGTTGCGGCGATACCAGATCACCAGCCGCCGGATCGCGCGGCTGGGCTTGGTGCGCTTGTCAGGCTCCTTCGGGGGCAACGGGGTCGACGATGCGTTGGAACAGATAGCCGGTGCCCCGAGCGGTGAGGATCAGCTCGGGGTTGGCCGGATCATCCTCCAGTTTGGAGCGCAGCCGGGAAATGTGGACATCCACCACCCGGGTGTCCACGTGACGCTCCGGGGTATAGCCCCACACTTCCTTGAGGATCTCGCCGCGGCTGAAGGGTTCGCCGCTGCGGCTCACCAGCAGCTCCAGCAGGCTGAACTCCATGCCCGTGAGCCGGATCCGCTCGTCGCCCCGGTACACCTGGCGCTTGTTGGTGTCGATGCGCAGGTCGCTGACGCTGATCACCCCCGAGTTGGGGATGCCGGCCACGCTGTCCTTCTCCACCCGCCGCAGCACGCAGCGGATGCGGGCCTCCAGCTCCTTGGGGCTGAAGGGCTTCACCACGTAGTCGTCGGCGCCCAGCTCCAGGCCGGTGATCCGGTCGGCCACGTCGCCCAGGGC
>JBIIDV010000035.1:0-25131 GCA_044238185.1 Prochlorococcaceae cyanobacterium | reverse complement strand
GCATGGGGATCGACTTCGACATCGTGGAGAGCAAAGGGCCCCTGATCCAGGATCCGATCCGCACGATGGCCCAGGTGGAGGCCCTGCGCCCGCTGCAGCCGGCCGAGACCATGCCGTTCGTGGGTGAGGTGCTCACCCGCCTGCGCCAGTCGGTGGGCAACGAGGCCGCCGTGCTGGGCTTCGTGGGCGCCCCCTGGACCCTGGCCGCCTACGTGGTGGAGGGCAAGAGCTCCAAGAACTACGCGGTGATCAAGGCCATGGCCTTCCGCGAGCCCGAGCTGCTGCACAAACTGCTCGATCACTTCGCCGAATCAATCGCCGCCTACCTGCGCTATCAGATCGATTCCGGCGCCCAGGTGGTGCAGATGTTCGATTCCTGGGCCGGCCAGCTCAGCCCGATGGATTACGACACCTTCGCCGCGCCCTATCAGAAGAAGGTGGTGGAGCTGGTAAAGCAGACCCACCCCGACACCCCCTTCATCCTCTACATCTCCGGCAGCGCCGGTGTGATTGAGCGGATGGCCCGCACCGGCGTGGACATCGTGTCCCTCGACTGGACCGTGGACATGGCCGAGGGCCTGGCGCGCCTGCCCGAGCACGTGGGCGTGCAGGGCAACGTGGACCCCGGCCTGCTGTTCGGCACCCAGGCAGCCATTCAGGCCCGCATCGACGACACCGTGCGCAAGGCCCGGGGCCGCAAGCACATCCTCAACCTGGGCCACGGCATCCTGCCTGGCACGCCGGAGGAGAACGGCCAGTTCTTCTTCGAGGCGGGCAAGAGCGTGATGGAGCGCATCGGAGCCACGGCTTGAGCAATCCGGCGGCTGCCGCCAGGCCCCCGAGGATCCTGATCACCGGGGCTTCGGGGTGCGTGGGCCAGCACATCGCCGCGCTGCTTCTGCGGGAGAGCAACGCTGAACTGCTGCTGCTGCTGCGCGATCCGGCCAAGCTCACGGCCGTCCCGGCCGATCACCCACGCATCACCGTGCTGGTGGGCGACCTGTGCGACCTCACGGCCCATGCCGGCGCGATCGCCAGCGCCACCCGGATCGTGCACACCGCCACCGCCTGGGGCGACCCGGAACGGGCCATGGCGGTGAACGTGGTGGCGGTGAAGCAGCTGCTGGCCTTCACCAGCCCGGAGTGGCTGGAGCAGGTGCTCGTGTTCTCCACGGCCTCGGTGCTGGACCGGCACCTGCGCCTGTTGCCCGAAGCCCGCAGCGAGGGCACCGAATACATCCAGACCAAGGCCCTCTGTCTGGAGCAGCTCGAGGAGCATCCCCTGGCTGATCGGATCGTGGCGATCTTTCCCACCCTGGTGTTCGGCGGCACAGTGGATGGGAGCGGACCGTTCCCCACCAGCTATCTCACGGCCGGCCTGGCGGAGGCCTGCAGGTGGCTGTGGCTGGCCAAGTGGTTGCAGGTGGACGCCAGCTTCCACTTCATCCATGCCGCCGACATCGCCCGCGTGTGCCTGCACCTGCTGGGCACGCCCCAGGAGCCCAACCCAGAGCCCGGTCAGGGCCGGGTGCGGCGGCTCGTGCTCGGCCAGCCGGCGGTGACCGTGAACGACACGGTGCGGCGGCTGCTGCGCTGGCGCGGCGGCTCGCTCCCCCCCTTTGGTGTGGCCATCCGGCCCTGGTTGGTGGAGGCCCTGATCAAGCTGCTGCGGCTGGAGGTCACCCCCTGGGACCGCTTCTCGATCCGCCAGCGCCACTTCGTTCACGAGCCGATCAGCCCGCCGGAGCGCTTCGGCCTGGTGAGCCATGCCGCCACCCTGGAGGCCGTGTTCAGCGATGCGGGGCTGCGGCGCCGCAGGCCTGGGTTGGCATCGATGTTGCAAATGTTTCGAAGCTGAGCAGCCACAAGCACCAGGCGGCGGCGAGCAATTAAGTTTTCCCAGACTGTGCTTTGAGCGCCCTCCATGCGCCGACTCCTTTCCCTGATCGCTCTCTGCCTGGCGCTGGTGCTGGGCGCCACCCCGAGCTACGCGGCTGATGTGGCCCACGGCGGCCAGATCTTCTCCGCCAACTGCGCTGCCTGCCACATGGGTGGTGGCAACGTGGTGAACGCCGAGCGCACCCTCAAGCAGGACGCCCTCGAGGCCTACCTGGCCAACTACGGCAGCGACCACGAGGCCGCCATTGCCTACCAGGTGACCAACGGCAAGAACGCCATGCCGGCCTTCGGCGGCAAGCTCAGCGAAGGCGACATCGCCGACGTGGCTGCCTACGTGGAGGACATGGCCGCCAAGGGCTGGGCCTGAGCCCACACCCGCCAGGCCACCCCACCCCACCGGCTGTCCAGCCCCGGAGCAATCCGGGGCTTTTTAGTGACTGGTCGGAGCAGCCACCGCGGAAGGACTCCCGCTGGGCAAGCCCCCTGAGCGCTGGCGGTAACTGGCGAACTGAATGGGGGCCTTCAGCCCTGCCTACAGCTGCTTTCTGCGCTCCAGTACGGCCAGGTAGAGGTCTTCGTCAATCTCGCGGATGTCGTACTCGCTGGGCAGCACCCCGTGCACGTGGCGGTGAACCGCCAGCCAGCAGTTGCGCTCAGGATCGGCTCCGGTGGCATCGAAGTCACGCGAGGCCTCAGCGAGCTGCTGCACCAGGGTTGGATCGGCGGCGGAAGACGCACTCATGGCGACAAATCAGGGGTTGCGGGAGTCGGGCGGGCAGACCGCTTGGGCAGCAAGCCTGGGCAGACTGCGTTCACGATCCAGCCCGAGCAGCATGATGGCCCGTCCCCAACCTGCGCTGGCGGCTCTGCTGGGCCTGGCACTGCTGGCGGGGCCAGGCCTTGCCCAGTCCCGCCCGGGCAACGGTTGCCCCCTGATCGTTCCGGCCAGCCAGGCGGAGCTGCAGCCCCTGCGCATCCGGCCCCACCAGGTGGCGGGCAAGAACGCCAGGGGCTGTCTCTCCCCCGCCGATGCGATCTACGGGCCGGATGGTTGCCCGCGGCAGCTGTGCGGGGCAAACGCCGGCGTGATTCAGCTGCCGCCGCCGCTGCCGTAGGCCACCTGACACACAGCATTGAGCAGCTGGGCCTGGTCGGCGGTGCTGGGCACCTGGCCGTTAAGCAGACCGTCCTGACAGTTGGCAGCCCCCATCAGATCGGTGTTACCCACGCCGTAGCTGAAGCTCACACCGGCGGTACCCACCGCTTCGACGCTGCCGAAATTCAGCTGGTAGGTGGTCTGGGGTACCACGATCACCGTGGACTGCTGATTGGCTGCGTCGTTCACCAGCCCGGTGATGGCGGCACCGGTGGCCAGCCCGGCCACTCCCCAGGCGGCGGCACTGGCGCCCCACCAACCCCAGCCGCCCCAGCCGCGATACCAGCCGGCATTCCAGGGCCGGGCGCCCCAGTAGCCGCCGTTGCGCCAACCTTCATGCCAACCGCCATAACCGCGGTTGTAGAAGTTGTTGTGGACGTTGACGTTCACCCGGTCGTTGTTGAAGCTGCCGCGTGCACCGCCGCCGTACATGGGGTGATCGCCGGCGCGTCCGTTGTGATAACTCCCGGCACGACCACCGCCGTGATACCCGCCGCCACCGTGAAAACCGCCACCGCCACCGCCCCTGGCATGGGCGGGAGCGACGGCCAGGGGCCCGCCCAGCAGCAGGGCGGAGCAGACAACAGCTGCAACGCGCTTCGTTGGCGAAAGCTTCATGGGCTTCAAACACATGGTGGATCTGCATCACCAACGGGGGGCGCATGCATCTCTCCTGTTTAGCCCTGCCGTCGAGAAGACACCACAGCTGGAATCAACGGCAACATCGGCCCAATCCCGGGACGGTTGCCCGAAACAACAGGTTCGGCGCTCCGCTTCCTTGCGCCCGCCAATCGACATACCGTTTCAACAACACCGTTGAACACCCACCATGCATCCCACCGCTGAGCTGTTCACTGAAAAGGCCTGGGGCGCGATCGTGAGCGCCCAGCAGCTCGCCCAGCAGAAGCGCCAGCAGCAGATGGAGAGCGAGCACCTGTTCGCCGCCCTGCTGGCCCAGCAGGGCCTGGCCGGCCGCATCCTGGAGAAGGCCGGAGTGGATGTGGGCACCCTGAACCAGCGGCTGGACGCCTTCATCGCCGGCCAGCCGTCCCTGAGTGCCGCCCCCGAAAACGTGTATCTGGGCAAGGGGCTCAACAGCGTGCTCGATCAGGCAGGCAGCCTCAAGGACACCTACGGCGACAGCTACATCGCCATCGAGCACCTGCTGCTGGCCCTGGCGATCGATGACCGCTGCGGCAAGCAGCTGCTCTCCCAGGCCGGCACCACGGCCGACAAACTCAAGGACGCCGTGCAGGCCATCCGAGGATCCCAGACCGTGACCGACCAGAACCCCGAAGGCACCTACGAATCACTGGAGAAATACGGCCGCGACCTCACCGCCGCCGCCCGCGACGGCAAGCTTGATCCGGTGATCGGCCGCGACGAGGAGATCCGCCGCACGATCCAGATCCTCAGCCGCCGCACCAAGAACAACCCGGTGCTGATCGGCGAACCCGGCGTGGGCAAGACGGCGATCGTGGAGGGCCTGGCCCAGCGGATCGTGAACGGCGATGTGCCGGAGGCGCTGCAGAACCGCCAGCTGGTGTCACTCGACATGGGCGCCCTGATCGCCGGCGCCAAGTACCGCGGCGAATTCGAGGAACGGCTCAAGGCCGTGCTCAAGGAGGTCACCGCCTCCGAGGGGCAAATCGTGCTGTTCATCGACGAGATCCACACCGTGGTGGGGGCCGGCGCTACTGGCGGCGCCATGGATGCCAGCAACCTGCTCAAACCGATGCTGGCCCGCGGCGAACTGCGCTGCATCGGTGCCACCACCCTCGATGAGCACCGCCAGCACATCGAGAAGGATCCGGCCCTGGAGCGCCGCTTCCAGCAGGTGTTCGTGGATCAGCCCACGGTGGAAGACACGATCTCGATCCTGCGGGGTTTGAAGGAGCGCTACGAGGTGCACCATGGCGTGCGCATCGCCGACAACGCGCTGGTGGCCGCCGCCGTGCTGAGCAGCCGCTACATCGCCGATCGCTTCCTGCCCGACAAGGCGATCGATCTGGTGGATGAATCGGCCGCACGCCTGAAGATGGAGATCACCTCCAAGCCCGAGGAGATCGACGAACTCGATCGCCGCATCCTGCAGCTGGAGATGGAGAAGCTCTCGCTCGGTCGCGAATCCGATGCCGCTAGCAAGGATCGCCTTGAGCGACTGGAGAAGGAACTGGCCGAGCTGCGCGAGCAGCAGAGCAGCCTCAACGCCCAGTGGCAGGCAGAAAAGGGCTCGATCGATGCCCTCAGCGCGATCAAGGAAGAGATCGAGCAGGTGCAACTGCAGGTGGAGCAGGCCAAGCGCAGCTACGACCTCAACAAGGCCGCCGAGCTGGAATACGGCACCCTGGCCACCCTGCACAAGCAGCTGGCCGCCAAGGAGGCCGAACTCACCAGTGGCGCAGCCGCTGGCGGCGGCGAGAAAACGCTGCTGCGCGAGGAGGTCACCGAAGACGACATCGCCGAGGTGATCGCCAAGTGGACCGGCATCCCGGTGGCCAAGCTGGTGCAGAGCGAGATGGAGAAGCTGCTCCACCTCGAAGACGAGCTGCACACCCGCGTGATCGGTCAGGACCAGGCGGTGACCGCCGTGGCCGATGCCATCCAGAGGTCGCGGGCCGGCCTGAGCGATCCAAACAGGCCAATCGCCAGCTTCCTGTTCCTCGGCCCCACTGGCGTGGGCAAAACGGAACTCTCCAAGGCCCTGGCCACCCAGCTGTTCGACAGCGACGAAGCGATGGTGCGCATCGACATGAGCGAATACATGGAGAAGCACGCCGTGAGCCGCCTGATCGGAGCGCCTCCGGGCTACGTGGGCTACGAGGAGGGTGGACAGCTCACCGAAGCGGTGCGGCGACGACCCTATGCCGTGATCCTGTTCGACGAGGTGGAAAAGGCCCACCCCGATGTGTTCAATGTGATGCTGCAGATCCTCGATGACGGCCGTGTCACCGATGGCCAGGGCCGCACAGTGGACTTCACCAACACGATCCTGATCCTCACCAGCAACATCGGCAGCAGCTCGATCCTCGATCTGGCCGGCGATCCCGCCCGCCACAGCGAAATGGAGGCCCGGGTGAATGAGGCCCTGCGGGCACACTTCCGCCCGGAATTCCTCAACCGGCTGGATGAAACGATCATCTTCCACAGCCTCAGGCAGGAGGAGCTGCGCCAGATCGTGGAGCTGCAGGTGCAGCGCCTGGCCAAGCGCCTTTCAGAGAAGAAGCTGGAGCTCGAGCTCAACGCCGACGCCCTCGACTGGCTCGCTGGTGTGGGCTACGACCCGGTGTATGGCGCCCGGCCGCTCAAGCGCGCCATCCAGCGCGAGCTCGAAACGCCGATCGCCAAGGGGATCCTGGCGGGGCAGTTCACCGGCGGCCACACCATCGCCGTGGATGTGGCCAACGAGCGGCTGCGCTTCCAGCAGTTCGATCCCGCCCAGCTGCCGGTGCTGGCTTGAGCAGCACCGGTGGGGACGTGCACCCAATGGCACACCACCCCCGCAAATCAGTTGGGGCAGGGCTTGGAGGGCTGTTCAAGCCAATCGGACAGCCCCTTCCCCGACATGGACGTGCGCAAGTGCTGCAACGGCAATCAATAGTCTCAACCAGCCAATCGCAGTGGGGGCTCCAGAAGCGAACGGCAAGGGCAAGAGGGCATGGAGCGAACAAATGTCAGAAGAGCCCAGGGATTGCTTGATGCGAATTGATTGCAGCCATGGCACGTCATGACAGCACTGCAATGAAAGTAAAACCACGGAGAAAGAGATCCATCGTTTCATGAAGGAGGCTCATTCGCATCATCAACCGTGACCATACTTGCAATAAAGAGAGTGAGGGGAGAGCCATGGGCACACCTACAGACTGGGGAAGCGAACTTCTCGTCAATACCACCACACCTGGAGGACAATCCGAATCCACGATTGCAGCGCTACCCGATGGACGTTTTGTGGTGGCATGGAGCGATTGGAGCCGAACCGGCAGCGACACCAGTGACTCCGCCATACGTGCGCAGGTTTTCCATGCAGATGGCACAAAAGTTGGCAACGAATTTCTTGTCAACACCACCACATTGGGGAGTCAAACGGAACCGACGATCATTGTCCTCATTGACGGCCGATTTGTGATCACCTGGACAGATCAAAGTCGAACAGGGGGAGACAAAAGTTTTGCAGCCATACGGGCCCAGATGTTCAAGAACGACGGCTCCAAGGATGGAGGGGAGTTTCTCGTCAATACCACAACAATCTCTGAACAGCATTTTCCTGCGATCACAGCATTGACAGATGGCCGATTTGTGATCGCCTGGAGTGATTTCAGCAGGACTGACGGCGATACCAGCTACGAAGCCGTGCGGGCACAGGTTTTCAATGCAAACGGCACGAAAGATGGCAAAGAATTTCTCGTCAACACTACGACAGTGGATTATCAGTGGGGACCTGCGATCGCGAGCCTGGAGGACGGCCGATTTGTGATCACATGGTCAACTGGCAGTGCAGATATGACATACCCCCACTTTGTGCAAGCACAGGTTTTCAACGCTGATGGGAGCAAGGCTGGGGAGGAGATTGTTGTGAACCCCACGATGCCTGAAGCTCAAGACGAACCCACCATTGCGACCTTGGCTGATGGCCGCTTTGTGATCGCCTGGACGCATGAAAAAAGCTGGTCACCTACAGACGCTGGCTACCAGGACATAAGGGCCCAGGTGTTCAATGCTGATGGCACCAAGTCAGGTCGCGAACTGCTTGTGAACACGTCGTCTGTAGGAGTTCAATCGAAGCCCAAGATTACCGCCCTAGCTGATGGACGCTTCGTGATCGCCTGGAGTGATTTTGATGGCGGGCAAGCCCAGCTGTTCAACATCGACGGCAGCAAGGAAGGCAGCATCTTTCAAGTCACGAACTCGAACAGCGACACCCCTGGATCGATCACGACTCTGGCCGATGGACGCTTCGTGATCACGAACACGAACAATGCCTCATTCGAAGACGTGCGCGCCCGCATCTTCGATCCACGCACCAGCGCCATCGATCTAACGGGCACGCTGGATGACGACAACCTGATCGGCACCATCTTCAACGACACCCTCAGCGGCTTCTTCGGCAACGACTCGCTGCGGGGTGCAGCCGGCCACGACAAGCTCTATGGCGAAGACGACAACGACTCCCTGATCGGCAACGCCGGCAACGACCTCCTGGATGGCGCCGCCGGCGATGATGACCTGCGTGGCGGCCTGGGCAGCGACCGCCTCACCGGCGGCAGCGGCAACGACAGCGTGGATGGCCAGGGCGGCAACGACCTGCTCGCAGGCGGCTCAGGCGACGACATCCTCTTGATCGACACCCTCGGCGATCGGGTGGTCGAGGCGGCCGGCGGCGGCATCGATGAGGTGCGCTCCGCCACCGTGTCGATCGACCTGAACCTCAGCCACCTGGCCCAGGTGGAAAACGCCCGCCTCAGCGGTCGCCTCACCCTCCACCTCACCGGCTCCAGCAGCGCCAACCGCCTCACCGGCAACGAGGCCGCCAACACCATCCGCGGCAATGCCGGCGTCGACATCCTCACCGGCCTGGCCGGCGCCGATCGCTTCGTGCTCAGCGACGCCCTCCACGCCGATCAGATCACAGATTTCACCTCCACCGCCGACAAACTCCAGCTCAGCCAGGCCGGCCTGCCCATCGGCAACGGCAACACCACCATCGATGGCGGCCTCGTGCGCAATGCTCCCGGCGGCTTCTCCACTGCTGCCGAACTGGTGATCTTCTCCCGCAACATCGCCAGCACCTCGATCAGTACGACCAACGCCGCCGCCGCCATCGGCAGCGCCACTGCCTCCTACACCGTTGGCGCCACACGCCTGTTTGCCGTCGACAACGGCAGCCGCTCCCACATCTACCGCTTCCGCGCTGCCGATGCCAACGCTCGAGTGGCACCATCAGAACTCACCCTCCTCGCCGATCTCTTCGCCACACCTGCACTCGCACTGGGCGATCTTCAGTTCGCGCTCTGAGCGCATGGCCACGGCCCAACTCAGCGGGCGAGGGCCTCACGGATTGCATCGGTTTCGTACCAGCTCCAGGGACCCTCCCGCACCGGTGTGATGCCTAGCTCAGCACGCAGCTCGTCGAGGTTCTGCTCAAAGCGCTCCTCCCAGAGCACCGGGAACAGGGGCTGGGCACCGACGCCCATCTCCAGCCCCTTGCTGATCATGTTGAAGGCATAGGCCGCCGTTCGGGCCTGCTCAGCCGGAGTTTCCAGCTCATCGATCGGCGAGTCGGTGTGCAACCAGGCCATCAGCATCGCGATCAGGTCAGTGAAGGCCAAGCCGGGATGGCTGAACTGGGCCACGCTGATGCTCACCACCCCCAATTCGCCGAAGTTGTCGAGGCTGAAGCCGCTCACAATGTGGTGAATGTCGTGGGTGGCATACACCCGATAGTTGATGTAGTCAGCATCCTCCTCGAGGTTGTTGTAGAAGGACGGCTCGGGGAAAAAGTTGATGTCGTACCCCATCACCTGCAAGGCGGTGGCATAGGTGTGGCCGAGGCTCCCCCTGGGCATGGCCAGCAATTGCTCGCTGTTGTACGGGCCGCAGAGCCGCCGCTCCTGGATCAGGGCCTGGCAGGCCGGATCCCGCGCCAGCCGCTTACGGCAGTGCTGCATCGGCCGTGAGGAGCGCAACCGGTGGGAGAGCAAAAACACGTTCTCCGCCGATTGGCCGGCCCCCAAGGCCAGATCGGCCAGTTCAAGGAACTGCTGCACATGCTCGGGGGTAGCAATCTTGTCGAGATAACGAAAGCCCATGGCGGATGATCTGGCAGCTCCATCACCCTAACCAGAAGACCGGCCGTGCACATCAAGGCTTCACCGTTGCCTTCGCTCAAGGTTTAACGGTTGGGTAGCAACGAGTGGATCAGAAGTTACTGGCGATGCGACTGCCCAGCCTAATCTCCAGCGCCAGCATCAGCACCGCTGCCATCAGCAAACCCATGGCCAGCATGAACAGAACGGCCACCAGTGGCGAGAGGTCAATCCGCGACACCACCCCCACGAACAGCAGCATCACCACGGTGGCCACCGTGAGAAAACTCAGGGTGGCCAGGGAAATGGCGGCAATGCTCAGGCGCAGGCGGCGGCGCTGCAGCTGGAGCTCGATTTGCAATTGAATCGGAATCACTGGGTCATGGCCCAGCAATGCGTTCCGCTCCTCCGACTCACGACGGTGTTGCAACAGACGATCCACCACCCGGCTGAGGCGGGTGGTCAACACCCCCAACAATCCGCTGATGCCAGCCAGCAGGAACACTGGCGACACCGAGAGCTGAATAGCCCGGGCCAACGATTCGACACCAGATTCACAGCCCAGGCTCATGCTTTCGGCCTCAGAGCAGTTGGTCGATGCTGCGGGCCAACTCCACATCCAAGCTGGAAAGCCCGCCGGTGTCGTGGGTGGTGAGGGCGATGCTCACCCGGTTCCACACGTTGCTCCACTCGGGATGATGGCCCAGGGCCTCAGCCGCCAGCGCCACCCGAGCCATGAAGCCGAACGCCTCGGAGAAGTCGGCGAAGCGCAGCTCGCGCTGCAGCTTGCCGTTCTCCAGCCGCCAGCCGGGAAGCTCGGCAGGCAGGGCATTGATCTGCTCAGGGGTGAGAGGACTGACAGCCATGGCGAACAGCGGCGGGTTAACCGATGCCTTCATGGTGTCGCACGGCGGCGCCTGGCAGGGGGTTGGAGGCGAGCATCGTCCGGCCCTCGGCCACCAGGGCCGCCACCGCCAGCGGATCGGCCGCTGCCCGCTCGCCCCGCTCCACAGCCCGGTAGAGATCGGCGATAGACCAGGCCTTGCTGGCCGGCTCATCAGCAAAGCGGGGAATCAGATGCAGGTGCAGGTGAGGCGCCCCTTCGCCAAAGGCGATTGCATACACCCGATCACAACCGGTGAGGCGCTGCACCAGCTGGCTGGCCGCGCGCACCGCCAGTCCCCAGCTGGCCGCCTCCTGGTCGCTGAACGCCAGCGGTCCCCCCAGATGCCGGCGGGCATCGAGCAGCAGCCAGCCGGCCAGCGGCGCCGGCAGGGGATGGTGACGCAACAGCCAAAGATCGCTGCCGCCGAGGCCCAGCTCGGCCTCCAGCTCCCCATCGCCATGCACGCGACAGATGCCACAGGTGGAGTCAGCCATGGTCAGGCCTCATCGCCGATCAGGTGCAGGCTGACGCGCCGGCTGCTACCGAGCCGGCGGTGCTCCCAGAGATACACCGCCTGCCAGGTGCCCAGCAGCAGCCGGCCCGAATCGAAGCTGAGCGGCAGGCTGGTGGTGGTGAGGGCGGTGCGGATGTGGGCCGGCATGTCGTCGGAGCCTTCGTCGTCGTGGAGGTAGGCGCGCTGGTCGCCGCTGGGCACGAGGTCGGCCAGGAAGGCGGCCAGGTCCTCCAGCACCCGCGGGTCGGCGTTCTCGTTCACCGTGAGGCTGCAGCTGGTGTGCAGGCACATCAGGGTGGCCACCCCCCGGCGCAGACCGCTGGCCGCAATCGCGGCGTTGAGGGGGGCGGTGATGTTGGTGAAACCGGCGCCGCTGGACTGGAAGCTGAGCACCTGCAGGTGTTGGCGCAACACGGGCTGCCTGCCATGGATCCTCTGCTTAGCATCTCGCCAGTGCGGCTCGACGCCAGATGAGCAGAGGCGGCAGCGCGCCGGATCTGGTGGTGGTGGGTAGCGGCCTCGGGGGGCTGTGCGCCGGGGCGATCGCCGCCCGCCACGGGCTGGAGGTGCTGGTGCTGGAGGCCCACAGCCAACCGGGAGGCGCCGCCCACGGCTTTGTGCGCCGCGGCTTTCACTTCGAATCAGGGCCCTCGCTCTGGTCGGGCCTGGGCCGCTGGCCCAGCAGCAATCCCCTCTCCCAGGTGCTGGCGGCCGTGGGCGAAACGCTGCCGGTGGCCACTTATCACGACTGGGGGCTGCTGCTGCCGGAGGGCCAGCTGCGGGTGGGGGTGGGCCTCGACCCCTTCCTGGCCATGCTGCGCCAGCTGCGGGGCGCCGCGGTGGCCGATGAATGGGCCGCCTTCATGGCCTGGCTGGAGCCGAGCTGCCGGGCGGCCCGCTCCCTACCCCTGCTGGCGTTGCGGCCCGGGCTGGGGCTGGCCAGCACCCTGGGGGGCCAGGCCCTGGGCCTGCTCAGCCAGGCTCCGCGGCTGGCGGCCCTGGGGGGCAGCTTCGGGCCGATGGCCCGCCGGCACCTGCGCGATCCCTTCCTGCTGCACTGGGTGGAGCTGCTCTGCTTTCTGATCTCCGGCCTGCCGATGGATCAGACCAGCGCCGCGGCGATGGCCACCCTGTTTGGCGAGTGGTTTGAACCCGGCGCCTGCCTCGACTACCCGATCGGCGGCAGCGCCGCCGTGGCCGCCGCCCTGGTGAGGGGCCTGGAGCGCCATGGCGGCCAGCTGCGCACCGGCGCGCCCGTGGAGGAGGTGCTGGTGGAGGGAGGCCAGGCCAGGGGCGTGCGCCTGGCTGGCGGAGAGATCGTGGGTGCCCGGGTGGGCGTGATCGCCAACACCAGCCCCTGGGATCTGTTGAACCTGCTGCCACCCGACGCGGTGCCCGAGCGCTGGCGGCGCAAGCAGGCGGCCACCCCTGCCTGTGCCAGCTTCCTGCACTGGCACCTGGGACTGCGCGGCGGCAGCGAGCTGGCCGATCTCCCAGTGCACCATGTGTGGGTGGGCGACTGGCAGCGGGGCATCGGCGCCGAGCGCAACGTGGTGGTGCTGTCGATGCCGTCGCTGCTCGACCCGGCGATGGCGCCGGAGGGCCACCAGGTGCTGCACGGCTACACCCCGGCCAACGAACCCTGGGAGCTGTGGCGCGATCTGGAGCAGGGCAGCCCCGCCTATGCAGCCCTGAAGGCCGAGCGCTGCGGCATCTTCCACCAGGTGCTCGATCCGCTGATTCCCGACTGGCGCGAGCGGCTGGTGCTGGAGCTGCAGGGCACTCCTCTCAGCCACCGCCAGTACCTGCGGGTGCACCAGGGCAGCTATGGCCCCGCCTGGCCAGCGGATCGGGGTCCATTTCCTGGTGGCCAGACGCCGATCGCCAACCTGGTGCTCTGCGGCGCCGGCAGCTTTCCAGGTATCGGCGTGCCACCGGTGGCCGTGAGTGGCGCCATGGCGGCCCACCGCTTCGTGCCGGCCCGCCAACAGCGCCAGCTGCTCGCTGAGCTCAATCTGTCACCTGGAGAGCGGTCGGTCCCTGCCTAGCATCCAAGAAAGTCCGCTGTGCCATGTCTGTCACGCGCCGCCTGCAGCGGTCGATCCAGCCCTTCAAGCCCCCGCTGGCCCCCCGGGCCTGGCTCAAAACCGGTGGCATGGCCGCCCTGGTGCAGGCCTCGGCCCAGCCAGCTCTGGCCCAGCGGGTGGTGCCCAAGATCGGCAGCATCTGCCCCCTGGGCTACGTGGACCTGTTCAACGGCACCTGCAGCACCCTGGGCCTGATGACTTACACCCTGCGGCCCACCGAAGGCGAGGCCTGCCTGGAGGGCTGGATGAACGTGGGCGGCGGCTACTGCCGCAAGAAGTGATGGCAGACCTCACGGTGCTCTACGACGGCGCCTGCCCGCTCTGCTGCCGGGAGGTGCGCATGCTGCGCCACCGCGACCAGCTGCACAACGGGGCCCGGCCGCGCCTGGCGTTCGTGGACATCGACGCGGCCGACTACGAGCCGGCGGCCCACGCCGGCATCGACTATCGCCAGGCCATGGGCCGCATCCATGCCGTCCAGGCCGATGGCGCTGTGGTGAGCGACCTGGCGGTGTTCCGCCAGGCCTATGCCCTGGTGGGCCTGGGCTGGCTGCTCGCCCCCACTGGCTGGCCAGGGCTGAGCCGCCTGGCCGATGCGGCCTATGGCCTCTGGGCCCGCTGGCGCCTGCCGTTCACCGGCAGGGGCAACCTTGATCAACTCTGCCAGCAGCGCTGTCGACTGCCGGGTTGAGGCCAGCACCCCCTCAACACTCCAGGTCCAGCTGCAGCTGGCCGGAAGCGGGCACGGGCTGACGGCGGGCGCGGCGGCCGCTGGCCGGCAGGCCTGCTCGACGGGAGCCATGGCGCTCCTGAATGGCGTCGGCCAGGGCGGCGAAACCCAGCTCCTGGCGCCGGGCATGGATCCGCTGGCGCGCCTGGCGGGCCGCCGCCTCCGGCTCCACGATCGGCGCCGGGTAGTCGTGGCCCAGCTGCCAGCCCAGTTGGTGTTGCTGCAGGGGATCAAGCCGCCAGGGCTCGTGCAGGAACACCGCCGGAACGGGCGCCAGTTCCGGCAGCCAGCGGCGGATGAACACTCCGTCCGGGTCGTGGTCGAGCCCCTGCTTGATCGGGTTGTAGACCCGCACCGTGTTGATCCCCGTAGTGCCGGACTGCATCTGGCACTGGCTCCAGTGGATGCCCGGCTCGTAGTCCACAAACCGCCGTGCCAGCACCAGGCCACTGGCCCGCCAGGGCAGCCAGAGGTGGTAGCTGGCCACCGACATCAGCATCGCGCGCATGCGGAAGTTGAGCCAGCCCGTGGCGGCCAGGGCGCGCATGCAGGCATCCACGAAGGGCAGGCCGGTGCGGCCCTCGCTCCAGGCGGCCAACCGCTCGGCCTGGGGCAGCGCCAGCCAGTCGGCCTCGCCGTCGCGCAGGCCGGTGGTGAGCGGGTGCAGCTCACAGAACTCCAGGTCGGGCTGGCTCTCCAGCTTCTGGATGAAGTGGCAGTGCCAGTGCAGGCGCTCGTCGAACGCCCGGCGGCTTCGGCGTGGCATGGCCTGGGCAGCGCGGCAGGCCTGCAGCACCTCCCGCAGCGACAGGCTGCCCCAGGCCAGGTGGGGCGAGAGGCGCGAGCAGCTGCGAAACGCGGTGTTGGGGCTGGAGAGTTCGCGCTGGTAGGCCAGGCCCCGCTCGGCCAGGAAGCTCTCCAGAAGGCGCAGGCCGCGGGAGCGGCCGCCACGCTGGCGCAGGGGACAGGGGTCGGCGGCCAGACCCAGCTCCGCCGCGCTGGGCAGCTGGCCCGGATCCAGCGGAGCCAGGGGCCGCAGCGCGGCCGGGGGCGGGCTGATGGGGTCGGCCATCTGCTCCTCCCAACGCCGGGCCCAGCCGTCGCGGCTAGCCAGCCGGCGCACCACGCCGAACTGGGGCAACTCGTGCCAGGGAATGCCATGGCTGCGGGCCCAGGCCGCCACCCGCCGGTCGCGGGCATAGGTCCAGCCGTTGCCGGTTTCCTCATGGCTCCAGAGTCCGGCCACCCCGAAGTGGCGTCGGGCCCGCTCCAGCACCTCAACCACATCACCGCAGCGCACCACCAGCGGCTGCCCCAGGGCGGCCAGGGCCGCGCGCAACTCCTGGGCGCACTCCGCCGCAAAAGCCCACTGGCGCTCCGAGGCATCAGCCTGGCGCCAGAACTGCGGCTCCACCACCAGCAGGGGGAGCACGGGCCCCTGGGCACTGGCCAGCAGCAGCGGCCGGTGGTCACAGACGCGCAAGTCGCGCTTGAACCAGACAAGTTGAAGGCCCGCCATGGCTGAGTAGGGGCTACATCAAGGCGCTGAGCCTGTGCTGATCTTGGCGCCATCCTGGCGAGCAGACGGGCTGCTGGAGCCGAGCCAGCCAGGTGGTGACTCCCTCAGCAGGGGCAGGCCGGCCCTTCGCTCTGCTGCTCAAATCAAGCCTTGGCGTTCAGACTCCATGGTGATCAGCAGCATGCGTGCGCTGGTGCTGTAGGTGAGCTGCTCCACAGCCAAGGCTGCAGCACTAAAGGGTGCACCGATCGTCGGTCCGTTCGCCTTGGCCAGGTGTTCGAACGCCGCCTCCAAGTGGCGCTGCAGGTGGAGAATCCGCGGGTCCCGCAGGTTGATCACCAACGGCTGTTGCACCCAGCGTTCCGCCAGCTCCAGTGGCACCGCCCCTCGGCTCAACAGGCCGATGGTTTGAGCCAGCCGGAAGGGCTTGAGATTGAGCAGCAGGCCATTGAAGTGGTTGGTTTCCACGTCGAAGGCCTGGCCGGGAAGATAGAGAGCTTGCAGGCCGGCACGGTTGAACCAGTCCTTGCCTTCAATGCGATACCGCGTAAACCCTGCGTAAGGAATCTCGAGGGTGCTCTCGCTGTAATCGCAAGTGCTGGCAACGAGGGGCAGGTAGGCCGCTGCGCTGATGAACGTGTCACCGGCCAGCAGATACGCAGCGCGATGAACAAAGAGCTGCCGGCTGTGCAGAGGGTCGAAGCGGGTGAGATTCACTGCCAGACCGATCTCGTCTGCCAGGTCGATGGCATCGAAGCGAACTGCGCTGCGGGCATCGCCAAAGGCCAGTTTCTGATGGCAAACCCAGCGCAGCTGCTCTTGGAGCGGCGCCATGGCAGCGGGAGCAGGGACGTCCAATCGCATGGCTGGTGAGCTGTGAGATGGAAGAGGAGAAGAGAACTTCTGGGTCGGCAAGGAGATGCCGCCGATCGCAGAGCGCGAGCCCACATGAGTCTGCAGCTCCCCCCTCCCTTCTGATCAAGGCGATCTCAGAGGAGCCGCAAGAGCGCCTCAGTCTGGAGCCGAGGACCTGTGCGACCATTCACCGCAGTTTCAGGCACCGCAGTTTCAGGGCTATGGCGATGCGCAATACGCACATTGTGGCAGGTTGGCAAACCAGACTGCGTAATAATGCGGAATAACCATCTGGATGACGAGGCCAGCCGTGCCGAACTGCAGGCATTGGCTGAATTCGCACGCTTTGTCGACCAGTGCAGATTGGCCAGAGGCCAACTCAGGGCAGCGCCATCGCTCGATCAGGTGGTCCCTGCTGCCACGTGGTTGGGCTTCACCGGGCTGTCCACCACCCTTCTGCTGCGGGCCCACCACCACCTGCATTGCACAGTCTGGGTATGGCAGCAATCCAAGCAGCGCTGGCGGGATCAGCTGTTCGTGCTCTCGCTCACCAACCTGATCACCAGGCAGCTCAAACACGCTCTCCCAGCTTCGCCCCTTGGGGCTGATGCAGCCTTTCCGGCACAGCGGTCGGGCTGTTGCTAGGCCGGCAGCACCTGCCGCCAGCCCGCCGCCTCCACCAGCCGCAATGGCGTGTCGTAGAGGGCGCTGAGGGGAGAGGACGCCAATAGCTCGGAGGCGGCACCGTCGCCCACCAGCCGCCCCTGCTTGAGCAGCAGCACCCGGCTCACCTCGGGGATGATCGCCTCGATCTGGTGGGTGACCAGCAGGAGCGTGGTGCCGGCGGCCACCAGGCTGCGCAGGCTGGCCAGCAACTGGTGGCGAGCCCGCAGGTCCAGCCCGTTGGTGGGTTCATCCAGCACCAGCACCTCGGGTTTGTGCACCAGGGCCCGGGCCAGCAGCAGGCGCCGCTGCTGGCCTTCCGAAAGCTCACCGAAGGGCCGATCGGCCAACCCGGCCAGCTGCAGCTGCTCCAACAGGGCGGCCACCCGCTCGCGATGGGCGGCCGTGGCCGCCTGGCTGCGACCGATGCCGATCGAACCGAACAGGCCGGAGAGCACCACATCCGCAGCCCGCACCTGGGGCGGATGCAGCCGCTGCAGGTCGCTGGACACCAGCCCGACCCGCCGCCGCAACTCCCAGAGATTCACGGTGCTGCTGCCAAAGATCTTCAGGAAGGAGCCGGGCTTCACCACTGGATAGAGCTCGCGGCTGAGCAGCTTGATCAGGGCGCTCTTGCCCGCGCCATTGGGGCCGAGGATCACGGTGTGTTCACCGCAGCGCAGGCTGAGACTGAGCCCTTCGAACACCAGCCTGGGGCCCAGCCAGAGGTCCACATCCTGCAGTTCGAGATAGGCAGGAGCTGTCATCGGCCAATCCAGGAGCAAGAGTTTGCGCCATAGCATGGCTGCCATGGGTTTTCGCTTCCGCCGCTCCAGCCGCCTGGGCCCCGTGAGGCTCAACTTCAGCAAGAACGGGCTCAGTTCGATCTCCCTGGGCGGCCGCGGTGCCTCCCTCAACATTCCGGTGAACCGCCGGGGCGGCACCCGCACCACCGTGGGCCTGCCTGGCACCGGCCTGAGCTGGAGCTGGGAACAGGAGGCACCCGCCCGCCAGCCCGCCGGTCCCGCCGAGGGACTGCCCAACAGTCGCCGCCTGCGGCCGGGGCAGCTGGAGGCGTTCAAGCAATCGGTGTTGGCGCTGCTCACAGAGCAGCTGTTCGGCAGCGGCTGCCTGGGGGAAGCGCTCTGGCAGCAGGGGGTGGTGGGCCGGTTGCTCGGCGATGACGGCCTGGGCAGCCGCCAGCGGGAGCTGCTGGCCGTGATCGAAACGCCCCAGGCACTGGAAACCTATCTGCTGCGGGCCCCGAGCCAGAACGACACCAAGCGCCGCGCGCAGCGGGCCGTTGAGGCGGTGCGGGAGGCCAGCAGCCTGGCCCGGGAGCGGGGCTGGATCTCGGCCGTCGACCTGGCAGTCAAGCAACTGCCAGCAAGCTGATGGACCCGCGCCACATCCTGATCACCGGGGCCAGTTCCGGCATCGGCCTGGCCGCAGCACAGCGGCTGGCCGAGGCGGGCCACCGGCTCACCCTGCCCTGCCGCAACCAGACCCGGGCTGACGCTCTGGCAGCAACAATGCCGCACGCGGTCGTCACCACCCCAGTGTGCGATCTGGCCGACCTGCGCAGCGTGGAGCGTCTGGCAGACGCACTGCTGGCTGACGGCATGCCGATCGACACGCTGGTGCTGAACGCCGGCCTGCAGTACAGCGGCGCCCGGGAACCGCGCTGGTCGGCCCAGGGCTTCGAACTCACCCTCGCCGTGAACCATCTGGCCCATCAGGCCCTGCTGCAACGGCTGCTGCCGCTGCTGCTGCGCAGCTCCCGCCACCGGGTGGTCGTCACCGCCTCCGAAGTGCACGACCCCGACACGCCCGGCGGCCGGGTGGGCCTGCCGGCGGGCGTGGGCAACCTGGAGGGGCTGCGCCAGGGTGCCGGGGCTCCGATGGTGGATGGCCGCAGCCCCTTCAATGCCGAGAAGGCCTACAAGGACAGCAAGCTCTGCAACCTGCTGATGGCCCGCGCCCTGGCTGCCCGCCTGGAGCCGGTGCTGGCCTGGAGTCCCGGGCTGGTGATTCCCCGTGGCAGCGATGGCTTCTTCCGCTACAGCCGCGAGCACAATCCGCTTGGCCAGGCGCTGTTTGCCCTGCTGGCCAGGGATGTGCTGCGGGTGAGCGAAACGCCCGAGCGGGCCGGAGCCCTGCTGGCCGGGCTGGCAGCCGATCCAGTGGAAGCAGGCACAGGTTTCGCCTACTTCAGCAATCGCGTCGTGGCACCCGGTCGGCTGCGCTTTGAAGCGCGTGAACCCAGTGCGGAAGCCCGGGACAGCCACCTGGCTGAGAGCCTATGGCAACTCACCGCCGCCCAGACTGGGCTGGGTGCCAACGGGGGCCAAAGCTGAGGAGCGATCCACGCCTGCTGCCCGAACAGGAGCAATCCCAATGGAGGCAAGGGTGCCGATGGCCATCGGCAACCAACAGTGCACTCGGTTAATGCAGCTGATAGAGCAGCGAGCCGCTCTCGCTGATGGTCTGGCGCAGCAGACCCTGGGCGGCCATCTCTTCCACCACTTTGCGGATCGTCTCCGAGGGCTCCCCGGTGGCGAGGATGAACTGCGCCAGCGAGGCCGGTTCGTGCTCACAGCGTCTCAAAATCTGCTGCTCCAGTGTGAGAACCGGCTCCAGCGGTCGCCCCACTGGTGAAACGGCCTCCAAGCCTGGCTGTGATGCCGCATCAGCCGCGGTCCCCAGCGCGGCCCCCTCAACGGGGGCACGCAGCCAGCGCAGGCGCGCATCAGCCTGATTGCTGCGTTCCACCAGACCGGGAATAAGGAACAGGTCAATCAGCTGGGCCACGCCACAGAAGCCAAAGGTGAGCAGGTAGAGGCTGCCCACCAAGGCCTGACCCAGGTAGAAACGCTGCAGACCACAGACACCCAGCAGGGAGGCGCACCACAGCAGGTAGGCAGTACCTGTCTCCCGTCTGGCCATCCGAACGAGGCGACTGGCAAGGGCATCAAGCCTAGGGGCTTCAAGCAGCCCGACCGCCGGGGAGGTGATGGACCTGGTCCATCACCATCTGCAGGCCATCGGCAAGAGGTCGGTGGCAACCCAGGTGATCGCACCAGATCCGACCGCTCTGCAGGGCTTCAACCGACACCAGGGCCATGCCCTGCCCCTCCAGCAACCGCAAGTGCTCCAGGGGAACCGACAGCTCAGCCCAGAAGATGTGAGCCAGCCGCCGCTGGTTGTGATGGCGCATCCAGACGCAGAGCTGAGGCGGCTGCCAGCTGATTTCCTCCAGCAACTCCCGGCGCAGGGCCTGCTCAGGCGTTTCACCCGGGTCGAGATGGCCGCCGAACAGCCCCCAGCAGCCAGGCGCCACGATCCCCGGAATGTCATCGCGCAACTGCATCAACCAGCGATCTCCCCGCTGCAACATCGCCAGAGCAACGTCCAGTGCCATCGCCTCCCCCCGGATCCCTCCGGCGCGTTCTGGGACGCCTCCATGCTGCATCGGCCTGTTGCGGGCGATCCGGTTGCAAACGTTCAGTAGCTGTCACCACCAGGAGGGCCCAGGCCCTAGGGCCAAGCGCGGCAGATGAGCCGTACTGATGCTGATCTTGAGATGATCGACAAGCAAGACCCCTAAGACTTCAGTGAGGCAGATAACGCCTCACCCGTCAACCTTGGAGATTTTTGCATGTCAACCCTCTGCATTCTTAACGACCGCGAAGCCGAAACCATCAATGGTGGCTGGTTCCGCTACAGCAGCACGAAGAGAGCTTCCACCTACTTGAGCCAGCGCAACACCAGCACCAACGTTGCTGTCGCACTGGGGGGCTCAGCCAACGCCCAGAGCATTCAGGGCAACCTGGCCGGCATCTCGACCGTCATCCGCTGATCAATCAGACTCGTTCTGATTGAGAAACGAACCCATTCAGTTGCGCCATTTGATGCACCTCCAAATGGATGCATCTATACCCTATCCCATCTCCAATATGAAATCGATCACCTACCTCGAAGATCGCCAATCTGAAGCCCTCAGCGGCGGCCACTGGCGCTCTTTCACCCGAATCAAAGTCGCCACCACGAGCGTGCGTCAGTCCAACGACAGCACCAACATTGCTGTCGGATTCCGGGGTAACGCCAACGCCCAGAGCATTCAGGGCAACGGCGCTCTGGTCTCCAGCTTCGTGCTCTGAACCCATCGTGGAGAATCTCACCGATACCCAAGCTGAAGCTCTGCGAGGGGGTCGCCTGTCCATCAATGTGGCCCCAGTCATCGTGGTGAACACCGCGGCGAACACAACCTTGCAGACAAATACTGGGGCCAACATCGCCCTGGGGGTTCTGGGTGGAAGAGCAAGGGCCAATCTGGGCCAGGCAAACCTAGTGAGTTCCTTAAGAGGATCCCGCTAGGGAATCCATGGCGTCTGTGAGCACAAACTCCAGACGCCTTTTTGAATTACGTCAATGCTATTCAGCCATGCACATTCTTTCAGACGATCAGGCCCAACAATTAAGCGGTGGACGCCTGGGGAGCTTTGCAAGTAAGGGTTTCAACCAGCGCAGCAACACTGGATTCTGCAGCTTTTTTCGTGGCAGCTTTTTTGCCTTTCGATCGGTCTTTAATAATGTGAGTCAAATTAATTTTGCCATAAATCTTGCTCTTAATGGCGGCACTGTGATCAACAACCAAACCAATGTGTTGTCGATCTTTTCCAGACTCTGAAGCTGATTAGTCAATGCATCGGAAAGCCATGGTTGGGCAGATCTGGCAGATCATCAAGCTCTGTCTCGGCATCTCCGAGCGGCAGGCCATCCCCTGCATTCGCCAACACAATGAGGAAGACTGCGGCGCAGCCTGCCTGGCCACTGTGTGTGCCCGGCATCGCGCCCAGCTGCCGCTCGGGTGGATCCGCCATCTGGTGGGCACGTCGCGGGAAGGCACGACCCTGCTGGGGCTGAAGCGCGGTGCCGAAAAACTGGGATTTCATGCCCAGGCTGCCAAGGCCGATGCCAGCCTGCTCGACGATCTGAAGGCCCTGCCACTGCCGATCATCTGCCACTGGCAGGGCTGCCACTGGGTGGTGCTGCACGGGGCCCGCGGCGATCAGCTGCTGGTGGCCGATCCGGCCGTTGGCCTGCGCCAGCTCAGCCGGGAGAAGTTTCTCGCCGGATGGGTCAACGGGGTGGTGCTTCTGCTGGAACCGGATCCGGCCCGTTTCCCCGTGAGCCACCAGCAGAGTCAGCGCTGGCGCAGTGGTCAGGGGCTGGCCATCGTGCCCCGGCTGCTGCAACCGTTTCGGGGCCTGTTGGTGCAGGCCCTGGGACTGAATCTGGCGATCGGGGTGCTGGCCTTGGGCATGCCCTTGATGATGCAGATCCTCACCGACGACGTGTTGGTACGCGGGGACGGCGAGATGCTGCGCAGCCTGGCCATCGGCATTCTGCTGCTGTTTGTGTTCCGCGGCCTGCTCAATCTGCTGCAGGGAGTGTTGGTTGGCCATTTCGGCCAGAAACTGCAGTTGCAGATGGTGCTGCACTACGGCCAGCACCTGCTACGCCTGCCCCTCAGTTATTTCGAGAGCCGGCGCAGCGGCGAAGTGGTGAGCCGGCTCGATGACATTCAGAAGCTCAACGACCTGATTGCCGATCTCACGCTGGGGCTGCCTGGCCAGTTCTGCATTGCCGTTGTGTCGCTGATCTGGATGTGGCACTACAGCGGATCCCTCACCCTGGCAGCCCTGGTTGGCTACGGGCTGGTGGTGGCGACCCAGCTGGCCGTGCTGCCGACCCTGCACCGGCGCACCCAGCAGTTGCTGGTGCAGTCGGCCCACAACCAGGGATTTCTGGTGGAACTGTTCAGTGGTCAGGCCCTGCTCAAGACCACCCAGGCCGCACCCCAGGCGTGGCAGGAATTCCAGCGCAATCAGGGGCGGTTGGCTCGCCAGGCCTGGGGAGTGGGCCTGCTGGATCTGCAGACCAGCACCGCCACCAGCTTCCTGGGCCAGGCGATCGGCATCGGGCTGCTCTGGTACGGCAGCGTGTTCGTGCTCCAGCAACAGTTGAGCATCGGCCAGTTGCTGGCCTTCAACGGCATGGGCGCCAACGTGCTGGCCTTTCTGGCTGGCCTCAGCGGGGTCAGCCAGGAATTGATCACGTCCCGGGTGGTGATGACCCGGCTGGATGACGCCCTGCAGCACCCCCTGGAAACCGACACAGCCAAAGGAACGCAGCAGGCCCGGATTCCGGCCAATGCCGACATCGTCTGCGAGGACGTGACCTTCCACCATCAGGGCCGAGCCGCCCTGCTCGACCATCTCAACCTGCGCATTCCCGGTGGCCTGACCACGGCCCTGATCGGTGAATCAGGCTGTGGCAAGAGCACGCTGAGCAAACTGATCGCCGGCCTGTACAGCCTGGAGAGCGGCGCCATTCACTACGGCCCGTTCAACGGCAAGGACCTCAGCCTGGAGAGCCTGCGCCAACAGGTGGTGCTCCTGCCGCAGCAGGACACCTTTCTCAACCGTTCGATCCTCGAGAACTTCACCTTCGCCTATCCCCACCTGGGCTTTGCCGACATCGTGGAGCTCTGCCGGCTCACCCTGGCCGACGACTTCATCCGGGAACTCCCCGACAGCTACGCCACGGTGCTGGGGGAATTCGGGGCCAATCTCTCCGGCGGTCAACGCCAGCGGCTGGCCCTGGCCAGGGCCCTGGCGGCGGATCCACCGGTGCTGCTTCTGGATGAATCCACCTCAGCCCTCGACCCGGTGCTGGAAGCGCGGTTGATGGATCGGTTGCTCGACCAACGCCAGGGCAAGACCACGATCATGGTGAGCCATCGCCCCTCGGTGATCCTGCGGGCCGACTGGGTGGTGTTCATGGAAAAGGGCGCCGTTCGCCAGCAGAGCCATCCCCGCGACCTGCGGGAGCACCGCCAGGTCTCCCCCTACCTGCAAGCCGCCTGATGATGACCCCACCCCCTGCCAAGGAGAGCATCCAGGCACCGGTTCAGGCCAACCAGGTGCTGCCGCCTGGCTTGATGGAGACTTCGGCCGAGGACTTCCTGCCCCAGCCTGGACCCTGGACCTCCAGCCTGGGCCGCTGGTTGCTGACGCTCACCCTGATGGGCAGCGGCGCTCTGGCCCTCTGGCCGATGCGGGAAACCGTGCGGGCCGAGGGAGCCGTGCGCCCCCTTGGGGAGAACTCAGTGGTGCAGAGCGAGCAAGGGGGCACTCTGCAGCGGGTGCTGGTGCAGCCCAACCAGAGCGTGCTGGCAGGGAGTCTGCTGGCGGAATTCGACAATCGCTCGCTGGCGGTGGAGCGCCAGCAGCTGCAGCAGGAACAGGCAGCCCTGCGCCGCCAGCTCACGATGGCCCGCGGGGAACAGCAATCCCTGGCCACCCAGGCGCAGGCGCTGCAGGGGGTGAACCAATCGCTCACCCTGGCCTCCCGCCAGGGCGTGGCCCAGGCCCGCACCGCACTCGACTACGAACGCGGAGAACTGGAGCGCTACCGCTCCCTCGCCGCGGAGGGGGCAGTGCCGCGCAGCGTGGTGGAAGAACGCCAGGCCCGCCAGATTGTGAGTGAATCAGAAGTGCTCAAGGCGCTGCAGGGGGTGGCCGAACAGCAGGCCCGCGGCGTGAGTGAACTGGCACGGCTGCGCCAGGCGGAATTTCAAGCGCGCTCCGCTGCCGATGAACTGAACAAACAGGTGCTGCAGCGGGATACGCGGCTGCAACAGCTGGAGCGGGCCATTACCCAGACCAAGGTGGTGGCACCGATCGACGGCTCGGTGGTGAGCACGGCCCTCCGCCATGCCGGCCAGGTGCTGCAGGCTGGAGAACCTCTGGCCGTGATCGCACCCCAGACGGCACCGCTGGACGTGAGGCTGCAGGTGCCACCGGAGTCGATCAGCCAGGTGGAAACCGGGCAAGCAGCCATGCTGCGCATCTCGGCCTGTCCCACCGCCGAGTTCGGGGTGCTGCCGGCCCGGGTGAAAAGCGTGGCGGCCGACGTGCAACCCCGGCAGGACAACCGAGCCAGCGGGTACGA
>JBIIDV010000004.1:0-72482 GCA_044238185.1 Prochlorococcaceae cyanobacterium | reverse complement strand
GATCTGCTCAGCGCCATCGCCGCCACGGGTAAGCCGCTGATCGCCTCCACCGGCATGGCCACGGAACAGGAGATCAGCGCCGGCATCCGCCACCTGCGCCAGCAGGGGGCCGCCTTTGCCCTGCTGCACTGCAACTCCACCTATCCCACCCCGTTCAAGGACGTGAACCTGCGCTACCTGCGCCGGTTGGCGGAACTGGCAGAGGCACCCGTGGGCTACTCAGGCCATGAGCGGGGCTATGCCGTGCCGATCGCGGCGGTGGGGCTGGGCGCCAGCGTGATCGAGAAGCACATCACCCTGGATCGGGGCATGGAGGGCAACGACCACAAGGTGAGCCTGCTGCCCGATGAATTCATGGCCATGGTCAGCGCCATCCGGGCGGTGGAGGAATCGATGGGCTCAGGGGACGCCCGCAGCATCAGCCAGGGGGAGCTGATGAACCGGGAAGTGCTGGCCAAGAGCCTGGTTGCAGCCTGCCCGATTGCGGCCGGTACGCCGATCAGCCGCGACATGGTGCGCATCCAGAGTCCCGGCCAGGGCCTTCAGCCCTATCGACTCAACGACCTGCTGGGCAAGAGCCTGAGCTGTGACAAGGGAGAAGGGGACTTCTTCTTTGAATCCGACCTGAAACAACCCGCAGCCACACCCCGTCCCTACCGATTCAGCAATCCCTTCGGCGTGCCTGTGCGCTATCACGATCTCCACCAGTTCAATGGGGCCAGCAACCTCGATCTGGTTGAGATCCACCTCAGCTACAAAGACGTGGAGGTGAATATCGACAGCGTGCTGCCCGAGCAGCTGGCCATGGGGCTGGTGGTGCACGCTCCGGAACTGTTTGCCGGCGATCACACGCTCGATCTCTGCAGTGACAACGAGGCCTACCGGCGCCACTCCGTGGCAGAGCTGCAACGGGTGCTTGATCTCTCGGCGCGGCTCCGGCAGCGCTTCAGCTGCCCGAGCGACGTGCTGCTCGTGACCAATGTCGGGGGGTTCTCCGCCAACCGCCACCTCAGCGGCGCCGAACGGACCCCCCTGCTGGAGCGTCTCAGCCAGAGTCTCGGTGAACTCCACTGCGAGGGCGTGGAACTGATTCCCCAGACCATGCCCCCCTTCCCCTGGCACTTCGGCGGACAGCGATACCACAACCTGTTCGTTGACCCCGACTGCATTGAGAGCTTCTGCCGCCAGCAGGGCCTGCGGGTGTGCCTGGACGTATCCCACTCCAAACTGGCCTGCAACCACCTGCACCTGTCGTTCTCACACTTCCTGGAACGGATCCTTCCCTTCACAGCCCACCTGCACCTGGCCGATGCCGCTGGGGTGGACGGCGAAGGTCTGCAGATCGACGAGGGCGATGTGGACTGGGCTGATGTGTTCCGCCTGCTGCGGCAGCTGGCCCCCGACGCGTCGTTCATCCCCGAGATCTGGCAGGGCCACAAAAACAACGGAGAAGGCGCCTGGCTGGCACTGGAAAGACTGGAACTGCACCAGCTCACCTCAGGACAACCGTCCTTGGTGGCGGCGTGATGATTCAGCGGGACGGTGCGCTGGCTGAACTGGATGAACATTTCATCCTCTTCAATGGCTTGCCTCTGATCTACGGGCGAGTGCCCAAAGTGGCCAACTCCTCGGTAAAAGCAGCTCTCACCCGCTTGCTGCAGCAGCCCCCGGACGAGAGCTACCGCACCACAGCAGATGCCCTGTGGCGAAAAGGCACCCACGGAGAAACACGGATGATCAGCGCTGCCGAAGCGCTGGAGAGACGCAGCAGCCACTTCTGCTTCAGTTTCGTGCGCAATCCCTTTGATCGACTTGTGTCGGCATACAACAACAAGTTGATCGAGAACGATCACCTGTCCACCGCCATGCAGCGGATGGGACTGGAGCGCCAGATGCCATTCGCTCGATTTCTGGAGGTGGTAGCGAGCACTGCCGATGCCGACCTGGATGTGCATCTACTGCCCCAGAGCACCATCCTCTGCAGTGGCAACACCCCCATCCCGGGCTTCATCGGCAAGATGGAGGCCATGGCCGACCACTGGCTGCGACTGCGGCGGCGCATGCGTCAGGCAGGGCTGCCCGCGCTGGGCAAACTCCCCAGCAAGAACGTGCGCCGCGCGGGCGACACCGACCTCAGCGGTTACTTCCAGGATGATCGCCTGATTGAACGGGCCCTTGCGCGTTACGGTGACGATGTGCGCCTGTTCTACGCCGATCAGGATCTTGAGCTCCTGGCCCGAGGGGAACTCAGCAACCCTGCCCAACCACTGGAGCGTGCCAGTGCGGCGATCCCGGTCTGATCGGGCTGCCTGGGCGCTGGCGTAGCATTTGTCACCGTTGAATTCCGCTGCTGGAGCTTGCCTTGGGTCTCGACCGTCGCCTGCGCAAAGCCATCGAGGCGGGATTGAGAGGCGAACATCAGCCCACTGTGGATGGCCTGGAGCATCGGCTACCCAACTTCATCATTATCGGCGCAGCCAAGTCGGCAACAACAACGCTTACCACCATCCTGCCGCGCCACCCAGATTTCTTCATCAGCAGGCCAAAAGAGCCGAAGTTCTTTGGCCGCCGCTACGACCGCGGCTGGGAGTGGTACGGGCGACTGTTCCGGCATGCAAAAAACAAGAAACTGCTTGGTGAAGGCAGCACCATGTATGCCAGCGCCCTCAGCAGCTTCACCCATGCGCCAGCGCTGATGCATCGATATCTTCCAGACCTGAAGCTGGTGTATGTCGTTCGTCATCCTCTTGAGCGACTTGAATCACAATGGCGGCATCGGAAGGGCCGCAAAAGGCGCACACCGGGCTTCGAAGCAATGCTGAAATCACGGCACCTGCGCAAGCTTGTTTTGGGCTGCTCCCTTTATCATGAGCGACTGCAGGAATTTCGCAAGTACTACCCAGACGAACAGATTCACTGCCTGACCTTTGAAGACCTAGTAAGTCAGCCCCGAGACACCCTAAGGGAGTTACTACAATTTCTTGGGGCTCGCAATCGACCCAGGCTCATTGATCTCTTACTCGATGACGGCCAGCTCCCTCGGGTGAACGAAGCGGGCGATAAAGGCCGTGCATTGATTCCCCGTCCAGCCTGGTCAACCCAACTGCGCAGTCAGCTGGTCGAGGTCGTGCAACCTGATGCCGAGCGCATGCTCGCCTACATGGGCAAGCCAGCCGACACCTGGACATGGTGATCGCAGGACGATGACAATTTTCTTACATATTGGCAGCCATAAAACTGGCACCACATCCATCCAGCGACTCCTATCTCGTCACCGCGACTCCCTGGCATCACAAGGAATCTGGTATCCCAGAATGTCAGAGCTGCTGCACAACGGAAGCAACAGCCCATCCCACCTAAACATCGCCCGCTCCCTGGACAGCAATAACAGAAAGAAATTTTATTCAGTCCATGAACTCAAGGACATCTTTGCAGCCATAACCGCCAAATCAAAAAACTACAACAACACAATCATCAGCGCCGAAGCTTTTTGGCGAATTGGCTTCATCAAACCCCCCGAAGGGCCCTACGACCGCGACGAGTACAACAAGAAGACCTGGGAAAGCAAAGCAAGAAATATCGCTCACGTCAGGGACCTACTCGGCAACAGCAATACCACCGTTGTCGCCACGCTCCGAGAGAGGTCTGCGTACATTCAAAGCAGCTACAGCGAGTTTATCCTCGCCACCCTGTACCAAAAGAATATTCACAAATTCATAGGCTATATTCAGCACATCACAGACTACAAGCTCCAACTCAAAGCCTGGCAATCACATTTCCCGATAACCACTTTGAGCTATGAAAAGATGTGCGCGAAGGGGAACCTGCCAACCGAATTTATCCAAACCCTTGTAGGACCATTCGAAATTCAGGAAGATCCCGAGAAGCAGAAGAAAGTCCACAATCTTGGACATCCAATCGCCTGCGTTGCATTCAAGCGCTACCTCAACGGCATCACCGATCTAAGCATTCAGAACCGCATTAAAATCTACAATAAAGCTCGGCGCAGTTTCACACGCTGCTCAAAAGGAACCCCGGGATCACTACAGAAAATCAACAGCTGGCTTACGGCCAAAGAAATTCGATCCATTCGCCTAGGATTTAGCGAAGATGATGATTATATCCGCGCCCATTTCTGTAGCGATTTTGTGTCCGGGCCAACCCTAAAGCAATCAGATGAGCAAGCAAGTCTTGTGCCATTCACCAAAACCGATGAGCATCTTTGCCTGGGCTGGATGCTGAGCAAGAAACAACCGCGTCTCGCATGGTTTACTAACCCAAGCGAATGAACAGCTTACCCAGTCTGGATCTAATTACCCCCTGCCGCAACCGGGTAGAAGATCTGAAAAACAGCCTGCCGTCCTGGATTGCCTGCGAACTGATCCATCGCATTATCGTGGTTGATTTCAACTCCTCAAAGCCAGTTATTGAAGAGCTCAGTGGGGAAACGAATAAGCGTTTAACCGTTGTTCGCGTTGAAGATGAACCGCTCTGGCGCCAAGGTCGTGCCCAAAACGTGGGGCTCGCCCTAACCGATGCGGAACTCGTGCTCAAGATCGACGCAGATGTATCCGTTGTTGATCTTCATCCCTATGTCGAGGCCATAGCCAGCGACCCAACACTGTTCTTCACTGGTTTCAGCAAGCACGGCACATCATCTGGATTATGTCTGGCCCCCAGGCGCAAGCTACGGGCCATTGGCGGCTACCACGACCATATGTCGGGGTGGGGAGGGGATGATGTTGACATCTATAGAAGACTCAAAAAGAAGGGACTGCGACGAGAAATTTTTAAAGCTGAGAGCTTTTCGGAACAGGGTCAGAAAATGGCCACCAAAAATTCAGAGGCGCCTCGGCTGGATAGCCAGGTTGTGGCCGACCCGCAACGACTGGCACGCAAGCCATACTTCACTGGCTTTCGCAATTCACTGCTGGCTCGAATCCACAGCCAAAGCAAACGCAGGAATCTACGCTGGCTTTATAACCAGAGTACAGACAATGTCCTCAGCAAAAAAGCGCACTTAAAACCAAGTTGCGATTGGCGGCTGCAGATGGGCCGCCATAGCACCGAACTGGCAAATATCCTAGCTTTAGCTTTCTACAACCAGTTTGATTCAGCATGGGAGCTGATGAAAAGTGAAGCGTTTAGACAGGTGCTAGCAGCTCATCAATTACCCCGCCATCAAGGGCGCCGCCAACGCAAGGATCTGATTGATGAGCTACCCCAGAGACTTACTGCTCTTACCAAATTGGCCAGTGAGCTCGGCCTGGAGCTGCTTTCTCCATAGGCTGTTTTCTCTCGTGGTGATACCCGCGACAGTGAAACCATCCTCACTCACAGACAGCTTTTACCATTAACCCACTATGGAGTCGCTCCCCATCGTGCGATCCTCAGCAGAACCCCTTTCAGGCCTGGCTGCTAACCATCCCTGCCTGTGGGGAGAGATCAGTCAGCAGCACGATCCCTCCTGGGTTCTGGAAGCCGATGCCTACCTCCTTCCCACCCGCAGCACTGGCTCCGATGGGTCACGCTGGTGGGAGGCAAGGAAACAAGGGGCGATCAGCCGTGATGGCAAGCCGATCAGCGCTCTCACCGACCTGCGCGGGAATCGCCACATCTATCCGCTGAAACTAGATCAGTTGGCGTCAGTGAAACTGCCCACTCAAAGAGTCGCAAGAGAAACAGTTCTCTATGGCGGCACATTATTCGACAACTTTGGACATCTACTTTTAGACCTGAGCCGTACTTATCAGCTTTTACGTCTCTTTCGCAACAGTCAGGAACCCTTCTGGTTTCACTATCCTGGCAAAATCCATAACAGCGAACAAAACCTCGCTACCAAACCAGTTGAAGAGGGCGAATCACAGGATGGTTCCTGGATCCCAAATCCGACTATCCGCGAGTGGCTCAACTGTCTTGGAATCCTTGATCGCGCCCGCTTCGTGCAAAAAACTATCAAGTGCTCAATGCTGGCTTCATCCAGTGTTCTATACAGAGACCGAGCATTCGTGAGCACTGATTTCCCATTTTGCGCCAAGGCGGCATTAGCCCCCAAACTTCGCCGGCAACTATTAACCATAGAGCGGAGCAAAAAAAGAATTGCCTATTTTTCTCGACACAAGCTGGGCCAGGGAACAACTCAATTCGCGGGCGAGGAAGAGGTGGTTGAAACGCTAGGGAAACTGGCAAATGTTGATATCATCTGCCCAGAGGAATTCTCAATCAAGGACAAGCTAAAACTTTTTCGAAGCTATCCACTGATTGCTGGCTTCCCGCAGGCAGGCTTGATTCTTAAGTATTTTGTTCCCCATCATCAAATAAACGAGCTCGCTCAACTATTTTTGTTCACCGCAGGCCCGAGAAGCCTCAACAGCAATTGGGTCAATCTTGATCGTGCCTTTGGCTTTGGCGATCGAATTCTTGACTGTACGCCAGCCATTTCAAGGGACCAAGCTGAACGAGACCAAGCTGAACCAATCAAGCCGATGCCTCCTATGGATGGTGCTTTTCAACGATCCAATGCCTTTCATGTGGGCAAGGTGATTGACACGATGCGCGATCTGGCGTCACGCTGAAGATCTGTGCCTGATCCCAAGACCCAGAAGGTTCAGCGACCTGTGCGTTGATCCAATCCAGCCGGCATCACGCTGGTGCTGCAGGTCCTGGGTGCTAGGAGTTCTGGTCCCACCACCTCCTCAATCCCCCCCCCACCACGACCGCCTGCCGTCAACGAACCACCAACCTGGCCCACCAGCCCCAGCTCCATGACCACCACCATCTGGATCCTCGATGACGACGCTGAACTCGGCGCCCTGCTGCAGCAGCAGTTCATCCGCGGGGGCCTGGAGGCACGCCATCTGAACCATCCCCGCGAACTGGAGTCGGCCCTGAGAACCGCGATTCCCGATGTGCTGGTGCTGGACGAATTGTTGCCCATGCGCCGCGGGACTGAGCTTCTGGCGCATGTGCGCCAGAAGCACCCCCAGCTGCCGGTGCTGATGCTCTCAGCCCTGGGGAGTCCCCGGGATCGAATCGCGGGGCTGGAGGCGGGCGCCAACGACTACCTGGGCAAACCTTTCCTGTTCCGCGAGTTGCAGCTCCGGGTGGAACAACTGCTTAGGGCCTCTCCTCCGACTCCGACTCAGGTGCAGGATCAGGCCTGGCAACTGGGCACTCTGCGCCTTGACCCCCAGCGCTTCTGGCTGGAGAAGCCCGATGGCAACGGCCAGGAGCTCTCCCGGGGCGATATGGCGCTCTTGCAATTGCTCTGCAGTCGAGCGGGCGATGTGGTGAGCCGCCAGGACCTGTGCCAGGCCAGCGGAAGCCTGGTGGACGCCCAGCAGAGCCGCAGCATCGACGTGCGCCTCTCGCGACTGCGGCGTCTGCTGCTGGAGCTTCAGCCCGACCAGCAGATGATCGAGACAGTCCGGGGGCAGGGCTACCGGCTCACAGTTCCGGTGCGTCGGTTAGAGCCAGGCATGGTCTGAGCCCATGCCAACAAGCAGGGTACGGCTCACCGGTCTCGACTGGCTACAGCTTCTGGCCAGCCTGCTGGCAGGGGGCTTAGCAGGCCAACTCGGGCTCCTGTTGGGGATACGCATCGTCCTCGAGCCCCGCATGGTGAGTGATACCGCTCTGCGGCTGAGCAGACAGGTGGAACTGGTGGAAATGGTGTTGCAACACCGCCCGCCGGATCAACTGCCAGCCAGCGTGGTGATCCGCAGCAACGCGAAGATGACTGAGTGGCAGACCAGGCCACCCAAACGCTTTGATCGCCTGGTGCAGGGAGCCATGCTGAGCGAATTCAGGCTGGAGCGGGAGCTGCTGGCTGACCAGCCCCCCCTGGTGGATCCCGGAGGCGGGTACTGGGTGAAACTCAACGCACTCGCCGCCAGGGATCAACCCCTGTGGCTGCACCGATCGGTCCGCCTCAGCAGCAGCATCTGGTATCTGCCGCTGCTACGAATCCTGGCGATCGCGATCGGCGGGCTGGGCGGTCTGGTGCTGTTCCTGAGGCTGAAGATCGAGCGACCGCTCTCGCTGATGTTGCGGCGACTGAGCGAGCAGGACTCCACTGGCCCCCTGGCGCTGCTGCCGGAGGAGGGCATCACCCCGATCCGCCTGCTCAGCCTGCGCATCAACCGGTTGCTGGAACGGATCAACAACACGGCCCGGGCCCGGCGGCAGTTGCTGCACGGCCTCACCCACGACCTGGGGGGCCCCCATGCCCGCCTGATGCTGCGCACCGAAATCCTGTGCGAGCGCCTCAGCGACGAACCGGCTGAGATCGCCCAAGCGATGGCTCTCGATCTGGAACGGCTGAGTGCTCTCACCGATCAACTGGCCTTGCTGGGGGAGCAGGAGCTTCCCCCTGATCGCCGCCAGGCCTGCGCCCTCGACGACCTCTGCGGCCGCATTGCCGCCAGCCATCCCTCCAGGCTGATTCGTCTGCGGGTGCCCCGCCTGCTGGTGGAGCTCGACCCGGATGGACTGGAGCGGGCTCTCAACAACCTGATCGACAACGCCCTGGAATATGGAGCGCCGCCGGTGGACATCAGTGCCGTGCGCCGGGGGGACACGGTGCTGCTGCGGGTGGATGACCATGGGCGCGGCATCCCATCGGAAACGTTATTGGCCATGCCAGGCCCCAGCCGCAGCAATGACCGCCAGCGGCAACGTCACAGCGGCCTGGGGCTGGCGATTGTGGAGCGCTTCTGCCTCGACCACCAGGGCCGGCTCAGCCTGCTGCAGGCTCCCGGAGGCGGCCTGCGAGCAGAACTGCGCCTGCCCTCCATGCTGTGAAACCAGCAACACCCCCACAAGCCCCAGGCAAGGGCTGAAACCGTGCACTGACAAGCATGCCTTCAGTGCTAATGACCTGGCTGGGGCTCAGGTGGCTGGTGTGCACCGGCTCAATCCACCTGACAATCAAGACAACGTTGCAACTCCATCCCACCAAGACAACGCCACGGGCTACGGCCTTGCCAAACACAGTCACCGGCACACTCATTTTGCGTACCGCAATCCGCTGATCGGTCACATCCGAGCACCCCAGAGCCCCGCGAAACACCCCGCGCAAACTGGTTTACAATTGGTTGGCGTTGGATCGGCCAGACCTCTGCCGCCAGGCCACTTCAGACTGTCCTGATCGCAGCGGAAGGCTTCATATGCTCTTCGAACCCCTAAAGATCGCGGGATCTTTCCTGGTCGGCGTTGAACCAATGAGCGATGAGCGTGGTTGGTTTGCCAGGGGGTTTTGCCAGCGGGAATTTGCCAACCATGGCATTGATTTTCAGGTGGTGCAAGCCAACCGCTCGTTCAATGCCCAAGCCGGTACCCTGCGGGGCTTCCACGGCCAGTACCCACCCCATGGGGAGCAGAAGCTGCTGCGCTGCGTGCAGGGATCCCTGGTGGACGTGGTGGTTGACCTCCGCCCTGAGTCGCCCACATTCCTGCACTGGCAGATGGTGGAGCTCAGTGCCACCAACCAGCAAAGCCTGCTGATTCCCGAACGCTGCTGCCACGCGCTGCAGACCCAGAGCGATGCCACCGAAATCCTTTACCTGGTGAGCGCCTTCTACGCCCCGGATGCCGAATTCGGCCTGCGCTGGGATGACCCGCAACTCGCCATCCAATGGCCCAGGCCTGTGAGCGCAATCTCAGCCAAGGATGCCAGCTGGCCACTGCTCAACGAAAATTTGGCGACGATCCGCAGCCGCATGGCCCCAGCGGATGGGCAACCGAGATGATCCTGGTTGACACGGCCCTTCGGCAGCGCGAACAGGCGGGTCACCCACTGCGGATCGGCGTGATCGGCGCAGGGGCCATGGCGCGCGGCCTGGTGGCCCTGATCACCAACCAGGTGCCCGGCATGGACGTGGTGGCGATCGCCAATCGCACCCTCCAGCGCGCCGCCGATGCCTACAGCTTCGCCGGCCGCTGCGGGGCCTTGGCCGCCGACAGCCTGGCTGGCCTCGACCAGGCGATGGCTGAGGGGCGAGCCGCCATCACCACCGACCCCAGCCTGCTGGCCCGCTCGGCAGGCATCGATGCCCTGATCGACATCACGGGCTCGGTGAACCATGGTGCCGGCATCGTGCTGTCCGCGATTGAGCACGGCAAGCCCCTGGTGCTGATGAATGCGGAGGTGGATGCCACGATCGGGCCGATCCTGCATGAGAAAGCCCGCCAGGCGGGGGTGCTGCTCACCTGCTGCGACGGGGATCAGCCCGGGGTGCAGCTCAACCTCTGGCGCAAGGTGAAGGGCATGGGCTTGATTCCACGGGTGTTGGGCAACATCAAGGGCCTGCAGGACGAGTACCGCACCCCCACCACGCAGCAAGGCTTCGCCGAGCGCTGGAACCAGGACGTGACCATGGTGACCTCGTTTGCCGACGGCTCCAAGGTGAACTTCGAGCAGTGCATCGTGGCCAACGCCACCGGCTTCACGGTGCTGCGCCGCGGCACCTCACGGATGGAGTTCCGGGGCCCCGTGGAAGACCTCACCAGCCACTACAACCTGGCCGAACTTCGGCAGCTGGGCGGCGTGGTGGACTTCGTGGTGGGGGCTAATCCGGCTCCAGGTGTGTACTGCCTGGCCGAATTGGCTGACACCCGTCATGCGGCCATGCTGGCGGCCAAGGGCCTGGGTGATGGCCCGCTCTACTGCTTCTACGAGCCGTATCACCTCTGTCACCTCGATGCGCCCATGAGCCTGGCCCGGGCCCTGTTGTTCGGCGATGCGGTGGGCCAGGCGATCGGACCACCGGTGGTGGAGGTGGTGGCGATTGCCAAGCGCGATCTGCAGGCCGGCGAAACCCTCGATTCCTTCGGCCGCTACATGACCTACGGGCAGGCGGAAAAGGCCGCTGTGGTGCGGGCCGAGGGGCTCATACCCGAGGGTCTGGTGGAGGGTTGTCTGCTGCGGCGGGCCATCGCCAAGGACACCCCTATCCGCTGGAGCGATGTGGAAGCCCCAAGCCATGAGCTGGCCCATCAGCTCTACACCCAGCAGCAGAGCATGTGGGGTAGCGTTTCGCCACTGAAAGGCTTTGGATGATCCTGCTCGACACGGCCCTGCGCCGACGCGAGAGCGAAGGTCGCCCGGTGCGTGTGGGCCTGATCGGGGCAGGAGCCATAGCCAGGGGCTTCGTGGCCCAGGTGTCAGCCCTGGTGCCCGGCATGGAGGTGGCGGCGATCGCCAACCGCACCCTGCAGCGCGCTGCTGACGCCTACGACTTTGCCCAGCGCGATGGGGCTGTTGTGGTCGAGAACTTGACAGCCCTCGATCAAGCCATCGCGGCCAATCGGCCGGCGATCACCGACGATCCGACCCTGCTGGCCCAATCAGCAGGCATCGACTGCCTGGTGGACATGACAGGCGCGGTGAACCACGGCGCCCTGGTGGCCCTGGCGGCGATCGAGCAGGGCAAACCGCTGGTGCTGATGAATGCCGAGGTGGACGCCACGATCGGCCCGATCCTGCAGGCCAAGGCCCGGGCGGCAGGAACCTTGCTGACCTGCAGCGACGGCGACCAGCCGGGCGTGCAGATGAACCTCAAGCGGTTTGTGGAGGGGCTGGGCCTCGTGCCCAGGGTGCTGGGCAACATCAAGGGCCTGCAGGACGAAAGCCGCACCCCCGCCACCCAGCAGGGTTTTGCCGAGCAGTGGAACCAGGACGTGACCATGGTGACCTCGTTTGCCGACGGTTCCAAGGTGAACTTCGAGCAGGCGATCGTGGCCAACGCCACCGGCTTCAGCGTGACGCAGCGGGGGATGAGCCGGCGCGAACACCGGGGGCACGTGGATGAGCTCACGGGCACCTATGACCTGGAGGAGCTGCGGGGGCTGGGCGGGGTGGTGGATTTCGTGATCGGGGCGCGCCCCTCCCCGGGGGTGTTCTGCCTGGCGGAGATGCCCGACGCGCGGCACGTGCCCTACCTGGAGCTCTACAAGCTGGGCACCGGGCCGCTCTACAGCTTCTACCAGCCTTATCACTTGTGTTACCTCGAAGCACCGATGAGCGTGGCCCGGGCGGTGCTGTTCGGCGATGCCGTGGGCCAGCCCATCGGGGCACCGGTGGTGGAGGTGGTGGCGATCGCCAAGCGCGACCTGCTGGCCGGCGAAACCCTCGATTCCTTCGGCCGCTACATGACCTATGGCCAGGCTGAACAGGCCAGCGTGGTGCGTGCGGAGGGATTGCTGCCCGAGGGCCTGGCGGAGGGCTGCCGGCTCAAGCGCCCCATCGCCAAGGACCTGCCGATCCACTGGAGCGATGTGGACGCCCCCAGCCAGGAGCTGGCCCACCGGCTCTACGCCGAGCAGCAGGCCCTGTTTTCAGCGCCCTGAGAGCGCGGCGGCAGGCGTTCTGGCGACCTGGGCGAGGGAACCCCGGCCTGCAGCTGCTGTTGGGCCAGCTGCGGGCTGAACGGTGGAGGCAGCTGCTTCAGAAAGTGACAGGCCCTGCTCGAAACGTCGCCTCAGAATCCGCACGTGGGGATCGTCGGCCAAGGCCAAGCCACGAAAAAGATAACGTTCCTCAACCACGGCATTGCAGAAGCGCCGCTGACGCAGCCCCTGGAAGCGCCCCCGAGACATGCCCGGAAACACCACACAGCCCCAGTAACGAATGGCCTGGGGGTCCAAGCGGGATCACAGCATCTTCACAGCGAGCAATGAGCTGATCGCAGGGGTGCTGGAGATCAGGGAGCGGCACAGAAGGAGAGCCCTGTTCAGCGCCAGACAGCGCTGAACAAAGTCGACGGCGCCAGCGAGCTCGGGCTTTCTCGCAAGCACGGTGAAATGCAGGGTTGTAGCGATGAACCTCATTGCTGAGCTCGATCAGAGCCCAGGCCTGAACAAGTGCTCGATCATGGCCAGGCTCAGCGCTCCCCAGTACTGGCGGTATAGAGATCCAGGTCGGCCAGGCAGCAATCGAGAGCCGGGGCACCCTCCGCCACCCGGCGATACCAGCAGGCGGTTCTCTCCACCGTGGTGGCGAAATCCCAGCGGGGCTGCCAACCCAGGGTGTGGCGGGCCTTGTCGATCACCAGATGGAGCAGGCCTGCTTCATGGGGAGCATTGGAATCGCTGAGGTCATGCCATACACCTGGCCAGTGCTGGTGGAGGGTCTCCACCAGGTCCTGCACAGATCGATTGGCCTCCGGATGGGGCCCGAAATTCCAGGACTGGGAGAACGCAGACGGTTCAGACCTGAGGGCCTCAGCCAGTTGCAGGTAGCCCGCCAGAGGCTCCAGCACGTGCTGCCAGGGTCTGGTGGCGCGGGGGTTGCGCAAGGGGAGTGACGCCCCGTCAGCGCAGGAGCGCATGGCATCGGGCACGATCCGATCAGCGGCCCAGTCGCCGCCACCGATCACGTTGCCGGCCCGGGCCGTGGCAATGGCCAGATGGGGGGTCTGGTGAGGAGACGAACCACAGAAACTGGCCTGCCAGGAGGCCACCGCCAGCTCGGCCGCAGCCTTGCTGGCGCTGTAGGGGTCGTGGCCGCCCAGGCGATCGGTCTCCCGGTAGCCGTAACACCACTCGCGGTTCTCGTACACCTTGTCGGTGGTCACCATCACCACGGCACAGGGATGAGCCAGGGGCCGGAGGGCCTCGAGCAGGTGCAGGCTGCCCTGCACGTTGATCGCCCAGGTGCCGAGCGGATCGCGGTAGCTGCGGCGCACCAGGGGCTGGGCCGCCAGATGAAACACCACCTCGGGATCAGCCGAGGCCACCAGCTCTGCCAGGGCCATGGCATCGCGGATGTCGAGGCGATGATCCCTGAGCTCGCCAGGCTGGTCGGAACCGGTGAGATCGAGGGAAGCGTGGAAGCTGGGGCTGGTTTCCGGATCGAGTGCCACCCCGGTGACCCGGGCGCCCATCCGCAACAGCCAGAGGGTGAGCCAAGTGCCCTTGAAACCGGTGTGGCCGGTGACCAACACGCGCCGACCGTTCCAGAAGGCCGGATCCGGACGATTGACGGCGGGGGGCATCAACTCCAGAGCTTCCAGGGCGCCTGACCACTCTCCCAAAGAGCTTCCAGGCGCGTTCGCTCGCGCAAGGTATCCATCGACTGCCAGAAGCCCTGGTGCCGGTAGGCCGCCAGCTGACCACGACGGGCCAGCTCCGACAACACATCCGCCTCAAACAGACAGGTATCGGAGTGGATCAGATCACACACCGATGGCTCGAGCACCAGAAAACCACCGTTGATCCAGGACTGTTCGCCATCAGCCTTCTCCTGGAAGTTGCCAACCCGATCGCCATCGAGGTGAAGAGCGCCATAGCGCCCAGGCGGCTGAACGGCGGTGAGGGTGGCCTGCAGACCCTGCTCACGATGGTGGGCAATCAGGGCCGTCATGTCCACATCGGCCACGCCGTCGCCATAGGTGAAGCAAAAAGGCTCGTCGCCGAGGTACGAGCGCACGCGACCAAGGCGCCCCCCGGTCTCGGTTGAGTCACCGGTATCAATCAATGTCACCTTCCAGGGTTCCGTGGTGCGCTGGTGGACCTCCATGTGATTACCCACATCCATATGGAACGTGACATCACTGGTATGCAAGAAATAGTTGGCAAAATACTCCTTAATCATATAGCCCTTGTAGCCGCAGCAAACGATAAAGTCGTTAATGCCAAATGAGCTGTAGATCTTGAAGATATGCCAGAGAATCGGCATGCCCCCAATCTCAACCAGAGGCTTAGGGCGCACCACTGTTTCTTCCGCAAGGCGAGTGCCCCGGCCGCCCGCAAGAACTACGGCTTTCACGAAAGAACTAAACAACTATCCATTTCACTTTAACACAACTTGTGCAAGCAACCGCTTGCACTTTCAAAGGATCAACCGTGCCCTTGCAAGTCCGAGTTCAAGCAGCAAGCACCTGAGCCAGGCGAACCTGCAGGCTTTGACTTGCACCGCTGGCCGCAGTCAACAAGCCCTCCAACAGGCTGAGCCGCCGGCCCAAGACCTCCAGATCCAGCTGTTGGGCCTGCAGGCTGAGTTCAAGATCTCCGCAGCGCTCCTTCAGGTGCTCAGCCTGCAGCAACCGAGATGAAAGCCGCTGGATCTCTGCCTGGAGGTCCAGACAGGTGAGGCGATTGGCGTGCAGGGGCTCAAGCTGCTCTGCCAGCTGACAGATGTCGCGCTGCAGCAGGTTGTGTTGCTCACGGGCCTGCACGAGCGACTCCCAGCGGCAGGCCCACTGATAACGCTCCACATGGTGGGCATCGATGGCGCGCTGATCCTGGCGAGCGGCCAAGGGGTGCTGCTCCAGTGCCATGTAATGAGCCGCCAAACGCGGTTCGCGGCGCAAGAGCTCCAGGGCAAGCAGGGCATCCAGGGGCCCCGGCTCGGGAAAACAATGGGGAAACACGTGCTCAGGGGACAGCGTGGACTGCACACACCAAGCCACGACAGCTGGTATGCAGAGACATCCCAGGTTCAGCAAGCGACAGGGTCGCGAGGGGGCCAGCAAACGGGGCAAGCCCTCCACCAGCGCAGCGGTGGCGGCAACGGCCTGCTCCACATCCTGCTGCTGGCAGCAACCAAGAGGATCGACATAGCCCACCAAGAGGGGCAACTCAGGCGGTACATCCGACTCAGGGGGGGCTTCCCGCACCGTGAGACCCGCCTGGCGCAGGCCAGCCACCAACAGCGAGGCATCAACACCAGGGGCCCAGAGCTGCACACTCACCGGGGGAGGGGTCGGGGTCATGGGAGCACACACCTGCTGAGCAACACAAACTGGCGCTGGACCAAGCCCAGCAGATGGCGGATCTGGCGACGCGCCTGAGCCAGCATCTCCAGGTGTTGGCGATTGGCAAGAAACACCGTTAACAGCTCTTCTTCAACCTGCTGGAGCTGAAGCACGGTGAGGTCACTGTTGGGCTCTGCCAGCCACCATTGGTCGAGAAGCGGATCCAGCTCAACAGCGCCTGCAAGGCGGGGGCCATAGCCCGCATCGGCCGGGGTACTGAAGCGCTCGGACTGTGCTTCCAGCATCAGGTAGGCGTCCAGGCATGCCGGTTCCTGCTGCAACAGCGCTGTGGTGACCAGCGCTGTGAGGGGAGTGACCCTCGGCCAGGCCTCAGCCTGGATCGGCTGCGACGAGTGGCTGTCTGATGGATGGGACGCGATGGACGGTTGCAAATGCCCCGCAACCCAGGCGGCCATCTCTTGGGGGCAGAGCTGCTGCAAACGCCAGCTGGACACCAGACGATGGCCCGATGCAACCTGAAGCACTGCTTCGTAATGCTCCCTCAGCTGCTCCGGCCCAGGAACAAGGGGATCACGCCCCCGCAGGGCTTCCAAAGCCTCATGGGGAGCTGAATACAGCAGCACACTCCCGGGGGGCAGGGTCGACAGCAAGCCAACGTGCTGTTGAAAACCAGCGGAGTGCAGCTTGGCATCCAAGGAGGATGAGAGCGGGAATGGGGTGAACCAGAACGTCACTCCTTACACGTCTCCAGGTGCAGGATTAATGTAAACGGAGCCCGGGCGCAGTCAGTGAAAGCCCCTGGATTTATGCAAAACATCAACAGGACCCAGGCGCTCCAAGAAAGAACCGGCCAACCAAAATCAGACGACTCCGTAGTTTCTCAACTGATCTTAGGCAATCGTTGGCAGCAAGAAGAGCGATGGCAAGCCGCAATCAAAGCTTACGCGGCTGCCCTGCGGGCCAATCCCCTGCTCGGCCTACCGGTGGGCCGCCTCCTAGAAGTGTCCCGGAATGGGTATTTGAGGGAGCGTTCGATGGTGCTGCGGAAGCAACCTGATGCCGCAAGGCTGGTGGCAGTCATTGACCCAGGGAAAGGGCAAATGAAGCCGAGCCTTTGCAGCCGCGATCAGAAGCAGCAATCAACCACACTGGTCTTGCCCAGCAGCGATGGCGGTTTAGCAGATTGGGCCTGGCAGCAGGTGGCTTCGAAACCGGCCGACGGCGTCGTACTGCTGGGCACCTCCATGCCACTCGTGATCACAGGCTTGTTCTATAAATTAATATGGGGCTCAGTCGTACTAGCAGAAGGGTGTGCAGAAGAAGGCGCAACAAAGAAAGAATCTTCTGGGAAAGAGCCAACAACACGGGCACTGAAAGCGATCACAATCGATCAGCTAAAACTGAAGGTGAATGGCCTTCCAGACCCTCAACAGCTTCAACATGAAGAGTGGGAACAGCTGGCCAACGATCTGATCACACGATTTGATGGCACGCTTCAAGCTGAAAACTGGGAACAATGGCAGAAAGCTCTGCGCCAACCACGGCGATCGGTGGACGGAGCCCAGCTCAACTGCCTGGAGGCGCTGGCTCCCGACCTAGCGAGCCCATTAATGGCGGCACGGTTCTGGCGTTGGAATGAAGAGCGGATCAATTGGGCTGAACAAAAGAAGACAAAACGGAATCCAGATCTAGTGAGCATTGTGATTCCCGTGTATGGAGACCCCCAGGAATTGGATGCATGCTTGCAGAGCTTGAGGGAAGCCAACAACGGATGGGAATGGGAGGCAATAGCAGTAATGAATGATGCAACTGAAGGAAGCAAGAACGTGCTCATCAAGCACCGCGATTGTGATGCGCGGATTCGGGCCGTGTGGCCCGGAGAAAATTTGCAATTTGCCCTGGGCTGCAACCTCGGCTTTGCCGCGACTCGAGGACACTGGCTTGTGCTTCTCAACAACGACTGCCGCGTTAGCTCCGGATGGCTGGACGGGCTGATCAAGCCACTCCAGGATGATGCTGTTGCAGCCACCCAACCCAGACTGGTGAAGCCCAATGGCACCGTGCAAAGCCTGGGCGTGGTGTTCCACGAGGGGCAGACACTGGGTTATCCACTGTATGCGGGCTTACCAGTGAACCTCCCCTGTGTGCAAAGACCCCATCGCCTGCAAGCACTCACAGGCGCGTGCCTGGCGATGCGTGCTCACGACTTCGCCAATGTGCAAGGACTGGACTGCCGCTACATCAATAGCCAGGAAGATATTGATCTTTGCCTGCGCCTCCTAAAAATTGAGGGGAGACACTATTGCCTGAGCTCCCATGTCAGTGAAGTGGTTCACAGCGAAGGGCGAGCTCCTGGACGATATGGTCACAGCGCTTGGAGCCGACATCAGTTTGTGCGTCGCTGGGCCAGGCGAATTTCAGCCGATGATCAATCCATCTACAATGATGATGATGTGGTGATTGACACATTCAAGCCCGACAAACCCGAGCGCGAGCGCGAAGGCATCGGCGCCGGCCGAGCAGTTTTCATGACAATGCCAAGACCAAAGCCAGTCTGATTCGAGCAAAGAACTTGCATGATGCGCAACAACACGGGCAATGGGGCAGATAGCGCATCAGCAAGACAATCGCTCTCATTACCATCTGGAACAGGGCCAGAATCAATCGGCAGCCCTAATCTATTCACAGATACTCCTGCAGAGTTAGACTGTAGGGTCGTGATGGATTGACTTGAGCTGCGGTCCGGACATGATAAGGTAGGAGCAGCAATCGGCAATTCACTCCAATTGCACCAATTGCGCACATCCACCCCCTCCGTCACTCTTCGGCCTTATTAATCATGAATTTTGAGCAGATGGTCACCAAGTATTCACAACTAAGCGGCCGGAGTCAGGCCGATTCTGCTTCGGCAGTCACTGCATTTATTCAGATCCTTACAGACGCCATCAAAGAAGAGGAGGATATCTTCACTCCAACAATGACTCTCAAGACACGCAGAACAACACCAAAGCCGTCTCCCGATGGCAAAGAGCGCAAGCCAAAGACCATCGGCAAAATTGTGATTAAATAGCGCACAGAGCCGCGCGCACAAGAGAGCAGCGCCAGTCCACAGGGGGCGGAGCCCATCGGCCCCCCTGTGTTGTCTGCCAAGAGCCTTAGCCAGAGTCATCACGACCACTTGAATATGTCTTTCATTTGCTTTTGGAATGACAACCAAGAAGCAGTTAGATAATACCCACGGCAGCGCCTGCTAAACTTTGGCCATGACAGAGTCAACCACCAAGATTCCGACAAACGGCAATGGCCTAGTTTTTTTGGCGGGATTTCCCAAAAGCGGAAATACTCTTATCAATGAAACTCTTAATTATGCTGGAAAGATCGTCGATCCAGCCTGGATGCCGCCCAAATATGAGTATCAGAATCAAGAAGATATCAACAGGTTGGAGATCAATGCATTCGCAGCCAACCCTTTTCTTGACAGCTGCAGGTGTCACATCAAAACCCATTTAGCCTATTCAACCAATAACTACAACTGGAACAGCAGGAACTCAGCAATCAGTTCCATCGTTGTAATCATTCGGAATCCCTTTGATACTCTCTTAAGCTCAACCAACTACCTTCGGTATTCCGCCAGTCTAAATAAGCGGCTCACAGCAAATCAGATTGCAACACTGAAGCATTTCTATCCAGACTATTCCGAGTCTGATGTACTCAATCCAGAGATTTTCAACCTAAACAAGCTTCGAGAAGAGGGCGCTTTAGACAAAGCTCTCGAGATTTTTTCAGCATCAGATACATGCATTCCTCAGTTTTTAGCGCGATCTGGCACATGGCTTGAGTTTTATACATCATTCAGCCAAGCCGACCAGCCGCTACTACGCATCCGTTTTGAAGACATCGTGGATTCAGCTGATAAATATCGAGAAATCTCTTCCAAGCTATCTCTTTTTCTTGATTGTGATCCTGGCATTCTAGCAGCTGCCTTTGGTCACCAAAATGAAGCCTGTCAACAGGCCAAGAATGCCAACGATTTATTTTTCCCAATTGCCCAGTCGAATTATTTTGAACGATATTTTGAGCCAAAGATGTTGAGGCGTTTTTGCAACAAGTACAGCGAGCAACTTAACATGATTGGCTACGAGGATCTCAATGACAGAATAATGTCAAGCTAGTAGTTATTTAGGTTCTGCTAAGGAGGCAAAGAGGAGCGCTTTTGCTCGAAGGTTTCGAGAATTAATTGAATCATCAAATCTTATCGAGTCGATTTTATTTTTGTCACCACCAATTAGCTGCCAGAATGCGCATGCTGCAGCATGCGTGTTGGCGTCAATTTCAGCTTGGACTTCGTCAGATCGCCACTTCTGGTCATTACCATAATGCCAGGTAATAAAAGAATCTGAGATATGAATAGTTCTCTGCGATTGCAGCAGAAGATTCAGCCAAATTATGGGAGCCACTGGAGGCAGACCGATCGTAACATCTCCAAAGCTCATATTAACCAGAAAACGAGCAGGGAATACGAATAAATCACTACCCGGATGCCAAGCGAGCTGGCTGAATTGGGCTGAAGAGTCTTCTAATACGTCGCGTCGATTGATAACGAATGAATCAGGCGGAATAAAATCACTTGCAAGACTTGAACCCCTTGCAGTATTCGTTGGATAGCTACAGCATTTAGCGTGAATAATCTGCTGATGAATATAATGAAAAAAGTAGGTTGGGATGCATATATCAGCATTAGCATATATGCAGTAAGCAGAATTGACCTTGTCTACACCTAGTAGGTCCGACACCACTTCGTGGCGGAGTATGTCACGAAGCTTTGGAAGTTTTGAACCCTGGGAATCTGTTCCCAACTTGTAAACGCAAAAGACTGCCCCATGGCCCTTAAATAACCTCTTAAAGTATTTATAGTCACAATCGTCCACCATAACAGCAACTTTAACATTGAGAGAACCCGAATGATTAACGGCATTAAGCAATGCATTTATTGTTTTAACTTCGTAATCAGGCAGCACGCCGTCCTTAAGAAAGAGATTTACAAAGTACACAATAGGTACTAAATCGACAAGCGACTGGTCAAGCGAGATATCAGAGCTTGGCAACACATACTTAGAGTTGGCATCTTTAATGCTGGGAACAAAGTCGGAATTAACATCAAAGAAATCATAAAGCCGCTTAAAGTAAGCATTGCCGAGCAACTGCATGGTTTCATAGCTCCAGACAAAGCAAGTTGGCTCATTGCAGACCGAAACGAAGAAATCGCGGGCAAGCTCAATATCTTCTCTGCCTTCGTCAAGAGTTCCGCCAAAACGGTTGGCTTTGCTAATAATAGAAATCAACGGATCTCTAGTGGTCAGAATGTAGTTGATAATGTGGTAGTGCTCCTTCAGCACGCTGATCTCCTCTAAGAGGTCGAGGTGAGTCTTCTTGGGCCTGAGAAAAGGAATAGATCGATGCAAAACAAGATTATCAATGCCCATTTCACCGTTATAGCCATATCCGCTATAATCTGAAAATTGATTTGATGCGCCAACCGCATGGGAAATTGTCTTCGCAATAAGCACGCTTCCGCTGCTTTCAGGGCCACATACAATCCAACATGTTTTGGGATCCTTAATAGGTATGGAAAGCGGCCTAACAAGGCCGCCAAGAGCTCGCTTTGCGGCAAGAGTTTGAGAAACGAAGCGTCTTAACTGACGCGCTTTTCGAGTTACATAGCCAGCGGAATCATGCTGACTCTCAAGGCGTATCTGCTTCTCTGACTTGGCCTCTAGATACTCTCTCTCGTTATTAAGAATATTAGTAATAGCGTCCAACGAATTTTGGAACCAAAATCTCTTAGGCACCGTGTATTCGCTAAGACTTGGGCCCTCATAGGTTAGCATGGGAGGAAGCCGGCCTAGGAATTTGGGACTATCTCAGGCAATTAATCGAAGGCTCGAAGATCTTCGCCCGAGTAGAGAGTTTAAATCGATTGTTTCATCAATTCAGGATTACGGCCTGAGGCTAGATAGATCTCTTTGCCTGATTACCAATTACAGCGAAGCCGTAAGCCAGCTCTCTGAAACACCTATTTGGGTCAGCTACGGCGGCATTAGAACAGCTTCGACGTTCGGATATAATACTTTGAGATTATTGGCCGGAGCAGTTGCTCAAAACGTTATTTGCGCGTGGGAGAGAGAACTAGCCTCTCCTCGTTCAATTCTTAATCTTGTCGAAGCAAGTGGTCGAGAAACTGTTGGCATCATTAAGATTCACAGATTCGAAAATGATATCCCCGGCCTACTTTCGGACGGGAAAGCCAAAGCTATTGTCACTGTCAGAGACTATCCCAGTGTTGCCAAGTCGTGGTGGCGTATGGTCAATAATAGCCAGGCAAGTACGTTTTATAAGCCTGATCGAGAGCCAGAGGATGCCATTCGGATCATTCGAAGAGAAATCGGTGTCGAGAAGAAAAAGAGGCGCTTATCAAACGTTCTTTTCGTTCGCGAAGATGTGATTCGCTCTGACACCAAAGCTGCCACTTCAAAGATAGCGCGGTTCTTAGGACTGAAACTTGCTCCAAACTCATGGGCTGGATTAAAGGAAACGCTTGGCTTCGAAGCCATGCTGGATCGGGCGAGCAAGGTCAAACAAGAAAATTACTTGCATGACAAAACAAGTTTTCTTCACCCTGGCCATGTAAGACAGGCGAACGATCAGATTCCTGGTGAAGACCTTGTCGAAGAACTAATTTGGAAAAACTTTAGGGACGATCTCAGCAAAGATGGCTATCTAAGGGTCTAGCCCAAATCATAAACCGCTCCACTCAGACTTGCATGTCACAACAGGGTAGGATAACACTCAGCACTAAGGCTCTGAATTTTAAAGATTAATGATTGCTTATTGCTCGTCATAATTGGATCAAGACAAGGCCAAACTGGTTGCAGCTATTGATGCTGTAGTTCCATCCCTATCTACTGTTTCTCTTCAAGCTGTGCCCTTGCAGATTAAATCGGATACAGAACTAAATCAGGCAGCCAGCTTGATCGGGATCAAACTGCACACGTTGACTAGTAATCTAGAGCTTCCGAGCATTCAATTCAGCCAGGCAGAACAGGGAGAAGTGCTCGCACTTAAGTGTTGTGGTTGCATCAATGAAAAATCGCTGCTCGATGGTACGGCATTTCAATGGCTCAGAAAACGAACTGGAGAAGAAGAGTATTGGCCTCGACACCAGGCACAAACAATAAATATTTTTGCGGAGATCTTCGCAGCCATCATGAAACCATTCAGCAGCTGATTAGACGTTTTGCTCCTAGAGTTAATACTTCGACGGGCCTTCAACCCATGCCACCCAACATGCTCTCCATGGCTGAACACTCAGAAAGAAGAAGTCCAAGACATGATTTTTTCAAGCTAATTCGTGGTCAATTTAAGTTGAGATCAAGACATCAATGAGAAGAAGCTCTCCTGTTTCGGTATTAATGCCATGCCTGAATCCAGGTCCATTTCTGGAAGAAGCAATTGCGTCCGTATTGAAACAGCCTGAATGCCTAGAGCTGGTGGTTGTCGATGGAGGTTCAACAGATGGAAGCCTATCAATCCTCAAAGATCAAGCTGCACGAGAATCTCGGATACGCCTGCTATGCGGGCCAGATGAAGGTCCTGCAGACGCCCTGAACAAGGCGTTCAAGGCAGCAAGGGGAACGTTGATCGGGTGGTTGAATGCCGATGACATCTATACAGACGGTGCACTAAACCGCGCTGTTCAAGCCCTTCAAATACATCCCGATTGGTTGATGGTATACGGAGAGGGGAACGAATTCCACAGCGATTCAGGGAGTCGCCTTCGCTATCCCACGCTGCCCCCCAAGGCCGGCCTAAAGGCATTTCGGAGCCACTGCTTCATCTGTCAGCCAACCGTGGTTTTGCGCCGCTCAATGGCAATCATGCTGGGGCCATTCGACGCATCGTTTCGAACAGCCTTTGATTTTGAGTACTGGCTGAGGGCATTTAATGCATTCCCTGATCGCATTGGTTATATCCCTTACCAGCAAGCTACAACGCGCATCCATCAACACACCATCACGAGTTCACAACGCAGCCAAGTTGCACTTGAAGCCACCAGCCTATTGGCTCGTTATCTCGGTGTTGCTCCGATAACCCGACTTCAGAACTACGCTCTTGAACTAACACTCGGCATCGCCTCCCTGCCGTTGGACCTGTCGTTGCAGGAGCATCTGGATTCAATCTTTCGCCAAGCCGCACTCCACCTTGAGCCATCAGCCTATGCACAGTTGCGTCGTGACTGGCTGCTTGAACCTGAAAGCACTCCAGCTCTGGTTGCCGCCGAAGCCGAAGCTGCTGCCACTGGCTGGCATCGCTCCCTACCGGGGCAGCTCCTGCAAGCCTTTCGCCCCCAGCTGCAAATCAAGGCGCCTGGGCCCCCTGCAGGTCCCCATCGTCGACTTGTGGATGCCATCAAGGAAGAAGCGCAAGCATTCCCTCTGCTCCAAACACTGACAGCGGCAGAACCTAGGCCAGCACAGATAGAGCAGAGATTTGAGCAGCGTCCCTTCGGTGTCAATCTCATCGGTCACGCCTTTGATGTGTTTGGGATCGGGGAGGATATCCGTATGGCGGCCAGAGCATTGCTGGCAGCTGATGTGCCGTGCTGTGTGATCGATCACCCAGCGGGTAATGGAGCCGCTCGTACTGATCGAAGCCTGGCAGGCTTGCTACACACGGACGTTAAAGGCGGCCCCTACGCCTTCAACCTGATCTGTATGGCTGCACCGATTCAGGCCAGATGGTTGCTCGAACAGGGCTTCACTGGCCTCCGTGAGCGTTACACCTTGGTGAGCTGGCCATGGGAAACAGAAACCTGGCCGGATGTCTGGACCCCTCTGCTGCAAGTCGCCGATGAGATCTGGCCCTCCAGTGCATTCACGGCTCGAGCGCTGCTGCCCTACAGCGGAGATGATCGCCCACTTCACCAGATGCCGATGGCCGTAGAGATTGCCAACCTTGCACAGATCATTTCATCACAGACACGCAATGCAACCCGCAGATCTCATGGTTTGCCTGATCAAGACGTGATCTTTGCTTTTGGATTTGACTTCAATTCCACAGCATCACGGAAAAACCCTATGGGCGTACTGGAGGCCTTTCAGCAAGCATTCCCCCTTGATCAGGGCGATCCAGTAGCAGGTCGGGTAGCGCTGATGATCAAGACCTTCCCTCCCCGTCGATTTAACCCTGACTATGATTGGCTGCAAGCCCGCGTTGCGGAAGATCCCCGCATCCATCTTGTGGTTGGTCATCTTGAACGGGATGCATTACTTCAGCTCTACGGCTGCTGCGATGTTTTTGTATCCCTTCATCGATCTGAAGGCTTTGGACGAGGACTTGCCGAAGCTCTCCAACTAGGGCTACACGTGATTGCCACCGAATTCGGAGGTAATACCGATTTTTGCACCGGTCCCTTGGCCCATCCTGTGCGTTTCAAGAGGGTCCCGATTCCCCGGGGAGCCTATCCTTGCGCCGATGGGCATCAGTGGGCCGAGCCTGATGTCAACCATGCCGTCCTGTTAATCCGCGAGGTTGCCCAACAGATCTTGGCTCAAGGAAAAAGCTCCGATCATGCGGCCACATTGTCTCCATCTCTGTACCGGGATCAGTTTTCTACTGGGGTCGTTGGCAATCGTTACAGGTGCCGCCTAGAACAGCTGTGGGCCGAACGCTTTCAAATCACCGAAACCCTGCGCTGGCGAAATGATCGCAGTCCAGTCTCGTTTTGAGGACCCATCAGTGGCAAAAAAGCAGGACATGAAAACCCGCGTATTTCTACATATCGGACACCCCAAAACAGGATCCTCAGCATTTCAGACTTGCCTTGCTCGCTCTCACAATGAACTAGCAGATGAAGGCATCCTTTATCCTTATCACCGCAGCTTTGCGCTCGCCTCCCGCAATCACATCAGTTCCGGCAACCTATCAATAGGTCCCGAGAATGAAAACTGGATGACCACGGGGGTGCTGCCAATTATCAATGCGAATCCCGACTACCATACATTTATTTTCTCCAATGAAAATCTAATTCACAGGCTCGCAGACTTTACGCACAATCTAGACAACCTGCGCGACCACTTTGAGTTCCATGTTCTGCTTGTCGTCCGCGATCCAATTGAGCAGCTAGGCTCTGTTTATCAACAACTTGTAAAACGCCACGGCTACACCAAAGGATATGAAGATTTCCTCTGCGAGCACGGTTATCGCTGCAATGCAACAAATAAAGCAGCAGCAGCTGTTGAAGCCCTTGAAAACAATGACATTGACTACTCCCTGTTTAACTACTCGATATTAAAAAGCTCGGTCATTGAAGCCCTCGTGCGTGCCATTGGCATTCGCGATGGAGTTATTGATTGCTCGCTCACTGCACCAGTCAACAGGTCAATGAGTGCGGCCGAACTCCAGTTGCTTTTGTTTGTCAATGCCATGTATGGCGGCACCGTGGGTCGCCAGCTTGCAGACTCACTTGTTAATGAACTTCCAAATGTATCAGCCATCTCTTTAGCGATGCGGCAGGACTCATGGCAGGAAGTAGTGCGAACGAATCAAGCCTCGGTTGATATAATCAATGGAAGACTCCCCTCAGATAGCCATCTTTCCTTCAATACCAAGCCAGGCTTTAATGGCGATTTTCACTGTAATTTATCAGGAGACCAGTTGCAACTTGGCCGGCAGATTCTTGGCAGTGCCATTCAAAATGACATTCTGACAAGTGCGCACCCAAAGGCAGTAACAACTACTCATCACTATGCCAAGGAATGGGTTCATCAAACGAATCGGCTGATAAACCTCACCAGCCGGCTTCTTCAAAGCACGCACTTTGCCAGGAAAACCACAAGCCATTCCAACAAGAAGCGTGATCTCAACTGATCATGGCAGCCCGACTAATTCTGCACATCGGCACCGAGAAAACTGGCAGTACAGCTATTCAACGCTTTCTGTCTAGCCAGCGTGACTGGCTAGCACTCCAGGGCTATCGAGTACCGCATTCTCTCGGAGCTGTTGAACATCGTCGATTCTCCTTATTCTTCTACCAGCCAGGCCAAAAGGACGACCTTACCTATACTGAGGGCCTAGATCACCTATCCCATGAGGAAAGGGAGGCAGCAATAAACCTTTGGCAACATCAGCTCGACGAAGAGATCTCTCGGACACAGGATCAATCCTGGATCATCTCAAGTGAGCATATTCACTCGCGAATTCTCCATAGCGAGGATTGCATGGAAGTAATGTCGGCCTTTATAAAAAATCGCTTCGACGATGTATTGGTCATTGTCTACCTACGTGAACCTCTTAATGCCGCTCTCTCGCTCTGGTCTACAGCAGTCCTTAATGGTGCAGCCCTAGCTGATTTACCTCTTCCTGATAACGAATACTGGCATCGACTCTGCTGCCACCGCTCGACAACTGACCAGCTCGAGAAGTGGTTTCCAGGTCACTTTCAGCCCAGACTATTTACACCAGAGAGTTGGATCGATGGAGATGTCATCAGGGACTTTTCCATCGCGACCGGCATTGATCTTCCCTCTGACTACCAAACATCTACCCAGCGCGCCAATACATCCTTGTCCTGGCTCTCTCTCTCGCTCATTGCACGGCTCAATCAGGAAGGACAACCCTCGCGAGACTTGGTGAGAGCCATACGCGAGTCGTTTGATCACCTGCCATCACCTACCGCAAGTGCATTGCAGAAACGAGCCTATGACAATGCCTATGCCGCATCAAACGAATGGGTTCGCCATCACTACTTTCCATCTTCGCCTTGCCTATTTGAAACGCCAAGATCACAGAGATAGTCCAATCCGGTCGGCCAACCCCACTGGTCAGACAAGCTCAAAAAGACAAGCTTTATAAATCCACGCTTGGCAATCGACAGCCACCGAAGAGGTCAGACATTTCTTCACCGCATCAACCAAGGGTATCGAGTATTCTTCTGCAAATAGCCAAGGCATTCCCGAAGAACCATATCATTTCCTCCCCGCTTATTGATCGAGAGAAACAACGTTTGCCCGATCGGCTGGCCAGGAACACCGCGCTTAAGAGCCATACCCTGACTGCTGAGCTCAACAAACTGCTGAGCCATGCTGTGGTGCAACAAAACCGATGGTGTGGATGTCAGTAACGTGTGGGTCTTAAACCAGAGGTCGTCGGCGTGACCGGCGATGGCCAAGGCCTGTTGCACATCGCGCACACGCCAGTCGAGCTGGCTGAGCCTGTAACAGATCCCGTCCTTGCCAGTCGGCACCGTGAGCAGGCTGGGCTGTAGCAGCCGCTCATCATTCACCCGCCAATCGCGATAGGGCACCACCTCCCCCTGGTCGAGCAGCATCTGGCGACCGCGGAAGGCCACGACGCAGCCCCAGCGCACCTGGGCGGCCACCAGCCGCCGGAGCCAGTCGCGGGGATAGAGGGTGTCGTCATCGGCAGTGATCAGCAGGGGATTGAGCGCCTCCTGCTCAGGCGTCAGCCGCTCCAGCAGGGGCAAAAGCTTGCGGTAGGGACCCCAGTTGGCCGTCCAGTGCACCTGCAGGCGCAGGCCCGGCCGCAGACGGGAACGCCAGATCCGATGCCTCAAAAAGCCCGGGATTGACGCAAAACCCCGGTCGAGGAGGTAGGGCTCCCGGGAAAGAAACAGATGCAGTTCCACGCGCCTGCCGTCGGTGGGTAACTGTTGAGCCAGCAGGGAATCCACAGTGCGCTTCAAGGCCCCTTCACGACCGCGGATCGTGGTGAGGCCGATGAACACCGGAGCCAGCCGGGCGGATGCCCCGCTCAAGGGAGCACCCCCTGGCGCATCAGCCGTCGCCAACTGGGCAGCCCCAGGCTGCAGCTGTACTCGAAGGCGGACGACACGGTCGTGGCGGAGCCGCGCATCAGATAGAGCGGCGCGGACAGCCGCACCACCCTGGCCGCCCCATAACGCTCCTCCAGCCGACGGCGGAAGTCCACGTCCCCACGGGAGCGAACGGGGTAGAACCCACCCAGCTCCAGCGCCGTCTGGCGGCGCAGCATCAGGGTGGTGATGCCATCCCCGAAGAACGCGCCCCCATCGCCATCGGCCTGAGGGGTACCGGTGGCCTCATCGAGACGCACGTGCCTGGCGTACACCGCCGCAGCCCCTTGCTGGAGCGCCTGCCACTGCCGCTCCAGGCGCAGGGGGTGGGAGAGATCGTCGTCATCGTGGATGGCCAGCACCTCGCCGCTCATCTGGGAGATTGCCAGGTTGCGGCAGGCGTACTGGCCCTGATTGTGCTCCTGGCGCAGCAGCCGCAGGGGCAGCGCCAGCACCTCAGCGGCGGACTCCAGCAGCTCGGCTAGGCCGGCGGTCTCAGCAACGGGCGAGCCGTCGTCCACCACCAGCACTTCCTGCACCGCCACGCTCTGCAGGGCGAGAGAGTGCAACACCTGGTGAAGCAGATCCAAACGCGGCCGGTGACAGGTGATCAGCACGGTGATCGGCAACCTGGGGCGCGCCGGAGGCGGCTCCAGCAGCTGGCACCACTGGGCCAGGCAGTCAGCAAACACAGCCTCCACGCCGCCACTGCTGGGGGGCAGCACAGGCAACAGATCCGGCACAGCTAGCCGATCCGCAACCAACCGCACCAGACCCATGGCCCGACTGGGCAGGCCGGCAGCCACCGCCAACACCAAGGCCTCCTCATCGTCGCCATCGAGCAGCCGCAGCACCGGCGACTTGCCGGAACCGCTCACCAGGCGCAGCAGCGCCGCCCGCTCCTCCTTGCCGGTCACCACCCGCAGCAACAGGGTGAGCTGCAGCCGCAGCAACCGGCGTGGATCCTCTGGCTCCCCCGGCAGCTCCTCTGGCGCCAGGGGCCGCAACTGCAGGGGTTCTGGGCCATGGTCCGGCGCGGGCGGGGCCACACCGCGGCTGTGCAGCAGCACGAGGGTTGGCAGCAGGTCGGCGTCGTCGGCCAGCAGCCAACGGGTTTGCAGGGGAAAACGCCGCACGTCGTGCAGCAGCTTCACCAGCAGCTCCGGCTGCCACCACAGCCGCGGCAGGCTGCGCTCCAGCAGGGCCAGCATGGCTCGCCGGACTGGCCGGTCGAGCTGGGAGACCAGGGCATCCCCAAGCAGGAGCACCGCCTTGACAAGGACCAGGCACGCCGAGGGGGGCAGCAGAGTGGGAAGGCGATAGCCGCTCTCCGGCTCGAGCAGCGGTAGCAGCAGACGCAACAGTGGCAGGTTGCAACTGCCGCTCTGCACGATCGCCACCAACTGGCGCTGCAGGAGCCGCTTCTGCTCCGGTTCACCTGCAGCGCCAATGGCACTGACCAAGGCATCGATCGATCCGGCCAGTGCATCCAGATCGACGGGAGGGGCCTCGTCTGAGGCCACCTGCAGCAGTCGCATCAGCACCAGGCCCCGCTCGCCGGGATCCGCCAGCGTTGCGCCCCGCGCCACTCCTGCCCGGCGCAGGGCAGCCGCCACCTCGACCAAGTCGGGGTTACGGCTGTTCATCCCCCCCACCAGAGCCTCCACCAGCCGCAGCGCAGGCCCGGGGTCGGGCTGATCCAGAGCTTCCACCAGAACAGCCTGGAGATCCTTGACATAGCTGGCCTGCTCCCCCGGCGGCAGGAGATGCAACACCGCCACCAGCTGATCAGCCAGGTGCTGCAATCCCGCAGGATCAGAGGGGATTCCTGCCAGCCAGTCGGCCGTGGCAAAGGGGCGACGCAGAGCTTCTGGCGCAGGCCAGCAGCCAGGCGCCAGCTGACGGCGCAGCTGGCGCTCCAACTGCAGCAATTGCACCGCAAGGGCAGGCAGCAAAGGTGCTTCCTCTGCCAGCAGGGCGCAGTAACGGGTGACCTGCTCCCCCAGAGCGGAGGGACTCAGAAGGCCAGCCTGCTGTGGGGGACGCGAGGGCCAGCGGCCGATGACCACGGGTGTGGCATCCGCCAGCAGGGCCGGCAGCCGGGGGGTCTGCTCTGGGTCCACCAGTCCCCGACTCCATGCCAATGGCAGGGCCAGCAGCAGGTCCTGATCGGCAGCGTCACCGTCCAACGCAACCAGGGCTGAGCCGAACCACCGGGGCCAGAACGCTGGATCAGCCCGCAGCAGCAAGGCCTGGTCGCAGGCCGACACAAACCCATAGCGACGGACCCCCGCAAGTGCATAGAGCCGTCTCACCACCTGACAGCGATTCAACGCCTGGTGAATCACACCGGAGGGGGAGGCTTCAGACTGGGGCGCGGGAATTGGCGGCATGGCATCCGGGCCAACCGCGAGGATAGGTGGGCAAGCCATTGCATCCATGCGGCATGTCGACCTGCTGATTGCCGCTCCCGCAGACCCAGCCGCCCACGCGGGCTGGGGGGATGTGCACTTCGCCCGGGGCCTTCAGCTCGGCCTGCAGCGTGTGGGCTGGGCATCACGGCTGCTCTACCGCGACAACCTGATGGACAGCAGCCCAGCCCCCCCCGGCAGTGGCCTGCTGGTGCTGCGCGGAAAATTTGCCCCTCCACACGCCTGGCTGACCCAGCAGCCCTACGCGTGGAAGGCCCTCTGGCTGATCAGCTGGCCCCTCGATCCATCGGCAAGCGAGCTGGCCGGCTACAACCTGCTGTTCGTGGCCAGTAGCCAGGACCGCCCCCGTATCGCCAGGCTCAGCGGTCGCCCGACCACCACCCTGCTCCAAGCAACAGACTTCTGCCACTACGGCCCCCCCGATACCGCAACGGGCGGATTGCTGTTTGTGGGCAACACCCGCGGAACCATCCGGCCCATCGTGCAGGCGTTCAGCCAGGCCGGCCTTCCCCTCGAACTGATTGGCGATGGCTGGAATCAGCTAGGCATCAACGCTGCCGCCACCAGCATCGCCAACCGGGAACTGCCCCAGCGCTACCGCCGGGCCCTGGCGGTGCTCAACGATCACCATCAAGCCATGGCCGACTACGGCTACCTGAACAACCGGGTCTTTGATGTGCTGGCCTGCGCCGTGCCGGTGATCACCGACGTGGCACCCGACTGCCCAGCGGAGCTCGAAGCAGCGGTGGTCTGCCACCCGGTGGGCGCAAACCCGATCTCCAGCCTGGAGAGGGCCCTGGCGATACGCGGACAGGGCTCCCTCCTGGGCGACGTGGCCCGGCAGGTGCGTGAGCATCACAGTTTCGAGGCCAGGGCCCGCCAGCTGGTTGAGCAGCTGGTTCCTTACTGCAGGGGTTAGACCCGAATCAAGGTGGGTTTCAGGGCTCAGGGGTTTCGGACTTGAGCGCTTGGGACTCAGGCCCTGGCTTGGCGCGCCGCTTCGGAGCCTGGAGCTGGTCGGGCGGGGCTGGCGCACGCAGAGGTGGAATGCCCGCTCGATCGAACAACTGCTCCAGTTCATCCACGTAGGCGGTGAAGGCCTCCAGCTGCAGGGCGTCCTGCCGGATCTCCACCGGGAGTTCAGCCCAGGCATCCTTGCGGCCCGCCTTGAGGCGCCGCAGACGACGCTGCTCCACAGCTTTCCGAAGCAGCTCCTGATAGGCAGGGTGCTGGGGATCCTCCAACAGGGCACGGGTGAGCTTTTTGATGGCAGGCACCGGCTGCTGCTCATCGAGGTGGGCCTTCACCTCAGCGGTGATGCGGCGGCGACTCTCCTTCCACTGTGCAAGCGTTCGCTTCTGACCCAGTCCCTGCAACACAGCTGGCTTCACTGGTTTCGATCGGCGGGAGGCCTTCTTCCCACCCCTGCGCCACAAGGAATCAAAACTCCTGAATGGGGAGAGCAGCACTGCCGCGAGGTGCCATCGACGGGCTGAGCCAGATGTTGCCACTGGCGCGGACTTGCGTGTGGCCTTCGGCATGCCCTGTGCTGTCGTCAGCGGAAGTTTAGGGGGGACATTCGCCAGTCACCTTCAGCGGCTCAGCCCCCATGGCCAGCAACTGGCGACGCACCGCCCGCTCGACCGCGACCAGTGGCGGATCGCTCCAGGGCTCAAAACCAGCATCCCAAGGACACTCAGCAGCAATCAGATCGTCGCCCTGCGCAAGGGCAGGGCTGAACGGTGCCTCGATCAACAGCCAACGCCAACTCGCCCCATCCGGTAGCGGCAGGTGCCTCAGGGCAGGCTCCCACTCGAAAGGAGCCCAGACAAGCAGTGGCGTGGCGGCAGCGATGGCCGCCAACCAGCCATCAGGCCAGTGGGGAAGGTCGGGCCAATCGCTGCCGAAGACATCAGGATCAGCCAGCAGGAGATGCTTGCTCTGGCCAAAAGGAATGCCAGAGACAGGGAAGCCTGAGGGATCCGTGGCCAGATAGGCCGTGCCTGGTGGCAGTGACAGGGGTTCAGACTGCAGACGCCGAAACAGTGAAATCCGCCAGCTGAGGAGTAGCTGTCGATAGTGTCGGTTCCACAAGAGATGATCTGTCACCGCCCCAGGCTTCTCATCCGCTGGGTCCGGTGACACCCATGGCCAGGTCAGCCAAGGCTTGGGGCCTGCGAAATGCACCACCGAAAGGCCCTCTGCGCAGCCACCCAGATAGCGCACCAGGTATTTCACGTTGCAGTTGTAGTTGAGAGGCAGCAACTGCAGAGGTTGATCAGCCAGAAACAGATTCCATACCTTCTGATCGGCAAAACAATCCAACAGCGGGCAGGCCGGATCTGAGGAGTGGCGAATCAATTCCTCCATCCGGCACGCAAAGGAATCCGTCAGGGCCCAACCAGGGATAGAGAGCACCCCAGAATTGACCACAGGGCGAGCAGTACGGGAGGAGACAGCAGCCCAAGGACGATCGCCACAATCAGCAATGGCTTGAAAATCCTGGGTATCCGCCCAGAGGGGATCGAGCGCGCCTGTGATCAACAGGTCTGCATCGAGCACCAGCACTCGGCGAAAGCCACGCAAGCTCAGAGCATGGCTGTTGAGATAGCCCAGCACACCGATGCGCCGTTGATTCAGCGACGTTCGCGGCAGGACGGCGGCCCAGGGTGGGGATGGCTGCTCAAACAACAGTCGTGCATAGATGTCAGTCAGTCGGCGCTGAAGGAAATCCCCGAGGCTGCCATCATGGAGTATCAGAATCGGCGCGCTGAGATCGGGATAATGATCAAGCAGGCTCAGCAAAAGAGCCTCAAGTCCACGAAAAAAGCGGGCATTGGCGACTGTTAGCAGAGCAACATCGCTGCCCGGATCTTTGGCCTTCAACAAATCGTGATGCCGCCTGGGCCAGTGCAGATCCCCCAAGAGGGCCCGATCACTGCGTCGCAGCCCTGCCCCGCCAGCGCTCTGATCTGCCAGTCGCGAACGCAAGTGATCTGCCGACTCGGCGGCTGCAGCAGCAACCTGCCAACGATTCAGCCAGCCATAGGGAGAGCCTGTCATCCAGACCGAAAATCAGCTGTGATTAGCGGCGATCCACAACACCGAGCACAAACGATCCAATACCCCAGGCGACAACAATAACGCCAAGGGTGGCGAGAAAACCTTTCCAGCGCCAGTCAAAATATTGCAGCTCAGGGATCTGAGGTTCTGCAAGACGGACCAGGAATTTAACCTGTTGCTGACTGCGTTGACGACTATTATCGGCCGCGGTAATTGCAGACTTCATGGCCTCAGTAGCCAGCGCAACTTCGGTTTCCAGTTTCGAACCTTCAGCCACAAGTCGATTGAGGTCGCGGCCATCAGGGTTCACAAGATCAGTGCGCTCCTCTTCAATCTGCCGCTCCAGCTCTCTCACCTGATCAGTCACATAAGCAACTTCAGGGCTGCCGTAGTCCTTGAATTGTCGCTTCAGGCTTGCTTCTTCCACCTTAAGCTCAACCAACCGACTTTCCAGCGCGGTGATATAAGTGCTTGTACCAGCAGCCGTTTGGGCAGGATTAAGCTCTCCGATTTCGTTTTTAAAGGCATTAAAAGCCTGGGAAGCCTGGTCAAGCCGCTGGCGGGCTCGCTGAACCTCCTGTTCAGCAAACTGCTGCTGGGTCGTACTGATTTCGCTATTGATTCGGTTCAGGAAAGATTCAGCCTCCTGCAGCAACAACTGATTTAAGCGATAAGCCGGCTCGGGGGCCAGGCCTACAGTTGCTAAATTAATAACACCCGTGAGATCTTGAGGAATCACAAAAACTTGACGCCTGAAGAACTCGAGTTGCTGGTCAACGTTTGCAGCAGGCTTGATTCCTGCAAATGGATCTCGCCCAGATCGTGCCCATGCTTTCTCAGGCTCCAGGGTCAGGAAGACGCGCTTCATGACCTCAGGAGACGTGAGGTAGACAGCAAGGAAGCGACCGTCCTCCAGCGAGCCAAGCATCGTGGGGCCCGCCGGAACATTTCCCAGAAGACTGGAGCCCGTCGACGGCGGCGTCTCAGGGAGCCTCACAATGAAGCTGGAATTGACTTGGTAACGATTGCGGCCGATGTTAAAGAAGTAAATGGCTGACCCGAGAGCGACTAAACCAGCCAGAACAAGAGGTAAGGGGATACGAACAATCGGCTTCAGTGGATCTCGCAACCTCTGCCTTAAGCCAAGGCCCGTAATCGAACCAGGATAGGGAGTGCTCGAAACATCCTCCTCTCCAAGGGTGCTCTCAATGGCCAAAGTGGATGTGGCCTCGTCCGACCTTGCACGCGCTGAGCTGAGCAGAGAACCAGCTCGACGGGTCACACCGCCAATCCATCTCTGCAATGGCACCACCGTTCCAAATCCTCTGCCTGAGTCACCCGACCCCCCGCGCGCCCCGATCCGGCCTACTCGCTTTGAACCAGTCTCCAGCCCCGGAAACAGTCGAGATCTAGAGCGTGGCGAGAGCGGCTGAACCAACTTCAAGGCGTCTGAACTGTTGAAATCCTAACAGCAGCATCGGGATCTATGCAAAATAATTTCAATATCACCCTAAAACAGCTTGCAACCCGAATTCCGGAAGAGCCAGAAATCACACGTCATCGTCATTATCGCTGTCCCCAGAGATCTTATCAACCGCAAAAAGCAACTCCTCGTTATTTCCATACACAAACATGCCGAAGCCAACCGACCCGATCACCCATACCCAGAAGTACACAGCACTCACTCCGGGAACTGGATAGTAAGGATTGGCAGCCAAGCGGAGAAGCTCAACACCGTGAGCGATGGGATTCCAGAGAATCCAAGGCCTAAAAACGTCGGGTATAATACTTATCGGGAAGAATATGCATGAGGTCCAAAGAAGAATGCGACGCAAAAACATTTTCATCATCCAGGCAAGAATTGGCAGGCGATGACCAATCACAAGGGTTGCCAAACCTATTCCAAAACCCAGCACTGCAATGCCAATGAAGATAAATATTGCACGGCCAATGTCGGCGATTGGGAAACGCCACTCCCACAAAGCCGTGACCAAAACAAAAAGCAACAACAGCAGTCCAAAGATCTGGGCAAGCAATAACGCATTGCCCATCAATGAATCCAGCGGCCTCAGTCGCCTATAGAAATACAACTCACTGCTCTTCTCAACGCCGCCAATAGCCTTAATAGCAATATCAGCGAACATAAAGAATGGCACAAAACCCATCGCCAACCAAAGTACCAAGTTCATATAAGTACCATCACCAGCACCGCGCAGGAGAATCCGCAGCGCCAGAAATGTCCCAATCAGGGCAAGCGGCTCAACGAACACTCCGATCAGACCAAAAGTTCCTTTGGCAGCGCGCAGATGCATCTCTCGCCTAGCTAAGGCGGAAACAACCCGTAATTGCAGCAAGAGCTGCGCCAAAATAGACTGAGGAGTTCTCCGGGGCATACGTTATTCTCTGTTGACAGGGATCATGCTAAGCGCACTGCGTCTCCACAAGGTCAAGCGCAGCCGTAGATTCTCTTGGGCAAGGTCACGCAGACCAAAATTCACAAGATTATCCAAATGCTCTCGCTCAGGGCCAGGGCCTGGAGGAAAATACACAGAGCGGCGCATCCCTACCTCAGCCACCACTTGTCGCCACTCACAACCCCAAACTCTGCGGGCAAAACGATGATTGCTGCGCGAGTAGTGTGCTGCTACTACTGATGCCGAGTCCTGACTAAATCCACAATAGCGATCATCCTGCCAACCTTCACCCATGGCAATACGGCGTACCACGTCACCAGTATTCACCAATGAACGACTGTCGATGCCAAGGTGATGCAATCGTTTGGTGATTTGCTGCGCTAGCCAAACGGCCCTAGAACCAGGCTGGACATTGGCCTTGCTGGGATCAGCTGCCTGCCATCCCTGGATGGGAGGCCGAACACCAAGGGCGGATAGAAGACGTTCAAACGGATCGCCGAGCTCACGCCCATAGGGCAGGAAAAATGTTCGGATAGATGAATTAGTTGTCAGATCATAAAATAAATGATTATAATTGTAAATATGCTTTCTTTTGGCTAGCTGTTCTTGCACATAGTCCTCAAAGTCCTGAGAGTGATAAAAGCGTCTCACCGAGTGGACAAAACGGGAATTGATATAGTCAGCTTGATCTCGAAGAAATACTGCCACGGCCAACTGAAAACCCTCTCTCTCCAGCAAAGCAATCAGCTGCCGATGAATCCTTCGTCTTGCTAGAGTTTGGGTAAATTGCTCAGCACTAATCAGAACAAGCGGTTCTTCTCTAGGAAGATTCCTTAGGAATTTTTGCCAGTATTCCCATTGGCGCTTTGCAAGTGCGTCGGCCAACGGCTTGTGTTTCTGTGCTGGCAAACCCGGATATTCAACCAAGACACCAGAACTACGAAGCAGGGACCGATTGGCAGCCATGCAACTCTGGATGTAAGAACTGGCTGTCTTATGTGTGCCCGCATGAATTACAAGCAGGCGTCGGTTAGACTTCCCAATTACCATGCCGATCAGATAACTTCATCTGTAACAAATGAGGCGTCCTGATCATCAACATCCTGCTGGGCGGCTTCCAACAGACTGGCGATTCGGGCGTTGACCCTGGTACGCCGCTTTTGCTTCTGTATCTTTGATTCTTCTTTAACCAATTCAAGGCAAACTTCCGGATCTCCTCGGTAGATCAAAGAGCCTCCCACCAATACAAGCCCCTCGTGACAATAGTCGAGTGCCAATTGGCTTTGGCCATTGCCGCACATCACCAATGTACGGCCCGAAATTCGCTCCTCAAAAAGCCGACGCATGCGAACGGCTCGTGGGTGCACTCCACGATGATCCCAATTACTGATACGTCCGACCATAATGACATCAAACTGAAAGGCCAGAGAAACAGCTAGTTTGAGGGCATCTTTAGAGTGACCAGGCCATGAAGAGAGGGGACGATGGAAGAGCTCATCGGTCACCCCAGCAAGCTCCCTGATGAGAACAAGATCATCCTCAATCTGAGCCGGAGAACTGTAGATTTCAGCCGCAAATCGTGCATTAATATATCCGCTTAACTTGTTAGAGAATGCTTCGTTCGCACCTACGGGCCAGGAGACAGAAGCCATCTGCTCCAACGTTCCTCCATCAAGCGGTTCGACTCCACTAAGACAGGAAATCAGGGCTTTTGCCTCTGACCCATTAACGGCAAAAACAGCCAGACGCTCACCCGGAAACACGGAGAGCGAAAGATTGCGAAATGCGGGGTAACGATGATTCACCCCCTCCACCACATCCTTGGATGCCGCCTTCAGTTCCAGCACAGGCTGAGGCGATGGGCTGGGGGACATTGGATTGGTTGAAAGCCCATGGGCTGAGCGCAGATGGGCTGAGCGCAGAACCATGGCCAATCCTGACAACCCGAAACCTCAACGGCCAACTTACCGTGGCATCCCCAGGGGTCCAGCCATGCGTGAGCTCCACCGCCGTCCGGTGCTCACCGGCCTCACCTGCACAGCCTTGGTCAGTCTGCTGGCCAGGGAGGAGATGGCCCAGAGCCGTCCCGCCAACACGGACGGGCGCCTGATCAGCCTGCCTTTTGCATCTGGGGAAGAGGGCTACAGCTGCTACCGCACCCCTGGACTGGCGGTGAGCAGGCAGGGCACGGTGCTGGCCTTCTGCGGTGGCCGGGTGGACAATTGCCGCGACGAGGGCAACATCGACGTGCTGCTGCGCCGCTCCAGCGATGGCGGCCGCAGTTGGGGGCCGCTGCAGGTGATCGCCAACGACGGGCCCAACCCCTGCAAGATTCCCTTACCAGTTGTACTGCCAAGCGGGCGGATCCTGCTGCTGTGGATGTGGAATGCCTCCGTGGAGCGGGAAAGCCAGCGGGGCAAGCGCTTTCTGCGGATCACCCATTCCGACAATGACGGGCTGAGCTGGGCTCCCTCCCGCGACATCACCGATCAGGTTCGGCTTCCCGGATGGAAACCCTGGACAGGCATCGGACCAGGGCACGGCATTGTGAAACAACTGGCTCCCGCCGCAGGCCGGATTGTGGTGCCGGCGCGCCACAGCCTTCCAGGCAGAGGCAGTGCGTCCCACCTGTTGCTCTCCGACGACGGAGGCGACAGCTGGCGGGTGGGCGCCATCGCCGGCTTCCGTCCCACCAGCGAGTGCGCGGTAACGGAACTTGGCGATGGCAGCTTGATGCTGAACAGCCGCAGCGGCGGCCAGCGGGTTGTGAGCATCAGCCGTGACGGCGGCGAAACGATGGCAAGCAGCGGACCGGACCCCCAGCTGATTGAGCCGGCCAACGGCTGTCAGGCCAGCCTGCTCACCTATGCCTTCACTGGCGATCGTCAAGCCATGGTGCTGTTTGCCAACCCAGCGGATCCGCAGCACCGCACCAACGGCCGGCTGCGCTTGAGCCGCGACAATGGCCGCAGCTGGAGCCGGGGCTTCAGCTACGGCCAGGGGGCAGGCAGTTTCAGCGGCTACAGCGATCTAGCCCGCTTTAGCAATGGCGATGTGGCGCTGTTGGTGGAATCTGGTGCCAGTTATCACAAGGTTCGTGGCGAGGAGCGCCAACGCAACCGGCAGCAACTGGATGGCAGGGGGGATCGCCGCCACGACGGCATCGCCTTCCAGCGGATTCCCTTTGCGCTGCTCACTCAGACCTGATCAACCGGCGAGGTGTCCCTCATCCCCGCGGCGATCAGTTGATCGACCAGGGCCAACAACGCGTTGCGCTCCTCGCGACTGCGCGGCCGCATCGGCATGGCGGGGGGCGTGGGACGGGGAAACAGCTCACGCCAGCTGCAGCCCCACACACGCTGGGCAAAGCGGTCGTTGCTGTCGCCATAGCGCTGCTCAATTTTGATCAGCAACTCCTCATTCAGACCTTGAAAGGGTTCAGCCGGCCACCCCTGCTCCACAGCCAGCCTCTCCAATTGCTCGCGGATTCTCGTCTTGCAGGAGCTGCTGCTCCAAGCCTGAGGATGGTGCTCAGCCAACTGACCCGCGATGCGCTGGGCAATCCAGATGGCCTGCCAACCTGGCTGCATATTGGGCTGCTGCTCAAGTGGTTGCAGATCCGCGAGATCAGACAGGCCCACCGCCTGCAACAACCGCTCACAGGGGTCGGCTTCACCGGAACGAAACGGCAGGAAGTGGCAGTTCACTTCGGGCCGGTCGAGAGCCTCACCGAACAACTCCAGGTAGTCACAACTGCTCTCGCCTCCTGCACGCAGGGTCTGCTGCACGTAGCGGGGGAAAGGGATCGAGAGATAGAAACGCTTCAGCAGCTGGGTGTAACGCGAATTGAGGTAGTTGGGCTGATCACGTACGAAGGCAACCAGTTCCAGTGCCACACCCATGCGGTTGAGCAGCTCAAGCAGGTTGCTCAACACCGTGCCGGATCCAATGCGGCTGCGCTGAGGAAGCACCAAGGAGAGGATTTCAGCCGACACGAGTGCACGGCATTGCTCACGTTCGGCCTTCCTCAACAGCCGCTCCCAGGGCAGCAGATCACCATTGCGCAGGGCTTTCACCAGCTCGAGGTGGTCGCAGCGGCGGCGGGGATAGAGCAGGCGCTGTTGGCGGAGGAAAGGCTGATTCCCCTTAAGACGGTGCTGGATATAGGTGGAGGCCGTCTTGTGGATGCCCACATGCAGAACCAAGGAGCGTGCGGCCACCCAATGCCCAAGATTCACTGAGGCCGCAGCCTAGACCTGAAGGGCCAGCCAGGCCTCAGCGCGGCGGCGCAGCCCGCGCTGACAACGGCGCTCCAGCCGATCGAGCAGTTGCCGCAAGCCAATGTGAAGCACGGGCCCTGCCACGGCCACTGCAGCCGCCGGCAACTCGGCCCACACCAGGGCCTCAGCTTCCAGAGCAGCCGGTTGGAGGGGTGAATCCGCTGCGGCAGGGCTGGCGCGCAGCCGAGCCTCCAGGCCGAAGCTGAGCCGCTCCTGCCATGCCCCCAGACCGTCCACCCTTGATTCGAGCTGTTCGATCAGCAACTCCCCCTCAGCGAAACGAGCCCGCAGCAACACATGGGGCTGCAGGGTCCAGCTGGCCACGCCATAGGGCCTGGAGATGTAGGTGTAGGTGTCGTCGCTGGCCCGCTGCAAGCGCTTCGGATCCAGCAATCCCCGCAGAGGCCGCAGCGGCTTGGCCAAAAACGCCTCCAAGACGGCCGCGGTGGGCTCGGGGCTGAACTGCACCTGGCAGATGCTGCGCTGTTCGAGCTTCATGGGGCCGGATCTGCCGCGGGAGCGGGGCTGGCCGCCAGGAGGTCCTCCAGCTCGCACACCGGAAAGCGGTTGATCGCCTTCAGGGCCCGGCGGGCGTTGTCACGCAGCTGCTGGCTCACGGCCTCGCAGAAGGGGATTTGAGCCAACAGATCCACGGTACGGCGCAGCACCCGCACCACATCGCCCTCATCCAGGGAGGTGTTGGCAATCACGTCACTCCAGCTGGCACCGCAGGCCCAGGCGTGCACCAGGCCGGTGAGTTCAGGCTCCCACCAGAGCGGGAAGGCCACCTTGGCCCGCTCCTGCTGGCGCTCGAGCTGGCGGCGGATCGAGCGCAAGTCGTGGAGGGCCTCCTCCACAGCTGGCGGCGGCGACCAGGCACACCACAGATCGGGACGGTTCACCTCGGTGGAAATGGCCTCCAGCACCGCCGCCAGCTCGGCGGGATCCAGCTCGTCGAGATGGCCGCTCATCAGCGCCAGCCCCAGCCAGAGCTCGTTGTCGCCGCGAAGGGCCGCCACGGTGCGGCCCACCTCGGTGGGCTCCAGGCCTTCGGCACCGGCCAGGGCACCGAAGTGGCGCAGCACCTCGATCAGGGCCAGGAAGGTGTCCCAGTGGCGGTTTGAGCGGAAATGCAGCAGACGCTGGCGCTCCTCGATCTCCTGCTCGAGCTCCTCCATCCGGCGGCGGTGTTTCTTGAGCTGGCGGCGGTCGCCCCAGCGGTGAGCTGGATGCAGCTCCAGCTCCTCCTCCAGCTGCCGCACCAGCAACGCCTGCTCCTGCACCTCGCCGGCCAGGTCGTACTGGGGGGTGGCCATGTCGTGGCGGCGGGCCATGGAGGCCACCGCCAGGGCCATGCCGCCGCTGGCCTGGCTGCCGTGGTGGTGCTCGCCGGCGCGCTGCAGCTCGGGCACCTCGATCTGGCTCACCTGCAGGCAACTGAGCTCGGCATGCAGGCTCACCACGGCGCTGCAGGGCACCAGGATCCAGAGGTTGTCGTCGGTGAGGCACTTGAGCAGGGGGAACTGCCCCGGGCCCTTCACCTTCTCCACCAGCACGGCCGGTGCGATCCGCCCCTTGAGCGGCGGTGCCTTGAGGCTGAGCAGACTGCCCTCGCTGGCGAATTGCAGGGCCAGGGTGAGCGCGTGGGCCACGGTTTCCTCGGCCTGGTGCTGCAGGGTGCGCAGCAGGCGGCGCTCCTCGCGCAGACGGCCACGCCGTTTTTCGTAGTCCTCGAAGTCATCCCAGGGCACCTCACCACCCCCAGCCCCTGTCTCGAGGGAGACGAGCTGCTGCTGCAACTCGGCGATGCGCGCCTGGTCGTCCTTGAGGTCGAGGGTGGCCAGGTAGCGCCCGAAGCTGCGCTCCACCAGTTCCCGGGCCTTGGCCAGGTGGTAGCGCTGCAGCAGGTTGAGCACCATGCCGTAGCTGGGCGTGAACTGGCTCACCAGCGGATCGGCAGGGGCGGTGGCCAGCTGGCCAGCCTCGCGCACCCCCTCGAAGCGGCTCTGCACAGTTACCACGTAGCCCTGGGAGTCAAGTCCGCGCCGCCCGGCCCGGCCGGCCATCTGCAGGAATTCACTGCCCATCAGCGGCCGGTGGCCCCGCTCGGTGCGCTTGGAGAGGGCCGAGATCACGGTGGTGCGGGCCGGCATGTTGATGCCGGCAGCCAGGGTTTCGGTGGCAAACACCACCTTGATCAACCCCTGCTGGAAGAGCTCCTCAATCAGCTCCTTCCAGGCCGGCAGCACCCCTGCGTGGTGGGAGGCGATGCCCCGCAGCAGCGGCTCGTCGTGGCCCTCGCGCACCGCTTCCGGACTGGCCGCCACAAAAGCATCAAGTCGGGCCTGAATCCGGGCCTGCTCATCGGGGGTGACCAGGCAGAGCTTGCCCAGGTCGCGCACCCCCTTGTCGCAACCGCGGCGGCTGAAGATGAAATAGATGGCCGGCAGCATGTCGCGCTCCGCCATCTGGGCCACCACGAACCCCAGCGGCGGGGCCTCCGGCTGGGGCGGCTTGGGCGTTTTCGGCCCCTTGCGCCGGTTGCCCTTGGGGGCACGCCACACCTTGCAGTTGGGATGCAGGTCGGTACCGGCCTCGTTGAGCAGCGGGTGCAGGCCCTTGGCACTGCAGAAGCTGAAAGCCAGGGGTACGGGCCGGTGATCGCTGTGCACCAGCTGGGTGGGGCCATGCACCGCATCAATCCAATCGGTGAGCTGGCCGGCGTTGGCCACCGTGGCCGAGAGCGCCACCAGCTGGATCGAGGGCGGGCAATGGATGATCGATTCCTCCCACACGGTGCCGCGCTGGGAGTCGTTCATGTAGTGACACTCGTCGAGCACCACCGCCTCCACGCCCTCCAGGGGATCGTTATCGGGATGGTCGATCTCCGCGTAGAGCATGTTGCGAAAGATCTCCGTGGTCATCACCACCACCTGGGCCTCCCGGTTGAGGCTGAGGTCGCCGGTGAGCAGACCCACCCGCTCGGTACCGAATTGCTGGCGGAAATCGCGCAGCTTCTGGTTGCTGAGCGCCTTGAGCGGCGTTGTGTAGAACACCTTGCGGCCGTGGGCCAGGGCCCGGTGGATGGCGTACTCCCCCACCAGGGTCTTGCCGCTGCCGGTGGGCGCACTCACCACCACCGAGTGGCCCTGGTTGAGGGCGTCGATCGCCTGGAGCTGGAAGTCGTCGAGGGGGAAGGGGAAGAACGCTGATGCGGGCAAGCCCACTGCATGACCGCTCGAAGAGGTACTAGTCAAGGATCCACCATCAGCAAGACCAGTCTCGCGCATCACGCTGCTAGCCCTGCTGCCAGCAAGCTTTCAACTCACGGCTGGGCAATAGTTTGCACTGAAAGACGTTGATTAGTCGATCAAGAAGTCCCAAATCCTAACCATCCTTAAGAGCCACTGCCGAGCTCAAACCCAATCAGGTCACCACTGGATTTCACATCAACTGCAAACTCACAATCAAAGCCAAACGCAAAGGGGAATACTCGCGGCAGCCCGAATAAGCCCACACACCATTGTCAAGAATCAGAGCCCTCCCGGCGGAGGCAACATGGCTGCAGGTTCAAGCTCCCAGGCCAGCGGTCGATAGGGCAGCCTCCAGCGACGCGTAGCCGTGACAAAGCCATCCAGAGCGGCGAGCTTCTCATTCGCGCAATTCACTGTCTTCACGTTCCAATCAATAGACTCAAGCTCCTCAGGCTCATGCACATTGATCAAGGAGAGTAGCGATGAAAAACGTTGACGATCAGATGAACGGCTTGCCGCAGAACCGATCGGCCAAACCATCACAACAGGTATTCCCATAGCCATTGCCGGAAGAGCACAGTGCAACAGTGTTGTGACGATCAACTTGGCACGGCTTGCATACAAGGCAAGCAAGTGATCAACCTTGGCAAGATTCAAGGAAGCATCTCTTGATCCACTATAATGAGAAACAAATGTATAGGCGCCCAAGCACTTAGGAATATAGTCACAGATCTGCCGGTCCCTGGACACAACAAAAACCTCAGAAGCGGGCACAAGCGACGGACTCCTGATTGACAGAGCAAGGGAGAGACAATGGCTAACATAGGCTTCAACACCATGGGCTCGCAACAGCTCACAGGTCCAACTATCCCGACAACCAATGGGAGAATGCTGCCGATAATGCCTAATTGCTGCCGCACTTAACAGCTCAGGGCATTGTAAAGGACGTAGATGAAATCCCACATAGGCAGGCAGCAAAGAAGGGTGTGGAGGCCAACCAGAGTGATTAAACTTGAACCATCCATTCATCACAATCAGCCGAGTTTGATCCACCGACTGACAGCCCTCAAGAGTCGCTATCTGATCATCACGGTCGATCAATTGAGAAGGCAAGTGCCAAAGTTTACGAAGCAGAGAATTAGCAGCAAAGATCTGGACATGATCACCAATATTTTCAGTACTCACAGTGAGCCCTGCAATCTCATGGTCAGATTCGTGCGCATTACCCTGGATCTGCAGCGGAGCTGGCAGGGAAGGCTTCGGCAACCCCCGCAACAGTCGTGACAAAAGACAATCACGCTCGAGAAGCGAAGAATCAACTCGGTAACTGAGCTTTAATACCGGCGAGGATTCATCAAACAACTCAGCAATTGCAGCCTCATCATCATTGTCAAGACCGAGCGACCGAGCTCGATGAGGAATAACGGCACTAAATTTGTATACCCTCTCCCAACACTGCCTGACAGCAGCATCAACAACACAAAGCTCGTCAAACAGATTGTGGAACCAGAAATAAGTGGAAGCCTGACTACGATGACCCCAATAGGCCCTCACACAATCGTACCAAGTACTAACCAATGGGTGAGCTGGTCGATCCGAAGCAAGAAACCAACTTGACAACTCCCGACCCTCGCAAGGCCTGGAAAAAGCAAAAAATCCCTCACTTAATAGCGGAAAAATCCAATCGTCCAATGGCAGGCGACACAAAACAGTTGCGTCAACCCATACACCACCAAACTGGTAAAGAAGGGATATCCTCACCAAATCAGAAAAAGATGCCGCGGTTATGCTTTTCCCCGACAGGTCCGGCAAATCTATTAAAACACGAACATCGTCCAAAGAAATGGGCCGAACAACCCATCCAGGATTAAAAGACTGCCAACTCGCTAAACAGGATTTAACAATCGGCGGGGCTTCATGCCAACCTTGCAGCCATAGAATCCAGATAATCTTATTCACTTTACCCAGCTCAACCACCCAAAGTGCGCTGAGCTAAAGGCATTAATGCCTAGGCTCAGCACGCACCTTGATCAAGTTTACTTTGCTATCGGCTGGGTTTTGCGCCGAAGTCGGCGAGACCACGCAAAAGCAGACGCCACCCCGAGAACAGGGAGAGGTCCAGGAACCCGCTGAACCTGAATGGAAGTAATCCAGTAATCCATATTATTGGTAAACTCAGAAGAAACAGTTACAGGCTTTCCGGCCAGCGCGACGAAAGAGTTGAATACTGAATCATAATTAGTTACCCTAAAAGTATCGTGCACAGTGGATGCCTCGGCTGTATCAACAACGTAATCAAAGGTCGCAGCAGAGCCAGACTCACTATTCCAGATTGAAACAACAGAATTTTTGACTGTCTCATCGAATGTCTGCGCCCTTGCAGTTATTTTCATAGACTTCAAGAATACGTCCTGGTCAAAAACAAGCTGGATGAAATCAATTTGTGGAGTCGTTGAATTTTCAGGCAGATTGCCGCAAACATGGGATAAGTTCACCTCGCGGCTGCCACCCAAGCAGGTACCACCACCGGGAAGCGTTGGTGTGCCAACCGGTACCGTCCGAGACAATGTGTTCTGCGAACTAGCGAGAGGATTTAAAAATGTCAGCCCAATTCCGCCAGCAGAAAAAGAATAGGAATCAACGAGCTGACCGTTACCAAAAACAGTATTGGGCCCTCTGGTGTCGATGGTGACGGCACTGTTGGCAGGCAGCTGGACAGCCAGAGTGGCAAGGCCAGAGAAGGCCACCGCCACAGAAACCGACTTGGCCTTGCCCGCGAAAAGCGAAGCTCTTGTAGCTTGATTTGTGACCATCGCAACAATAACTAGTAGTTTGGACCATATCACCTAGCGCAACGTCCGGCAAGCATCTGTAACAAAGCACAACATTCTTGCTGGGGCTGGGCGCGGGGCGCGACGAGCCGGGTACTGCTCAGCGTGTCAGCGTCCTGAGGACACCATGGCAACAGCCATTCAGCCACGCCACTCCCAAAACGCCATTTCCGAGGCATCAAGTCTGCGTTGCATACCCATCAACAAATTCAGCCACAGAAGACAATTCAACAATCAACGCAATACTTGAATCAGCACAATCCTTGCGATAACGCAAAATGGCGGCAATACAATGCCGGTTAATATTCAACACGACAAAGTTAATTGGCATTTTTATTGGCATTGACTATGGGGATCTCCTCCACCAGGTGGCCAACACGCTTCCGAGCACTGCATGCACCACCGCCGAAATCGCCCCAGGCAAGGCAGTGAGCGGTGAGGCGCTGAACCCGGAGCGGGCCAGCACCACGGCCAGGCCTGAGTTCTGCATGCCGACCTCGATGCTCACGGTGCGGCGCACCGGCTTTGGTTGGCCCAGCACGGCAGGGATCAGCCAACCCAGAAAGAATCCGCCTCCATGCAAGAGAACGGATGCCAGCAGCAGCAGCGGTCCCTCGGCCATCAAAGCCTGGCGCTGGCTGCCAACAATGCTGGCCACAATCAGCACGATCGCCAACACCGCCAGCGGTGGCATGACGGGAGCCAACCGGCGGGACAGGCTCGGCACCCATCGCTTCAGTCCCACCCCCAGGGCTACCGGCAGCAGCACCACCTGCAGCACATCCAGCAGCAGTTTCCAGCCATCAACCGGCACGTAGCGGCCGGCCAGCAGCCCCGTGAGCAGTGGGGTGAGCAACACTGCCGCCAGGGTGCTGGCTGTGGTCATCACCACCGACAGGGCCACATCCGCGCGGGCGATCAGGGTCACCACATTGCTGGCCGTGCCACCAGGGCAGCAGCCCACCAAGATCAGGCCTACGGCCAGGGGCGGCGGCATGCGCAGCAGAGCTGCCACTAGTGCGGCCAACGCGGGCATCACCAGATACTGGGCAGCCACTCCGAGGGCTGGCGGGCCAGGACGGCGCAGCACCCGCTGGAAGTCGGCCAATTCCAGCTCCAGCCCCATGCCGAGCATCACCACAGCCAGGGCCAGCACAATCAATGGCCCCTGCAGCCAAGTGAACAGCCAGGGATCAATCAGCGCCAAGGCCGCCGCCAGGAGAGTCCAGAGCGGAAACAACAGCGTGAAGCGCTCCAGCACAGCGGCGCAGCCCGGGATGGAGCCATCGACAACACCCCAAACTAAGGGCAGCAACCTGGCCGGGGCTCAGCAGGTTCAGGGCCCTAGCCTCAAGCCCATGGGCGGCAGAGCATCCCAATTCCAGCCGGAATCCGTAGGCGATCTGGCCCCCTGGCAGCGGCCCCTGGCCCAGGCGCTGGCCGGCCAGTCCGCCAGCTCCCGGCGCCAGCTGCGCGGCCTGAAATCCCAACTGCTCGATCTGGCCAGCAACGACTACCTCGGCCTCAGCGCCCACCCGGCGGTGGTGGCTGCCGCCCAGGCTGCCGCGGCCCGGGAAGGGGTGGGGGCCGGAGCCTCCCGGCTGGTGTGCGGCAGCCGGCCGGTGCACGCCCAGCTGGAGCAGGCCCTGGCCGTCTGGCTGGGGCGGGAGCGGGTGCTGCTGTTCCCCAGCGGCTTCCAGGCCAACCTGGCGGCCGTGGGGGCCCTGGCCGACCGCCACAGCCTGGTGCTGGCCGACCGGCTGGTTCACCACTCCCTGCTCACCGGGGTGCGCGCCTGCGGCGCCCAACTGCAGCGCTTCCGCCACAACGATCTCGATCACCTGGAGGTCCTGCTCAGCGCCGCCCGCCGGCGTCAGCCCGAGCAGCGGCTGCTGGTGCTGGCGGAAAGCCTTTATTCCATGGAGGGCACCAGCCCCGATCGGGCCGCCCTGGCCGCCCTCTGCGCGGGCCATGGCGCAGCCCTGCTGCTCGATGAGGCCCACGCCCTGGGGGTGCTGGGGGCAGGCGGCCGCGGCCTGGGCCACGGGGAAGGCGCCATCGCCCTGCTCTGCGGCACCTTCGGCAAGGCCTTCGGCAGCGGCGGGGCCTTTCTGGCCGGCGATGCCCTGGTGATGGAGTGGCTGCTGCAGTTCAGCGGTCCATTCCGCTACACCACCGCCCTGGCCCCGCCCCTGGCGGCCGGCGCCCTGGCGGCCCTGAAGCGCATGCAGGCCCTGGAGCGGGCCGGCACGCCGCCGGGGCCGGCCCTGCTGGAGCGAGCCGGGCGCTGGCGCGCTGCCCTGGAGGCTGCCGGCTGGCGGCGCCCCCCCGGTACGGGGCCGATCCTGCCGCTGCTGGTGGGCGACGACCAGCGGGCCCTCGAGCTGCAGCAGCGCCTGGAGCGGGCCGGCCTGCTGGCCGTGGCGATCCGCCCCCCCACCGTGCCGCAAGGCACTGCCCGGCTGCGGCTGGTGCTGCGGTGGGATCTACCACCAGGCACATTGGAGCGGCTGCTGACCGCCCTGGGCTCCCCATGACCACCCAGATCATCGCCATGCACGGCTGGTCGGGGGACAGCCGCGGCTGGCAGCCCTTTGCCGCTGCCACCACAGCCCGAGGCTGGCAGTGGTCCCTGCCCGACCGCGGCTACGGGCCGGTGGCGGCCCGCACTGTGGCGTGGGATCCCCAGGCCAGCAGGCGGGTGGTGATCGGCCACTCCCTCGGCCCCCACCTGCTGGCGCCGGAGCTCTTGGCCAAGGCCGATGCGGTGGTGCTGCTGGCCAGTTTCGGGCGTTTTGTGCCACCCGGCCGCGAGGGGCGGCGTGTGCAGACGGCCCTGGCGGCCATGGCCGAAGCCCTGCAGAGCCCCCAGGCCGAGGTAATGCTGCACACCTTCCTGGGCGAGGCGGCCGCCCCGGCGCCCATCACTGCCCTGCCCTGCACGATCCTGGAGGCTCCCCTGAGCGTGCCTGGCCGCCAGCGCCTGCTGGCCGATCTGGCCTTGCTGGAGCGCTGCGAGCAACTGCCGCAGGCCCTGGCCCCTGGGCTGCCCTGCCTGATCGTGGAGGGGTGCGCCGACCGGATCGTGGGGCCGGAGACTCGGGCAGAGCTGCGCCGGGAACGACCCGGGGCCACGGTGATCCACTACCCGGAAGCCGGCCACTGCCTGCTCAACACACCGCTGCTCACCGATCTCAGCGCGTGGATCGCCAGCCTCTGATTCACCCTCTGGCCCTGCCAGGGCCAGAGGCCGCCTTCACGGCCCGGGTGCGGGAACGCTTCGGGCGGCGAGCCGCGGCCTATCGGCAGCACGCCCTGCTGCAACGGGGTGTGGCCTGGCGGCTGGCCCATCTGCTGGCCCACCGACTCGGCGAGGAGCCCTTGCCCCCAGGCCCCGCCGCCGACCTGGGGGCTGGCAGCGGCCTGCTGGGTGAGGCCCTGCAGCAGCAAGGCCTGCAGCGTCCCGTTTTGCAACTCGACCTCTGCCCCCAGCTCCTGGCGGCCAACCCACTGGCCCAGGGCCATGGCCGGCGCCTCTGGGACCTGAACCACGGCCTGCCCGCCGAGCTGGAGGGCGCCAGCCTGCTCTGCTCCTGCTTTGCCCTGCAGTGGCTGGAGGAGCCAGCGGCCCAGCTGGAGCTCTGGTGCAACGCGCTGGCCCCTGGCGGCTGGCTGGCCCTGGCCTTGCCCACGGCCGCCAGCTTCCCCCAGTGGCACCGGGCAGCCCGCCGGGCGGGTGTGCCCTTTACCGGCCTGGCCCTGCCAGCCAGCGAGCCCCTGCAGGCCGTGGCCAATCGGCACCTGGAGTTGCACCACCAGCGGCTGCTGCGCTTCAGCCAGGCCGGCAGCGACGGTCGGCGCTTTCTCGGCTCCCTGCGGGCGATCGGGGCGGTGGGCAGCCGCCAGCCCCGTCTGGGTACCGCCGAACTGCGGCGGCTGCTGCAGCATTGGCCCAGCGACGAGGGGATCACGTGGACGGTGCAGCTGCTGATCGGCCGGCGGCGGAGCTAGACGCAGGCCCTCTGCCGCCCCGGCTGGTGGTGTGCGGCACCGACACCGATGTGGGCAAGACGGTGGTGAGTGCCTGGCTGGTGCAGGGCCTGGGCGCCCATTACTGGAAGCCGGTGCAGAGCGGCCTGGACGAGGGGGGAGACCGCAGCAGCCTGGCCCGGCTGCTGCCGGAGGCCGCCCCCCGGCTGCTGCCGGAGGCCTACCGGCTCAGCCGGCCCCTCTCCCCCCACTGGGCCGCCGAACTGGATGGGATCACAATCGAGCCCGAGCGCTTGCGGCTCCCCACCGTGGTGGCCTCCCTGGTGGTGGAGACCGCCGGCGGGGTGCTGGTGCCGCTGCGCCGCGACTGGCTGCAGATCGAGCAGCTGCAGCGCTGGCAACTGCCCGTGCTGCTGGTGGCCCGCAGCGGCCTGGGCACGCTCAACCACACCCTGCTCACGCTGGAAGCCCTGCGGCAGCGGGCAATTCCAGTGCTCGGCCTGGTGCTCAACGGCCCACCCCACCCGGACAACCCCCGCACGCTGGCGCAGTTGGGTGGGGTGCCGGTGCTGGCAGAGCTGCCGCCGCTGCGGCCGCTCAGTGCGACGGCCCTGGCCCAGCAGTGGCAGGCGCAGGAGATGGGGGCGCAACTCCAGCAGCGGTTGGCTGCCCTCACCAGCCGGCCTTGATCCCGGCTGGGGGCCAGACTGGGCCTGCTACTTCCAGCAGCCAGGAGCCCAGATGAGCAAGAGCGACTGGCGGGTCACCGCACTGTTGGTGCTGATCTGCAGCGGCATCCTGGTGCTGTTCACCGACGTGGAGCTGCGGCTGGTGCGCTGGGTGAACTGCGGCGTCCTGGCCCCGGCGAGCGAGCGCGGCAGCGCGGTGTGCCGCTGACCCGCCAACCTCAGGGGCCGGCCAGGATCGCCGCCTCGGCATCGGCCCGCGACAGGCCATAGGGGAAGCTGCGCACCCGGGTCTGGCCATCGGCATGCCAGGCCACAGACAGATCCTCCACCTCCAACGCGATTCGGGCGCTCCACTCTGGGCGGTGCAGGTCCCAGACGCAGAGGTTGTCGCGCTGCTGAACGGCCCCGAGTTGACGCAGCCAGTGTTCCAACTGGGGCAGCGGGTGGTTGTAGAGGGGGGTTTGCGCTGCGGGAAGCTCGCCCATGCCGATCAACACCTCATGGGCAGCTTTGCATCACGTGGGGGGCAACCAGCTGGGCCAGGTGCTGAAGGCCGCCCCGCGGGCCAGGGCCAACCCCACCCCCAACACCAGGCTGAACACCAGCGCCAGGGCCAGCAGCAGCAGGGCCAGCCACTCGCCGCCGGAGAGGGCCCGCCGCACTGAAGGCACGCTGGGCACCAGCGGCGCTACGGCGCTGGAGGCAGCAGCTGCAGCGGCACGGGCGGAAGCGGCGGCCGTGAGCCGGGCGAGCCGCAGCTCGGCGTCGTAGCGGCGGCGTGCCTCCGGATCGCTGAGCACGGCATAGGCCTGCTGCAAGCGCTGAAAGGCCTGCTCCGCCTCCACGGCAGGCAGGCTGGTGGTATCGGGGTGAAAGCGCTTGCTCAAGCGGCGAAAGGCCTGGCGCAACTGCTCAGGCGTGGCCTCCTCGGGAAGCTGCAGCAGGGCGTAGTGGCTGAGCTGGCTGGCCAACGGCAGGGGGGGCCGGTGTGCAGGATCCTAAGGAGAAGCACCGTTCAAGCCCACCGGATGGTTTTCACCCCCGCCAGTCCGCATCCGCCCGAGCTGTGGAAGCAGCTGGGCTGGCAGCCCTCCGACCACCAGCTCACCCTGCTGCAGGCGTTGCAGCAGCAGTTGCGCCACTGGAACAGCCAGCTCAACCTCACGCGCTTGGTGGAGGACAACGACTACTGGATCGCCCAGGTGTTCGACAGCCTCTGGCCCCTGCTGCCCCTGCTGCAGGGGCCAGAGGCTGAAGCCCCGTTGGAACTGATCGATGTGGGCACCGGCGGCGGATTCCCCGGTCTGGCTGCGGCGATCGCCCTGCCCCAGGCCCGGCTCACCCTGGTGGACTCGGTGGGCCGCAAGGTGGAGGCCGTGCGGGCCATGGCCCAGGCCCTGGGGCTGGAGCATCGGGTGCAGGTGCGCTGCGAGCGGGTGGAGCGCAGCGGCCAGAGCAAGCAGTGCCGCGGCCGCTTCCACTGGGCCCTGGCCCGGGCCGTGGCCAGCGCCCCGGTGGTAGCGGAATACCTGGTACCCCTGCTGGCCCCAGAGGGTCGGGCCCTGCTCTACCGCGGCCAGTGGAGCGATGCCGACCAGGCCGCCCTGGAACCAGCCCTCAACCTGCTGCGGGCCCGACTCGAGCGCTGTGAGCGGCTGGAGCTGCCCGCCGGCCGCGGCCTGCGCCATGCCCTGGTACTGGCCCCCGAGGGTCCCTGCCCCCGCCAGTACCCGCGGGCTGTGGGCGTACCCAGCAAGCACCCCCTGGGCGACGGCCCTACTCAGCCATCAGGCGCTTGACGGCCTGGCCGCCGAGGCGCTGGCGCAACCCGCGCAGGATCCCGGGAATCCGCTCTGCCCAGGGGCTCCCGGCCAATACCGCCCGCAACTGGGCTTCGCTCACCTCATGGTCCAAGCCATCGGCGTTGGCCCCAGGGAACCAGTGGCCGCCGTTGCCGAGCAGCCCGTAACGGGCCCTGGCGAAGCTCTCCAGATCCCAGGCCTCCAGCAGGTTGTGCAGCCACAGCAGCACCGGCAGGTTGAGCTGGCCGGGGGTGGACTGCCACTCGGGCAGCCCTTCGGCCCAGCTGGCCAGCCAGCCATCGCCCAAGGTCTGCCGGCGGGCCTGCTCCAGTCGCTCGAGGATGGGCTGCAGCAGCCCATCTGCCTGGTCCAGCAGGCCCACCGCCTGCAGGTGCAGATCGAGGTCGGCGGGCCGGGCCGCCCCGAGGCTGAGGGTGTGCACCTGGGGGCACTGGAGGCAGAACAGGTCGTTGAACACGATCGGGTGCAGCGGTGAACAAAGCTCCAGCAGCCGCGCCGAGGGGGTGTGCAGGTGACCGCCCTTGTCGGTGGGGCTGATCACGAACACGCCCATGTCGTGGGCAGCGGCAGCCTCGATCGCCGGCAGGTTGTCCTGGCGGATGTAGTACCAATGCAGGTTCACATAGTCGAAGGCATCGCTGGCGATCGCCTCCTCGATTAGCGGCAGCGGCGCGTGGGTGGAAAAGCCGATGGAGCCCACCCGGCCCTCGGCCTGCCAGCGCCGGGCCACCGCCAGACAGCCGCCCGGCCGCAGGGTGTGCTCCAGGTGCTCCCTCAGGTTGATGCCGTGGATCGCCAGCAGGTCCACCCGCTCCACCCCCAGGCGCTCGAAGCTGGTGGCCAGCTCCCGCTCGAAGGCCTGGGCATCGGCCTGGGGAGGCACCTTGGTTTGAAGGATGCGCTGGGGATCGGGCACCTCAGCCAGCAGCCAGCCCAGTTGCCGCTCCGAACTGCCGTAGTGACGGGCGGTTTCGATGTGGTGCATCCCCGCCGCCACCGCCCGCTCGAGCACCGCCCGCAGATTCGCCTGGCTCTCGGCCTTGATCTCTGCGGCGGGCAGATCTGTCCAGCTCTGCTGGAAGCGCATCCCCCCCAGCGACAGCACCGGCATGGCCAGGCATGTGCGCCCGAAGCGGCGGGTGGGGATGGCAGCGGCCATCAGCTGGCGTTGGCCGCCCGCCGAGGCAGGGTACGTTTCAGGCGGGCTGGGCTGGGCAGGCCGAGGGGCTGGATGTCCTGCTGGGCAAGCTGCTCGGCCAGGGCAGGCAGCTCGCCGTAATCCACCCAGTGGATGCAGTCCACCGGGCAGGTGTCGATCGCCTCCTGAATCCGTTGGGTGCTGTCGCCGTCCTGGCGGATGGCCCGGGAGCGACCCCAGTCCGGCTCGACCACAAACGTGTTGGTGGCCACATGGGCGCAGTAACGACAGCCGATGCACACGGCCTCGTCCACCCAAACGGCCTTCTGGCGCAATTCTCCTCCCAGGACGGGCTCCAGCCCGGTTGGTGGCATTCCCGTCTCCGCCGGGGCGGAGAAGGCCAGTCCTGGGTCGGCGGGCTGCACGACAAGCCTCAGGTCCAGCGGGTCACCACCAGCTCAATGGTGCCGTCCACGGAACTGGTCTGCTCGGCCACCTGGAAGCCCTCCTCGGCGCTGGCGGCGAGGATGCTGCGCAGGGCGTAGCGCTGGGTGAGCTGGGCCAGAAAGCGCTCCACCGGCACCGGCTGCTTCCACAACTCCAGGTCGGCCACCAGCTCATAGGCACCCGTGTCGGGATTGAGGCGGAAGCCGATGTCTGCGCCGTTGGGCTGATCGATCGCCAGATCCGCGGCCTGGGTCTGGCCCTGGTAGCCACGCACGCTCAATGCGCCCTCCCGAGGCTTGTGGCCCAGGTCCGCCAGGGCATCCAGCAAGGCTGCGCGATCACGCAGTTCAGTCTTCACGGTGCTGAAGTGGGACATGGGGATCGGGGGATCAGGAACGCTGGCTGGCCTGGGTCGCCGGCTGAACCCGGGTCTGGGGAACCACTTCGACCTGGAAGGCCTCAGCGGTGGGCCGTCGCTGCTGTACGGCGCCGAGCCTCGCCTCGATCCGCTCGGTGAGCAGCTCACAGGCCTGGCCCTGAACCCCCTCGACCAGTTCCTCCACGCGGCCATCGGGCCGGATGCGGAAGCGGATGGATTGCTGTGCCATCCCAGGCCTGAACAGGACTGGGCGGATGCTAACCGCGCTACCAGGCCACTGGGTTGATCGCAACAGTGCTCAGGTGAGCAGGCCCTCATCCACCAGGGTCTGCAGACGCTCCAGCACTTCGGGCTGCTCCAGCTGCTCCAGGGCCAACCGGGCTTCATCGCGCACGCTCGATTCGGCGTCGTGCAGCATCGTCTGCAACAACGCCTCCACCACATCCTGCTGGCGCGGCTCCACCAGATCGGGGTAGAGCCTGCCCAAGCCCCAGGCGCTGTTGCTGCGCACTGCCTGCTCACTGTCGATGCGCAGGCTGAGCAGCAGTTGGGCAGCCGCGGGATCCGCCTTGGCTGGCCCGGTGGCGCCGGCGTCAGCCAGGGAACTGGCGGCCCAGAGCCGCACAGCGGCGATGTCCACCTGCAGGGCGCGGATCAGGGGATTGAGGATCGGTGCATCGGGATAGTTGCCCAGGCTCCAGGCCACGGCCTTGCGCACGTAGCCGTTGGCATCGCCACTGAGCAGGCCCAGCAGGGGCTCGACCGCCATCGGGCTGGGATTGCGGCCCAGGGCGTACACGGCGCTCATCCGCAGAATTGGGCAACTGCAGGCCAGCAGCTGCAACAGCAGCGGCACCGCCCGCGGGTCGCGGTGCTCGCAAAAGATGCGCAGGCCCTGCATACGGGCCTCATGGCTGCCCAGCCGCAACAAGTCAAGGCCCCGGTCACACTCAGCCGCCACCGCCGCCGGGGCGGGGTCCATGCTGTCGAGCTCGTCGAGGGGGTCACCGAGCAGCTCCTCGGCGAGCTCCTGGGCCAGCACATCCGGATCGAGGGAGAGCTCCTGGGGGCTATCGCCGAACGGGCCTGAAATGGGGATATCCGTCACGGCAGCCGTTCAGCCCAGGGGAGCGGGGGCGGCCATGTCGCCGGGCAGCCAGATGCGGGCACTCACCGCCACCAGGGCAAGGGCGAAGAGCAGCACGATGGCCGCTGGCAGAAGGGTGGAGCGGAAGAATTGCACGAGCCGGACATGGGGCCAGGGGCCGGCCCCATCATCACCCCTGTGGGGTGGGAGCCACCAGCCGGCGCAGCCCACCCTGAAGCCGCATGCGCTGGCGCAGCACCACAGCGCCCAGTACCGCCACCAGCAGCCCGCCCCAGCCCCAGAGCGGCAGCTTGAGCAGGAAGCCCCCCAGGCCGAGCAGGGCGCCGAACAGCACGGCACAGCTGGCCACCAGCTGACTCACCAGATCGAGCAGGATCTCCTCGGGTTCCACGCCACAGCGGCGGCGCCAGGCGGCCCATCCCGGCCCTGCCGGCCTCACCTGGCGCACGAAATGCTCCAGCACCGCCGCCGATTCGGGGGGGGTGGCCAGCATCACCAGAATCCACACCACGGCGGTGATCGCCGTGGTGGCCAGCAGGCGCAGGCCGTAGTCGTCGATGCGCAGCAACGGCACCACCGACGTGGAGAAGCCCACCAGGAAGCCGCCCAGCATCGCCGCCAGCTCGGCGGCGGCATTGATCCGCCACCAGAACCAGCGCAGCACCAGCACCACCCCTGGACCGGTGCCGATGGCGATCACCAGGCGGAACACCGTGCCGATGTTGGTGCTGAGCAGAGCTGTGAGCACGCCCAGGGCCACCAACAGCACCGAGGCCAGCTGACCCACCAGGAGCAACTCGCGATCCTGGGCCGCCGGCCGCATGAAGCGCTGGTAAAGGTCGTGGGTGAGGTAGCTGGCGCCCCAGTTCACAGCGGTGCTCACGGTGCTCATGAAGGCCGCCACCAGTGACACCACCACCAGGCCCAGGGCCACCGGCGGCAGCAGCTTCACGGCCAGCAGCGGATAGCTCTGCTCCCAGTCGGTGGACTCGGGCAGCAGCACCACCGCCGCCAGGGCCACCAGGATCCAGGGCCAGCTGCGCAGGAGATAGTTCACCCCCAGGAACACCCAGCTGGCGATGCGGGCCTGGCGCTCATCCCGGGTGGCCAGCAGCCGCTGGATGAACTCGCCGCCGCCGTCGCTGCGGCGGAAGCTCCACCACTGCAGGGCGATGTAGGCGCTGAAGGTGGCCACGGAGATGCCGGCGCCATCGATCCAGTTCAGGCGGCCGCCCTGCACCTGCCAGGGCACCAGGGAGAGCAGCTCCGGCCGATTCAGTTCGCGCACGCTGGCCAGCATGGCGTCCATCCCGCCCGCCGCCTGCACGGCGAACACCGCCACGGCCACCGCCCCGGCCAGGGCCAGCACCAGCTGCAGCATGTCCGTCACCACCACAGCCCAGAGGCCGCCAGCGGCGGTGTACACGAGCACCAGCACCCCCACCACCGAGAGCAAGATGAGGCGCGCCTGGGGGGTGGGGGCCAGTCCCAGGGCCTCGCTCACCTTGGCCATGGCCAGGAAGGCGTAGCCGATGCCGATGCAGTTGATCGGCAGGGCGAACAGGAAGGCCTTGATGCCCCGCAGCCAGGCCGCCGTGGCCCCGCCGTAGCGCAGCTCGGTGAAGGCGGCGTCGGTGAGCACGCCACTGCGGCGCCAGAGGGGGGCGAACACCACGGCCATGGCCACGTGGGCCACGCCGAAACTCCACCACTCCCAGTTGCCGGCCAGGCCGCGCACCCCCACCAGGCCGGCCACATACAGCGGCGTGTCCACCGAGAAGGTGGTGGCCGCCATCGAGGCGCCGGCCAGCCAGCCCTTGAGCTGCCGCCCGGCCACGAAGTAATCGGCCTGGTCGCGGTTGCGCCTGGAGAGCCACAGGCCAACCAGCAGGCTGGCCACCAGGTAGCCGATCAGGATCAGCCAGTCGATCAATGCCATGGGGCTACTGCCATCGGGCCACTGCGTCGGGCGCAGTATGGAGGTGAATGGGCTGCCGCAGGCTCGGCTGGGCAGACAACGTCAGGAGCCAGCCAGGGCCGGCTCAAGATTGGCCTGCAGTCGGCGTCGCAACTGGCCGCAGGCGGCATCGGCATCCAGCCCTCGGCTGGCGCGCACGCTCACGGCGATCTGGCGCCCCTGCAACGCCCGCCGGAAGGCCTCCACCGCCGCCGCAGTGGGCCGCTGGAACTCCTCCTCGGCAATCGGGTTGTAGGGGATCAGATTCACGTGGCTCTGGAAGCCGCGGATCAGCCGCGCCAGGGCCTCGGCGTGGCGCGGCTGGTCGTTGAGCCCTCCCAGGAGGATGTATTCAAAACTCACCCGCCGGCCCGTGATCGCAACGTAGTGGCGGCAGTCATCGAGCAGCGCCTCGATCGGGTAGGCATGGGCCGTGGGGATCAGCTCCTCCCGCAGCCGCTGATCCGGCGCATGCAGGCTCACCGCCAGGGTGAATTGGGCACGGCCCAGCCGCTCCAGGGCCAGCTCGGCAAGGATGGGCAGGGTCTTCGGCACCCCCACCGTGCTCACGGTGATCCGCCGCTGGGCCATCCCCAGGTCGCCGCAGAAGCAGGCAATCGCAGCCAGCACGGCCTCACTGTTGAGCAGAGGCTCCCCCATGCCCATGAACACCACGTGGCTGGGGCGGGCGTCCATCGCCTCGCGCACGCTGAGCACCTGGTCGACGATCTCATGCACCGCCAACGAGCGCTGCAGGCCCCCCTTGCCGGTGGCGCAGAAACGGCAGGCCATCGGACAGCCCACCTGACTGCTCACGCAGACGGTGAGCCGCCCCTCGGCGGGAATGCCCACGGTCTCGATCGTGTAGCCGTCGTGGGTGGCCAACAGCAACTTGGTGGTGCCATCGGCCGCCACACTGCGATGCACCTCCTGCAACCGGCCGATCCAGTCGCTGGCGTTGGCGGGGGGGCTGGCGATCAGCTGTTCCCGCCAGGCCCTGGGCAACACGGTGATGGCGTTGAGCTCGCGGGCCCCCTTGGCGTAGATCCAGTCATGCAACTGGCGGCCGCGAAAGGCCGCCTGCCCCTGATGCTGCGCCCAGAGTTCCAGCTCAGGAAGGCTCAACCCCAACAGGGGCTGGCCGTGCAAGGAGACCGTTGGACCAGAGCCGATCACCAGATCAGCAGGCCATGGCCCAGCTTCCACTCCACCGCCACCAGGGCGATGAAGCCCAGCATCGCCAAGCGGCCATTGAGCAGCTCCGTATGGCGATGGAAGCCGTAGGCGGGCAACCGCCTCTGGGGAATAGGGGTCCCCAGGGCGGTGAGGGGCGGGGTGCTGGAGGTCATGGTGCCATCTTGGCGCAGCTGGCGCTGGCCCGCTTTAGTCGTCAGTGAGCAGCCCTTCCTCCTGCAGACCTTCCAGGGCAGCGGGATCGGAGATCAGCTCCTCCTCCAGACCTTCCTCCGCGGCGGGGCGGGTAAAGGCGGCAAGGTTGCTGGCACTGGCCTCGATGCCATGGCGGCTACGGGTGGCCTCGAGATCCTCATCGGAGGGATCGTCGAGCACAGCGGTGGACGCTGCCGGGGTGGGCATCTCCACGGTGTAGTCGGGGCGCAGGTTCTGCATGCGCCGGTAGCCCGCACCGTCCTCCTCCAGGATGTCGGGATGGGGCCCGGCCTCGGCGCGCAGCTCCTCTTCGAAGCCACTGAAGCCGGTACCCGCCGGGATCAGGCGACCGATGATCACGTTCTCCTTGAGGCCGCGCAGCCAGTCGCTCTTGCCCTCGATGGCGGCTTCGGTGAGCACCCGGGTGGTCTCCTGGAAGGAGGCCGCCGAGATGAAGCTGTCGGTGTTGAGCGAGGCCTTGGTGATGCCCAGCAGCACCGGCGTGAACTCGGCAGGGGCCCCACCGGTGATCGCCATGGCGCTGTTCACCTGCTCCACCTGACGCAGCTCGATCAGCTCACCGGGCAGCAGGGTGGTGTCTCCGGCGTCCTCGATGCGCACCTTGCTGGTCATCTGGCGCACGATCACCTCGATGTGCTTGTCGCTGATCGAGACGCCCTGGCTCTTGTAGACGTTCTGCACCTCGGTCACCATCCGGAACTGCAGCTTGGAGATCGCTTCCTGGGCTGCCTCCATGGTGGGCTTGCGGCTGCGCAGGTCTTCGAAGAAGCACTCCAGCAGCTCGTGGGGGTTGATCGGGCCGTCGGTCAGCGACTCACCGGCGCTCACCTGCTGGCCATCGCTCACCATCACGTTGCGGCCGAGCAGGATCGGGTACTCGGTGATGGCGTCGTCGTGCTCAATCACCGAGACGGTGATTGAGTCGTCGTCTTCGCCCTGCTTGATCTGCACGGTGCCGCTCTTGCGGCAGAGGATCGTCGATTCCCGCGGGCGGCGGGCTTCCAGCAGTTCCTCAATCCGAGGCAGACCCTGCACGATGTCGCCGGTCTTCTGGCGCTCAAACACCAGCAGGGCCAGGCCGTCACCGCGCTGCACCAGCTCGCCGTCGCGCACGTGCAGCACCGAGTCAGGCGACACCATGTAAGGGCGACCCAGGCGGATGATCACGGCATCGCTCTCGATGGCCTCCACCTGGCCGCAGCAGGGCGCCGGCAGCCCCTCGGCCAGCAGATCGCCATCGACGATGCGCTGATCCACGGCCACCAGCGAGGTGGCCCCCGCCAGTTCGATGCGGCGGGTGTCCTCCTGGCGTTCCACGATCAGGCGACGCACGGGCTCACCGTCCACCGGGTCTGGCAGCTGCACCACACCGTCCTCTTTGCAGAGGATCTGGGTGGTGGCCACCACATCGCCCCGCTTCACCGTGTCGCCGTCTGCCACCTGCAGGTCGGTGTGGGTGGAGCCGTGGCTGGCGTCGGAGAGGGTATCGCGACGCACCAGCAGGGTTTCCAGGATGGTGAGCTGCAGGCGCTCGATCGTCTTGGCGCGCTTGTCGGGCACGGCCTCCACGTCCACCGTCATCTGGGGGGTGGTGTCGTGGGTTTCCAGGATCAGCTGGGTGCGCAGCAACTCCACACCCTCCACGCTCTTGATCAGCTCGCCGTCCTTGAAGGCCAGACGCTGGGTGGCCTTGAGGCCCATGCTCGGACCACCGGACTGCTTCACCGCGGAGAGTTCGGGTAGGTGGGCAGCGTCGGGGATGGCATACTCCTCGACCGGGCGCAGGAGCAAGGCACCGCCTTCGGGTGTGTCGACGGCCTCCACAAACACCATCGCCTCGACCTTGAGACCCTTGGCAATGTCCTCACCGGGCATCACCATCTTGCCCTCGCCGTACTTGGCGATGGTCTTGCTGTCGCTCACCAGGTGGAGTGTGCCGGAGCGGACGATGATCTCGCGGAGGATGTCGTTCTTCTGGGTCACCGTCACGATGCCGGCGGTCTGGCTGAAGATGTCCTTCACCACCTCGGTGCCGGCCTCAATCCACTGGCCGTCCTCGATCATCAACAGGGAGATGTCCTTGTTGATCTCGTGGGTTTCCTGCGGGATCCAGAGCAGGGTGCCGCCCTTGCTCACCTCGTAGCCGTTCTTGGCACTGCGGGCCTTCTTGATCGCCAGGCCGGGGGCGAACCTCACGGTGCCGCCGGTCTGGGTGCGGAAACGATCGTCCGCCAGTTCGGCGATCACCTCGCCGTTGGCAATTTTGCTGCCCGGAGCGGTGTTCAGGCGATAGCGGATGTTCTCCTTGCCCTCCAGGTGCCAGATTTCGCCGGTGTGGCTCGACTCGCCGATCAGCTTGCAGTCCTTGAGGGTGAGGCTGGCCGTGACGATCTGCACCTCCCGGGAGTCGCCGGTGCTCTCGCGCAGGCGCACAGCACCGCCGTACTCGCTGACCAGCCGGCTTTCAGCCAACACCTCGCCGGTGGTCACCGCCTTGGTACCAGGCACCACCGGCAGAGCATTGGGGGGCAGGTTGTAGACGTCGCCGCTGAACACCCAGAGGCGGCCCAGGCGGGTGGCCTTGTGGGTGATGTTGCCCTGGCGGTCGGTGACTTCCTTGGGCTGGATGCCGTCCTCGTAGCGCACCTGGCCGGCCAGGTCGCAGATCACGTCCTTTGTGGCCTTCTCCACGCTCTTCTTCACGGCGGCGCCGGAAGAGATCTGGGCCAGCATCGTGTCGGACGGGATCTCCTGGCTGTCATGCACGAACAGGATCGAGCCCGGGGTGATGTCGAGCTTCTGGATGCGGCCCTTGCCGCTGGGCTTCACCGCCAGGGTGAAGTCGGTTTCAGCGATCTGGGCGTCCACGCCGTGGGTGGTGCGGAAGGGCCGCACCCGAGCCTTGGCGCCGAACTCAATCGTGCCCTCCACCAGGGAGCGCACCACGCCGGTTTCCGCCGTGGACACACCACCGGTGTGGAAGGTGCGCATGGTGAGCTGGGTACCGGGCTCACCGATCGACTGGGCGGCGACGATGCCGACGGCCTCGCCCAGGTCCACCAGTTCGTTGTGGGCCAGGGCCCAGCCGTAACACTTGCGGCACACCGAGCGGGAAGCCTCACAGGTGAGCGGCGAGCGCACCTTCACCGTCTTCACGGCGGCAGCTTCAATCCGACGGCTGAGGGGAGCGTCGATCTCGCCGTTGCGGTCCACCAGGGTGTTGCCCTCGCCGTCCAGCACCGCTTCAGCGGCCAGGCGACCCACGAGCTTGCTGCCGAAGTTGCCCTTCTCGTCGGCGTCAATCGGGATGCAACGGGTGGTGCCGCAGTCGTCCTCGCGCACGATCACGTCCTGGGCCACGTCCACCAGACGGCGGGTGAGATAACCCGAGTCGGCGGTTCGCAGGGCGGTGTCCACCAGGCCCTTGCGGGCGCCGTAGGAGGAGATCACGTATTCCGTGACGGTGAGCCCCTCGCGGAAGTTGGTACGGATCGGCAGGTCGATGATCTCCCCCTGGGGGTTGGCCATCAGGCCGCGCATGCCCACCAGCTGGCGCACCTGGGACATGTTGCCCCGGGCCCCGGAGTTGGCCATCATCCACACCGAGTTCAACGGATCGTTGTCGTTGAAGTTGCGGCGCACGGCCGCCACCAGGCGCTCGTTGGTCTCAGTCCAGGTGTCGATCACCTTGGTGTGGCGCTCCACCTCGGTGATCTCACCGAGCCGGTAACGCTCCTCGGTGGCTGTGATCTGCTCCTCGGCCTCCTCCAGCAGGGCGGCCTTGTCGCCGGGGATGCGCAGGTCATCCACCGAGATCGAGACGGCGGCCTGGGTGGCGTAGCGGAAACCAAGGTCCTTGAGCTCGTCCGCCATCGACGCCGTGGCGGCAGTGCCGTGGTGCTTGTAGGCCCAGGCCACCAGGTTCCGCAGGGCCTTCTTGTCGATCACCCGGTTGCGGAACGGCGGTGCCTGACGGCTGAGCGGACCGCTCTGGCTGGGGGTTTGATCGATGAGCTGGGAGGAGGTGGGGTTGGTGGGGGTGGCGGTCATGGCTGCGCGCTGGAGGGAATTCGGGGAGAGGTCGGAGCGTTCTGCCGGGTCAGGCGGCAGCCACCGCATCGATGATCGTGTGGTTGATCACCACGCGGCCCACGGTGGTGAGCAGATAACGGCTGATCAGGGCGCCGTCCTCGTCGAAGCGGTCGCGGCGATAGAGCCACTGTTCAATCCGGGTGCCATCGCTCAGGGTTTCCTGCTTCTGGGGCTCGCGCTCTTCCTCGTCGCATTCAACGGCGCCGTTGAAGCGCACCCAGATCCAGTCGTGCAGGGTGATGTGCTGGTCCTGGTGGGCGGCGATTACATCCTCCAGGCTGGCGAAGGTGCGGGCGCGATCGCCGAACTCCGGTCTCTCACTGCCGGGCTGTTCAGCAGTGAGGTAGTAAGCGCCCAGCACCATGTCCTGCGACGGGGTGATGATCGGCTCGCCGGTGGCGGGCGAGAGGATGTTGTTGCTGGCCAGCATCAGCATCCGCGCCTCGGTCTGGGCCTCGATCGCCAGGGGCACGTGCACGGCCATCTGGTCACCGTCGAAGTCGGCGTTGAAGGCGGGGCACACCAGAGGGTGGAGCTGGATGGCGCGGCCATCCACAAGTTTGGGCTCAAAGGCCTGAATGCCGAGGCGGTGCAGGGTCGGAGCTCGGTTGAGCAGGATCGGGTGTCCTTCGATCACCTCCTGCAGCACCTGCATCACCTCATCATCCGCGCGCTGAATCAGCTTCTTGGCGGCCTTGATGTTGTTGACGATGTTCTGGCGGATCAGGCGATGGATCACGAACGGCTGGAACAGCTCGATCGCCATCTCCTTGGGCAGACCGCACTGGTGCATCTTCAGCTTGGGGCCCACCACGATCACGGAACGGCCGGAGTAGTCGACCCGCTTGCCGAGCAGGTTCTGGCGGAAGCGGCCCTGCTTGCCCTCGATGATGTCGCTGAGCGACTTCAGCGCCCGGTTGTTGGCACCCACCACGGTGCGGCCGCGGCGGCCGTTGTCGATCAGGGCATCGACGGCCTCCTGCAGCATGCGCTTCTCGTTGCGCACGATGATCTCGGGGGCCAGGATCTCCTGCAGCCGCGCCAGGCGGTTGTTGCGGTTGATCACCCGGCGGTAGAGGTCGTTGAGGTCGCTGGTGGCAAAGCGGCCGCCATCGAGTTGCACCATCGGCCGCAGATCCGGCGGGATCACCGGGATCACATCGAGCACCATCCACTCGGGGCGCGCATCGGTGGCGATGAAGTTGTCGATCACCCGCAAACGCTTAATCAGTTTGGCCCGCTTCTGACCCTTGCTGGCGGCAATCTCTTCCCGTAGCTGCTCTGCGGTCTCGCTGAGGTCGAGATCCTCGAGCAGCTGCTTCAGCGCCTCGGCGCCGATGCCCACCACCGGCTCGTTCTCGATCTCGGAATCCTCGGCATAGATCTCATCTTCAATCTCCAGCCACTCGTCCTCGGTGAGCAGCTGCTTGTAGGTGAGGGATTTGTGATCGCCCGGATCGAGCACCACGTAGCAGTTGAAGTACACGATCTGCTCCACATCCCTCAGGGGCATGTCGAGCAGGATCGCCACATAGCTGGGGATCCCCTTGAGGTACCACACATGGCTCACTGGAGCAGCCAGCTTGATGAAGCCCATGCGGTGGCGGCGCACCCGGCTCTCGGTGACCTCCACACCGCAGCGCTCACAGACAATGCCGCGGTGGCGCACCCGCTTGTACTTGCCGCAGTGGCACTCCCAATCCTTGGAGGGGCCGAAGATCTTCTCGCAGAACAGGCCGTCCATCTCCGGCTTGAGCGTGCGGTAGTTGATCGTTTCGGGCTTGGTCACCTCACCCACCACCTGGCCGTTGGGCAGCGTGCGCTGACCCCACTGCATGATCCGCTCGGGTGAAGCGAGCGTGATCTTGACGTAGTCGAAGTGGTTCTCGGTACGGAGGTTGCTGTTGGACATGGCGGTGGGGGCGCGCGCAGAGATCGGAAGAGGACACGGGAGACGCGGCCACGCCCAGTGGGCGTGCCGCGATCAAGCAGCGATCAGTCGTCGTCGTAATCCGCGACGCCGAGAGATTCGTAGGTGGGTCGGCTGGGGGTGCTGCGGCGGGGATTCACGTCCTGCATGAGATCCACTTCTTCGCCTTCGTCGGTGTATACCGCGATATCAAGGCCAAGCGACTGCAGCTCGCGCATCAGCACCTTGAACGACTCGGGGGTACCGGGCCTGGGGATCGGCTTGCCCTTGACGATGGCGTTGAGCGCCTCGTTGCGGCCCTGCATGTCGTCGGATTTGACGGTGAGCAGTTCCTGCAGGGTGTAGGCGGCGCCGTAGGCCTCGAGGGCCCACACCTCCATCTCACCCAGGCGCTGGCCGCCCTGCTGGGCCTTGCCGCCCAGGGGCTGCTGGGTCACCAGCGAGTAAGGACCAGTGGAGCGGGCGTGGATCTTGTCGTCCACCAGGTGCACCAGCTTGAGGATGTGGGCGTAGCCCACGGTGACCGGCTGGTCGAACGGTTCGCCGCTGCGGCCATCGATCAGCTGGATCTTGCCGGGATTCTCCGGGTCATAGACCCAGTCCTTGCCCGGCTGCTTGGCCGCCTCCTCCAGGAAGGCCTGCACCGTCTGCTTGCTCTTCTCGGCGCCGTGCATCTCGTCGAAGGGAACCACCTTCACCCGGCAGTCGAGGTGGGATGAGGCCCAGCCCATCAGGCACTCGAACACCTGGCCCACGTTCATCCGGCTGGGCACACCCAGGGGGTTGAGCACGATGTCGATCGGGGTGCCATCCGGGAGGTAAGGCATGTCCTCCCGAGGAAGGATGCGGCTGATGATGCCCTTATTGCCGTGGCGGCCAGCCATCTTGTCGCCCACCTGAATCTTCAGGCGCTTGGCCACGTACACCCGCACCACCATGTTCGCGCCAGGCGGCAGTTCGTCACCCTGCTCCCGGGTGTAGATGCGCACGTCCACCACACGGCCGCGCTCCGTGCCGGGCACCCGCAGGGAATTGTCACGCACGTCGCGGGCCTTCTCACCGAAGATCGCCCGCAACAGCTTCTCTTCGGGGGGCTGGTCGGATTCGCCCTTCGGCGTCACCTTGCCCACCAGGATGTCGCCGCTTTCCACGAAGGCACCGATGCGGATGATGCCCATCTCGTCGAGGTTGCCCAGGCTCTCCTCAGCCACATTGGGGATCTCGCGGGTGATCTCCTCGGGGCCAAGCTTGGTTTGGCGGGCTTCGATCTCATACTTCTCGATGTGCACCGAGGTGTAGAGGTCGTCGGTGACGAGACGCTCACTCACGAGGATGGCGTCCTCGTAGTTGTAACCCTCCCAGGGCATGTAGGCGATCAGCACGTTCTGACCGAGGGCGATCTCGCCGCCCTCGCAAGCCGAGCCATCGGCCAGCACCTGGCCGGCGATCACCTGATCACCCAGCTTCACGATCGGGCGCTGGTTCAGGCAGGTGTCCTGGTTGGAGCGCTGATACTTCTGCAGGTAGTGGTTGTGATCGTTGCCCTCTTCATCGCGAATCACGATCGCGGTGGCGTCCACAAAGGTGACGGTGCCGTTCACCCGGGTGACGGGAACCATGCCTGAGTCACGGGCCACCTGGGTTTCCAGGCCGGTGCCCACCAGGGGCCGCTCGGGCCGCAGGAGAGGCACGGCCTGGCGCTGCATGTTCGAGCCCATCAGGGCGCGGTTGGCGTCGTCGTGCTCCAGGAAGGGGATCAGCGAGGTGGCCACCGAGATCACCTGCACCGGCGACAGCTGGACGTAATCCACCTGCTCGGGAGGCACCTTCTCGAAGTCCTGGCGGTAGCGCACCGGCACCAGCTCAGCGGTGATGTGGCCATCGGCATCGGTGGGCACGTCGCCAGGGGCGACGCGGCACTCGTCCTCGAGGTCGGCGGAGAGATAAATCGGATCGCCCTGCTTGAGCACGATGCCGTTCTCAACCTTCCAGAACGGGGTCTCGATGAAGCCGTACTCGTTCACCCGGGCATGGGTGGCCAGCGAGCCGATCAGACCGGCGTTCGGACCTTCGGGCGTCTCGATCGGGCAGATGCGGCCGTAGTGGGAGGGGTGAATGTCGCGGACAGCGAAACCGGCCCGCTCGCGGGTGAGGCCGCCTGGGCCCAGGGCACTGATGCGGCGCTTGTGGGTGAGCTCGGCTAGGGGATTGGTCTGATCCATGAACTGGCTCAGCTGGCTGGAGCCGAAGAACTCCTTGATCGCCGCCACTAGGGGCTTGGGGTTCACCAGCTGGGCCGGGGTGAGCGATTCGGTCTCGCCCACGGTCATCCGTTCCTTGATGATCCGCTCGAGCCGGTTGAGGCCCACGCGCACCTGGTTCTGCAGGAGTTCACCCACCGAGCGCACGCGGCGGTTGCCCAGGTGGTCGATGTCGTCGAGGCTGGCCCCGCCCACATCGAGTTCCAGGTTGATCAGGTAGTCGATGGTGCTGAGCACGTCCTCGGGGGTGAGGGTGCGCACGGCATCGGGGATGGTGAGGCGCAGCTTTTTGTTGATCTTGTAGCGGCCCACCCGGCCCAGGTCGTAGCGCTTGGGATCGAAGAAGCGGCTGTGCAGCAGGCTCTGACCGCCGCTCACCGAGGGGGGCTCACCGGGCCGCAGCTTCTTGTAGAGCTCCAGCAGGGCCTGGTCTTCCGAGGAGATGCCCTCGTCGTTGGCCGCCTCAATCGACTTCTGGTAGTACTCGGGGTGCCGCAGCTTATCGAGCACGTCGTTGTCCGACAGGCCGATGGCCCGCATCAACACGTGGGCGTTGATCTTGCGGGTCTTGTCGACCCGCACGTGCAGCAGGTCGTTCTTGTCGGTCTCGAACTTGAGCCAGGCTCCCCGGTTGGGGATGAGGCTGGCGTTGAAGGTCTTGCGGCCGTTCTTGTCCTGTTCGTCCTTGAAGTAGACGCCTGGCGAGCGCACGATCTGGTTCACGATCACGCGCTCGGCGCCGTTGATGATGAACGTGCCCCGCTCGGTCATCAGCGGCAGCTCGCCGATGAACACCTCCTGCTCCTTGATCTCGCCGGTCTCCTTATTGACCAGGCGGCAGGTCACGTACATCTGCGAAGCGAAGGTCGCGTCGCGGCGCTTGGCCTCTTCCACATCGTGGCGGGGCCGCTTGAGGCGGTACGCGTCGCCGACGAAATGCAGCTCCAGCTTGCCGGTGTAGTCGGTGATCGGCGAGAAGCTCTCCAGCTCCTCGATCAGCCCCTTCTCCAGGAACCATTTGAAGCTCGCCCGCTGTACCTCCACCAGATCTGGCAGGTAAGTGGCGGTCTTGGCGACCTGGATCGCGCTGCTCATGCGGTGAACCTGCAGGAACGGGTAGGAGATAACTGGCCAGCCGGCCTGACAACAATCTGAGGCGGAGTGTCGCTCTGGCCAACGGCCCACACCAACAGCCGCTCCCCTCAGGAGGAACGGCTGGCCGCATGGGCGTGCCTAACGAACTCGCTTCAGGGCTGCAGGCGTCGACAACAAGGAGCGGATCCGCGTCCAGGCCAATGGATAATCATACATTGTGAAGCGACAGACGGAACAGACGTGCTGCGTTGGCGGTGCTGGTATGGCACACCTGCTCAACGCTTTCGCCGCGCAGCTCCGCCACCCTGGCGGCCACAGCGGCCACGTAGGCGGGCTCATTGCGCTTGCCCCTGCGGGGCACCGGCGCCAGGAACGGGCAGTCAGTCTCCACCAGGTAGCGGTCGGCGGGGACCTGGCGGGCACAAGCATGGGTGGCGTCAGCCTTGGGGAAGGTGACCACACCGCTGAAACTGATGAACAGGCCGAGCTCCAGAAAGCTGGCCATCTCCTCCGGGGTGCCGCCCCAGCAGTGCATCACACCCTGGGGGCAGGCGCCCCGCTGAGCGCGCTGGCGCAGTTCAGCCAGCATCGGCTCGGCCGCATCCCGGCAGTGAATGATCACAGGCAGATCCAACTCACAGGCCAGATCCAACTGGGGCCGAAGCACGGCCAGCTGCTCCTCGAGGTTCTGGTCGCGGAACAGATCCAGCCCAAGTTCGCCGATCGCCACCACCCGGGCATCAGCCTGGGCCGCCTGGCGCAGCACCTGCAGGGTATCGGCAGCCCAGTGCCGGGTATCCAGGGGATGGACACCGACGGAATAGCGAAGCTCCGGGAAGCGTTCGGCCAACTCCCTGATCGCCGGTATCTCGGCAGGCTCCACACAGGCATGCACCAGGGCCCGCACACCGGCATCCCGCCAGCGCTGGGCCACGGCATCGAGATCCGCATCGAAGTTGCGGAACACGATGTGGCAGTGAGAATCAACCAGCGGCGCCTGAACGGAAGGATCGACGCCGCTGGTTGCCCCTGAGAGCTGGTCTGCTTGGCCCGCGGTGGCCATGGCTGCTGCCGAGCTTGTGGGGACTGAAGCTGGTGCGGACGTCATGGTGAGGGCGGTGGCTCTGTCCTGAGCTGAACAACTGGAACCTGATGGTTCAGACAGCAGGCCAGGTGTTCAGACTGGCAACCCTCCGCGGTGCTGGCCAGCGGTGGCTCAGGCCTGGGCGGCCGGCTCGATCGCCTGCTTCACGGCCGCACTCAGGCGGGCCTTCTGATGAGCGCCGGTGTTGCGATGCAGTGCACCCACCTTCACGGCCTTGTCGATCTTGCTGAAGGCGGCGCTCATGCTGGTCTGCACCACCTGCTTGGCGGCATCGCCGGGCTGGTCGCCATAGCTGCTGCAGGCCGAGAAGCAGCGCTTCATCAGGGTGCGCAGGGCGGACTTGTAGCTGCGGTTGCGCAGGCGGTTGCGCTCGGCCACCTCGATGCGCTTCTTCGACGATTTGTTATTGGCCACAGGCGGACAGACGCTGAATCGGCAAACGAGGATCGTAACGCCTGGCCGTCACCTGTGGCCTTCTAGCGTGGCCATGCCCTGCTGTCTGCCCGCCGTGGTTGCCTCGCTCGCCAGCATCACCTGCCTGCGCGATCGTCACGCCGCCGCCGACCGGTTGGCCACCATCGCCGGGCGCACCAGTGGCACCCAGATGGCCGAGGCCATGGCGCGGGTGGAGGCCATCGTTGACCAGGTGCGCCGTGAGGGCGATCGGGCCCTGCTGGAACTCAGCGAACGCTTTGATGGCGTGCGCCCCGATCCCCTGCGGATTCCGGCGGCCCAGCTTGAAGCCGCCTGGCAGGCCTGCGACGCCGGGCTGCGCCAGGCCCTGGAGCTGGCCCACACCCGCATCCTGGCGTTTCACGAGCGCCAGCTGCCCGCCGATCTACAGCTGGAGGGCCCCCATGGCGAACAGCTGGGACGCCGCTGGCGGCCGGTGCAACGGGCAGGCCTGTACGTGCCTGGAGGCAGGGCCTCCTATCCCAGCACCGTGCTGATGAATGCGGTGCCGGCGCAGGTGGCTGGCGTGGAGCGGCTGGTGATGGTCACTCCCCCTGGGCCCAAGGGCGACCCCAACCCCACCGTGCTGGCCGCCGCCCACCTGGCCGGCGTGCGCGAGATCTATCGGGTGGGTGGAGCCCAGGCGGTGGCGGCCCTGGCCTACGGCACCGAGAGCATCCCCCGGGTGGACGTGATCAGCGGTCCGGGCAACCTGTACGTGACCCTGGCCAAGAAGGCGGTGTACGGCCAGGTGGCGATCGATTCCCTGGCCGGCCCCAGCGAGGTGCTGGTGATCGCCGACCACACGGCCCGCGCCGACCAGGTGGCGGCCGATCTGCTGGCCCAGGCGGAGCACGACCCCCTGGCCGCCGCCATCCTGCTCACCACCAGCGAGGAGCTGGCTGCGGCGGTGCCAGCCGCCCTCGAGCAACAGCTGGCCGGGCACCCCCGGGCGGAGATCACCCGGGCTGCCATCCGCGACTGGGGCCTGATCGTGCACTGCGAAACCCTTGAGACAGCCGCCGAGCTCAGCGACTGCTTCGCCCCCGAACACCTGGAGCTGTTGGTGGAGGACCCCGAGGCCCTGGCCGCGGGCATCCAGCACGCCGGGGCCATCTTCATGGGGCCGCACACCCCGGAGGCCGTGGGTGACTACCTGGCCGGCCCCAACCACACCCTGCCCACCAGCGGTACGGCCCGCTTCGCCGGTGCCCTGAGTGTGGAGACCTTCCTGCGCCACACCTCGCTGATCCAGTTCAACAAGGCGGCCCTGGAGGCCACCGGGCCGGCGGTGATCACCCTGGCCGAGAGCGAGGGGCTGCACAGCCATGCCGAATCCGTGCGGCTCCGGCTGGCGGCAGCCCAGGACAGCTGAACAAGCCGGGGCTCATCCGCCTGGAGAGGGCGGGGGCGACTGCGGGGGGGAAACATGTCGGCCTGGCCAGCCAGCCGATCCCACGACTGACGGCACCAGTCCGGCAGGTCCTCCGCCGGCATCGGTCTAGCAATAGCGAATCCCTGGGCCAATTCACAGCCCATCGCCCTCAACGCCTGCAGGTGCTCAGGCGTCTCCACACCTTCGGCCACGCAGGTGCGGCTGAAGGCGTGGGCCAGATCCACCACGGCCCTGACGATGGCCTGATCGGCAGGGTCCACCAACATCCTCGCCACGAAGGAGCGGTCGATCTTGATCGTGGAGATCGGCAGCCTGCGCAGGTAGGTGAGC
>JBIIDV010000034.1:0-25716 GCA_044238185.1 Prochlorococcaceae cyanobacterium | reverse complement strand
CCGTTCGGCTGAAACCTGCCTGCACCAGGTCGTGCAGACGCAACAATCCAACCATCTCTCCTCCTTCCTCTCCCAACACCGCCAGCACTGAAATTGGCTTCCGTGGGTTCCGCTCCATCAGCTCTAGTGCTGTCGCTGCCAGTTCTTCCGGCCGCACGCTGATTGGATCCGCTGTCGCCATCTGGCTCGCCGTCACCTCGCCCCACTCGTCTGGCCGGTGCCGTTGCAGCGTGCGGCGCAGGTCTCCATCGGTGATCAATCCCGCCAGCTGGCTGCTGTCGCCGGCAGCGTGCACCCAGCTCGCCCCCAGGCTGCCCCGGCTCGGGCTGCCCTGGGTGAGGTGGGCGATCACCGCCGGCAGCGGCGCATCCGGTGCCAGGGGCGTCAGCTCGCTGGCCGGCACCATCACGTCTGCCACGGTCAGTGTCAGTTGACGCCCCAGGGACCCGGCCGGATGGTTGATGGCGAAGTCCACAGGCGAGATCCCCGCCCGCTCCATCCACACCGCCGCTAGGGCATCGCCGATCGCCATGGCCACGGCTGTGCTGGCCGTCGGCGCCAGATTCAGCGGGCACACCTCCCGGTCCACCGATCCGTCCAGCACCACGTCGCAACCCCGGGCCAGGCTCGAGCCGATCCGGCCCACCAGCGCAATCCGCGCCGTTCCGCGCCGTTTGAGGTGGGGCAGGATCGCCAGCAATTCCTCGGTTTCGCCGCTGTTGGAGAGCAGCAGCACCACGTCGTCGGCATGGACGATGCCCAGGTCGCCATGGAGGGCGTCCACGGGATTGAGAAACACCGCCGTCAGACCGATCGAAGAAAAGGTGGCGGCGATTTTGCGGGCGACGATGCCGCTCTTGCCCACACCTGTGATCACCAGCTTGGCCCGGCGCTGCCGGCAGGCCTCCAGCTGCTCCAACGCGCTCTCCACCTGCTCTCCGTCGAGCCGTTCGGCTGCAGCCGCAATCGCGGCCGCCTCTTCCTCTAAGCAGCGGGTTAGGGCGGACACGGTGAGCAGCAGTTGGCCTCTCATTCTTTCAGGCTTGCCGGCTGCACGAGTACACGGCCGAGAACCGATGCCTGGCCGAAGCCATGCCTGGCCATCTGCTCCAGGCAGTCTTCAGCGACCGTGGCCGGGACGGCTGCCAGCAGCGGTCCACAGGTCTGGGGATCGATCAGGAGCCCCAGTTGGGCGGCGGTGCAGGGTTCGCTGAGTGCCACGGGCCCGTCCAGCAGGGCAAGGGCCTGGCTGTTGGCTGGGGCCAGGCTGCTGGCATAGCCCCGCTCCAGCAGGTCCAGCGCGCCCGGCAGGGCCGCCACGGCGCTGCTGTTGAGGCGCACTGTCAGGTCAGCGGGGCCAGCGGCCAGCATCTCGCCGAGATGGCCCAGCAGCCCGAAGCCGGTGATGTCGGTGCAGGCACTGCAGTCCAGCTGCTGCAGCAGGGGCACCAGGGCGGCCTGGCTCTGCTGCATCTGTTCCAGGGCGGCGTCGATCCATGCAGCCCGGGCTGCCCCGGCCATGGCCGCGGCGAACAGCACGCCGGTACCCAGCGGCCGGGTGAGGATCAGCGCCTGGCCGGCCCGAAGGGGGCCCTTCGGCCAGAGCGCAGCCGGCTCCACCGTGCCATTCACGGTCAGGCTCAAGGCCAGGCCGGCGCCGTCGCGGGCCTCCAGGGTGTGGCCCCCCACCAGGGCGGCACCCTGGGGATCCAGCACCGAGCGGATGCCGGCCAGGGTGTGCACCAGGGTCTGCTGCTGGATCGCCGGCGCCGTTTCCGGCAGGGTCACCACGGCCTGGGCACTGTGCACCCGGGCGCCGCTGGCCCACAGGTCGCTGCAGGCATGCAGGGTGGTGAGCCGGGCGTTGAGCCAGGGGTCGTCCACCAGGGCTGGGAAGCCATCCACGCTCTGCAGCAGCAGCGCGCCGTCCTGGAGCTGGCCCACGACGGCGGCGTCCTCGGCCGGGCCGGCCAGGCCTGCCTGGCTGAGGCCGGCAGCGAGGGTGGCTGGGGCCAGCTTGGCGGCGCAGCCCCGGCAGGCCATTGCTGTGCTCCCCGCCATCCCGTCGCCGGCGGCCATGGCACCCGCCTGCTGGAAGCGGGCCATGAACTGGCGGTCGATGCGCTGTTTCCAGCTCCAGAGCAGTCGGCTGGGCCCCAGGGCCAGCGGCCCCCACAGGGCGATCGCCCTTGGTGTGCCGCTGCGGCTGAGGTCCGCCAGCACCTGCAGGGCCCGGCGCTGGGGCCGCCAGGCCGCCAGCCGCGCGTGCGGCTCCCCGGTTGCCAGGCAGTGGGCCAGGTTGGCCGCCAGGGTGGGGGCCGCCCGCACCGCCCACACCCCCGATGGCGGCCGTGGCGCGGCGCTCAGCACGCCGCAATCCCCCACGGCGAACACCCGGGGCTGGCCCTCCACCTGCAGGCTGGCCAGGGTGCGCACGCGCCCGTCGCCATCGCAGGGCAAGCCGGCTTCCGCCAGCCAGGCGGGGGCACGGCTGCCGGTGCAGGCCAGCTCGGCCGGGTGATCGTCCGCCACCCGCCGGCGAATCGCCACTCCGGCCTGGTGCAGCAGGCGCTCCCCCAGGGGTAGGGCGCCGGTGGGTTGCAGGTGCAGTGCGTCGCCGCGCAGCAGCAACTCCACGGCCTGGCCACGGCCGCGCAGGGCCAGGGCCAGCTCCACGGCCGCCGCCCCGCCACCGCGGATGCGCAGGGGCTGGCCGCTGGGTTGGCGCTTGTCTAGCCAGGTCAGAAACAGTTCGAGCGGTTTCACGCCGATGGCGCAGCTGCCCAGGTGGCGGGTGGTGGAGCCCAGATCGAGGCTGAGCCAGTCCCAGGAGAGGGCCGGCCGGTCGGCCAGCAGCAGGCGCTGGTTTTCCAGGTCGAGCCCGGTGATTTCGGCGATCACCAGGGTCACGTCCACGGCACTGCAGAGCCGCCGCAGGTCGATGCTGCACGCCTCGCGCTGGTAGACGCCCGCCACCAGACCGGGCAGCATGCCGGAGTAGAGGGCCGTGCTGACCCGGTTCACCAGGGTGATCGCACCTGGCGGCCGGTCTCCGCGCATCAGCCAGTGCAGCAGCACCAGCGCGTGGGTGTGGCCGCCGCCTGCCAGCAGCAACTGCTGGGCCGGTGGCCTTGGGGAGGAGATCAACGGGCTGCGGGCACTCAGAAGGGCAGGGGCAGGAAGGCCTTGGCCGCCAGCGGAGCCAGGAACTGGAGCACACCGAGGGCACCGCCCAAGGCTGCCGAACCGATGCCATTGCCTCGGTCGCCCTGCTGGTCGGGTGCGTTGTTCAGCTGCTTGGCGGCCTGACGCAGCTGGCTGGCCTCCGTCTCTTCGCCGCGAGCTGAGTACAGCGATGCCGCGTACTCGAAGTCGCTCGCTGCCAGCTGGCGCTGGCCCAGTTCGCTGCGGGTGATGGCCCGGGCCAGCCAGCTCACCGCGGCGGCGGGTTCGCGCCGGATCGCCTCGCTGAACCACTGCTCGGCCTCGGGCATCCGCCCCTGGCGGGCTGCGTCCACGCCAGCGTTGTGCAGGTCTCCATAGCTGAGCAGGTTGGGGTCCAGCCCCCGGGCTCCCTGCCAATGGGCGCGGCTGAGGGCGCCGCCATCCAGCAGGGTTCCGCTGAGATCGGCCTGGCGCAGGTCGGTGCCCTCCAGCCGGGCGCCGCGCAGATCGGCCCCCCGCAGCGATGCCCCCAGCAGGCTGGTGTAGCTGAGGTCGGCGCCGTTGAGACGGGCGCCATCCAGTTTCGCCTGGCTGAGGTTGGCCCGTTGCAGCCGGGCACCGCGCAGGTCGACGTCAGCCAGCTGGGCGTGCACCAGGTCGGCCCCGGCCAGGTCGCAGCCCTGGCAGCGCCGCTGTTCCATCAGCTGCAGCAGCCCCTCAGCGGCCAGTGCTCCGGGGGGGGCGATCAGGCCCAGGGCCAGGGCCGTGCTGGCAGCCCTGGCTGGGTTCAGGTGGCGGATCCAGCGATGCGCTGTCATGGCCTGGATCCAGATTCCTGCCTTATAGCGTCCTGGCGGCAGCGCTTCAGCATCCGCACACCGTCGCGCCAGCGGCGCCGGGCCTGCCGGGCGGCAACGCCGCTACCCGTCGGGGCGAAGCGGCGCTGGCTGTGGCAGGCCACCAGTTCGCTCAAGGGTTGGGCCAGCGACGGATAACGCCTGGTGGCCCGGGTTGCCAGCTGCTCCAGCGTTTCCCCCGGTGCGGCCTGCAGCCCCAGCTCCCGCAGCAACCGCAGCAGGCCGCGCAGATCGCGCTCGAGCGGATCGCCGGGCCGCTGGCCGCGGCGCAGCAGCAGCAGCCCCGACGCCAAGCCTGTGCCCACGCCCGCCAGGATCAGCCAGCCCAGGGCCCAGCGCTGCCCGCCCAGCAGCTGGCGGAGCAGCTCCTCCTGCCGCGCCTGGTCGAAGCCCAGCCACCAGCGGCTCCAGGCCATGTCCAGCCCCCACCACTGCCGCTGCAGCCATCGCAGCGGCCCCGGGGCGGACCGGCTTGCGGCGTTTGCGTCACCGTCTGTGGCACCGCCCCCCTCCACCCAGCTGCTGGGATCCACCCCCAGCCAGCCCTGTCCTGGCAGCCACACCTCGCTCCAGGCATGGGCATCGCTCTGGCGCAGTTCCAGGTAGCTGGCCCCGCTCATCGGCTCCACCCAGCTGCCACCCAGGTAGCCGCTCACCACCCGGCTGGGCACGCCGGCGGCGCGCATCAGGGCACTGAAGGCACTGGCGTAGTGGCCGCAGAAGCCCACCCGGCGCTCAAACAGAAAGCGATCCAGGCCATCGGGGCCGTCCATTACCCCCGGCTGGCGGTCATAGCGGAACCCCTGGCCCTGGAACCATGCCTGGGCCGCCTGCACCCGGGCGGCCGGGTCGGGCAGGCTGGCCCATTGGCGGCCCAGGGCCAGCAGCTGGCGATTCCGCCCGGCCGGCAGGAGCAGATCGCTCAGGCGGGGTGGTCGGCGTTGCCAGTCGAGGGGACCGCTGGGCGCGAGCAGCCGGTAACTGCGCCGCTCCAGAGCGGGCCGCAGCAGCCGCAGTTCGCCGTTGGCCTGGGGCCGCAGGCTGCCATCGAGCGGCTGGCCATTGCCGCTCCAGGGAACGGCCGTGAACCGGCTCGGCTCCACCAGCCACACCTGGTCCCGGCTCGCCGGGGTGCCCGCTGGGCCGGCTGGGGGGAGGGGGCGATCGGCACCGACCCGGCCGCTCTCCGCTTCCGGCTCCCGCTGCCAGCGTTCGCCATCGAAGTGGGGATGCACCAGCACCCGCCAATAGCGCTCGGCCGGCGGTGGCGGCTGATCGTCGCTGAACGCCACCCTGGCTGCCGGGCTGGTGTTCTCCACCAGGGTGGCGATCGAGCCGGGGTCGAGGTTGTCGCTCAGGCCGGTGCCGGCCCGGGCACCGGGGCCGCCGGCGGCCGTACCGAAGGGGCCGATGCGGGGCAGCAGCAGGAACAGCACCAGGGCCATCGGCAGGGCTGAGGCCAGCAGCCGCAGGCTGCGCCGCAACAGTTGGGGCCAGGCCAGGGCCAGGTTGCTCTCCAGCTGCAGCAGCCCCGCCAGGCTGAGCAGGGCCGCCAGCAGCTGCAGCAGGCTGGGCAGCAGGTCGGCCTGCTGGGCCGCCAGCAGCCCGCAGATCACCAGCTGGAGCAGGGCCACCAGCCGCCGGCCGGCCCGGTCCCGGGCCTCCCGCAGCTTCAGCCCCGCCATCAGCACCAGGGCCAGGGTGAAGGCGCCCAGCAGCCAGCCCGGGTCGAGACCCAGGCAGCCCAGGCCCAGCACCGCCAGGGCGAGCCACTGCAGCCGTTTCGCTGGCAGGGGGGTGCTGGCCATCAGCGGCTGAGGGCCAGGGCCTGCAGGCAGCGCTCCCGGTGCTCCTTGCCCTGGCCCGGGGGGATGCGCTGATCGGGCAGCAGCAGGCCGAAGCGTTCCCCGGCATTGCTGCGTTGCCAGACGGCCGCACTCAAGTGCTCCAGGGCCTGCTCATGGGGCACGGCGGCGGCCGGGGTGAGCGTGGGCGGCTGGTCGGCTTCCCCCCGGAACAGCTTGGTGAGCCGGCCGCGGCCCTGGGCCAGGGCTTTCCAGGCCAGGCGGCTCTGGCTGTCCTCGGGGCGCTGGGGGCGCAGGTCGTGCCAGTGGTCACTGCCTTCCCCCAAGGTTGCGGCTGCTGGGCTGCTGGGCTGCCGCCGCTGCTGGCCCGGCGCCAGGGCCACCGGCCCCTGCCGCCGGGCCGGGTAGACCAGCTGGGGCGCGGGCGGCTGCCAGCGACTCCAACACACGAACAATCCCAGGGGCGCCGTGCTGCGGATCACCAGCGGACCGGGGCGCTGGGCCCCGCGCCGCCGGCAGTGCCAGTCGAGCAGCAGCGGGTTGGCACCGGCTTTGAGCCGCTGCGGTGCGCTGATCGGCCCGCCCCTGAGCCGCAGCTCGATGCCCTCCCGCCAGCTGTCGCTGAGCAGCACCAGGGGATAGGCCAGCGGCGTGTCGGCGAAACCGGCCCCGGGGTTGCCGCAGCGCAGCTCCAGGCCCTGCAGGTTGGCGTGGGTGAGGTGCATGGTCAGCAGCAGCAGGGCCAGCAGCAGAAAGCTCAGCAGCAGGGGGCCGTTGCGCTGGGTCTGGATGCCCACCACCTGGAGCAGCACGGCACCGGCCAGCCACAGGCCGCCGAAGCGCGTCGGCACGATGTAGAGGTTGCGCAGGTGCAGGCGCAGCACCGCGCCCTGCTGCAGGCTGCCGAATCCCTCCGGCCACGGCCGCGTCCCGCCTGCCTGGTGAGCGGCTGTTCCCTCAGCGGATCGCATCCACCTGCTCCAGCAGCGCCTGGCTCAGCTGGCCGCTGGATGCAGCGTCCAGGCGGTGTTCAGCCACGGCCGGGAACACCGCCTGCAGGTCGTCCGGGGTGACAAAGGAGCGCCCCTGCAGCAGGGCCCAGGCGCGGGCTGCCGCCAGCAGCCCCTGGGAGGCCCGGGGCGAGAGGGGTGCCCCGGGGGATTGGGGGGCACGGCTGGCGGCGATCAGATCGAGCAGGTAGTCGAGCAGGCTTTCGCTGCAGTGCTGCTGGCGGCAGTGACGCTGCAGGGCCAGCAGATCCTCCGCTTGGCGGCCGGTGGTGAGCTCGCTGAGTGGCAGGGCCTCCCCCGCCAGCAGGGCCCGCTCCGCCGCCCGTTCCGGGAAGCCCAGGCTGAGGCGCATCAGGAAACGATCGAGCTGGGATTCCGGCAGCGGCGCGGTGCCCACCTGGTCGAGGCTGTTCTGGGTGGCGATCACCATGAACGGCTGGGGCAGGGGGTGGCTGGTGCCGTCCACACTCACCCGGCCACTGGCCATCGCCTCCAGCAGGGCGCTCTGGGTGCGCGGGCTGGCCCGGTTGATCTCGTCGGCCAGCAACACCTGGGTGAACAGCGGACCGGCTTGAAAGCGGAAGGTGCCGCTCGTGGGATCGAGCACATTGATGCCGGTGAGATCGGCCGGCAGCAGGTCGCTGGTGAAGCTCACCCGCCGGAAGGCCAGGCCGAAGCTGCGGGCCAGGGCCTCGGCCAGGGTGGTCTTGCCGGTGCCGGGCAGGTCCTCCAGCAGCAGGTGCCCGCCGGCCAGCAGGCAGCTCAGGGCCAGGCGCACGCGCTGCTGCTTGCCGAGCAGCACCTGGCTGATGGCCTCCACCAGGCCGTCGAGGCGTGTCGTCAACGGGGTGTGCTGGCTGGGCTGCCCCGATTGTGGCCCCACCGGCGCCCTAGCGTTCGACCATGGCCAGTGCGGACGCCACCCAGCGCCATGGCGGCAACCTGGCCGCGGCGGCGCGGCAGCTGGGGCGGCGGCCCGCCGCCCTGCTCGATGCCAGCGCCTCGCTGGTGCCCTTCGGGCCGCCCCTGGCCCTGCGCCTTGCCGTGGTGCGGGCTGTGGCCGGCTCCCCGCTGCGGGCCTACCCCGACCGCGACTGGCAGGGGCTGCGGCGGCGGCTGGCTGAACGGCATGGCTTGCCGCCGGCCTGGGTGCTGCCGGGCAACGGCGCGGCCGAGCTGTTCACCTGGGCCGCCCGCGACGCGGCGGCGGCCGGCGAGAGCCTGCTGCCGGCACCGGGTTTTGCCGACTACCAGCGCGCCCTCGACTGCTGGGGAGGGGCCTACCGCAACTATGGCCTGCCACTCCAGTGGGAAGGGGGCTTCCCCCAGCCTTTCCCCCAGGTGGCGCTGGGCGACGCAGCGGCCGAGGTGCTGTGGATCACCAATCCCCACAACCCCACCGGCCAGCTCTGGAGCCGAGCCTCCTTGGAGCCCCTGCTCTCCCGGTTCGCGCTGGTGATCTGCGACGAGGCCTTCCTGCCGCTGGTGCCGGCCGGCGAGGCCCAGTCGCTGATCCCGCTGCTGGCGAGCCATCCCAATCTGGTGGTGATCCGCAGCCTCACCAAGCTGCTGGCGGTGGCGGGCCTGCGGCTGGGCTATGCCCTGGCTGCGCCGTCCCGGCTGGCGCGCTGGGCCGCCTGGCGCGATCCCTGGCCCCTCAACGGCCTGGCCCTGGCGGCGGCGGAGGCGGTGCTGGCCCGGCCCGGCTGGCTCGATGGTTGGACAGCCCGGGTGCAGCACTGGGTGGCCAGCGAAGGGGCCTGGCTGGCTGGCCGGCTTCAGGATTGGCGTGGACTCGCGCCGATGCCCTCGGCCGCCAATTTCCTGTTGCTGCGCGGTGAGCAGGACCTCAGCCCCCTGGCCGATGCCCTGGCCGAGCGCCATGGTGTGCTCGTGCGCCGGTGCCAGTCGTTTGCGGGGCTGGATGGCCGTTGGCTGCGGCTGGGGTTGCAGGATCGCCGCGGCAACCGGCGGTTGCTGCGGGCCCTCGCCGCCGAGCTCCCGCTCGGCCAGGGGGCTTTCACTGCTCCGACCTCTCAGACCAGTTCGCTGAGCAGGTCCGCCAGCCGCTGATCGGCATCGCGCACCGCCAGCTGCTCCATGCCCTGGCGCATCGCCAGCAGTGGATCGGCTTCCGTCTGGCTGCCGCGCAGGCGAGGGCCCAGCAGCCGCCAGAGGCAGCGCTCCAGGGTGGGACTGTCCGGTTCGTGCTGCTCCACGATCACGGCGGCCCCTAGCGCTGCAGCGGCGGCGGCGTTGGCATCCTGGTGGCGGTCGGCCGCGATCGGATAGGGCACCAGGATCGCCGGCGTGCCGCACACCGCCAGCTCACTGAGGGCTCCAGCGCCGGAGCGGCTGATGGCCAGATCGCAGTGCTGCAACAAGCCGGCCATGGCGTCGCAGAACGGCCGCTCCACCACCCCTTCCGGCAGGGCCGCCCCACTCTCCGGATCGTTGTGGCCGGTGAGGTGCACCACCCGCACCCCGGCCTCGCTCAGCCGGGGCAGAAGTGGGCGCACCATACGGTTCACGCCCACGGCTCCCTGGCTGCCGCCCATCACCAGCAGCAGGGGGCCATGGCCGGCGGGCAGCCAGTCGGGGAGCGGCGCGGGCTCGAGGAAGGCCTGGCGCACGGGGGTGCCGGTGACCAGCGGCCGCCTGCCGGGCAGGCGCTCGGCCGCGGCGGGTAGTCCCACCGCCACCCGGCTGCAGTGCCGCCCCAGCAGGCGGGTGACCCGGCCGGGGATGGCATTGCTCTCATGCAGCACCACCGGGATGCGGCACCAGCGGGCCGCCAGGATCGCCGGGGCGGCGATGTACCCGCCGCTGCTGAACACGATGTCGATCCGCTCCCGCCGGATCAGCTGGCGCACTGTGCGGGTGGCGACCAGCAGCCGCAGCAGGTTGAGCAGCTTGCGCAGGCCCCGACCCTGCAGCCCGCCGGCCTTCACGGTGTGCAGCGGGTAGTGGCTGGGCACCAGCTCCCGCTCCAGCCGGTCCGGTACCCCCAGCCATTGCACCGTCCACTGCGGCGGCAGGGCCTCGGCCACCGCCAGGGCGGGAAACAGATGCCCTCCAGTGCCACTGGCGGCGATCAGGAGCCTGGGCATGGAAGGGAGCTGCGGGCGCGCCTAACTTAAAAGCCGTTCCTGCAGGCGCATGGGGCCCTTCCGCTTTCAACGGCCATCACTCCGGTCCCTGTTCCATGTCCCCCATCGCTCAGGGGTGCGGCTGGTGCTGGCGCTGACGCTATGCACGGCGGGCGCCTGGCTGCCCCTGCGGGCTGCGCCCCCCACACCCCAGCTGCTCCAGTCCCTGGAGGCGGCCTTCAACGGGGAGGGCGAGCTGCAGCGGCTCCTGGAATCCGGCCCGGGTCTGGACCCCGCACTGGTGGAGCGTCAACGGAGTGTGCTGCGGTCCCAGTTCCCGGATGCCCGCTGGCAGTTCACCCCCGGTCCGGCCCTGAGCGATGGCCGCCCCACGGTGACGCTGCAGGTGCGGGGCAGCCGCCAGGACGGCCCCCTGCGCTTCCGGATGGTGGCCGAGCAGCAGCTGGCACTGGAGAGCGACGGCCTCCGAATCACCGGCCAGACCGTGCTGCGGGAGCAGTCGATCCTGCGCACTGGCTCCGGAGATGTGGCCGTGACCCTGCAGATTCCCGATGCGGTGCTCACGGGCCAGCGCTACGACGTGGACGTGCTGCTGGATGAGCCGCTGGACGGCGCCATTGCCGCTGGTGGGATCGTGGAGCTCACCCCTGAACAGGCCAGGAGCCTGGAGAGCCCCGAGCTGCAGCTGGGTGCGCTGGGCGGCGGAGGTCTGTTCCGCACGGTGCAGGCTCCCCTCACACCCGGCAGCCAGACCTGGGGCGTGCTGCTGGTGCACCCGCAGGGGCTGGTGAGTGTGAGCAAGCGGGTGCGGGTGGTGGCCGACAAGGCCCAGCTCCGGCCCTGATCCGGCTTCAGCGCAGGTCGCTGGGCAGCAGATAGCCCTTGCCGCCCCGGTCGAGGCGGTCGAAGTGACGCTCCAGATAGGCGTTGCGGCTGGCCTCCCGCCGGTCGAGCCTGCCGTCGCCGTTGCGGTCGAGCTCCCGGAACAGCTGCCCCAGCCGCTGCTGGTATTGCAGCTGTTCGCTGGTCTGGGCCTGGGCCGGTGCACCTGGTGCAGCCGGTGCGCTCACCATCAGCAGCAGGCCTGCCAGGGCTCCGGCCAGAGTGGAGGTGCGTTTGCTCATGGCCTCAGGCTATGCAGCCTGCCCGGGCGCTTTCTTGCCGATGTCCAGGCAAGCTGTGACCAGATCTTTCCGGCGGAACCGATGGCTGCTGGCCAGCGCATCTGGGTGATCGATGACGATCCCGAACTGCGCAGGATGGTGGGCACCTACCTCACCGACCAGGGCTACGACGTGCGCTGCCTGGCCAATGGGGAGCAGCTGATGGCCCGCCTGGCCGGTCAGCGTCCCGACCTGGTGGTGCTCGACCTGATGATGCCCGGCGACGATGGCCTCACCCTGTTGCGTCGCTTGCGCGATGGCGGCGACGACCTGCCCGTGGTGATGCTCACCGCCCGGGGCGACGCGGTGGACCGGATCATCGGCCTGGAGCAGGGTGCCGACGACTACCTGGCCAAGCCCTTCCTGCCGCGGGAGCTGAGCGCGCGCATCGAGGCGGTGCTGCGCCGCCGCGTGGCTCTGCCGGCCGGCACGCCCCTGGCGGAGGGGGAGCGCATCACCATCGGTGACCAGACGCTCGATCTGGCCGCCCGCACCCTGGAGCGGGGCGACCAGGTCACCGTGCTCACCTCGGGGGAATACGCCCTGCTGAGCGCCTTCGTGCAACACCCCCACCGGCCCCTGTCGCGGGAGCGGCTGGTGGAGCTGGCCCGGGGCCCCGAGTCGGCCACCGACAGCCGCAGCATGGACGTGCAGGTGTCGCGGCTGCGCAAGCTGGTGGAACCGGATCCCGGCCGCCCCCGCTACCTGCAGACGGTGTGGGGCTATGGCTACGTGTTCGTGCCCGATGGCCAGCCTCGCAGCCGTTAGGGCGCTGCTGCGCTACGGCCTGGCCGGTGTGGGCGTGGCCCTGCTCAGCACGGCCCAGCTGCAGTTGCTGCTGGCGGAGCGCCTGCAGCGCGACCGCATTGCCCAGCAGGGCCCGGAGGTGCTGTTCCAGCTGCGGCTGGCCGAGCTGGCGCTCGACCGCCTGCCGCCTTCCCGGCTGGCCCAGTTGAGCGGGCTGCCCCTGCGGGTGGGGGCGGATCCCCCCACGGGGCCGGATCGGCTGCTGGAGGGCCAGGCCCAAGTGCTGCGCCAGCAGCTCTGCCCCGCCATCACCCCCTGTCCTGGGGTGCTGCCGGCGGCGGGAGATCGGCGCGGGGTGTGGGTGGAGGTGCTGGCCCCCCTCGATCCGGTGTGGTTGCTGGTGCCCATTCCCCCCGTGCGCCCCTGGCCGCCGGACCCCTGGCTGCTGCTGGTCGGGCTGGGGCTGGGGGCCAGCTCGGCGCTGCTGCTGTTCTTCTGGTGGGAGGTGCAGCGGCCACTGCGGCAGCAGCAGCAGGCGTTGGCGCGGGTGGGCCGGGATCAGTGGCCCGACCCCCAGCGGGAGCGGGGCACCGCCGTGGTGCGCCAGCTGATCGGCCGCTTTAACGCGATGGTGGAGCGGCTGCAGAGCGGAGAGCGGGAGCGGGCGGTGATGCTGGCCGGCATCGCCCACGACCTCAAGAGCCCGCTCACCCGCCTGCGCTTCCGGCTCAGCCTGGCCGGTCTGCCGGCCAGCGATCTGCAGCAGGCTGAGGCCGACATCACGGCGATGGAGCGCATCACCGGCCAGTTTCTGCAGTTCGCCGGGGGTGTCGACAACGAGTCTGCGGTGATGGTGCCGATCGACCAGCTGCTGGCCGAGCAGACCGCGGGGATCGCGGCGGAGGACCTGGAGCTGGACCTCGAGCCGCTGGAGCGGGTGGTGCGGCCGGTGGCCCTGGCCCGGGCGGTGGCCAACCTGATCGACAACGCCCGCAGCTATGGCGCGCCCCCCCTGCGGCTGCAGCTGGAGGCGGCCGAGCCCCACGGCCAGGGATTCCGGATCGTGCTCTGGGATGGAGGCGTAGGCATCGACGCCGACCGCTGGCAGCAGGCGCTGATGCCCTTTCAGCGGCTCGATGCGGCCCGCGGCGGCAGTGGCCACTGCGGCCTCGGCCTGGCGATCGCGGCGCGGGTGGCCCAGGGCCACGGCGGCCAGCTGGAACGGCTGGAGAGCGGCAGCGGCCGGCAGCGCTTCGGCATCGCCCTCAGTGGACGCTCAATCACGGCTTCTGCAAGCCCCGATCTGCTGGGCTGATCCCAGGCGGCGGAAGGGGTCTTGCGGGTCGGTCGGATTTGGTCACAGATTCCATCCGGGTGAGTCGCACTTCGCCGTGGCGCCGGTCGCACAGTTCAGGGGCGGCAGCGCATCTGCTGCATCTCATCCCCACACCTCTCCTCACCATGACCCTGCGCATCTCCCTTCTTCCCCTGGCCCTCACCGCCCTGGCCCTGCCGGCCCCGGCGCTGGCCTTCCCCCCTGGCCAGCGGAACACCATCGTTTATGCCTATCCCCAGGCCCAGCAGCCCACCGCTTACCTGGTGCGGCGCCACGTGGTGGTTCACCAGCCCCAGCTTCAGCCGCAGCCCCAGTACCGCCCCCTTCCCACGGTTTACCCCGGCTACGCCCCCCGTCCCGGATTTCCGCCGCCGCTGATGAGCCACTACGGCTACCCCGTCTCGCACTACCCAGCTCCCGCTCGCCTGGGCCAGCCCACCACCACCCTGGCCGGCGGCAATGGGCTGTTCACTCAGCCCCGTGCCTGTACGCCGGTGGTGCCGCTGGTGGGTGCTGCCCTAGGCGGCACGGTGGGTGCCGTGATGGCCAGCAACTCCCGCAACCGCGTCTGGGCCCTGCCCATGGGCGCGGCCGTGGGCGGCATCCTCGGCGGTGTGGCCTCGGGCTGTTGATTCCCTCCCTCCCGCTGTTCCCTCAGCGATCGAGCGCAAACCAGCGGGCCAGGGCCGACACATCGTCGTCGCCGTGGCCCGCTTTCATCAGGTCGTCTTCAATGGCGGCCACCAGCTGGCTGAGGGGCAGCTCCAGCCCTGCATCGGCGGCGGCGGCCAGGGCGATGGCCAGGTCCTTGCGGTGCAAGGCCAGCCGGAAGCCCAGCGGGAAGTGGCCCTTGAGCATGTTGGTGGCCCGGTTGTCGAGTGCCCAGGAGCCGGCCGCCCCCGCCCGCAGGGCTTCACACACCTGGGGCATCGGCAGGCCAAGCCGCTGGCCCAGGGCCAGGGCCTCGGCAACGGCGGCATAGCTGCCGGCCACCAGCACCTGGTTCACGGCCTTGGCCTGCTGACCGGCCCCCACCGGCCCCAGGTGGCTGATGCGGCCGCCCACCACCTCCAGCACGGGCCGGGCCCGCTCCAGATCGGCAGCCGCCCCGCCCACCAGCACCGACAGGCTGCCGGCGCGGGCGCCCTCAGTGCCGCCGGTCACCGGGGCGTCCAGGTAGGCCACCTGCTGGCGGGCCAGCCGCTCGGCCAGCCCCTGACTGGTGGCGGGCGCGATGGTGGAGAAATCCACCACCAGGGCCCCGGGGGCCAGCCCGGCGCTGGCCTGCTCGATCACCGCCTCGGCCGCCTGGTCGTCGCTCACGCACAGGCAGAGCAGGGCGGCACCGCGGGCGGCTGCTGCGGGGCTGGCTGCCAGCTCGGCCCCGCCGGCGAGCAGCGGCTGTTCTGGCCCCGGGCTGCGGTTGTGCACCCGCAGGGGAAATCCAGCCGCCAGCAGGTTCGTGGCCATCGGCGCCCCCAGGGCCCCCAGGCCAATCCAGCCCAGGGCAGGCCGGTCAGATCTGGTCACAACTTATGCGGTTATCAGTCACAACCCAGTCAAGCGATTCGGTCAGGCTGGGCAGGTCAAACCCGAGGTGCCATGACCACCCTCTCCCGCCGTCGCCCGTTGCTCCTGGCCGCTGCCCTGCTGCTGCTGGCCAGTCCACTGAATGGCGGCAAGGCTCTGGCCGAGGGCCGTGAGGCGATCCAGCGCCAGCAGGCCGAGGCCATGACCAAGCTCAGCACGCAACAGCGGCAGCAGTATTTCGCGGGCCGCCGTGAACTGGAACAGCGCCAGTCAGCCCAGCGACTGGAGGCGCTGAAAGAGTCGGAGAGCTGCGTTCTCAAGGCCGGCGATGGGGGTGGGGTGGAGCGCTGCCAGAAGCAGTTCATCCGCAGGACCAAGGAGTCGCGCCGCAGCGAGAACACCAAGCTGTCCGAGCTGCAGCGCCGCTTCAACCTGCCGGGTTGGGGCAGTGAGCGGTCCGTTGAGAAGGACGCCAATCAGAAGCCGGCCAAAGCGAAGCCAGACAGCAAAAAGGGGGCCTGAGGGCCCCCGCTCGGCAGCAGCCTGATCCCCCCAGGGGGTCAGGCTTCGTCGAGGGCTGCCACGCCGGGCAGCACCTTGCCCTCCAGCAGCTCCAGGCTGGCGCCGCCGCCGGTGGAGATGTGGCTCATCCGGTCGGCCAGGCCGGCCTTCTCCACAGCGGCCACGGAGTCGCCGCCGCCGATGATCGTGCAGCAGCCCTTGCCGCTCAGGTCGGCCAGGGTGGTGGCAATGGCGTTGGTGCCGGCGGCGAAGGCGTCGAACTCGAACACGCCCATGGGGCCGTTCCAGATCACGGTCTGGCAGTCGGCCAGGGCGTCCTGGAACACCTTCACCGAGTCGGGGCCGATGTCGAGCCCCATCCAGCCGTCGGGGATCGCATCCACACTGGCGATCTGGCTGTTGGCATCGGGGGCGAAGTTATCGGCCAGCACCACATCGGTGGGCAGCAGGAACTGCACCCCCTTGGCGGCTGCCTTGGCCTCCAGCTCCTTGGCCAGCTCCAGCTTGTCCTCCTCCACCAGGCTCTTGCCCACCGCCAGGCCACGAGCTTTGTAGAAGGTGAAGATCATGCCGCCGCCCACGAGGATCTTGTCGCACTTGTCGAGCAGGGCCTCGAGCACGCCGATCTTGGAGCTCACCTTGGAGCCGCCCACGATCGCGGCCAGGGGACGCTTGGGCTCGTCGATGGCGCCTTGCAGGTACTGCAGCTCCTTCTCCATCAGGTAGCCGGCCACGCTGGGGCTGAGGGCCTTGGTCACGCCCTCGGTGGAGGCGTGGGCGCGGTGGGCGGCGCCGAAGGCGTCGTTCACGTACACATCGGCCAGGGCGGCCAGCTGGGCTGCGAAGCCGGCGTCGTTCTTCTCTTCTTCAGCGAAGAAACGCACGTTCTCCAGCAGCACCACCTCGCCCTCGGCCATGGCGGCCACCTTGGCTTCGGCATCGGGGCCGATGCAGCTGTCGGTCTTCACCACGGGCTTGCCCAGCAGCTCAGCCAGGCGGGCGGCCACGGGGGTGAGGCGCATGCCCTCGTTCACCTGGCCCTTGGGACGGCCGAAGTGGGCGGCCAGGATCACCTTGGCGCCCTTGCCGGTGAGATCGTTGATGGTGGGCAGGGCGGCGCGGATGCGGGTGTCATCGGTGATGGCGCCAGCGTCGTCGAGCGGTACGTTGAAGTCGACCCGCACCAGCACGCGCTTGCCGCGCAGCTCATCAGCGCTGAGGCTGGCCAGGGATCGCTTCGCCATGGGAACCGCTCGAGAGACAAACGCGCGGGAGCTTAGCCCGGCCGGTTCACGCTTCCCTTCTCCCCCTCCGCCGCCAGACTGAGGCCACCCGGATGGCCCCGGGCCATGCCAACCATGTTTCACACCGTCCTCTTCCCGATCGACCGCAGCCGCCAGGCGATGGAGACCGCCGCCGTGGCCCTCAAGCTGGTGCAGCAGCACGGCAGCCGCCTGGTGCTGCTCTCCGTTGTGGAGGCCGGTGATGAGGAGTCGGCCGTGGCCGCGTTGCTGCAGCAGGCCAGGGGCAGCTTCGAGCAGGCCGGCGTGGCTTGCGAGGTGATCGAGCGCGAGGGCAAGGCCGCCTTCGTGATCGGCGATGTGGCCGACGAGATCAACGCCGACCTGATCGTGATGGGCACCCGGGGCATCACCCTGGAAGCGGATCAGCAGAGCACCGCTGCCCGGGTCATCCAGCTGGCGCCCTGTCCGGTGCTGGTGGTGCCCTGATGGCGGCCCTCACGGCCCAGCTGAGCGTCAATGCCCCGGCGATCCAGTGGTACCCCGGCCACATCGCCAAGGCGGAGAAGGCGCTCCATGCGGCCCTGGCCAAGGTGGACCTGGTGATCGAGGTGCGCGATGCCCGCATCCCCCTGGCCACCGGTCACCCGCGCCTGCGGCGCTGGATCGGCACCAAGCAGCACCTGCTGGTGCTCAACCGCCGCGACATGGTGCCCGCCGCCGCCCAACAGGCCTGGAGTGAGTGGTTCCGGGCCCGGGGTCAGCAGGTGTGGTGGTGCGACGCCAAGGCCGGCACCGGCGTGAAGCAGCTGCAGCAGGCGGCGATCCGCGCCGGCGCGGCCCTCAACGAGCGGCGAAGCGGCCGGGGCATGCGGCCGCGGCCGGTGCGGGCCCTGATGCTGGGCTTCCCCAACGTGGGCAAGTCGGCCCTGATCAACAGGCTGGTGCGCCAGAAGGTGGTGGAGAGCGCCCGCCGCGCCGGCGTGACGCGCAGCCTGCGCTGGGTGCGGCTGGGCCAGGAGCTCGACCTGCTCGATGCCCCGGGCGTGCTGCCGCCCCGGCTCGACGACCAGCAGGCCGCCCTGCGCCTGGCCCTCTGCGACGACATCGGCCAGGCCGCCTACGACAACGAGGGGGCGGCCCTGGCCTTTGCCCAGCTGCTGCGCCTGCTGGAGTCGGTGCCCGACGCCGGGGTGGCCGCCGGCCTGCTGGAGCAGCGCTATGGCACGCCCCTGGCCGACTTGCCTGCCGGTGGCCCCGATGTGGAGGGCTGGCTGGCGGCCGCCGCCGAGCGCCACACCAGCAACGACACCCTGCGGATGGCCACCAAGCTGCTCGACGATTTCCGCTGCAGCCGGCTGGGCTCCATCGCCCTGGAGCTGCCGCCTAGCTAAAAAAACGAGCTGCGCTGCCGCTGAGGGGAGCCCCGCCGCCCAGGCGAGCCACCAGGGCTCTCTGATCGGGGTTGACGTGATCGATGTGGAGGTCATCGCCAGAGCCAGCCCCACCGGCTCGTACGGTTGAGCCCATGGGAGCGACGCAGGTCAATACGGGGTTCGGCGAAGGCGAAGGCGAGCTGCTCACCCTCACCTATCCCAGGCCCCTGCCGATGCGGCTCGACCGCTGGCTGGTAGCCCAGCGGCCGGAGCAGAGCCGCGCCCGCATCCAGAAGTTCATTGATGCCGGCTACGTGCGGGTGAACGGCATCACGGGCCGGGCCAAGACCCCCCTGCGCCACGGCGACACGGTGGAGTTGTGGATGCCGCCGCCGGAGCCGCTGCCCTACCTGGTGGCCCAGGACATCCCGCTGGATGTGCTGTTTGAGGACGACCAGCTGATCGTGATCAACAAGCCCGCTGGCCTCACGGTGCATCCGGCCCCCGGCAACCGGGACGGCACCCTGGTGAACGCGCTGCTGCACCACTGCCCCGATCTACCTGGCATCGGTGGTGAGATGCGGCCGGGGATTGTGCACCGCCTCGACAAGGACACGACGGGCTGCATCGTGGTGGCCAAGACCCAGGAGGCGCTGGTGAAGCTACAGGTGCAGATCCAGAAGCGGATCGCCTCACGCCAGTATCTGGCGGTGGTGCACGGCCAGCCGGCAAGCGACAACGGCACGATCGTGGGGGCGATCGGCCGCCATCCGGCAGACCGCAAAAAATATGCGGTGGTGAGCGACGGCAGCGGCCGCCATGCCTGCACGCACTGGCGGGTGATCGAGCGGCTGGGCGACTACGCCCTGCTGCGCTTCAAGCTCGACACCGGCCGCACCCACCAGATCCGCGTGCACTGCGCCCACCTGAACCACCCGATCGTGGGTGATCCGGTGTATTCCCGGGCCAGGCGCCTGCCGGTGGCCCTGTCCGGCCAGGCGCTGCATGCGGTGCAGCTGGGGCTCAATCACCCGATCACGGGTGAGCGGATCGTCTGCGAGGCGCCGCTGCCGGCGGTGTTTGACAAACTTCTTGCGGTGATGCGCGGCCAGGGCCCGAATCAGACCCCCGCCGCCCAGACTGCATCGGTTTTGCCGGGGGTAGCCCGTTCCATGGCCCAAAGCGATCTTCAGGCCCTCATCCAGCGGGTGCAGCAGGATGCCGCCCTGCAGGAGCAGCTGTCCACCACTCGAGCTGCGGATGCCGATGAGGTGGCGGCGATGGCGCGCGAGCTGGGTTTTGCGGTATCCCCGGCCGACCTGGTGGCCTTCGGCGGCGGTGCGCTGGTGGACTACGAAGACGAGGACTACTTCATGAAGCCCCGCTGGTGGACGGTGGCCGGCTGAACAGGCAACCGGGGGCAGGCCTCGACCAGGGTGCGGGTGATCTCCGCCTGGGGGTCGGCCAGCAGGCGGGAGCCTGGGCCCTCTTCCACGATCCGGCCGCCATCGAGCACGATCACCCGGTGGCAGAAGCCGCTGGCCACCGAGAGGTCGTGGGTCACAAACAGCATGCCCAGCCCCAGGCGGGCCTGCAGCCCGCGCAGCAGGTCGAGCACATCCGCCTGCACTTCGGCATCGAGCATGCTCACGCTCTCGTCGCAGAGCAGCACCTTCGGCTCCAGGATCAGGGCACGGGCGATGGCCACGCGCTGCTGCTGGCCCCCGGAGAGCTGGCGGGGCAGGCGGTTCTCAAAGGCCTCCGCCGGGGTGAGCCCGACGGCTTCCAGCAGCTCTCGGGCCCGCTCCCGGGCCTTGGCGCGGCTGGCCAGGCCGTGGATCAGCAGGGGATCGGCGATGGCCTCCCCCACCCGCATCTGGGGGTTGAGACAGGCCAGTGGGTCCTGAAACACCATCTGGATCGCCCGTCGCGCCCGCCGCAGCGAACCTCCCCTCAACTGCTGCAGGTCGATACCCTCCAGGCGCACGGCCCCGCCCCGCACCGGGGCCAGGCCCATCAAGGCGCGGCAGAGGGTGCTCTTGCCGCAGCCGGAAGCCCCCACCAGGCCGATCGTCTCGCCCTGCTGCAGCCGCAGGCTCACGCCGTCCACCGCCTTCAGCCACTGGCGCTGCCAGGGCAGCCCCGGCAGGGGGTGCCAGCAGCGCAGCCCCTCGATCTCCAGCAACAGCGGCGCGGCCTCGGGGGCCTGGCTGTCGCGGCCCTCCCGCTCCCGGGCCCGGGCCACCAGCCGCTGGGCCAGGGCTGACTGGGGCGCGGTCAGCAACTGGAAGGAGGGGGCGCGTTCGATCAGCCTGCCCTCGTCGAGCACAGCGATCTGGTCGCACCAGCGGCCGGCCATCGCCAGGTCGTGGCTGATCAGCAGCAGGGCGCTACCCGCTTCCCGGCAGAGGTCGGTGAGTTCCCCCATCACCTGCCCCGCCACCGCCACGTCCAGGCTGGTGGTGGGCTCGTCGGCGATCACCAGGGGCGGCCGTAGAGCCATGGCCAGGGCGATCGCCAGCCGCTGGCGCATGCCGCCGCTGAACTCATGGGGGTAGCTGCCGTAGCGATCCGGGTTGATGCCCACCCGCTCCAGCAGGTCCTCCGCCCGCTCCCGCACCTCTCGGCGCTGCCAGTTCGGCCGGTGGGCGGCCAGGGTGTCGGCCAGGTGGGTGCCGATCGTGAGCAGGGGATTGAGGCGGGTCATCGGGTCCTGGAACACCAGGCCCACTGCCTCACCCCGCAAGCGGCGCAGCGCTCCGCGCGACAGCTGGCGGGGATCCTCCCCACTGAGCTCCACGCTGCCGCTGCAGCTGCTTCCAGGGGGCAGCAGCTGCAGAACGGCACGGGCCACCGTGCTCTTGCCGCAGCCGGATGGTCCCACCAGCGCCAGGGTCTCGCCGGCATTGAGCTCCAGATCGAGCTGCTGGAGAGTGAAGCGCTCCGCCTGGGGGTAGCGCACGCTGAGGCCGGTGAGGCGAAGAACGGGCTGGGTCATGGCCCCTAGCTTGGGTTCGCGGACGCAGATTTGCTGCCAATGGTGGCAACGGCTGCATACGATGAGGTGACTCCGCAGGGTCGCATGCTCCGGGCGGTCACCGATCTGGATCCGTCTCCGCAGGCCCTGAGGGCTGCCGAGACCTCACCGCCCCCGGGCGCGGTCGCACTGGCCCACGACCCACCTGCCGGTGCACCGCCAGCGTCCAGTTCCTCCCGACCCCCCATCCAGGCTCCCGCCGACTACGGCGTGCCCTTGCCGCAATGGTTGCAGCGGTGCATTGAGCATGTTCCCCCAGGGGTTGGCGAGAGCTGCCCTACTGACGCCGAGGCCCTGCTGGCCTCGGCGTTTGATTTCGCCTTCCAGCTGCACCAGGGGCAGTTCCGTGCCAGCGGCGAGCCGTACATCATCCATCCGATCGCCGTTGCCGACCTGCTGCGGGACATCGGCGCCAGCGCCGGGGTGATCGCCGCTGGTTTCCTTCACGATGTGGTGGAGGACACGGACGTCACCCCGGAGGAGATCGAGGGCCACTTCGGTGCTGAGGTGCGGGCCCTGGTGGAGGGCGTGACCAAGCTCGGTGGCATCCACTTCACCAACAAGACCGAGGCCCAGGCCGAGAACCTGCGTCGCATGTTCCTGGCGATGGCCAGTGACATCCGCGTGGTGCTGGTGAAGCTGGCCGATCGGCTCCACAACATGCGCACCCTCGGGGCACTCAAGCCGGAGAAGCAGCTGCGCATCGCCCGCGAGACTCGCGAGATCTACGCGCCCCTGGCCAACCGGCTGGGTATCGGCCGCTTCAAGTGGGAGCTGGAGGATCTGGCCTTCAAGATCCTCGAGCCCGAGGCCTACCGCGAGGTGCAGCAGGAGGTGGCCACCAAGCGCAGCGAGCGTGAGGAGCGGCTGGCGGTGACGGTGCAGTTGCTGCGCGACCGGCTGGCGGCGGTGGGCCTGGATGCCTGCGACGTGAGCGGCCGGCCCAAGCACCTCTACGGCATCTGGAGCAAGATGGAGCGCCAGCAGAAGGCGTTCCACGAGATCTACGACGTGGCGGCCCTGCGCATCATCTGCCCCAACCTGGAGAGCTGCTACAGGGCGCTGGCGGTGGTGCACGACACCTTCCGCCCGATCCCGGGCCGCTTCAAGGACTACATCGGTCTGCCCAAGCCCAACGGTTATCAGTCGCTGCACACGGCGGTGATCGGCCGCCACCGGCCGATCGAAGTGCAGATCCGTACGGCCGACATGCACCAGGTGGCCGAATACGGCATCGCCGCCCACTGGAAGTACAAGGAGGGCGGTTCGCCGGCCGCGGCTGATGCCGAGGCAGAGCGCTTCAATTGGCTGCGCCAGCTGGTGGATTGGCAGCGGGATGGCGTCGGCGATGACAGCGGCGATTTCCTGCGCTCGATCAAGGAAGACCTCTTTGATGAAGAGGTGTTCGTGTTCACCCCCAAGGGGGATGTGGTTGGTCTGCGCAAGGGCTCGACGGCCGTGGATTTTGCCTATCGCATCCATTCCGAGGTGGGCAATCACTGCCAAGGGGTGCGCATCAACGACCGCCTCTCACCCCTGGCCACGCCGCTGCAGAACGGCGATTTCGTGCAGGTGATCACCGGCAAGAACGCCCACCCGAGTCTCGACTGGCTCAATTTCGTGGCTACCCCCACGGCCCGCAACCGCATCCGCCAGTGGTACAAGAAGAGCCACCGCGATGAGAACATTCAGCGCGGCACCGCCATGCTGGAGCGGGAGCTCGGCCGCGACGGCTTCGATGCCCTGCTCAACGGCGAGGCGATGGCCAAGGTGGCCCGCCGCTGCAACCTCCTGGGCACCGACGACCTGTTGGCCTCCCTGGGCTTCGGCGGTGTAACCCTGCACCAGGTGCTCAACCGATTGCGGGAGGAGCTGCGTCTGGCGAGTGCGGCTGCGGTGCCTGAGCTGAGCAACGAGCAGCTGGCGCGCACCGTGGCGGCCCAGGCGGGGCCAGCCACCCAGCACGGCAGTGATAGTCCGATCCTGGGACTGGAGGGCCTCGACTACCGCCTGGGCGGTTGCTGCAGTCCCCTCCCCGGTGAATCGATCCTGGGGGCGGTGGCCCTTGGCAACCACGGCATCACCATCCACCGCCAGGACTGCGCCAACCTGGCCCAGATGCCGGTGGAGCGGCGCCTGCCGGTGCGCTGGAATCCGGCGGCGATCAGCCTGCGGCGCTATCCGGTGCAGCTGCGCATCGAGGTGCTGGATCGGGTGGGCGTGCTCAAGGACATCCTCACGCGCCTTTCCGACCACCGCATCAACGTGAGTGATGCCCGGGTGCGCACCAATCCCGGCAAGCCGGCCCGCATCGATCTGCGCGTTGAGCTGGAGAGCGCCAGCCAGCTGGCTGGCACGCTTAACCAGATCCGTTCCATGGCCGACGTGCTGGACATTGCTCGCACAGGCGTTGGTTGAGCGCTGGCGCCCTCGATCGGATCATCCACTAAACTTATTTTTTTCAAGCCTTTCCTGTGACTGAGATTTTCGGCCGCTTCAACCAGAACACGTTTAGATCTGAATAAAGGTTGGTCGTTTGCCAGCCGGCGTGAGTCGATGCTGGGAAATAATTTGGAATGGTATGCTGACCAATCCTGCATCAATTGACAGCAGCCTTTCTCGAAGCTTCCCGAATATAATTTGCTCGCGATCACGAGAGCGAAGCGATACATAGATTTGCGCAATTTCGTCTCCTTTCATGCCAACCTGAAAGAATGAAACTTCTTCGAACTCCTTCAAGCAGCTGCTGACAAGTAAAGGGTGAACTTGATTGCCGTTTGGCGTTTTGATTAACGGATATTCCCTACCGTTTATTGAAGTAAAATGGCGCATCCCGAGTGGTTGATCAAAACCAGCGACGAGATCGCCTAGATCATATCGAAAGAGTGGGAAAGCGCGCGGATAGAGTGCTGTAACTAATATTTTGTGATCGCCATCGTTCGTTGGAACTGCTTCTAAAAAATAATTGTTCCAAGCAACATGGTATTCACCTTCAGAGATTTCTTGAGCAATTGATCCCGTTTCCATGGAGCCGTACTCCATGAAAACTTGGCAGCCAAAAGCTTCTTCGATTAACGTTCTGTTCCGTTCAGTGCTGAAGCCCTCTGCGGCCGCAATCACGCCTTTGAGGGTTGGCAATGGCTGCATCAGGTTGTTTTTCAGTAATTCTTCTGCATAAATCTCCAGGGCTTTGCTATAACCCAGCACATAGGTCGACTTGGATCCCTGTAATTTTTTCAATCCTCGCTGAACAGCCTCTCTCGAAAGGTCATATGCCGAAACTCTTGTTAATTCTAAGGCCTTATCCTTGATATTCCGACTGTATTGACTGGTCAGACGTCCTATGCCACTGCCTTGTAAATGGGAATGTCCCCAAATCTTGAAGTAGGCATCATCAGGGGTAATTCCGATGAGCGATCTTAAATACCACTCACTCTTTTCATGAATGGTCAGCTCACTCCCCAGCCTGGGGAATCTCATCGGTTCTCCGGTTGAGCCACCGGTTGCTGACCATTGAAGAGAACTAAGATCTATTTGCGCAAAGGCACGATTCTCAAGGGCTTGGCAGAGACTTTTCGTAAATATTGGAACTTTTGAGGCGAAGTCATCTAAAGATTCGAAGGAACTAGGCAGCCCTTTCGCGACCAAGTCCTGATAGTAAGGAATGTTCGAGCATGACTGTTTCCAAACAGCATTGAGTTTCTGAAGTTGTAGGTGCTCGGGATTCGGTTCGGCCTCTATTTCCGCAAGCATTGCTGCCGCAAGCTTTTGGCGGCGAATGCGCGTTCGTCTAGATAGAATTGAATAGAGGCTCATTAATTAAATCGCTTTATGCATTCTCGATAAAGCATCTCGTAAGAGTCACACATTTTATCTGCTGAGTAATTGGCGGCATTATCAATGCCATTCTCGACATGCCAATTTCGTTGATTTGCGGTCATCTGCAAGGCTGGTTGCAAGGTTTGCTCGGCAACCTGCCTAGACCATTCATCGAAGCCTTTGCCGTCTTCGGGTGGTGGAGTGCAATAAATAGCGCAATCACCGCCAATTTCGTTCATCGGGGCTCTGTCGCTGGTGATCACGACACCACCACTAGCCTGAGCTTCAATGATGGGCCAGCCGAAGCCTTCCCGCACACTGGGGTAGAAGAGAAACTCTGCCTGATTGTACAGTGCATTGAGCTCTTCAGAGGTGCTGTTTGGGCATTGGAAAACGTGCTCTGATAGGCCTTTTTCGCGGATCAGATCCTGGAGGTCCTCAGTGAGTGGGGTGCCAGCCAGGATGAGCGCTGGAGCACGATCAACGATTCTGACTAAATGCGAATAGGCCAGAATCACCCCTTTTCGGTTTTTGTACCAGCCGTTGCCGCTGAGGTGAAAAATGAAGCCCGTGCTTGGTGCGGGAATGTTGCGACGGGCGAACAGGTTAGAGAGAACGGCCGAAGCCCGTGCTTTAGGCATGGGCTTGTATGAATAGTTGAGGCCATTATAAATGACACGACACTTTTTGCCGGGTACGCCTAGCTCTTCAATCTGAGACCTGGTGAAATCCGAGATGCAGGCTATTTGGAATGCACTCTTGAGCCCTGAAAGGATTCTATTCTGATAAAGACGACCCAGCTTTCCGCGTTTGTTGAGGGGTTCGAGGCCAAACGCTGAACGCATCCCGAAGGCGTCGTGACAAGTCACGAGGTGGGGTATATCTTGAAGGTATGAAGTGAAATACGCATTCCCTTGATCAATGATATGAACAATGACGTCCTGATTGCTATTTTTTCGCGCGCTGCGAATTTTTCGCCTGATGGTGAAGGGGGATAG
>JBIIDV010000098.1:0-25826 GCA_044238185.1 Prochlorococcaceae cyanobacterium | reverse complement strand
GCCAGTCGGTGGTGCCCACCGGTTCGGTGGATGGTGTGCCCGAACTGCTGCCGCCAGCGGCGGTGTTCGACGCCCAGGGCAATGTGGTGAAGCCGGAGGGAGGCATCTCCCGCAACGACATCGCCAATGCCCTGAGCTTCAACAACGGCCTGTCGCTGGTCAGCGTCACCGCCGCGGAACTCAAGGCGCTGATCGAGCACGGCATCGCCGCCGGTACGGGCGGGGGCCGCTTCCCCCAGGTGGGCGGCATGGCCTTCAGCTACGACCTCAGCCTCCCCGCCGGCTCCCGGGTGGTGAGCCTGGCGATCCAGGACGATGCCGGCAACGACCGCGACATCGTGGTGCGAGGCGGTGCAGTGGTGGGTGATCCGGCCCGCAGCATCCGCATGGTGACCCTGAACTTCCTGGCCGGCGGCGGTGACAGCTATCCCTTCACCAGCCTCAGCAATCCCGATCGGGTCGACATCACGGCCGCCGATTCGGCTCCCCGCACCGGCGTCGCCACCTTCGCCGCCGACGGCTCCGAGCAGGATGCCCTGGCCGAGTTCCTGGCTGCCAACCACTCCCCTGGCAATCCCTTCCGCGCGGCCGACACCACCCAAGCGCTCGACACCCGCCTGCAGAACCTGGCGGTGCGCAGCGATGCCGTGATCGATCCGGTGCGCGTCGGCACGCCCGGCGACGACACCACCCTGCCCGGGGCCTCGACCATCCCCGGCTTCGATGGCCTGCTCGACACCGTGTTCAGCGGTGCGGGTGACGACGAGATCGACATCGCCCTCACCGGCGGAGCCGACAACACGATCTTCGCCGGCTCCGGCGCCAACGTGGTGTACGCCGGCAGCCGCGATGTGGTCACCGGTGGCAGCGGCATCGACCAGCTCTGGGCCATCGGCGGCGACAGCAACCGCCTCAGCGGCCTCGGCGGCAACGACGACTTCGTGATCGGCAGCGCCGCCAACCGCGCCCTCGGCGGCGACGGTGACGACACCTTCACCATCCTCGGTGGCGCCGGCACCAACTTCCTCAATGGTGGCCTCGGCCGTGACCAGTTCTGGCTGGTGAGCGGCCCCGGCGACCTGCCCGCCGCCAAGCAGGTGGTGATGGACTTCACCGCCGGCGTCGACACCATCGGCCTGCGCGGTGCGGCCTTCGCCGATCTGAGCTTCAGCCAGAGCGGCGCCAACGCCATGCTCAGCCTGGGCGGTACCGCCATCGGCGAGTTCACCAACGTGAGCGCCGCCACCCTCAACAATCCGGCCAACTTCGCCTTCGCCTGATTGCCCCTGTGCAGCCAGGAACACATCTCCGTGGTGTTCCTGGCACAGCCGGGATCTGCGGCCTCCAGTTGACTGAAGAGGGGTTCATTGACTGGGGTGAAAGCCTCAGCAAGACGCGCCCGGAGATGGGCCTGCTGCACCGTTGGCTCAGGTCTGGCAGACAACAGTTTTTTTGACTCGGGTTCTTTCCTCATCCGCGAACCCCTGCTAATTGTCAACCTCCTCACACACCATGACCCTGATCAAAACCATCGGGCAGACCACGGCCCTGATCCCGGAAGCCAGCACGGCCGACGATCCTTCCGAACTGCTTGATGGCCAGAGCGGTGACACCGATTTTCCCTATGCCAACTTCAAGCCGATTGCCACGATCGGCGAAGTTGATGCGGTCACCAATCAGGCGCTCACGGGATATCCCGATGGCAACGCTGCCTGGCTGAAGGACGACACCACCATCCGGGTTGCCTATCAATCCGAGTCCTACGCCACCAACTCCAACGAAACCTACGGGTGGGTGATGGAGAGCGGTGTGACGTTCACCGGCTCCCACCTCCATTACGTCGACTACGACCGCGCCAAGTTCGCCGATTTCCTCACCAACGACAGCCCCGCCAGCGAGATGGTGCTGGGCTCCGGCCATCTCTTCAACACGGTTTACAACGTGTTCGGTGAGGAGGTGACCGCCAAGACCACCGACACCAGCGACCTCTCCGGCAAGTGGGGCAACCAGACCAACCCCGACGGCACGATCGTTGAGTTCCTGCCGGCCAAGCAGCTCACGGAAGGTGATTTCTTCTTCCACTCCTTCTGCGGAGCCTTCTACGAACCCGCCAACAAGTACGGCGCCGGCGTGGGCTTCACGGATGACGTGTGGCTGATGGGCGAGGAATGGAACATCGGCAGCAGCATGTTCGCCGACCCCGACGGCGCCGGCCCGCTCAAGGGCTTCGATGTGGCCAACGGCACCATGGGTCTGGCCTCGATGGTGGTGGACCTCAAGAACGAGGTGGCCTACACCGTGCCCGCCCTCGGCCAGGCCGGCTACGAGAAGCTGATGCCGATCAACCCCGGCCACAAGGACTACGTGGTGGTGGTTGCCGCGGGTTACAACCACGACATCAACCCCGCCCCGCTCAAGGTTTACGTGGGTCGCAAGGGATATGACGCCCAGGGCAATCCGCTCAACCTTGCCGATCCCGCCCTCAGCGAGCGCGACCGCTTCCTCGGCAGCAACGGCCTGCTCTACGGCCAGCTCTACGGCATGGCCGCCGACGCCGCCACCTATGCCGACCTGGGCATCACCTCGGTGAATGCCGACGACAAGATGCTGGATGCCTACCTGAAGAACGCAGCGGCTCCGGACCAGTTCAGCGCCCGTTACTACCCCACCAGCTACCGCTGGAACGGCTTCGACACCCCCGAGGCCGTGAAGGACACCGAGGTGTTCCGCTGGGCCCAGGACGGTGACAGCACCGAGGTGAACGAGCAGCCCGTGGGCTTCACCTTCTTCAACAGCGACACCAAGGTGGAGCATCCGGCCGTGGATCCGGACACCACCCGCTCGCGCTACATCCAGAACCACACCCGCACCGGTGGCCTGCTGGGCATCGAGTTCAGCAATATCGCCACCGAGATCGCCGGCAACGATCTCGATGCCAACGGTCTCCCCGATTACCTCTCCGCCGATGTCACCCGGATCCTGGCCGCCGTTGACGGTGCGCTGACCCTGGACGTGGGCGACAAAGGCGTGGGCCACTACGACGCGAAGGGCAATCCGAGCGGCGCCACCGCCGAGCAGCACATCGAGCTCAAGAATCGCAAGATGAATGACCCCGACGGCCTGATCTGGGTCAAGTCGTCGGATGCCGACGTGCTGATCGTGGACGAAGACTCGGGCAACGACTACGGCGAGCGCAAGTTCGCCCTGGTGATCGACCCCGACACCCTCAGCGTTCAACCCGAGGGAACCGGTTACTTCCTGGCCCAGGCCGGCGGCAGCAAGAACCCCAGGGCCCTGGCCGGTGCCTCGGCCTATGGCGAAACCTTCGAGACCCCGAGGGGTTCGGAATTCTCCGGCTCCTGGGACGTCACGGCCCTGGTGGCCCGCAAGGCCGATGGCTCCTTCTACAGCCAGGAGGAACTGCAGGGCAACGGCATCCAGACCGTGGAGCAGAGCCGCCCGCTCGCCGAGCACCTGTTCATCGGCGTGGTGCAGCAGCCCGGGGAATCCGCCGGTGCGGTGGAAGCCACCAAGTCGGATTACGGCGGCCAGGTCTTCCAGTACAGCCTGGAGCTGCCCACCGTGGCCCCCAAGCCGGTGGTCGGCACCAGCAGCGACGACACCCTGCTGCAACCGGGCGACCTCGAAGGCCTCACCCTGATCGGCAACACCATTTTCACCGGCGCCGGTGACGACGAGGTGGATGTGGCCCTCAGCGACGGCTTCGAGAACCAGGTGTTCGCCGGCTCCGGCGCCAACGTGGTGTACGCCGGCACCCGCGACACCGTGACCGGGGGCAGCGGCATCGATCAGCTCTGGGCCATCGGCGGCGGCAGCAACCGCCTCAGCGGCCTCGGCGGCAACGACGACTTCGTGATCGGCAGCGCCGCCAACCGCGCCCTCGGCGGCGACGGTGACGACACCTTCACCATCCTCGGTGGCGCCGGCACCAACTTCCTCAATGGTGGCCTCGGCCGTGACCAGTTCTGGCTGGTTAGCAACCCCGGTGACCTGCCTGCCGCCAAGCAGGTGGTGATGGACTTCCAGGCCGGCGTCGACAAGGTGGGCCTGCGCGGCGTGGCCTTCGGCGATCTGAGCTTCAGCCAGACGGGCGCCGACACCATGCTCAGCCTGGGCGGAACCAGCATCGGCCAGTTCTCCAACGTGAGCGCCGCCGCTCTGAACAATCAAGCCAACTTCGTGTTCGCTTGATTGAGCCTCTGATCCTGATCCCTCAATTATCTGAGGGATCAGGATCACTTCTTTTTTAAATATCGCCAGAAGAGATTGTCAATGGAGTCGTGAACCACGACTGCCCCCGGTTCCACCTGCACTGAATCCCGATTCATCGCACGATGCCATCGCCTTCAATCACTTTTAACCACGGCGTGGCTTCCGGTGATCCCTACACCAGCTCGGTGATCCTTTGGACGCGGATCACCCCGAGCGCGGAGATCACAGGCTTGGTGGATGTGCAGTGGGAGGTGGCCACCAGCACTGACTTCGCCGCCGACTCAATCGTTGCCAGCGGGGTGTTCGCAACCAATGCGGACCGCGATTGGACCGTGAAAGTGGAAGCCGACGGTCTCAGCGCAGACACGCCCTACCACTACCGCTTCCGGGCCGGCGATGGGGTGTCGATGACGGGGCAAACCAAGACCCTGCCAGTGGGGAGCGACCCGGTGCGGCTGGCGGTCTTCTCTTGCGCCAACTTCCCGGCAGCCGAACAGTTCGCCGCCTACGGCCGCGCCGCCGCGATCCACGCCGTCAATCCCTACGACGCGCTGCTGCATCTGGGCGACTACATCTATGAATATGGCCCCGGGGGCTACGGCGATGCCGAAGACGCCGCCGCAGACCGGGGCTTCCGGCCCAACCGTGAGATCGTCAACCTCGACGACTACCGCCAGCGTTACGCGCAGTACCACACGGATCCGAACCTGCAGATCCTGCGCGCCGCCGCGCCCCTGATCGCCATCTGGGACGACCACGAAACCGCCAACGACAGCTGGGCCGGCGGTGCCCAGAACCACCAGAGCGAGACGGAGGGAAGCTGGACAGACCGCCGCGACGCCGCCCTCCAGGCGTATTACGAGTGGCTGCCGATCCGCGACCCAGGCCAGCGCCAGGCGAGCGATGGCGCCACCACCCTCACCCCCCTCAGCCAGGGCTACCGCTCCTTCAACTTCGGCGATGTGCTGGCCCTGCACATCCTCGAAACCCGCCTCACGGCAAGGGATGAACAGCTGGCCTACCCCGATGCCGCCGCCGTGCAGGCCCGCATCGGCGCGATCTTGGCCGATCCGGCCCAGGTGGCCGCCTATGCCGCCCAACTCGGCCTCTCCCCTCCGGCGGATCCCGCGGCCATCCCAGCCTTCGCAGCCGCTCTGGCACCGGCGGTCACCCAGGAGCTGGTGCTCGCCACCGTGCAGCAGGCCTGGGGTGATCCCAGCCGCGACCTGATCGGCGACAGCCAGCTGGCCTGGCTGCAGCAGCAGATGGCCAGCTCCAATGCCGCCTGGCAGGTGCTGGGCCAGCAGGTGCTGATGCAGTCGATGGCCGTGCCGGCGGAGCTGCTGCTCAACACCGGCGATCCCGCCCTGCTCGACACGTACGCCGCACCGCTGCAGAAGCTGGCCACCGGCACCGCCTTCGCCGATCTCACGGCCGCTGAGCAGGCCCTGTTCGCTGAAGCAGGCAAGATCCCTTACAACCTCGACGCCTGGGACGGCTACGGCGTGGAGCGGGAAACGATCCTGCAGAGCGCCCTGGCCCTCGGCAAGCGCTTGATCAGCCTCGCCGGCGACACGCACAACGCCTGGGCCGGAGTGCTCGACACGATGAGCGCCGGAAGCCGGCCGGCCGGCACGGTGGCGGGGGTGGAGTTCGCGACGCCTGGCGTCACCTCACCGGGCCTGGAGAAATACCTGCCCGGCGCCGATGCCTACATCCGTGCGTTCTACCCGGCTGTGGATGGCCTCGATGGCCTGTTCATGGGCTATGTGGACGGACTGAAGTATGCCGATGTGAACCGGCGCGGTTTCCTCGATCTCACCGTGAGCACGGATGAGGCGGTTGGCACCTTTGTGTTCCTCGATGGGGTGGATTCCTTCTCCGGTCTGCCCCAATGGGCCCATGAGCGCGTGATCGCCGCCAGCGACCTCAGCCTCAGCCTCGAACCCGAGGCCACAGCGGAGATCAGCTGGCAACCAAACTGGCGCGAGCTGGATCTGGTGTTCGGCCTGGCGCTTGACGCCGCCGGATCCCACACCCTGCTGGACCCCGCCGACGTCGCCACCCTGCCCCGCTCCGGCGTCCAACTGGCCGACGTGACGGTGCTGGGCTCCGACGCCGGTGAGCGCATCTTCGCCGGGGTGGGCTCGCTGATCGATGGGGCCGCCGGGGATGACGACCTGTTCAACACCGACAGCCAAGGCGACAACCGGCTGGTGGGTGGCCCGGGCGCCGACCGGTTGTTCCTGCGGCCTGGGCGGGATCAGGTGATCGGCGGCCAGCTGTTCAAGGCGGCCGCCGGCTTCGGCCTCTCCCCGTTCACGGCCCTGGTGGATCGGCGGCGCGACAGCTTCCTGATCGATGGCAGCGATCTGGGAGCGGCAGCTCCGTTGCAGATCCTCGACTTCGAGCCCGGCACCGACGCCCTGCTGGTCGACGGACTGGCCCCTGCGGGCGACTGGGCGGAGGTGTTGCAGCAGCTGCAGGGGCTGAATGTGGCCATCAACGCCGCGCCCCAGCTCAGCGACGCACCGATCAGCCTCACCATCCACCCCGGCCAGGTCCAGACCCAGGATCTGAGCCCGTTCGTGAGCGACGCCGATGGCGACAGCCTGCAGCTACTCAAGCTGCACGGGCCTGACTGGATCACCACCACAGGCACCACCCTCGTGCTCTCCGCTCCCGCCGACCTGAGCGCCGATCAACTGGCGGCCAGCGAACCGCTGCTGGGGTTCAGCGATGGCCGGGCCGTGGCCGATTTCCGTCCCACCCTCAACCTGGCTAAACCACCGCTTCTGGCCATCGCCGCGGCAGCCGCCGACCGGCCCGAAGGCAGCATCGGCTCCACACCCTTCACCTTCACGATCAGCCGCAGCGGCGATGCCTCCATGCCGGCGGGCGTGTCCTGGGCCGTGACAGGCAGCGGCGCCAGGCCCGCCAACGCGCTTGACTTCGCGGGATCTGCGCTGCCCAGCGGCACTGCATCGTTCCTCTCCGGGCAGAGGAGCCAGACGATCAGCGTGAACGTGCTGGGCGACAGGCTGCATGAACGCGATGAAACCTTCAGCATCTCGCTGAGCAATCCCGTGGACGCGATCCTGCTGGCCGGTTCCATCAGCGCGGAAGGCCGCATTCACAACGACGATGCGGATTCTCCTGCCAGCTACTCCTTCTCAGTGAGCGCCAGGACCGTGCAGGAGGGGGGCATTCTCGCAAGTGCGGTACAAACCACCAATGTGGCGCCGGGCACACGGATCTACTGGCGCTTCAGTGGCATCGGCATCACAGCGAATGATTTCAATGATGGCGTGCTGTCTGGAGCCATCCGGATCGGCAGCGATGGCCGCGCAGGCTTGAGCAAGGCGATCGCCGCGGATAACAGCCCCGATCCCAACGAAACCCTCAAGCTCCGTTTTTACAGGGATGGCGCCTACAGGGAACGGCTGGGCTCCAGCCTGCGGATTCGTATCACAGAACCCAGTGTGGGCGTGATCACCGACGGCAATGATCTGATCACCGGCACCCCATCCTCAGAAACCCTCAGGGGCGTGCCGGCGGGTTCCACCCTGCGTGGACGGGGCTCCCTGGATCAGCTCAGCGGCGGTGGCGGAGACGATCTCTTTCTGCTGGGCGACCCCCTTGGCCGCTTCTATGACGACGGCAGCACGGGGCTGGGCACCGGCGATCTGGCCGTGATCACCGATTTCAGCTCTGGCGACCGCATCCAGCTTTACGGCTCCAGCGCTGACTATCGCCTTACCAGCGGGCGATACAGCGGCGTTCCAGGGATGCGCATCGATGCGCTCAACCCCACCGCCCAGGCCATCGGCTTTGTGCAGGGGGCCACAACGGCCTCCCTGAATCTCACCGATCCCGGCCAGTTCCTTTTCGTTTAGTACCCAGTACTCGCCATGATCAGCTCCGTGCGCAGGGCAGCGCTTGCCCTTCTCAGCAGCACCGCCGTGACTGTTCTGTCACCTGCCGCAGCACCGGCGGTTGTGGTGACGGTTGGCGGGAGCTCCTACGACATCTCCTTAATCGAGACGTCCCAGGCCACCTCCACCAGCCTTTTTTCCGCCCTGCCACCACAGGGACGCATGCCCTGGTGGGGGGACCCAGCTCTCGCCTACGACTTTGCCGTACAGGTGTATGACCAGCTCGGCGATGGATCGACAGCTGGCTACGGACCTCTGTTTGCCCATGGGGTCAGTGGGGGGTGGGTGCTTGGCATCCTGCAGAGCACAGGCGATCCCCTCGATGCGATCGACCAGACCCCCGCAACCAATCTCCCGGTCAGGTACGCCATTGCCTCAGCGCCCGTGCCCGGCCCCCTACCCCTGTTTGGAGTCGCCGCAGCTTTCGGCTGGTCGCGTCGCCTCAGGCAACGCATCGGCCGCCGTTGAACCAAGCTCCCTTGCCAAGCGGGGGTGGTCCTGGCCGGACTGACCAGCAGCAGGTACGGCTTGCCTACAGTTCATCCAGCCGCTTGACCTGCGGATGGCCGTCGCCTTCACCCGCGCAGAGCCCCGCCTGACGCTCCAGTGCGAAGGGATCGGGGCCGACACCACCACGATCCGCTCGCTCGACTGGGACCGCAGCCGCTTCGACATCGAGTTCGGCCTGCGCAACGGCACCACCTACAACAGCTTTCTGGTGCGGGGTGAGCACACCGCCCTGATCGACACCAGCCACCTCAAATTTGAGAGCACCTGGCTGCCCCTGCTGCAGGAGCAGATCGATCCGGCGGCGATCGACTATCTGATCGTGAGCCACACGGAGCCCGACCACTCGGGCCTGATCGGCCACCTGATCGATCTCAATCCCGAGATCACGATCGTGGCCTCCAAGGTGGCGATCCAGTTCCTGGAGAACCAGGTGCACCGGCCCTTCAAAAGCCGGGCGGTGAAGAGCGGCGAGGAGCTGGATCTGGGCACCAACCCCCAGAGCGGCGTGCGGCACCGCTTCGAGTTTCTGAGTGCCCCCAACCTGCACTGGCCCGACACGATCTTCTCCTTCGACCACGGCACCGGCATCCTCTACACCTGCGACGCCTTCGGCCTGCACTACTGCTCAGACGAGCTGTTCGACACCGATCCCGGCGCCATCGCCCCCGATTTCCGCTTCTACTACGAGTGCCTGATGGGCCCCAACGCCCGCAGCGTGCTGCAGGCGATGAAGCGCATGGACGCCCTGCCCCAGGTCAACACCATCGCCGTGGGCCACGGGCCGCTGTTGCGCGAGCACCTCGCCCTCTGGCTCGACGACTACCGCAGCTGGAGCTCCGAGCGCAGCACCGGTGAGGCCTACGCCGCCGTGTGCTACGTGAGCCAGTACGGCTTCTGCGACCGGCTCAGCCAGGCCCTGGCCCGCGGCATCCAGAAGGCCGGTGCCGCCGTGCAGCTGGTGGATCTGCGCGCCACCGACCCCCAGGAGCTCAGCGCCCTGGTGGGCGAGGCCAGCGCCGTGGTGGTGCCCACCTGGCCCGCCAGCCCCGATGCCGACCTGCAGGCCAGCATTGGCACCTTGCTAGCGGCCCTCAAGCCCAAGCAGTGGGTGGCCTGCTACGACGCCTTCGGCGGCAACGACGAACCCATCGACACCGTGGCCGGCCAGCTGCGCGCCCTCGGCCAGAAGAGCGCCTTCGAGCCCCTGCGCATCCGCCAGGTACCGCAAACGGGCGACTACCAGCGCTGCGAGGAAGCCGGCACCGACCTGGGCCAGCTACTCACCAAGGCGAAGACCATCGCCGCCATGAAGGCCCTCGATGGCGACCTCGACAAGGCCCTCGGCCGGCTCTCCGGCGGCCTCTACGTGGTGACCGCCCGCCAGAGCGACGGCGAGGGCGGCACCCGCTCCTCCGCCATGGTGGCCAGCTGGGTGAGCCAGGCCAGCTTTGAGCCCCCGGGCATCACCGTGGCCGTGGCGAAAGACCGCGCCATCGAGGCCCTGCTGCAGGTGGGCGATCGCTTCGTGCTCAACATCCTGCGCGACGACAACCACCAGCAGCTGTTGCGCCACTTCCTCAAGCGCTTCCCCCCCGGCGCCGACCGCTTCGCCGGCGTGAGCACCCTGGAGGGCGCGGCTGCCGGCGGCCCGGTGCTGGGCGATGCCCTGGCCTACCTGGGTTGCCGCGTGGCCCAGCGGATGGAAGGGCCCGACCACTGGATCATCTACGCCGAGGTGGAAGAGGGCAACGTGGCCGACACCGAGGCCAGCACCGCCGTGCACCACCGCAAAGTGGGGAACCACTACTGATGGATCGCCGGGTGATCCAGATCCCCCTGGAGGAGGGCCTGCTCTGCCTGCGGGGCCTGAGCCCCACACGGCTGCGCTTCGAGGTGGAATACGGCCTGGAGCGCGGCACCACCGCCAACAGCTTCCTGCTCTCGGGCGGCACCACCCCCGATGGCCATGTCATCCCGCCGGTGCTGGTGCACCCGCCCGGGGCCTCCTTTGCCGAGCCCTACCTGGAGCAGCTCACGCCGCTGATCCCCGCCGATGCGGCCCTCAAGGTGGTGGTGGGGCATGTGAACCCCAACCGCGTGGCCCTGCTGCGCCAGCTGGCGGCCCGCTGGCCGGCGCTGATGCTGGTTGCCTCCAACGCCGGCGCCAAGCTGCTCACCGAGCTCTGGAGCCAGCAGAAGCCCCAGAAACCCAGCGAAAGCGATCCAGACAACCCCGCAGCCAGCACGCCGGCCATTCCGCCGCCGCCCCCCCCGCCGCTGCCTCAGATCGATGTGGTGAAACAGGAGGCCAGCCGGCCCCTGGGCCACGGCCACGTGCTGCGGCTGATCCCCGTGCCCACGCCGCGCTGGCCGGGGGCCCTGGTGGCCTTTGAAGAGAGCAGCGGCCTGCTGATGAGCGGCAAGTTCTTCGCCGCCCACCTGTGCAGCGAGGCCTGGGCCGAGGCCAACCGCAGCAGCAGCGAGGAAGACCGCCGCTACTTCTACGACTGCCTGATGGCGCCGATGGCCCGCCAGGTGGAGGCGGTGGTGGACCGGCTCGAGGAACTCGACATCCGCACGATCGCCCCCGGCCACGGCCCCGCCATCGCCCAGAGCTGGCGCAGCCTGCTGGCCGACTACCGCCGCTGGGGGGAGAGCACCGAGCGCTCCAGCCAATCGGTGGCGCTGCTGTTCGCCAGCGCCTACGGCAACACCGCGGCCATCGCCGACGCCCTGGCCCAGGGCATCTCGCGCACCGGCGTGCGGGTGGAGAGCATCAACTGCGAGTTCACGCCGGCCGAGCAGCTGCTGGCGGCGATCCGCAGTTGCGATGCCCTGCTGATCGGCTCCCCCACCCTGGGCGGCCACGCCCCCACGCCGATCGTCTCGGCCCTGGGCACGGTGCTGGCCGAGGGCGACCGCAGCAAGCCGGTGGGCGTGTTCGGCAGCTTCGGCTGGAGCGGTGAGGCCCTGGATCTGCTGGAGAGCAAGCTGCGCGATGGCGGCTTCAGCTTCGCCTTCGAGCCGATCAAGGTGAAGTTCAGCCCGGATGCGGCCACGATCAAAACCATCGAGGAAACAGGCACGGCCCTGGGCCGCGATCTCAAGGCCGCCCAGCGGCGCCAGGAACGGCGCTTAGCCACCGGCGGCCTGCAGGAAAGCCGAACCGGTCCCGCGCTCCAGGCCCTGGGCCGGGTGGTGGGTTCCCTGTGCGTGCTCACCACCGAGAAGGGGGCGGGCGATAGCCGCCTCAGCGGCGCCATGGTGGCCAGCTGGGTGAGTCAGGCCAGCTTCAGTCCACCCGGCTTCACCGTGGCCGTAGCCAAGGACCGGGCCGTGGAGGCCCTGCTGCACATCGATGATTGCTTCGTGCTCAACGTGCTGGCCGCAGGCCGGGAAACCGGGCCGATGAAGCAGTTCCTCAAGCCCTTCCCCCCCGGTGCCGACCGCTTCGCCGGCCTGGAGCTGGAGCGCAGCCCCGGTAGCCAGCCGATCCTGCCGGAGGCCCTCGCCTGGCTGGAGGCCCGGGTGCAGCAGCGGATGGAATGCGGCGACCACTGGCTGCTCTACGCCCAGGTGGAGCAGGGCGGGCTGTTGGATCCAGAAGCCGTGACCGCCGTGCACCAGCGCCGCAGCGGCGCCAATTACTGAATGCAGCTGCAGTTCAACGTCCTTCTTCCGCTGCCACCGCCCATGGGCCTGGCCGGCACAGGCGCAGGTGCGCCCTTGCCCTCACGGGGCACCGATCTCAGCTACCGAGGCTTCCGGCTGCGCCAGCAGCCGGGGGGCTTCAGCACCCCCCCGAGCTCCCTGGCGGATGTCAAGGCCCTGATCGACTGGCGCCTGGATCAAGCGGCCTGAGGAGGCGTGGGATCACTGCCGCCAACAGCCTGGAAGGGGAGCACCAGCGTGGCCCAGTGATCCGGTCGCTGGGGCCGGTTGCGGCGAGGCCGACGCACGCCGAATGGCACGCGCACCACATTGGTACCGGCACTGGAATGCGTACTGGTCAACGGGCTGTTGATCGAAGAGCTGTTGATCAAATCCTTGTCAGTGCTTGGGCCCTGCGGGCCGCCAATGTTGCCGTCGTTCATGGTCCCCACACAAGAAAAACGAACCAGCCTGATCAGAGATCAGCCCACAAACCAGCCATGACATGACTGGGATCTGGCTGCTGAGTGGCCGAAGGTGACTTCAAGAGCCACCCCCTGCGCTGCAGTTGCAACAGATTTTGCGGGAAAAGCAAGAGCTCAAAGACAAAAAAATCATGAGACTTGCCCTCTGCAGGCCTGGCCAGTCTGCGCGATGGCCGTTCATGCCGCCCTCGATAGCGCCGGAGCAGTGGCCACTTCAGCCATTGACAGCTCCTCCACGGAGGGGCAGGTGCACACCAGGTTGCGATCGCCATAGGCGTTGTCGATGCGAGCCACCGCTGGCCACACCTTGTCGGTGCGCTGCCCTTCCCCGGCGGGGAAGGCGGCCTGGCTGCGGCTGTAGGGCCGATCCCAGTGATCCGCCGTCACCACCGCCAGGGTGTGGGGAGCCCGCCGGAGCGGACTCTCCTCCACGGCCAACTCACCCCGCTCGATGGCGGCGGCCTCGGCCCGAATCGCCGTCATCGCCGCACAGAAGCGATCCAGCTCCGCCAGCGACTCGCTCTCGGTGGGCTCCACCATCACCGTGCCGGCCACCGGCCAGCTCACGGTGGGGGCATGGAAGCCGTAGTCCATCAGCCGCTTGGCCAGGTCGTCCACCTCCAGGCCGCAGCTGCGCTTGAGCGGCCGCAGATCGAGGATGCACTCGTGGGCCACCCGCCCGCCAACGCCGCGATAGAGCACCGGGAAGTGGGGATCGAGCCGCTCGGCGATCAGGTTGGCGGCCAGCAGAGCCAGCTGACTGGCCTGGCGCAACCCCTCGCCGCCCATCATGCGGATGTACATCCAGCTGATCGGCAGGATCGAGGCACTGCCCAGCGGGGCCGCCGCCACCGGTCCCACGGGGGCCTGATCCACAGCGGCGGCTGCCGAGGGCAGGAACGGCACCAGGTGAGCCGCCACGGCGATCGGGCCCACGCCGGGGCCGCCACCGCCATGGGGGATGCAGAACGTCTTGTGCAGGTTGAGGTGGCACACATCGGCGCCATAGAGGCCCGGCTTGGCCAGGCCCACCTGGGCATTGAGGTTGGCGCCATCGAGATACACCTGACCGCCGTGGTCGTGCACACAGCGGCAGATCCGCTGGATGGCGGTTTCGAACACCCCGTGGGTGGAGGGGTAGGTGACCATCAGGGCCGCCAGGTCGGCGGCATGGGCCTCGGCCTTGGCCTCCAGGTCGGCCAGGTCGATGTTGCCCTGCTGGTCGCAGGCCACAGCCACCACCCGCATCCCGGCCATCACGGCACTGGCCGGATTGGTGCCATGGGCGCTGGTGGGTATCAGGCACACGTCGCGGTGGGTATCGCCGCGGCTGCGGTGCCAGGCCCGGATCGCCAGCAGGCCGGCGTACTCCCCCTGGGATCCGGCATTCGGCTGCAGCGACACACCGGCAAAACCGGTGATCTCCGCCAGCCAGCCCTCCAGCTGCTCTACCAGCCGGCGGTAGCCCTGGGTCTGGTCGGCGGGAGCAAAGGGGTGCAGCTGGCTGAAGGCGGGCCAGCTCACCGGTGCCAGCTCGGCGGCGGCATTCAGCTTCATGGTGCAGCTGCCCAGGGGGATCATGCCGTGCACCAGCGAGAGATCCCGGCTCACCAGCCGCTGGATGTAACGCAGCAGCTCGGTTTCGCTGCGGTAGCGGTGGAACACCTCCTGCCCCAGCCAGCGGCCCTGGCGCCGGGGCACGCCGCCCTGCCGCCAGGCCTCCTGCCAGGGGCCCTGGCTGGCGGCTGCATCCGGGAGCAGCGCCCGGCCGGCAGCGGCCTCGGCTGTGCTGGCGGGGTCCGAAGGGGCCAGGGCAGCCAGCAGCTGCTCCAGTTCCGCGGGCGTGCTGCATTCATCGAGACTGATGCCCACGCCATCGGCCAGGCGGCGCAGGTTGAAGCCCGCCGCCAGGGCGGTCGCCACCAGGCGATCGGCCCTCCCGCCGCTGCAGGGAATCACCAGGGTGCCGAAGCCTGGGCCCGGCTCGGGCTCCAGGCCCAGCTGCCTGAGGCCAGCGGCTAGGGCCTGTCGCAGGCCGGCCACCCGCTCGGCAATGGCCGTGAGGCCCTCGGGGCCGTGGTGCACGGCATAGAAGCTGGCCATCACGGCCAGCAGCACCTGGGCCGTGCAGATGTTGCTGGTGGCCTTGTCGCGGCGGATGTGCTGCTCGCGGGTCTGCAGGGCGAGCCGCAGGGCCGGCTGGCCCTCGGCGTCGCGGCTCTGGCCCACCAGGCGGCCGGGGATCTGGCGCTGATAGGCCTGGCGGGTGGCGAAGAAGGCGGCATGGGGGCCGCCGAAGCCCATCGGCACGCCGAAGCGCTGGGCGCTGCCGATGGCGATGTCGGCGCCCAGCTCGCCCACCGGCGCCAGCAGCACCTGGGCGAGCGGATCGATGGCCACCGCGCTCACCAGGCCCGCAGCACCAGCCGCCCGGAGCAGGGGCTCGGGGTTCCAGAGCCGGCCCCGGTTGCCGGGCAGCTGCAGCAGCAGGCCGAAGGCCCCATCAGGCAGCGCCTGGGGCGCCATGGTCTCGGCGTCCACCAGCTCCAGCTCAATGCCCAGGGGCTCGGCCCGGGTGTGCAGCACCGCCAGGGTCTGGGGGAACACCTGCCGGTCCACCAGGAAGCGGCTGGCCTGGCGGTTGCTGCCGACGGCCCGGGCCAGGGCCATGGCCTCTGCGGCGGCGGTGGCCTCATCCAGCAGGGAGGCGTTGCTGATCGGCAGGCCGGTGAGCTCGCTGATCAGGGTCTGGAAGTTGAGCAGGGCCTCCAGCCGGCCCTGGGCGATCTCGGCCTGGTAGGGGGTGTAGGCGGTGTACCAGGCGGGGTTTTCAAACACGTGGCGCTGCAGCAGCGCCGGCGTGGCCGTGCCGTAGTAGCCCTGGCCGATCAGGCTGCGCACCACCTGGTTGCCGCTGGCGATGGCGGCCAGCTCCGCCAGGGCCGTGGCCTCATCGCAGGGCGCGGGCAGCCCCTGGCTGGCCTGCTCGGGGCTGAGCAGGATGTCGGCGGGTACCACCTGGCCGGCCAGCTGCTCCAGGCTCTCCAGGCCCAGCTCGGCGAGCATGCGTCGCTGCTCCTCGGGCCCCGGACCGAGATGGCGACGGGCAAAGTTGAGGGTGCTCTCCATCAGTGCCCCTGCACCTGCGCGGCATACTGGTCTGCGTCCATCAGCGTCTCGATCTGGGCGGGATCGGCAGGGCGGATCAGCAGCAGCCAGCCCTCGCCGTAGGGGTCGTTCTGAAGCTCCTCCGGGTTGGCCAGCACGGCCTCGTTGCGGGCCTCCACCACGCCGCTCACCGGCGCCAGCAGGTCCTCCACCGCCTTCACCGACTCCACGCTGCCGAAACTGGCCCCCTGGCGCAGCTCGGCACCCACTTCGGGCAGCTCCACAAACACGATGTCGCCCAATTGGTCGACCGCGAAGGCACTGATGCCCAGGCGCAGGCGCTCGCCATCGGGGCGCAGATATTCGTGACTGTCGGTATAGCGGCAGTCGGCAGGAAAGGAGAGCGCCATGGGTGGCGAACCTGGGGCAGCGGTGGGGGTCAGTCTGTCGGAAGCAGGCCGGATTCGAGCAGTGCCGTCAGGGCTCCCTGCAGGGCGAGGCCGGCGTGGGCGCGGTGACTGCCGCCCTGGGCGTAGAGCACATAGGGCTCGCGCAGCGGCGCATCGGCGGAGAACTCGCTGGTGCTGCCATCGATGAACGTGCCGCCGGCCATCAGCAGGTCGCTGGCGTAGCCGGGCATCGGCGCCGGCACCGGATCGAGATAGGAGCCGATCGGTGAAGCGGCCTGGAAGGCGCGGCACACCGCCTTGAGCCGCTCCGGTGAGCCCAGCCGCACCGCCTGGATCACATCGCTGCGCTCAGCGCCGGGCAGGGGGTTCACGGCGAAACCCAGGTCGCTGAACACCTGGGCGATCAGCTCGCTGCTGATCAGCGCCTCGGCCACCATCTGGGGCGCCAGGAACAGCCCCTGGAACAGCAGGCGATTGAGATCGAAGCTGGTGCCCCCCTCGCTGCCGATGCCGGGGGCTGTGAGCCGGCAGCAGGCCTGCTCCACCAACTCGGCACGGCCGGCCACATAGCCGCCGGTGGGGGCGATCGTGCCGCCCAGATTCTTGATCAGCGAACCGGCGATCAGGTCTGCCCCCACGGCGGTGGGCTCCTGGTGCTGCACCAGCTCGCCATAGCAGTTGTCCACGAACACCACGCAGCCGGGCTGCCGGGCCTTCACCCGCTCCGCCAGCCGGCCGATCGTGGCCACCGGCAGCGAGGGCCGCCAGCTGTAGCCGCAGCTGCGCTGGATCAGCACCATGCGGGTGGGCAGCGCCAGGGCGTCCTCCAGGCCATCCCAGTCGAGGCCGCCATCGGGGAGCAGATCGAGCTCGTCGTAGCGGATGCCGAACTCGGCCAGGGAGCCCTGGCCCCTGCCGCGGATGCCGATCACCTCTTCCAAGGTGTCGTAGGGGCGGCCGGTGAGGGCCAGCAGCCGATCGCCGGGCCGCAGCACGCCGAACAGGGCTGCGGCGATGGCGTGGGTGCCGCTCACGAACTGCAGCCGCACGGCGGCCGCCTCGGCCTGCAGCACCCGCGCGAACACCCGGTCGAGCACCTCCCGGCCCTGGTCGCCGTGGCCGTAGCCGCTCACCGAGGCGAAGTGCTGCACCCCCACCCGCTCGGCGGCGAAGGCAGCGAGCACCCGCGCCAACCGCGGCTGCACCTGGGCCGTGTGGGCCTCGGCCAGGGGTGCGATGGCGGCCATGGCGGCATCCAGCCGCTCACTGCTGGCGGAAACGCTGGACATGGAGCTGGGCAAGGGAGTGTTCAACAGTGGCCGTTAGGCCATGGTGCCGCTCAGGACCGCTCGGCCAGCTGGGCGCGAATCGCATCGGCGAGGTCTGCAGACCCGGAGGCTGGCCAGACCTGGGCCCGCAGCACCTGGGCCTTCTGGCGGAGCAGCTCCAGAAACTGGTCGGATTCCAATTCCCCATCGCCAGCTGCACCAAGCGTCGCCAGGGTGCGGCGCAGCTCGGGCAGCTCCGCATCCAGCTCGGCGGCGGTGTAGTCGCTCTGACCGGCCATCACTTCGGCAAAGCGCTCGCGGCGCTGGCGCTTGGCCACCGGATAGGCCGCCAACACCGGCTCCCGGCAGAGCCGCCAGGGCCGGCCGGCCGTGAACAGCTCAGCCAGGGCGGCACTGAGCACCACGGCCTCCCCCTCGGCGATGCGCAGATCGAAGGCCGGCGGCGGCTGGCGCACCCCCACGAAGATCTCCAGCAACTCTCCCGGGCCGAGCACCGGCTCCCCGGGGGCGTGCACCGGCTGGGACCCACCCTCCAGGGCTACCAGCAACTCCGGATAGTCGTCCAGGTCCCGCCGCAGGGCCGGGGAGAGGCCGCTGCCATCCATCTCGCGGGCCAGCAATTGGTTGATGCGGCCAAGGGCCAGGAACACCTCGGGCCCCGGGGAGGCGAGCTTGCCGTTGCGCAGCATCGACAACTGGGAGTTATGCACCCGCCCGAGGTCGAGGGCCTCGGCCAGGGCCGGCAGCACCCGGTGGCTCCAGCCGTTGCGGCTGTGCCAGAGCCGGATCAGATGGGCGAAGGCGACCCGGCCAGCAGCAATGTCGTCCCGATAGCCCACGCGATCCCAAGCTGATCGAATTCGGATCAAGACGGGGCCTGATCAGGATTCGTATTGCTACCATCGTAACGATTGATCAGGAGTCGGTCCGTCATGACGGCCACAACATCAGCTCGCGGCACCCGCCAGCCGGCATTCATCAATGGGGGTGCCAACGGCATCCGCCGGGCCGAGGCCCTGCACCGCCCCCGTCGCGGCGAACCCAGCCCCGAGGTGAAGCGCGGCACCCGCTGGACCACCATCGTCTTCATGGTCGCCATCCACGTGCTGGCGGTGGTGGCCCTGCTGCCCCGCTTCTGGAGCGTGCCGGCCGTGGCCAGCCTGCTGGTGCTCTATTGGGTCACCGCCTGCCTGGGCGTCACGATCGGCTATCACCGCATGCTCAGCCACCGCGCCTTCCGGGTGCCCCAGTGGCTGGAGCGCTTCTTCGCCACCTGCGGCGCCCTCAGCTGCCAGCACGGTCCGATCGACTGGGTGGGCCTGCACCGCCACCACCACAAGTTTTCCGATACCGACGTGGATCACCACACCAGCCTGAAGGGCTTCTGGTGGAGCCACATGGGCTGGATGTTTCAAACCATCCCGGCCATGGGAGCGGTGCCCCGCCTCACCGGCGACCTGGCCAAGGACCCCTACTACCGCTGGCTGAACAACAACTTCCTGCTCCTGCAGCTGCCCCTGGCCGGCCTGCTGTTCTGGATCGGCACCGTGACCGGCGCCGGCGGCTGGGCCCTGGTGCTCTGGGGCATCCCCCTGCGCCTGGTGCTGGTGTACCACTGCACCTGGCTGGTGAACTCCGCTACCCACCTCTGGGGTGAGACCCCCCACGCCAGTGGCGACGGCTCACGCAACAACCCCTGGGTGGCGGCGCTCACCTTCGGCGAGGGCTGGCACAACAACCACCACGCCTTCCCCCACTCGGCCCGCCACGGCTTCGGCCGCCAGATCGACCTCACCTGGCAGCACATCCGTCTGATGCGTCGGCTGGGCCTGGCCACCCAGGTGCGTCTGCCCCGGGCCGCCGCCCCCGGCAGCCGCCACTGAGCCTTCCCCAACCCGGGCCGGATCCGCCCTGATCTAAGGTGTCAGATCGGCTCAAGATCCTCCCCTCCGCCTTAACCCCGTCGCAACCCCATGGCCAAGCGCGTTCAAGTCGTTCTCAACGAAGACGTCCTCAGCCTGGGCAAGGACGGGGATCTGGTGGACGTGGCCCCCGGCTACGCCCGCAACTTCCTGGTGCCCACCGGCAAGGCGGTGCCGGTGACCGCCGCCGTGCTGCGCCAGGTGGAGGCCCGCCGGGCCAAGGAGGCCGAGCGCCAGGCCGCCCTCAAGGCCGAGGCCGAGGCCTTCCGCACCGCCCTCACCACCATCGGCCGCTTCACCGTCAAGAAGCAGACCGGTGGCGATGACGTGCTGTTCGGCACCGTGACCAACGGTGATGTGGCCGAGGCGATCGAAGCCGCCACCAAGAAAGAGGTGGACCGCCGTGACATCACCGTGCCTGAGATCCACCGCACCGGCTCCTACAAGGTGCAGGTGAAGCTGCACCCCGAGGTCACCGCCGAGCTCAATCTGGAAGTGGTGAGCCACTGAGCGATTGCTCCAGCGCAGCACCAAACCGGCGAACAGCTGAACAAGCGACCCAGCCTGTTCAAGCCCACCAAACCTTGGCCACCCCACCCGTGGGGTGGCCTTTGTGTTCTCACCCCACCACTGGGGCGGAACAGGCTGGTCAAATCCGACCCGCCCCGCGATGATCAACAACCCCGGTGACGGCCGCGCCACCCGCCGGAGTTCCTGCTCCTCCACCGGACCCGCCCCCAGTCCCCAGTCGCCGGTCCACCTGTCCCATGGTCACCGTTCCCCTCAACCCCTCTCCCCCCAACCCCTCAGACTCGGGGGCCTCCCGCCAGCGCCAGGGCAACCGCACAGGTGAGGCCCAGTTCGAGGCCCTGCCCGACTCGCTGCCCCCCCAGAACCTGGAGGCCGAGGAGGCGGTGCTGGGCGGCATCCTGCTCGACCCCGATGCCATCGGCCGGGTGGCGGACGTGTTGCGACCCGAGGCCTTCTATCTCAGCGCCCACCGCGAGATCTACCGCACCGCCCTGATGCTGCACGGCCAGGGCAAACCCACCGACCTCACCGCCATGACGGCCTGGCTGGCCGACACCGGCCACCTGGAGAAGGTGGGCGGCAGCGGCCGCCTGGTGGAGCTGGTGGAGCGGATCAGCTCCACCGCCTCGATCGAGCAGGTGGCCCGCCTGGTGATGGACAAGTTCCTGCGCCGCCAACTGATCCGCTCCGGCAACGAGGTGATTGCCCTGGGCTACGACCAGGGCAAGCCGATGGAGCAGGTGCTCGATGAGGCCGAGCAGAAGATCTTCGCCATCAGCCAGGAGAAGCCCAGCACCGGCCTCACCCCCACCGCCGAGATCCTCACCAGCACCTTCAACGAGATCGAGAGCCGCTCCCTGGGCACGGCGGTGGCCGGCATCCCGGTGAACTTCTACGACCTCGACGCCATGACCCAGGGACTGCAGCGCAGCGACCTGATCATCGTGGCCGGCCGGCCGGCGATGGGCAAAACGGCGATCACCCTCAACCTGGCCAAGAACGTGGCCCAGCTGCACAACCTGCCGGTGTGCCTGTTCAGCCTGGAGATGAGCAAGGAGCAGCTCACCTACCGGCTGCTGGCCATGGAGGTGGGCATCGAGAGCGGCCGGCTGCGCACCGGCCGCCTGCAGCAGGAGGAATGGCCGCTGCTAGGCCAGGGCATCAACAGCCTGGGGCAATTGCCCCTGTTCATCGACGACAAGCCCAATGCCGGCGTGCTGGAGATGCGCTCGCTCTGCCGGCGGCTGATGGCCGAGAGCGGCAAGGAGCTGGGCCTGGTGGTGATCGACTACCTGCAGCTGATGGAGGGCGGCGGCAGCGACAACCGGGTGCAGGAGCTCAGCCGCATCACCCGCGGCCTCAAGCAGATGGCCCGCGAGCTGAACGTGCCGGTGATCGCCCTCTCCCAGCTCAGCCGGGGCGTGGAGGCCCGCACCAACAAACGGCCGATGCTCAGCGACCTGCGCGAATCGGGCTCGATCGAGCAGGACGCCGACCTGGTGCTGATGATCTACCGCGACGAGTACTACAACCCGGAAACGCCCGACCGCGGCATCACCGAGGTGATCGTGACCAAGCACCGCAATGGCCCGGTGGGCACCGTGAAACTACTGTTTGAGCCGCAATTCACGCGGTTCCGCAATCTGGCGGCCTGAGGCCCCACAGGCGCGGCCAGCTGGCTGCGGCGACCAGGGACGCCCAGCGCCAACTGATCGAAGCCAATGATTCGCCCAGCAGATACCAGACCTGCCAGCCGATGAATCAACAGCGCAAGCAATGAATCAACAGCGCAAAGACACGGCGACTGCGTTAAATTACTGAGCAATCATTCGGGAAACCGCTTTTCCACAAAGCCTTGCGCACTGTTGTGCGACCATCAACTCAGCACGTTGCAATATCCGGATCAGAGGTAGTATCGGGGGGAAACGGTCCCGACAGGAGAACTGATCCGAACAACTCGGCTCTTTCCCCCACCGGCCTAAAGGCTGCACACCACGAATCAGGCCCGCCTATCAGGTTGGTCGCGGTTGCAGCCAGCGGCTTGCACCCAAGCGCCGGCCTGCTACCAGCACCCCAACCAAGGTTGGGACAGCCGCAGGCCCCTGCCGAAACGCAAGCCCCTCGTTACAGCATTCAGCCTCTCTAAAGCACCTCCACACCATGGCCACCACCGTCCCAGCCATCACCGTCGACGAAAGCGCTGGCTTCGGCATCTTCGAGCTCACTGGAGACAGCAATCAATTTGTAAGACTTCAGCTCAAAGACGGCACGGCCGAGGGCCTGGGCGTGGACTATGGATCCAGCTCAGTTGGGAGTAGCCAATTAGAAATCAGCACTGACAATACGACCTGGGCTCCCTATAGCGAGAGCGCTCAGCTGAGTGCAGCAGGCAAACTGTGGGTACGCACGCCGATCATTGACGACACAGATCTTGAGCCCGACGAAACATTCGAGCTCATTGTCACCGAAATCACCGAAGTAGAAGCAACTCTTGAGGTCTTTGACGTAGACTTTCAACCCATTAGCTTAGATAATATTACGCTTACTACTGATGGAAGCTACGAGGACTCGGGCACAGCGGTTTATATTCAAGAGGGCGCTATTACCATTGGAGGCCAGGCAATAGATGTCACGTTCGTAAGCGGCGGCACCTCCAACCTTACAGATTTCACCTATGATAATGACAGCAGCAATCCAGAGCGTCTCCAGCCCATAATTGGATCATCTAGCTCATCTGGATCATATATTGATTACATTATCAAGTTTTACAAAGCCGGCACCACCGAACAGGTTGCTCTCGAGAATTTTGTCATCAACCCGGTCGATGTAGACGGCGCAGGAGGAAACTCCCGAGAGTTTGTTGAGCTCTCGGGCTTCAGCTCCTATGCACTCAGTAACTCAACACAAATCACTGTTCAACCAGGTTCCGCTGGAGCGAGCTATACAAGGTTCTTCGGCAGGGAAGACTTTTTAACTGGCATCACCTTTGAAGACACAGCCAGTTTTATTGCAACCTACAGCAATCCCACTGCCGAAGTTGGCCTGCGGCTCGGATTCTCAGGAGCGGCGTCCACGGGACGTCTTTTCTCGATCGCATTCGGCCAAGCCGTGGGAAACTTGGGTGATCCCAGCGATACCACCAACAGCGCCGACATCACGGCAACTGCAACGATTGAAGCCAACGATAACGATCTTAGGCCGGTTGCCGTTTCAAGCCCCACCGTCAACGAGGGATCTCCCTTCGCCGTGTTCACCGTGGATGGCGAACCCGGCCAGCTCGTTTCGCTGACCCTCACGCCAGGCACCGCCACCCCAGGCGCCGGCAACGATTACACCTCCTCCCTGGAAGTCTCCACCGACGGCGGCGCCAACTGGACTCCCTACACCTCCGGCACCGTCTCTCTTGACGGCACAGGCGGCACCATCCTGGTTCGCGTCCCCATCCTGAACGACTCCCCGGCCGTTAACGAAGACGACGAAACCTTCACCCTCACTGCCACGAACACCGGCAACGTCGGATACAACGGCATTGCCACGATCGTGGATGGCGGCAACGGCCAGTGGTTCGACGGCACCTCCGGCACCGGCTCCGACACGGCACCCGTCGGCAGCAGCCTTGACGACGACACCCCGGCCATCTCGGTCTCCAGCATCACCGTGAGTGAGGCCTCCCCTTACGCGGTGGTTGAGGTTTCTCTCTCCAATGCCGCCAGCGAGGCCATTTTCTTCATCCCGTCGCTCACCAGTGACACCGCCACCGTCGGCACCGACACCGGCTCCACCCTCCAGTACTTCGACGGTTTGTCGTGGGTGTCCGCCTCCGCGGGAGTAACCATTCCCGCTGGCGCCACCTCCGTTCTCCTGCGGACCTCCATCACGCCGGATCCGATCTTCGAGAGCACCTTCGCTCCCTATGAAGCCTTCTCCGTGGAGACCGGCCCCATCACGGGCAGCGTTTCCAATCCCACCGGCGCCACCGGCACCGTCACGATCAAGGATGACGGCTCTTCGAACAACGTCTTCAACGAAGACACCAATACGGCCACACCGGAAACCGGCGCTGCCGATAACGACTTCTTCACCGTCTCCAGCGTCACGGTCAATGAGGGATCACCCTTCGCCGTGTTCACCGTGGATGGCGAACCCGGCCAGCTCGTTTCGCTGACCCTCACCCCTGGCAGCGCCACCCCAGGCGCCGGCAACGATTACACCCCCACCCTGGAGGTCTCCACCAACGGCGGCTCCACCTGGTCCAGCTACACCTCCGGCACCGTCCCACTGGATGGCAGCGGCGGCACCCTGCTGGTGCGTGTTCCCATCCTCAACGACACCGTCAACGAGTCCCCCGAAACCTTCACCCTCACGGCCACCAAGCTCGCTGACGGTGGAACCGCCGTCGGCACCGCCACCATCGTTGATGACGGCAACGGCACCATCTTCAATCCCAACGGCTCGGTCAACACCACCGCCGTCAAGGATGACGACCGCACCGTCACCGTCACCAGCCCCACCGTCAACGAGGCGTCCCCCTACGCCGTGTTCACCATCGATGGTGATCCTGGCCAGCTCGTTTCGCTGAGCCTCACACCTGGTACCGCCACACCCGGCGCCGGGAACGACTACACGCCCTCCCTCGAATACTCCACCAACGGTGGCTCCTCCTGGACCACCTACACCTCCGGGTTGGTGCCGCTCAACGGCACCGGCGGCACCATGCTCGTGCGGGTGCCGATTCTCAACGACAACCCGGCGGTCAACGAAACCGACGAAATCTTCACCCTCACCGCCACCAACACCGGCGGCACAGGCAACAGCGGCACCGCCACCATCGTTGATGACGGCAACGGCACCATCTTCAATCCCAACGGCTCGGTCAACACCACCGCCGTCAAGGATGACGACCGCCCCGTCACCGTCTCCAGCGTCACGGTCAACGAGGCGTCGCCCTTCGCCGTGTTCACCGTGGATGGCGAACCCGGCCAACTCGTCTCCCTGAACCTCACACCGGGCTCCGCCACCCCTGGCAGCGACTACACCCCCTCCCTCGAGGTCTCCACCAACGGTGGCTCGTCCTGGGTCCCCTACGCGTCCGGCAACGTCGCCCTCAATGGCACAGGCGGCACCATGCTCGTGCGGGTGCCCATCCTCAACGACGCGATCAACGAGCCGAACGAAACCTTCATCCTCACCGCCACCAACACCGGCGGCGCCGGTTTCAATGGCACCGCCACCATCGTTGATGACGCCAACGGCACCATCTTCAATCCCAACGGCACCACCAACACCACTGCCGTCAAGGATGACGACCGCCCCGTCACCGTCTCCAGTGTCACCGTCAACGAGGCGTCACCGTTCGCGGTGTTCACCGTCGATGGCGAGCCCGGCCAGCTCGTCTCCCTGAGCCTCACGGCGGGCTCCGCTACGCCCGGCAGCGACTACACCTCCTCCCTCGAGGTGTCCTTCGACGCAGGCAACAGCTGGACTCCCTACTCCTCCAGCAACCTGCCGCTGAACGGCAGCGGTGGCACCCTGCTGGTTCGTGTGCCGATCCTCAACGACGCGATCAACGAGCCGAACGAAACCTTCATTCTCACGGCCAGGAATACCGGTGGCACCGGTTTCAATGGCACGGCCACCATCGTTGATGACGCCAACGGCACCATCTTCAATCCCAACGGCACCACCAACACCAGCGCCGTCAAGGATGACGACCGCCCCGTCACCGTCACCAGCGTCACGGTCAACGAGGCGT
>JBIIDV010000033.1:0-26252 GCA_044238185.1 Prochlorococcaceae cyanobacterium | reverse complement strand
ACTCTCCAGCAGGCTTCTCTCCATGCCTCCGATTCCCAGCTCGAGCTGGTGGACGCGGAGCTCAGCGCCTGAAGGCTTCGAACCAGCTGGCGGGAATTTCTTCGCTGAAGTCGTCTGTTCGGCTGAACTCAAATGGCCCTGCCAGTGATCCCCAGAGCTGTTCATGGGTCTGCGGATCGTGGCCCGTATCGATCGTGCGCATCCCGTGCTCATCGAGCTCCAGGCGGCTCACCAGGTAGGTGACGTTGCCCTTGCGTTCCACCAGGCAGCGGCAGCCCGGCTCCACTTCTCCCACGAAGCCGTTTCCGTCCTCCCTCACCAGATAGGCGCAACCGGCTAGCGGCCGCAGGTCTGGGGCCTGGATCTGCAGGCGACGTTCCGGGTTCTCCACCGCCCCCCAGAAGCGCTCGTCGTCATGGAGGGCCTGGTTGTGGATGATCAGCCCATCGCCATGCCATTCGGGCCGCAGCACCCGGATGCGATAGGGGGCAGCGGGATTGATTGCGTAGCTTTGCTCAAGTAACAGGGAACCCGGCTCCAGCTGGGGCAGGGGCCGCAACTTCACCAGGATGTGGGCATAGAGGGGCGGATTTTCAAAGGCTTGGTGCTGGTTGCTGAAGCCTCCACACAAGAGGCGCACCAGCCGACTCAGGGATGTGTCCATCGTGGGGAGCTCCATGGGGCAGTGAGGGAGCGGGATCCGCTCCTCAGAGGCCGAGCAGGCGTACGCGGAACGCGGCGACCTCTGCGGCCCGCTCGGGGTCGTTCTGGTGGAAGGGATGATCGTGCAATTGGTCCAGGATCAGGGAGAGTTTCTCGTGGATGCTGCAATCATCCCCGGGGTGGAGCCTTCGATGCTCCTGCCAGGCCTCATCAAAAGCCTGGGCGTAGCTGTCGGCGTTATTGAACACCCGGTTTGGGAAGGGTTCGCCGCCGGACGGGGCAGGTTCACGCATGGGGTGTGGCCCGTGAATCCCAGGAGCAACCACGTCATCTTGCCATCCTGCTGGGGAGGGTGGCCTTCCCCTCTGGGGGGTTGTCTGTCCGTCCTGGCTTCGTGCCCGAATCGTGGCGTGCCGTCTGTCGCTGGGGTGCCTTGAGCCGGATGGTCCGTACAATCCTGCGAGGAAAGAACGGTAAGCCTTCGGGGCACCCGTGGGGAAACATCAGTCCAACAGCAGAGAATTCCGGAAAAAAATCTTTCCGAAGAACACTCCTTCAGCAATTGTGGAACCACTCAGTGCCAGGACCCAGATTTGAACTGGGGACACGGCGATTTTCAGTCGCCTGCTCTACCAACTGAGCTATCCCGGCATGTCGCCGTGGCGACGAAAGCATCTTAGATCACCGCCTGTCTGGTGGGGTCCTTCCCAGGCAGGCCATCCCGGCCACCCGCCAACCCATGGCCTCCAAGGCAGCGGCGGCGGCACAGGCCGTGGCTCCCGTCGTGAGGATGTCGTCCACCAGCAGCACCGAACGGCAAGCGGGCGGCAGTGATCCGTGCCCGGGCCGTTGCAGGCAGCGGAAGGCTCCCTGCTGGTTCTGCCAGCGCAGTTCCCGGTTGAGGCGGTGCTGGCCCAGCACCGGTCTGCTTCTGGCCAGCAGGGCTGGCTGGCATGGCCAGTGCAGGCGACCCTGCAGCTGGCGGGCCAGCAGGCCCGGCAGTGGGTTGGCCCGGCGCTTCCAGCTGGGGATTGGCAGCAGCAGCGCCGGCCGCTTGCGCTGCTGGAGACGCTCTACCAGCCCCGGCAGCAGGGGAGCCAGGCGAGCTGTCGAGGGATCGCGCCTCAGTCGCAGCAGCGCCGTTCTGCCCTGGCCCTCATAGGCAACGGCGGCCCACCAGGGCAGGGGGGTCAGGCCCCGCAGGCCCTCGGGCGGCAACGGGCAGGGTGCTGCGGGCGGCAGCAGCAGCCAGTCCCAGGGGACCAGCCCCTGCAACCAGGTGGCGGTTGGGCAGTGGGGGCCAGGCATGGCGGTGGCAAATCCTGCTTCCAGAATTGCCCCCTCAGAGGGCGCGCAGCATGGCCACCAGGGTGCGATGCGCGTCCTCGCTGTCGCTCAGGTTGTGGTCGAAGGGCACCAGCACGTCCACACCGTCCACCTCAAGCTCCATGGCTTCGGGGCGGATCGCCAGCATGCGGGCCTGCTGGGCCGTGGCGATGGCGGCGTAGTGCCGGGCGTAGGCCAGCACCGCTTCCGGGTGGTCGTCGTTCATGTGTCGACAGATCCGCTCGCTCACAGCGGGCGTGAGGGGGTCGGCGGCCATGGTGCTGCGGGCAAGGGTGGATGAATTCTGGGCTTGCGCCTCAGCTGCCGGCGACGCGCAGCCACACCAGCCAGCCAAGCCGTAGGGCACTGAAGCTCACATATCCCGCCAGCACCACGAACAGGGCCATCGACAGCCAGGTGCGCAGTTGATCCTTCATGGCTTGGGCAGGGCGGTTGCGGCAAGTCTGGCCATACCGAGGGCCGCACTCAAGCCGGCGCGGTTGAGAACGGGCCGCCCCAGGCACTGGGCCCGGATCCGCCGCCACTGGGGATTCACTGCTCCTCCCCCCACGCTGATCACCCGCTTCACGGCCGGGGCGCCGAGGTCCTGCAGCCGTTGCCACCCGGCCGCCTCGATGCGGGCCAGGCCCTCTAGCATGGCTTGCAAGTAGAGTACATCGCTCACGGGCCGTGGTTCCAGAATCGGCTCCAGGCTTGGGTCGTCGATCGGGAAGCGCTCCCCTCTGGCGGGCAGGGGGCGCAGCTGCAGCCCGCTGCCGCGATTGGGGTCGATCTGACGGCTCAGTTCCACCAGCTGCGCGTCGCTGAAGAAGCGGCGCAGCACGCCGGCTCCGGCGTTGGATGCGCCCCCCACCAGCCAGCGTCCCGCCAGTCGGTGGCAGCTCACGCCAGGCCCGGTTATCGGTCGGGGGCTCCATTGCTTGAGCACCAGGGTGGTACCCAGCACGGCAACACCATCCAGCTCAGCCGGATCCGCCGCAAGCACCGCCGCATTGGCATCGGTGCTGCCCGCCACCACCCGGCAGTGCGGGGGCAATCCCAGCTCAGCGGAGCTCGATGGATGGAGATATCCCAGGGTCTCTCCGCTGGCCCGGACCGTCGGCAGGGCAGCGCTCCAGGGCTGTTCGTCGATCGATCCACACCAGCGCTGCCGTTGCAGATCCCAGCCCAGGCGAAGGTTGTTGCCCTCTTCGCCCCAGCGCCAGTCGCCCAGCAACCAGCCCATCAGCCAGTCGGCCTGGTGTCGCAGCAGCCAGGGTCCCGCCTCGCCAGCCACTGTGGCGCTGGCCAGCAATTGCAGGGCACGGGCCAGGCTGCCGCTGGCGCTGGCGGCCGGACCGCCGCCGGCGATGGCCGAGGCCAGTGCCGCCTGCTCCGGGCAGGCGCAGTGATAGGGCAACGCCTGCCCGAGGCCAGCGGCGGCAGCCAAGCTGCCATCCGGGTAGCAGAGCAGCAGGGTGCCGGAGGTGCCGTCGAGGGCGATAGCCCCAACCCGCCGCAGCAACGGCAGGGGCAGTTGGCGGGTGAGGTTGATCAGCCCCTGCCGCCAGCCCTCGGGGTCGGCAAAGGGGAGCGGATAGGGGCTGGTGAGCTGGCGGATGGGCTGGCCATCGCAGCTCGCCAGGGCGAGCCGCAGACCACTGCTGCCCAGGTCAATGCCGAGGGCCAGGGGCTCAGGCAGCAACGCGGCTCGCTGTGGCCTGCTTCAGGGTGGCGGCGACTGCTTCCACGTCCTCCCAGGGCAGGTTGAGGTCGCTGCGGCCGAAGTGGCCGTAGGCAGCCACGTCCTGGTAGAAGCGGCCACCGCGCTGCTGGGGCAGCTGGCGCAGGCCGAAGGTTTCGATGATGGCGCCCGGACGGAGGTCGAAGTGCTCCTGCACCAGGGCAGTGAGGTCGGCGTCGGGGAGGGCCCCGGTGCCGAAACTCTCCACCAGAATGCTCACGGGCCGGGCCACGCCGATGGCGTAGCTGAGCTGCACCTCGGCCTTGCGGGCCAGGCCAGCCGCCACCAGCGCCTTGGCCACATGGCGGGCCGCGTAGGCGGCGGACCGGTCCACCTTGGTGGGATCCTTGCCGGAGAAGGCGCCACCGCCGTGACGGGCGTAACCGCCGTAGGTGTCCACGATGATCTTCCGGCCGGTGAGGCCGGCGTCGCCCTGGGGACCGCCCACCACGAACTTGCCGGTGGGGTTCACCAGGAAGCGGGTGGTCTCCTTGCCGGGTTTCAGGCTCAGGTCGCTGGTGGCAGGCTCCACCACATGGATCCAGAGATCGGCGGCGATGCGCTCGCGCAGGGCCTTCTCCTCGCTCACGCCATCAATCTCGGCGGTGTGCTGCGTGGAGATCAGGATCGTGTCGATCGCCACCGGCACGTCGTCCTCGTAGACGACGCTCACCTGGGTTTTGCCGTCGGGCAGGAGATAGCCGAGGGTGCCGTTGTGGCGCACTTCCGCCAGGCGACGCGCGAGCCTATGGGCCAGGCTGATCGGCAGCGGCATCAGTTCCGGCGTTTCATCGCAGGCATAGCCGAACATGATCCCCTGGTCGCCCGCTCCGATCAGGTCAAGGGGATCGCCGTCGTGGTCGTCGGCTTCGTTCACCCCCTGGGCGATGTCGGGCGACTGCTGATCGAGGGCCACCAGCACGGCGCAGCTGTTGGCATCGAAGCCACCAGCGCGGGCGCCGCTATAGCCGATCTGCTCGATCACGCCCCGCACCAGGGTGTTGAAGTCCACCCGGGCGTTGGTGGTCACTTCGCCGGTGATCAGGCACAGGCCGGTGTTCACCACGGTTTCGCAGGCCACCCTTGAGGCCGGATCCTGGGCGAGCAGGGCGTCGAGCACCGCATCGCTCACCTGATCGCAGATTTTGTCGGGATGGCCCTCGGTCACCGACTCGGAGGTGAAAACGTAACGGCGACCCATCAGCGACCTGCCTGGTTCAGTGGTGCCACACCCTATCCCCACCCAAATGGGGGGGGCAGTGACTCCCGACTATGCAACTCGGGATTTCTGAGCCACGATTTCAGAGCCAGTCCAGTTGGCGCCGCCTCATCTCCTCAGCTCCAGCTCGCTCCAGTGGTGCAGCTGGGGAAAGCTCGGATCGAGCGGGGGGCGGCGCCGCCAGGCGGCGGTGTAGCCCAGCACCACAGGCACGCCGGCGGCGCGCGCCATGCGCAGATCGCTGTTGGCATCACCGATCAGGGCGCAGGCGCTGGCCGGCACCCCCAGCTCGGCGCAGACGGCATGAACAGCCGCTGGATTGGGTTTGCGGGGGGTGTGCTCTGCGCTCCAGCAGGCCTGAAAATGCGGCGCGAGCCCCTGGCTGGCCAGGAAGGCCTCAATGCCGGCCCTGTCGTCGTTGCTGATCACGGCGCAGCGCAGCCCGGCTGCAGCCAGCTGCGCCACCAGAGCAAGCAGGCCTTCGGTGGCTTGGGGTTTGTGTTGGCTGCCGGTGCCGTGCAGGCCATCGGTGGCTGCAAAGACGGCTTCGCTGAGCGCCAGGGCCTCCGGCCAGCCCAATCCCACTTGGGCCAGGGCGGTGGCGGTGGAAATCAGGTTGTGGCTGCGACTGGCGACGGCGGTGGTGCCGGCTGGATCCACCCCCCTGGCCTCCAGCCCGTAGGCCCGCCGCAGCAGGTCGTCGAAGTCGGCCAGCTGCTCTGCGCTGAGCTCGGGGTGGTGCTCGGCCAGTAACTGCTGGCCATAAAAAACCCTGGCCTCGGCCAGGGCATGGAGCATGGGCTCGCTGATCGAAAGGGTGCCGTCCTTGTCGAACAGCACCGCCTGAATCGGTTGGTCGGTCGGGCCGATCGGCTCGCCTCGCAGCAGCAGTTGGGCCACGGGAAGCGCTGATCAGTCGAGGGTGACGCCCATGGGCTCATTGTCTTCGGCCTGCTCCAGCAGCATCTGCTTGTAGCGGGCTGCCATCTCCTCGGCCTTGTCGAACACCTTCTGGGGATCGGTGAGCATGTCGCCCGGTTCGGGCTCGAGGGCCTTGGTGGAGAGGGAGATGCGGCCCCGCTCGGCGTCGAGGTCGATGATCATCACCTTCATCTGGTCGTTCACGTTGAGCACCGTGTGCGGCGTCTCGATGTGCTCGTGGCTGATCTCGGAGATGTGCAGCAGGCCGCTCACACCACCGATGTCGATGAAGGCGCCGTAGGGCTTGATGCCGCGAACGGTACCGAGCACCACTTCGCCCACCTCGAGGCGATTCATCTTGCGCTCCACCAGGGCGCGGCGATGGCTGAGCACCAGGCGGTTGCGCTCCTCGTCCACCTCCAGGAACTTGAGGGGCAGGAAATCGGCCACCAGCTCTTCCTTGGCCTTGCGGGTGCTGATGTGGCTGCCGGGGATGAAGCCGCGCAGGCCTTCCACCCGCACCAGGGCGCCACCGCGGTTGGTGGCAAACACTTCGCTGTAGATGGTGGCGTCTTCCTTCTGCAGCTGACGCACCCGCTCCCAGGCGCGCTGGTACTCGATGCGGCGGATGGAGAGCGAGAGCTGGCCGTCCTCGTTCTCCTCACTCATGATGAAGAACTCCCGGATTTCGCCGGGCTGCAGCACGTCGCTGAGGCCCTCCACCCGGTTGATCGACACCTCCTGCAGAGGCATAAATGCTGCAGTTTTGGCGCCGATATCGATCATGGCGCCCTTCGACTCAAGCGCAAACACCGTGCCGTTGACGACGTCGCCGGGCTTGAAGTTGTAGTCGTACTTGCTCAGCAGGGAGGCAAATTCATCCAGGGTGAAGCCCGCACCGTCGAAATCACGGCTGGCTGCACCACGGCTGCTGGAGTCGTCTGCGCTGGGTACCTCTTCCGGAATGTCGAGGTCGGCTGCCGCTTCAGCGGCAAGATCCAGGTCGAGCTCGACCTCGCTGTTGCTGATGTCGGAAGTGGTCACGGTCATGGATGCTGGCGGTCTGCCGGAGGCAGGGCGAGATGAAGTCAGACGAGCCACCGCCTACGGCTCAACTGAACCATCCACTGTACCAACCGGTTCGCTCAGGAGAGCGCGGCGATGGGGGCGTGATCCACGCTGCTCACCATGCGCCGATTGAGCCCGTCCAGCGTGGCCACAAAATCAGTCACGCTCTGGAATTGCCGATACACCGAAGCGAAGCGCACATAGGCAACCTCGCTCATGTCGCTCAATTGCTCCAGCACCAGTTCGCCGATTTCAGCACTTTTCACCTCTCGACCGCTGCGTTGCTGCAGCTGAAGTTCAATCTCGTCCACCACGCCTTCAAGCCTGGCTGGCTCGAGTCCTGTTTTTTCGCAGGCCCTCAAAAGCCCATGCAACAGCTTGGAGCGGTTGAATGTTTCCCGGTGGCCATTGCGTTTCACCACGGTGATCGGGACAGTTTCCACCCGTTCGTAGGTGGTGAAGCGGAAATCGCAGTTCAGGCACTCACGCCGACGCCGCACGCTGCGACCGCTGTCCGCCGATCGGGATTCCAGCACCCGACTGTCTGTGTGCTGGCAGGAAGGGCATTGCATCCCCGCACATCCGGGTGTTCTTTACGGAGTTTAATCATGCGATCTCCGCTTGAGAAGGGCTTGAGAACGGGCTAGGGGATTTTGTTGTTGAGGGCAGTGGCCATCAAAAAGCCCCTGGCTGGGCCAGGGGCTGGGGAATGGCGGTTGAGCTGATCAGCCGTTATTTGCCGATCTTCGGTGGATCGCGGAAGGCGATGGCGAAGAACAGGGTGGAAATGGCCAACGCCAGGATCAGGATGTAAGCAAAGCTCTCCATGGGATCTCCTGCAGGTCAGCTGAGCGTAGTGCCGGCTGGGGGCGCGTAGCCCTCCGGCAGGCGGCGGGTCGACTTGTCGCCCAGTTTCTGGAACAGGCCGAACTCCACCTGTTCACCGAGATCGGGATCGATGCCAGCGAACACATCACGGTAGAGGGTGCGGGCTCCGTGCCAGATATGACCGAAGAAGAAGAGCAGGGCGAAGGTGGCGTGGCCGAAGGTGAACCAGCCGCGGGGCGAACTGCGGAAGGTTCCGTCGGAGTGGTAGGTCTCGCGATCGAAATCGAAGGCCTCACCTAGTTGAGCCTTGCGGGCCAGGCGCTTCACGTCGGCGGGATCGGTGAAGGTTTGGCCATTAAGGGCACCGCCGTAGACGGTTGCTTTCACACCGCTTTGCTCGAAGGAGTACTTCGCTTCAGCCCGGCGGAAGGGAATGTCGGCCCGAACGATGCCGTCCTGGTCCTGGAGCACTACCGGGAAGTTCTCGAAGAAGTTGGGCAGCCGGCGCACTTCCAGCTCACGGCCCTCCTTATCGGTGAAGGAAATGTGGCCGAGCCAGCCGGTAGGCAAGCCATCGCCGTTCACCATCGGACCGACGCGGAACAGACCGCCCTTGGCAGGGCTGTTGCCCACGTAGTCATAGAACGCGAGCTTCTCGGGGATGGACGCGTAGGCCTGTTCCCGGGTTGCGCCGTTGTCGATGGCCGTCTGGACGCGGCGGTTGATTTCAGCCTTGAAGTAGCCCTGATCCCACTGGTAGCGGGTGGGGCCAAACAGCTCAACTGGGGTGGCTGCAGCGCCATACCACATGGTGCCCGCAACAATGAAGGCTGCGAAGAACACCGCTGCGATGGCCGAGGCAAGAACGGTTTCGATGTTGCCCATGCGCAGGGCCTTGTAGAGGCGCTCCGGAGGACGGGTGGTGATGTGGAAAATGCCGGCAATGATGCCGACGATGCCTGCGGCGATGTGGTGAGCCACGATGCCGCCTGGGTTGAAGGGATTGAAGCCTTCAGGGCCCCAGGACGGTTGTACTGGTTCCAGGTGGCCGCCAAGGCCATAGGCGTCGCTCACCCACATCCCCGGCCCGAAAACACCGGTGAGGTGGAAGGCTCCGAAGCCAAAGCAGGCCAGGCCTGCGAGAAGCAAGTGGATGCCGAAGATTTTGGGCAGGTCGAGAGCTGGCTCACCCGTGCGGGGGTCCTGCCAGATCTCGAGATCCCAGTAGGTCCAGTGCCAGATGGCGGCCAGGAAGAGCAGGCCGCTGAAAATGATGTGGGCAGCAGCGACGCCCTCGAAGCTCCAGAAGCCGGGGTCAACACCGGTTTCACCGGTGATGCTCCAGCCGCCCCAGCTGCCGGTCACGCCAAGGCGTGCCATGAAGGGCATCACAAACATGCCCTGGCGCCACATCGGGTTGAGCACCGGGTCGGAAGGATCGAAGATCGCAAGCTCGTAGAGCGCCATGGAGCCGGCCCAGCCGGCCACCAGAGCGGTGTGCATGAGGTGCACGGCGAGCAGTCGGCCCGGGTCGTTGATCACGACCGTGTGCACCCGATACCAGGGCAATCCCATGGGAGACGTTCTGGGGTGGGTTGGGCGATCGTAAGGGTCACGCCGCGCCAGCCGCGGCGGCGGTAACGGTCCGCAACGGGGCGCACCAGAATGGGGCCAGATCGGACGACCTGCCATGCCCGTGATCCGCTTCGTGCGTGAAGGCCGAGATGTGGAGTGCTACCCAGGCGAAAACCTGCGCGAGGTGGCGTTGCGGGTGGGAATTCAGCTGTATGGGCTCAAGGGAACCCTCGGCAACTGTGGTGGTTGCGGACAGTGCATCACCTGTTTCGTGGAAATTCCTGAGGGCACCTCAGGTCTGGCGCTCAGCGCGCGCACTCCAGTGGAAGAGCAGAAACTGCGCCGCCGGCCCCAGGAGTGGCGGCTGGCCTGCCAGGCGCTGGTGCAGCAGTCCCTGTTGGTGATCACCAGGCCCCAGGTCGGCCTGGCCGACAAGCAGAGCCAGGTGGCTCAGGCGCTGGCGACGCCTCTCCCCCCAGGCCCCACCAGTTGGCCTGAGTCCGAACCTGTGGACGAAGCGGACGCCGAAGTTGATGGAGGCCAGGGTGATCAGGAAATTGCAGGCCTCTCCCAGGAGGCCCCGCGCAACGACCAGTGAAGGCTGTGGATCCTGCCTGGTTTGCCGGTGATACCCTCCCAGAACTCTCAGCGATCCCATGGAAACCAACGATCTCGGCTTTGTTGCCAGCCTGATGTTCGTCCTGGTTCCCACCGTCTTCCTGCTTGTGCTGTACATCCAGACCAGCAGCCGTCAGGGGAGCTGAACCCGGTGCAACTGGGCCGGTCGTTCTTCCCCGGCCCGAGCTCCCGCTTTGGCTGAAGCCATTGCCGGCTGATGCGGTGCCGGCTGAAGCATTGCCTGGCCCCACTTCTTAAAGCCAGTCTCACGTCCGGTTCACCAGCCTTCCTGCCCTGGCGACTGAATCGTCCAGGGGAAGCCCCCTCAGCGTTTGCCTTCCGGTTCCCTCACCAGCAGCACCGGAGCCGGAGCATGCACCCGGATGTAGTCACTCACGGAGCTCCCTAGCAGTCGATCCAGGTCCACCAGGGCCCTCGCCACCACCGGGCGGCGGTCTTGAGAGGCGATCACCAGCAGATCGGTGCCGAGCTCCTCCGCTGCGGCGCACACCGTGCGACCGATGTCACTGCCGGTGCGGTGCAGGCCCTTGAGCTCCACTCCAAGGCTCCGGGCCCGCTGCACCGCCTGATCCAGAACCTCATCCGCAGGTGACTTGCCTCCCCGCGATGGAGTCACGTCCTGTCGGCTGACATGCACTCCGGTGAGGGTGCCGCCTGGAATCTCCCGCACCAGTTCGCAGGCCAGCTTGAGGGCGTCATCGCCCACGCCGGTGCCGTCCACGGTCACCATCACTCTGTTGATGTGGCGCACGTAGAGGTCGTCACGCACCAGCAGCATCGGCCGGGTGGACAGCTGGAACACGTACTGGCTGGCGCTGTTGCCAAGAATCGACTGCAGCCGGTTCAGGCCGCGGGAGCCCATCACGATCAGGTCGGAATCGAGCTCATCGGCCACCCGCAGCACAGTCTGCTTGGTGTCGCCCTGGCGGATGATCGTGTTCACCTCGCTTGGATCCAGGCCCAGACGGCTCACGGCGGCTGCCATGATGCCGGCAGCCTTCTGCCAGTGCTCCTGCACATCCTCGCTGCCCTGTTCGGGCACCACGTGCAGCAGGTTGACGCGGGCCTGGCGCACCACGGGGATGTCACGCAGCATGCGCACCATCTCCTCCACATGGCCTTTGCCGGAGTCAGCGATCAGAACGTTGCGGAACACGGAACAACACCTGTCTCCGCGGCAGCCTATGGCCGTTCTGCGGTCGCCCAGCACCCAACCATGCAGACCGTGACGGAGTGTGGCCAATGGCGGCTGGGGCGCCGGGTGCTGCCCCAGCACACAGACCACGCCGGAGTGATGTGGCACGGCGCCTACCTGGCCTGGTTGGAAGAGGCGCGGGTGGAGGCCCTGGCAGCGGTGGGCCTGGCCTACAGCGAACTCTCGGCCCGGGGCCTGGAGCTGCCTGTGGTGGAGTTGACCATCCGGTACCTCCAGCCGCTCCGCCATGGTGATGTGGTGGAGGTGATCAGCCGGGTTTTGCCTCGCCAGGGCCTGAAGTTGTGCTGGTCCAGCCAATTCATCACTGGCGAGGGAGCCGCCGAGCGGCTTGCGGCCGAAGCCAGGGTGGAGCTCGTGCTGGTGGACCGCAGCGGCGAGGGCAGTGCGCCGGTGGAAGGCGTGCCCGCTTTCCGGTTGCGGCGGCGCTGGCCGGAGGATCTGGCGGCAGCGGCGACGGCCCTGGCCCAAGGCCAGGGATAGCATCAGTACACCTGTACTGATTGCATGCGAGGGGATGGGGTGGGCTGTCCTGGGTTGCAAGACCCTGTAGTGGAAGGCCCTGTAGCGCAAGGTCTCGTGGCGCAGGGCCTTGCGCCACGAGACCTTGCGGGGGAGAGGTCTGGTGGTGACCTGCGCTTGGTGGCTGTCGCTCCGCAGCCCAGCCACGGCCCGCCGGGTGATCGCCTCCTCCCGGGATGGGGGCAGGAGCAGCGGCTCTGGTGGTTGCTCTGGGCAGCCTGCCCCGGTCTCGGTTGGGTGAGTCTGCGTGTGATTGAGGCCCACTTCGGTGGCTTGGCCGCAGCCTGGGGCGCGCCGCTGGATTGCTTTCCCCGCCTGGAGGGGGTGGCGAGCGACTGGCGCGAGCGGTTGGCCCGGTTTCGCCAGCGTTGGGGGGAACGGCCGTTGGAGCGCTGGTCGTTGCAGGTGCAGGGGGGGCGGAGGGTGCTGTTGCCCGGGGATCCCGCCACCCCGGTCGCCCTGGGGCAGCTCTCCCGGCCGCCCCTCGGGCTCTACTGGCGTGGCCGCGGTTGCCTCTGGCCGCTCCTGGCCCGCCGCCGGGCCGTGGCCGTGGTGGGGACGCGGCGCCCCTCTCGGGCCGGACTGGCCATGGCGGAAGCCCTCGGGCGCGCCCTGGCCCAGGCCGGCTGGCCGGTGGTGAGCGGCCTAGCCGATGGAATCGATGCCGCCAGCCATCGAGGCTGTCTCGAGGCGGGTGGGTGTCCGGTGGCCGTGCTCGGCACACCGCTGGAGAGGGTGTATCCCAGCCACCACCGAGCCTTGCAGGAGCAGGTTGGCAGGGAGGGGCTGCTGATCAGTGAGCAGCCGTCTGGAGCATCGGTGTGCGCGGGCCATTTCGCGGCCCGCAACCGGCTGCAGGTGGCTCTGGCCGGTGCAGTGGTGCTGGTGGAATGCCCGGATCGCAGTGGCGCCCTGCATTCGGCCCAATTGGCCTGGGACCAGCAGCTGCCGCTCTGGGTGGTGCCCGGCGATGCGGCCCGGCTCTCGGCCCGCGGCAGCAATCGCTGGCTGGGCCGCGGCGCCACGCTGTTGCTGGAGCCGGCTGATCTCATCCGTCAGCTGGGGGTGGGGCCCCTCGGATCCCGGCCAGCTGCCGTTCGATCCAGCCGTGGTGGCGGGAGCGCCCCAGCGCCGGATCCGGAGCTGATGCGCGCCCTGGCTGATGGCGCCTCGCTGGAGCAGCTCTGCCTGGCTCTGGAGCAGCCCGCCTCGGCCCTTGCGCCCAGGCTGCTGGCCCTGGAGCTGGCCGGCGTGGTGCGCTCCGAACCCGGGCTGCACTGGCGGCCCCGCTCGCCAGATTGAATGGAGAGGGTTGGGTGAACGGTTTGCACCAGAACCACAAACCAGTTGCGCTGCAGCCCTCAGGGCCAGCCGAGCCATCGCCGGTATTTCAGCTGAAGGGCAGCGAGCTGCTGGCCTGGCGCCGCCTCCAGCTCCAGCGGGGGGGGCGGCCGATCGATCTCGACTGGCTGCTGGAGCTGGTGGGTGGGGTCGACTGGGCCACGCTGCAGCGGTTGCGTCTGGATCCCCAGCGGAATGTGCAGCTGTGCTCGCCTCTGGAGCAGTTGGCTGGCCTGTGGTCGTCCCATCTGGAGACGGCCCGTCCCTTGCAATACCTGGCGGGGGTGTGTCCATGGCGGGATCTGCAGCTGGCGGTGGCCCCGGGCGTGCTGATTCCCCGCCAGGAAACTGAGCTGCTGGTGGAGTTAGCCCAGGCCTGCTGGGCCGAGACCTCGCCGCCGATCTGGGCCGACCTGGGCACGGGATCGGGGTGCCTGGCCGTGGCACTGGCCCGGCTCTGGCCTAACAGTGAGGGCTTGGCGGTGGACTCCAGCCCTGAGGCGCTCCAGCAGGCAGAGCAGAACCTGCGCTGCCATGGCCTCAACCAGCAGGTGCGGCTGTTGGCCGGGAGCTGGTGGGAGCCGCTCAGACCCTGGTGGGGTCGCTTGAACCTGGTGGTCGCCAACCCGCCCTATATCCCCACAGCGGTATGGGCTGCACTGGAGCCGGGGGTGAAAGATCATGAGCCCCGGGTAGCCCTCGATGGGGGGGCGGATGGGTTGATGGCCATCCGAGCCATTGCCGCTGGCGCTGGGCAGGCCCTGGCTGCCGGAGGCTGGTTGCTAATGGAGCATCACCATGATCAAAGTGATGCCGTGCAGGGGCTGTTGCAGGCCGCCGGCCTGGATCCTGTCACGGCCCATGGAGATCTCGAGGGCACCAGGCGATTTGTGGTGGCTCGCCATGGGCCAGAGCCATCTGCTCCCTTCCCAGGCCCATGACCCAGGATCCCTCTGCCTCTGCCTCAGTCCAGGCCACAGCCACGGCCCTGCCGCCGGCTGCTCTGGCCGAGCGGCTCATCGGTGGTGCCGTGGCCCTGATGCCCACCGACACCTTGCCGGCCCTGGCGGCCAGGCCCGCCTTTGCCAGCAGGATCTGGGGGCTCAAGCAGCGGCCCCTCGAGAAGCCGCTGATCCTGATGGGGGCCGATCTGGCCCAGCTCGAACCTGTGCTAGGCAGGCCCTGGCGTGCTGAGTGGCTGGCGATCGCCGCCCAGGGTTGGCCTGGCCCTCTCACGTTGGTGCTGCCGGCCATCGGCAGCCTGGTGGCGCAACTGCATCCAGGCGGGGCGAGTCTGGGCCTGCGCATCCCCGCCTCTGCGGCGGCCCGGGAGCTGCTGCGCTGCAGTGGTGTTTTGGCCACCACCAGTGCCAATCCCTCAGGCGTACCGGCAGCCCGGGATGCGGAGGAGGCCTCCCGGTTCTTTCCCGACCTCCCCATGCTGGCCCCCACACCATGGCCTGCCGGTTCTGGGTTGGCCAGCACTGTGCTGGCCTGGGAGCGGCTTGAGGGCACGGCGCCCGGGAGTGGGGGGTGGCAGGTGGTGCGCCAAGGTGCTTTTCTGCTTCCCGACCACCTCCCCTGAACAGGCCATGGCGGCGCTGCTGCTGGTGATGCTGGTGACGATGGCGATCTACGCCTGGATTGCTTCTCCCCTGATCCAGGGGGGAACGGTGGTATTGCAGGGGCTGTGGCTGGTTTGGCTGCCGCTGCTCCTGCTGGTGTGGCTGCTGGCCGGCAAGGAGGATTCCTAAGCTTTAACCACCACCTAATCCAGTGCATGGGCTGTTGGCGGCAGATCACCATGGCTGCACTCTTCCTGGCTCAAGGGCTGGGGGGGCTGCATCCAGCCGGGTCCTCCCCCGCTCGGGCCCAGGACCAGCCCCAGCCGCCGTCACAAACTCCCGCACCGGCCAGGCCTCGCACGGAATTGCGCGGAGTTTGGCTGACCGCCAACGACATGCCGGTGCTGCGGGATCGCGAGCGCATGCAGCAGACGGTGGCGCAGCTGGCCCGTCTCAACTTCAACACCCTCTACCCAGTGGTGTGGAACGGGGGCATCGCCTACTACCCCAGCCAGGCGGTGCAGGACCGGGGGCTGCAGGATTTCACCTATCGGGGCCTGCAGGGCCAGGATGTGATCGGTGAACTGATTGCCGAGGGCCGTCGCCAGGGGTTGCTGGTGATTCCCTGGTTTGAGTTCGGTTTCATGGCCGCCCCCGGCTCTGAACTGGCGCGTCGCCACAGTGCCTGGCTCACCAGCAAGCAGGACGGCAGCCTCACCTCCATCAGCGCAGCGGGCGAGGTGAAGTGGCTGAACCCCTTCCGGCCTGAGGTGCAGCAACTGATCACCGATCTGGTGCTGGAGGTGGTTGGCAAGTATGGAGCGGATGGCATTCAGTTCGACGACCACACCACCCTGCCGCGGGAGTTCGGCTACGACCCCTTCACCGTGGCGCTCTACCGCAAGGAAACGGGCCGCACCCCGCCCGCCAACCCCGCGGATCCGGCCTGGGTGAAGTGGCGGGCCGACAAGATCACCGCCTTCATGGACCGTCTCAGCAAGGCGGTGAGAACGAGGCGCCCCGGGGCGATCGTGTCTATTTCCCCCAACTACTACGACTTCGCTTACAAGCTGCAGCTGCAGGATTGGCGGACCTGGGTGCGCCAGGGCATTGCCGATGAGTTGCTGGTGCAGATCTACAGGCCCGATCTGGAGAGCTTCACCCCGCACATGTGGCGGCCCGAGGTGCAGGAAGCGCGCCAGCGCATCCCCACGGCGATGGCCATTCTCAGTGGCCAGCGCAACCGACCCACCCCCGCCGACCTGCTGCAGCAGAAGGTGTTCGCCAGCCGTCAAGCGGGTCTCGGTGTGGCCTTTTTCTACCTGGAATCGCTCTGGAACCTGGGCCCTGAGGCCATTGATCAACGCCAGGCGATGCTGGCAAAAATTTTTGCAGCTCCGGCATCCCGGCTTGGCAGCGGCGTTGTGTCCCTGCCGCCGGAATCCACTCGGGCCTTGCCCCCGGTCTTGCCCGTGACCCCCCAGCTTTTCCAGGTGGCTCCACCGCCACTGCCGCCTGCTCGGTCCTGGCCAGGGGCGTTACCCGCGATCCCCTGAAAGCCGGCTAACGGATTTGAACCGATGGCCTTCGCTTTACAAAAGCGCTGCTCTACCGCTGAGCTAAGCCGGCCTGGGCGGAGCCCAATGGCGAGCTTATCTCCCCAGGGGTGATCGCCAACGACCAGAGCAGCAACTGGGTGCGGTTGCCGCAGCCAGTCTTGGCCAGCAGGCTGGAGATGTGGCTTTCCACTGTGCGTGGGCTCACCACCAATTCACTGGCGATGCCGCGGTTGCTCAGTCCTCTCTGCAACGCCTGCAGCACCCGTGATTCAGCTGGGGTGATCGGGTCGAGTTGATCGGCTTTGTGCATGGGTCCCGGGCGCTGCCATCCAGGGTTGCCACTGCTGCAGGGTGAGGATTCAAACCTCGAGTGGATCGGCCTCGGGGGCAGGTTCCACGATCGGCCGCGTGCGGCGGATTGGCAGGTTGGCCACCAGGGCGGTGACCCGGTCTTCCGTGGCCAGGCTCACATCCCCTTCCTCCAGATCGATTTCCACGTAGCGACTCACCACCTCGAGGATCTCGCGACGCATCTGTTCCAGCAGTTCGGGGTTGAGGTCGCTGCGGTCATGGGCCAGCACCAGCTGCAGCCGCTGCCTGGCGGTGCTGGCACTGTTGGCTTGACGGCCCAGCAGCTTGTTGATCACTTCACGCAGGGTCATCGGCTCAGAAGATCTTGGTGTTCATCAGGCGGCCGATCTTGGCCCGCAGTCCCTTCCGTTCCTTGCTGGGATCGATCAGGGGCACGTCTTCGCCGAGCAGGCGACGAGCCACATTGGCGTAGGCCCGGGCGGCCGGTGAATTGGTGCCATTGAGGGTGAGTGGCTCGCCGCGGTTGGTGCTCACGATCACCTGTTCGTCTTCGAGCACCAGGCCCAGCAGGGGAAGGGCCAGGATGTCGGTCACGTCGTCCACGGCCAGCATCTCCTGGTTGGCCATCATCCGGGGCCGCACCCGGTTGAGCACCAGCTGGATCGGTTTCACGCCCTCGCTGTTGAGCAGACCGATCACCCGGTCGGCGTCCCGCACGGCGGACACTTCTGGGGTGGTGACCACGATTGCCTCGCTGGCCGCAGCCATCGCGTTGCGAAAGCCTCCCTCGATGCCGGCGGGGGCATCGATCAGCACATAGTCGAACTGCTCGCCCACCATCTGGGCCACCTTGCGCATGTCATCCGGGGTGAGCCACTCGAGCATGCGGGGGTTGCCCGCAGGCAGCAGGGCCAGGTTTGGCTCCTGCTTGTGCTTCACCAGCGCCTGCTCGAGCCGGCAGCTGCCGGCGAGCACCTCCTGGGCGGTGAAGACAATCCGGTTTTCCAGCCCCAGCAGCAGGTCGAGGTTGCGCAGGCCGAAGTCGGCATCGAGTACCGCCGTGCGGGCGCCCTGCCTGGCCAGGGCGATGCCCAGGTTGGCGGTGAGGGTGGTTTTACCCACACCTCCCTTGCCTGAGCAGATCAGGATGAAGCGACTGGACGCGGCTGTCACGGCTTGGCCTGGGGTGGCTGCAGGTTAAAGCCAAAGAGCAGCTCAAAACTGCGGTACCGTGCCGCCCTGACTGCTGACACCACGTGCGCCACTTGCACCAACGCCTCCTGGTGATGCCGGACGACGGTGGTCAGGCGGTTGTCGACCTGATCGCAGCAACAGGGCAGGAACTGCTGCTCAAGCAGTTCAAGTTGGAGAGCGCCGCCATCTTGGACTCTCTTCTGGAGGCACGCCGACGTGGCGTCCAGGTGAGGGTGATGCTCAACCCCCACACTTCAGGAGGGGATCGCTGGAACGATGGCGCCTACAGCCAGCTTGAAGCAGCTGGCATTGCCGTGAGCTGGACCAGCGAGGCCTTCCCCGTCACCCATGAGAAGTCGATGGTGTTCGACCGGGAGGCGGCCCTGATCTCCACGTTCAATCTTGCCGACAAGTACTTCACCCAGACCCGGGATTACGGCGTGCTCACGGAAGATCCAGCCGCTGTGGCTCAAGTGATCGCCGGTTTTGAAGCCGATTGGAATCGTGAGCCGTTCCATCCCGATCTCGCCGTGGGGCTGGTCTGGAGCAATCAGCACAGTCGAGGGCAGCTGGCCCGGATCATTGATATGGCCGAAAACAGCCTCTGGATTCAGCATCCCAAGTTTGTGGATGCGGTGATTCTGGAGCGCATCATCGCTGCTCGTGAGCGGGGCGTGAAGGTGCGTTTTTTATGCGGTGGCAAACATGGAATTTCGGATTGGGATATCTATGACACCTTCTCTTCGCTGCGCATCATGGAGCGCTTTGGGGTGAAAGTGCGGCGCCAGAAGCATCTCAAGCTGCACGCCAAATTGGTGCTGGTTGATGATCATTACGCCCAGACGGGCTCGATGAACATCGATCGCAGTGCCTTCGACCTGCGGCGAGAGCTGGGGATTGAGTCGGATGCGCCGGCCGTGGTGAGCCGACTGCGCCAGACCTTTGAATCCGACTGGGATCAGGCCAGCACCTACCACGCTCCGGATCCTCTGGATCCCAGCCTGCATGAGCAGGGTGAGTTGCCGGCCGATCCCCACTTTGTGCATGACTGAACGAGCCCGGAACGGTTCGGCCGTGCTTGCCACCGACCTGGCCCCTCGGCCGGGTCTTGCCGCCCTGTTCGCCGGCATGCTGCAGGTGGCCCTCTCCGCCTTCGGTGGTGGCCTGTCCGCCTGGAGTCAGCGGATCGTGGTGGAACAGCGCCGCTGGATGACCAATGAACAGTTCCTTACCGGTCTCACGGTGGCGCGGCTGTTCCCAGGGCCGAATCAGATCAACATGGCCGTGTACATCGGTGCGGAATTCCGGGGCCTGCCGGGTGCCCTGGCGGCCCTAGCCGGCATGCTGTTGGTGCCCTTCAGTCTGTTGATGGCCCTGGGGGTGGTGTACTTCCAGGTGCATGAACTACCCGCGGTCGGCCGGGTGCTGGCCGGTGTTGTGGCCGCCGCCGCTGGCATGGCGTTGTCGATGGGCTTCAAGATCCTCGATCAGTACTGGAAGGATCCAGTGGCCCTAGCGCTGGCACTGGCTGTGCTGCTGGCGCTCACCCTGTTTCACGCCAGGCTCGTGCCGGTGGTGCTGATCAGCGGGCCCCTGGCAATGGCCTGGTACTGGCCTCGCCAGGACAGGAGTGTGCCGTGATGCCTGCCCTCATGATGGCGGCTGCCTGTACTCCGGCCCCGATCTCCGATCTCGCCCGGCTGCTGCAGGTGATGGGGCAGTTTCTGTCCCTGTCCCTGTTTTCGCTGGGCGGCGGCAACACCCTCCTGGCCGAGTACCACCATCTGGCTGTCGACCATTACTGCTGGCTCACTGCTAGCCAGTTTGCCGATCTCTATGCCCTGGCCGAGGCGGCACCGGGACCCAGTTCAATGATTGTGGGCCTGCTCGGTCTGGGTGCCGCCTGGCGAGAAGGCCCCGGCTGGGCTCTGCTGAGTGCGTTTGGGGCTGAGATAGCCATTCTGCTGCCCTCCACCCTGGTGATGGTGCTGGCCTGCCTGAGCTGGAAACGGCTGGCCCAGTCGCCCCTGCGGCTCGCGTTTGAGCGGGCCATGGGGCCAATCACCCTGGGCATCCTTTTTGCTGTGGGCCTCAAGATCCTGCGCAGCGCCGACACCGATGGCGCAGGTGTGGTGGTGTCCTGCCTGGTGTGCGTGCTCATGCTGCGCACCAGGATTTCCCCCCTGTGGTTCATGGTGGTGGCTGGCGGCCTGGGAGCCTTTGGCCTGATCAATCGTTAACTGGCCACAGGGGATCTGCCGGCGTCAATCGGATCATTCCGCCGTCAAGAATGGCCTGCTCCGCCAGGCCAGCGGGCGGGAGATCCGCCGGCCCCCGGGCCACGGCATCGGCGATGCGCAGCTGCAGGGGCCGTAGTTGCAGCGCCACGATCCTGGCCGCGCGATCCCCCTGGCTGCCGGCGTGGGCCGAGCCGCGCAGCCGGCCCCACACCCGCACATCGCCGACGGCACTCACCCGCGCACCTGGATTCACATCGCCCAGCACCAGCAATGAGCCCGAGACGTCCAATTGATCACCGGCCCGCAGGGTACCCCGGTGCACGGTGAGGTTGTCGGCAGTTGGAGGTGTGGCAGCCTGCTCCTCCCCTGAGAGGGGATTCAGCGGGGCTGTCGTGGGCAGACCCAGGGCGGCTGCGGCGGCCCGGGTGTGCGGGTCCGTGCTGATGAGTCCAGCCAGATTCACCCCTAGCGCTGCCATCCGCTCGGCCACGGCTCGCAGGTCGCGCACGTCGAGCTGCCAGCTGCCGCAGGCCAGGCCGAGGGCATCGGGCAATCCAGCCTGCGAGAGCAGCCTCGCCTGGGTAAGGCTGCGCTCCACCAGTTGGCCGGCAGGCGTGTCCCCTGGAGGCTCTGGCAGCACCAGCCAGCCTGGGGCCCCGTCCCAGCTGGCCTCGCACAGCACTGCATCCATAGTTGCCGTCGGCATCAAGCGCTGATCAACTGGCGCAACTTAGGGGCCACTTCGGCCGGGTGGATCAGCCAGGCCCATTCCACCGGCGCGGCCAGGCTCTGCACCAGCTTCGAGCGCTGCTCCAGGGCTTCCAGCCGCTCGCCGTCCCACAGCCGCAAGCCGCCCTTGTAGGCGTGGTAGCCGCGGCTCTGGCGTTGCTGCAGACCACAGCTCACCTCAGCGCAGAATCCCTGGGCCTCGGCCAGGCGACGGGCCTCGGCCAGCAGCTCGAGACGGCGGGCTGAGGTGAGGTGGCTGACGGCCGTGGCCTTGAGCAGCCGCCGTTCCAACAGCCGCCCGCAGGGATCGGCCAGGTCTGGCGGCCCACTCTCCAGCCAGCGCTGCAGATGGTAACCAGTGCGGATGTCGTCGTTGGCCAGGTAGGTCTGCAGGTCCAGGTCATTCGGCTCCCAGAGCCAGCGCGCCATCACCGGGTCGGCCCACACCCGGCTCGGACCCAGAGCCCGGGCCCTGGCAATTGCCTGGCGCAGCAGCCAGTTGCACACCACGTTCAATCGATGGTTGTACACGGTGCGGTACATCAGATTGCGTACCACCAGGTAGTGCTCCACTGCCATCAGCCCCTTGGGGTGGATGGCCAGCCCCCCATCGGGAGCCAGGGTGAGGGCCGCCAGGATCCGTTCCAGATCCAAGCGGCCATAGGTGGTGCCCGTGCTGTAACTGTCGCGCAGCAGATAGTCGAGACGGTCGCAGTCCAGCTGGCTGCTTACCAGGGCCTGGATGGCAGGCGATCCGTCGCCCTGACCTGTGAGCAGGCGGGCTACAGAGTCTGAGCATCCTGGCGCGAACGCCTCGAGAAGCGCCCGCAGGGCGGGGTGCTCCCGGATCAGGCGCGCTGACCACACCTCATGTTTCAGCCCGAACATCTCCTCGCCTGTGTGGCTCAGGGGGGCATGCCCGAGGTCGTGGAGCAGGGCCGCGGCATACAGCACCCCCCGCTGGGCTGCCAGCTCGGGGTGGTGCCGCTCCAGCTGGTGCAGGGCCTGACGGGCCAGCTCCAGCACGCCGAGGGAGTGGGTGAACCGGCTGGATTCAGCCCCGTGGAAGGTGAGAAAGGCAGGGCCAAGCTGGCGGATCCGCCGCAGCCGCTGGAAGGGTTCAGTATCAATCAGCGCAATGGCCAGGGCTTCTGCTGGCTCGGCCGTCTCCAGCCGGATCGCCCCATGGAGGGGGTCGTGGTACACCCGTTCACGCACGACCTCAGGCCTCCGGGGAAGCATGGGGCCGCGGCAGTTTCGAGGCCAGCAGCCTGGTGGCCTCGTCGAGCCAGTTGTCGGCGTCGCCGCCGGGATTGAGGGGTTCCGGTGTCGCCAGGAGGTGGTCGGGCTCGATGCCCTGGTTCTGGATGTCCCGGCCACTCGGGGTGAGGTAGCGGGCCACGGTCACGGCCAGGCCGCTGCTGTCACTGAGCGAGAGAAGGGTCTGAATCAAACCCTTGCCGTAGGTTCGGCCTCCTGCCAGTTCACTGCGGCCGTTGTCCTGCAGGGCTCCGGCCAGGATTTCGCTGGCGCTGGCCGTGCCGCCGTTCACCAGGGTGAGCATCGGGCCGGCGAAGAGTTGACCTGGGCCGGCCTGTTGCGGTGAGCTGAGGCCATCGCGAGCTTCAGTTTCCACGATCGGCCGGGCATCCAGCAGAGCATCGGCCACGCTCAGGCCGGCGCTCACAAGCCCGCCGGAGTTGTTGCGCAGATCCAACACCAGGCCCTCGATGCCCTGCCCCTCCAGGTCCCGCAGGGCTTCCTTCACCTGCTGGGGAACGGGCTCGGCGAACTGGGTGATGCGCAGGTAGCCCAGGGTGTGGCCATCCACCCGCAGTCGCTTGCTGCGCACCGGCCTGAGATCCACCTGCCGGCGTTCCAGTTCCACCTCACGAGGCTTGCCATCGGGCTCCAGGATGTCCACCAGCACCGTGCTGCCGCTGGGGCCCCGCAGGGCTGCTGCGGTCTGGTCCAGTCCAAGCTGGCTGGTGGGCTGGCCGTTCACCTGGAGCACGGGGGAGCCGCTACTGATTCGGGCCTCTGCGGCCGGCGAGCCATCCAGCGGGGCGATCACCACCACCTGGTGGTCGCTGTCACGGATGCCGAGTTGCAGGCCCACCCCGCTCACCGTGCCCTGGGTGCTGGAGCGCAGGGCGCCGTATTCCTCGGGGCGCAGCAGCCGGGTGTAGGGGTCTCCGAGGGGGCTGAGCATGGCCTCGATGGCGTCGTAGGCATCAGCGGAGCTGCGGATTGGCCGCTCCAGGGCCTTCTGGCGCAAGCGTCGCCAATGCACCTGCTCAAACTGGCCTGGATCCAGGTAGCTCTGGTTCACCAGGCGCCACGCTTCCACCACCAGCTGCTGGGCATCGCTGAGGGCCAGCGCCGAGGTCTCAGGCCCGCCGCTGAACCTGAACGGGGTAGCCAGCACGGCCAGGCCGAGCCCGAGGGCCAGCAGCAGGGCCAGGCTGCGCTGCAACAGCTGGGCGGGGAAGGGAGGCTGGGGCCGCGGTGCGCTCACGGGAGCTTCGAGGTGGTGCGTAGACTCTCGCAACCAATCCACCCAGCTGCATGGCGAACACTCCTGCTGGAAACACCGGGGGCGCTTCCAACCCCGTTTACAACTGGTTCGAGGAGCGCCTTGAAATCCAGGCCATCGCCGACGACATCTCGGCCAAGTACGTGCCGCCGCACGTCAACATTTTTTACTGTCTGGGCGGCATCACCCTGGTGTGCTTTCTGATCCAGTTCGCGACGGGCTTCGCGATGACGTTCTATTACAAGCCCACGGTCACCGAGGCCTACGCCTCGGTGCAGTACCTCATGACCGACGTCAGCTTTGGCTGGCTGATCCGCTCGGTGCACCGCTGGAGCGCCTCGATGATGGTGCTGATGCTGATTCTGCACGTGTTCCGCGTGTACCTCACCGGCGGCTTCAAGCGTCCCCGGGAGCTCACCTGGGTCACCGGCGTGACCATGGCGGTGATCACCGTGAGCTTCGGTGTCACGGGCTATTCCCTCCCCTGGGACCAGGTGGGCTACTGGGCCGTGAAGATCGTGAGTGGTGTGCCTGCGGCTGTGCCTGTGGTTGGCGACTTCATGGTTGAGCTCCTGCGCGGCGGTGAAAGCGTTGGCCAGGCCACCCTCACACGCTTTTACAGCCTTCACACTTTTGTGATGCCCTGGCTGCTTGCGGTGTTCATGCTGATGCACTTCCTGATGATTCGTAAGCAGGGTATCTCTGGTCCTCTCTAAGCGCCGCAGCCAGCCTCTTGCTGCAATCCAGTTCAGAACCTCCCGTTTTGCTTCGTCACGCTCTAGTTTTTCCCTACTGGGCAACCTGCCATGCACATCCTCAAGAAGCCTGATCTCAGCGACCCCGCCCTGAGGGCCAAGCTGGCCAAGGGCATGGGCCACAACTATTACGGAGAGCCGGCCTGGCCCAACGACCTCCTCTACATGTTCCCGGTGGTGATCCTCGGGACCATTGGCTGCATCGTTGGCTTGGCTGTGCTGGATCCAGCCATGCTGGCTGACAAGGCCGATCCGTTTGCCACCCCTCTGGAAATTCTTCCCGAGTGGTACCTCTATCCCGTGTTCCAGATCCTGCGGGTTGTGCCCAACAAGCTCCTCGGCATTGCCCTGCAGACCATGATCCCCCTGGGGCTGATGCTGGTGCCGTTCATCGAGAGCTTCAACAAGTTCCAGAACCCTTTCCGGCGTCCTGTGGCGATGTCCGTGTTCCTGTTCGGCACGTTCTTCACCATCTACCTGGGTATCGGTGCTGCGCTGCCGATCGACAAGTCGCTCACCCTGGGCCTGTTCTGAGTGTCCTGGTTTCCCTCCAGCTTCATCAACCCATCAACCGCGGCTTAAGCCGCGGTTTTTTTATTCTGTTTGGGCCGACGCCAACTGGCTTAATCACCTAGGTCGAGCAGGTTCACGTCCGCAGGTTGCACCCGTAGGAAATGGTGCAGCAGCAGGAAGCCCACAATCGTCCAGGTCTGGTAGGTGCGGGCCTGCTGGCCCACCCAAGTACCTGTGGGGCCATCAAAGTATTCAGCCCACTGCTGGCGTGGCAGCTGGTTGAGCTGGCTCCAGTAGCACTCTTCCAGCATCGCCCGCATCTGGCCCATCAACAGCACGTCGGCCCGGGGATAGCGTTGCTCATGGATCAGCACCGCGCTGGTGAGATACCAGAGCAAGCTGGGCCAGTGGCCGCCATTGTGGTAGCTCCAGGGCCAGTTTTTGGGATCAGAGCCTGTTTTGTCGGCCCATTCCTCCAGCCCCATCGGTGGATGGCAGATGCGCATCGGCATCTGGGCCATCAGGTGCTGGCGGTTGTGCAGCACCAGCCGAAACAGGGCCCGCTCCTGGGGCGGGGCCAGAATCTCGAACAGGCAGGCCAGGGAATTTCCAAGGCTGTAAAAGCGGAAATCGGGGCGGCCTGTGCGCATGTTGCCGATCAGGTATCCCCCCCTGTTCTCCAGCCAGTCCTGCAGCCAGGGAGGGATCACCTGGGGCTGCACATTGAATTCATTTTCATGTTGCTGATCGCCGTATTGCTCCGTGGGCCGCCTGCGCAGCACCTGCATGGTCTTGCTGGTGACCCAGTAGTGCTTCAGCAGGAAGCGGCGCAGGTCGCGCAGCCACTGACGGCTGAGCACCAACCGCTGCTCCAGCAGGCGGCTTCTGGCATTCTTCTGGGCCAGCTCCATCAACTGGCAACAGCTGCGCAGGCAGCCGTAGAGCAGCACCTCCACTTCCAGTGGCGCCCCCCACACGTCCATGGGGCGATCAATCATGAAGGCACAGTCCGGCACAAACAGCACCGGTGTGCCCTCGAATGTGGGATGGAGTACCAGGTCAAGCAGCAGCTGCACGCCCCGTTGCACCGGCTGGCTGGTGCCGAAGTCCACGTCCTTGCTGCGGCGCACATAGAGCCAGCACAGCACCGGCCACCACAGGCTGGCATCCACCGAGGTGATCCGACCGATTGAGCGCTGGCCGTAGTCGGCGAGCAGGCGGCCGTCCTCTTCCACGAAGCTGGTGGGGAAGACGCCTCGCGTCTGGTAGGTCTTGCTCTGGAGGTCAAGACAGGTGCTGAGGAAGTTGCGCACAATCTCGTAGCGCCCCTGCACCAGCAGGTAGAGCATCACCGGCACGTTGTCCCGCAGGAACACCTCGCCGTAGTTCGCTGCGGCGCTCTTGTTGGGGTGTTCCAGGGCTGCGACGGAGCCCACCAGCTCGCCGCGCACGCGAACCAGGGTGCGTTCGAAATGCTCCCGGGCACCTTCCACGATCGCTGTCTCTCGGGAGCTGGGTCGGACCCGCAGCTGTTCCTGGCTGAATTGGCGTGCCATCCCGTTTCTCTGCCGCGGATTGCGGCGTTCCTGCCCAGACCCTAGAAACGGCGTTGCAAAGCGGCATCTCAACGCCGCAGGAGGGGGGAGCCTGGCATTGGGCCAAGCCCGTGTTATGGTTTTGGACTGCGCGGGACCGGAAGGTCTTGTGCGGCTTACGGAACTGAGGGGCGAGAGCCTGCGGTGATGTAAGTTTTCTGAGTCGCCGAGAGGCGGCGAGCTGGTGAGAGCCCT